>JAOPYI010000288.1 GCA_025964675.1 Sphaerisporangium sp. | reverse complement strand
GGGTAGTCGGCTAGCCGAGCCCGCTGCACCAGGCCGAGCGGCCGGCCGTCGAGGAAGATGAGCAGGTCCTCGGACGGCTCCTCTCCCCTGGCTGCGGGGCCGAAGTCGCGCGCCACCGCTTCTGGCGAGGTCTCGTGATTCCACCACCGAGCCACGTGCGGCTGCTCCAGCCATTCCCTCAATACCGGGAAATCCTGCTCGACGAGCCGACGCCACGTGATCACCTGGACGCTCCCCCGGGTGTGAGGTGCCGACGGTAGTACCGGGCCTGCCGATCCCTGCCGGCTGCTCGCTGATCTTCATAAAGAGCCACCCGCGTCGCCGTTGGTGCCATCCCTCGTGCGGCCAAGCATCCCAATAACCGTAGGAATCTCGGCACCCCCTCGGGCGGCACAGCGGCAGCCCCGGCGCGACCATTCGTGGAACGCTGATGCCAATCCTGGAAGTCGTTTGGGGACCTACGGATCAGCTGTTCCGCCTGTGCCGCGTGTAACGGTCGTCAGGAGGGGTGAACTCCATGCCGTTCTCATCAAGCTTGTTGTAGATCGTTACCTGTCCGTTCGAGAAGCTGAATCCGAGGGACACCGTCCCCTGGGCGAGATCGCTGCCCCTCCACTCCAGCAATTCCATGGTTGAAAGAGGTTGCCCGACCAGTGCGGCAAGTTCGTCGGGTGCGTTGTCTCGCCATGCCAGGTGGAACTCCGGCCAAGCCGGCGAGCGTGCCGGGTCGATGGTGTTCCAGGTGATTGAGACCTCGTCGAACTTCCAGTGGTTGATCTCGACCTGTTCGCCCTCGAAGTCCAGAAGGATCGGGCAGTCAGCGAACCACTCATCCTCGTCGAGATCCCACACCAGCAGTGCGCGGGTCAACTGACGGCCTGTAAGACAGGCGAGCCTCGCCCCGTGAGCCGCGGTGATCGTTGAGCGCCCGCTCAACCACTCTGGCCGGTAACCGGGGATTCCGAAGTCGAACACCTGCTAATTGTGCCGGATGCTTCCTGAACGCGAGCTCTATGGAGGTCTCCCCGTCGATCTCTCCGAACGAGATCCGTTCCAGAGCGAGGTCCTGCACGCACTGCGGACCATGGAAGTCATAGTGACGACCAGACTGTCCTGCTCGGACGCGCGGAGCGAGAAGGGTCGGAGTCAGCAGGTCCGCCGGCTTACCGGCCGATGATCCAGTGCTCAGCCGCCAACGCTGGGGGTGGGGCCGCGCTCCGGGCTGTATCCCGGACCTGGCACGCTTGGCTGGGCGGGCCGCATTCACGACGGCAAGGCCTGACGCGACCCTCACCTGACCCGGCCGAGCCGTACATCAGTTCGAAAGAGAAAACGGGACATCATGAAACTTGGTTTGCAGATCCCCAATTTCACCTGGCCGAACGGACCGGCCGCACTAGGCAATGAGCTCGCCGCCGTCGCCCGGACGGCCGACCAGGCGGGGTTCGAGTACATCGCCCCGATGGACCACTTCTTCCAGATCAGGAACGTCGGGCCCGCCGAGAACGACATGCTGGAGGCGTACACCACGCTCGGATTCCTGGCCGCGCACACGGAACGCGCCAAGCTCCTGACCTTGATCACCGGCGTGCACTACCGGCAGCCCGGCCTGCTGGCGAAGACCATGACGACCTTGGACGTGCTGTCCGGAGGGCGCGCGATGATCGGGATCGGCGCGGGCTGGAACGAGGAGGAGTCGCGGGGGCTCGGCTTCCCGTTCCCCCCGACGGCCGAACGCTTCGAGATCCTCGAGGAGACGCTCCTATACCTGCTGCAGACGTGGTCCGACGACGAAGGGCCGTTCTCCAGCAAGCACATCCATGCCGAACGCCTGTTGAGCTCCCCGCAGCCGCTGACGAGGCCACATCCGCCGATCATGATCGGTGGCGGTGGGGAGAAGAAGACGCTGCGGTTCGTCGCGAAGTACGCGCAGGCATGCAACCTGTTCAACACCCCCGACCTGAAGCACAAGCTCGACGTGCTCAAGGAACACTGCGAGACGGAGGGGCGCGACTACAACGAGATCACCAAGACCGTCTACCAGGTCCTCGACATCGGGGAGAACGGCGAGAAGACCGGCGAGCTGATCGACGAGCTCGGCCGGCTGCACGAGCTCGGGTTCGACGTGGCCATCGGCGCCGTGCCGAGCGTGCCGAGGCTGGACGCGCTCGAGAAGATCGGTGCTGACGTCATTCCCGTCGCCGAAGCGTTCTGACATGGCGTGACAGGGGTGCGACCAGGTCCAGGGCGCGGCGCCGGGAGCAGACCTGGTCGCCACGAGCAGACGATGTACACCCGGTCCGTCCTAGCTCCGGCCTCGGCCGCCGCGGCCGAACGCGTCGCGGCGGCTGCGGGCCTGGTCGGCCCGTCGGCGCCGCGGCCGGCCGGTCATGGACGCGTGCCCTTGAGCCGGTCGCGCTTGCGGCGGCCGGAGGCCTCGACACGAGGGATGGCCCAGTACATCAGCTGCGGCAGCACACCGACCATGCGCTGGAAGCGGCCGGCCACGGCCGGGAAGACGACCTCGACCGGTTTCGACTCGATCGCGTCGACGATGACCTCGGCGATCTCCTCCGGGGCATGCGAGCGTTCGGCAAAGGCGATCACCGAGCTGGGGTCCGCCATCTCCTGCTCGAGCATCGGCGTGCGGGTCGACGGCGGATGGATGATCGAGAACGTCACCGGTCCGTGCCGTTCCTCGATGGCGACGCTGTGGTGGAACGCCCGCATGCCGTGCTTGGTTCCTGCATAGGTGGCGTAGCCGCTCAGCGGCAGGAACGAGGTCATGCTGCAGACGTTGACGATGTGGCCGTGACCGCGCGCATTCATCCGGTGCAGGGCGGTCAGCACCCCGGTGATGGTGCCGAGCAGGTTGACCTCGACCATGTCGCGGTGCTGGGTCAGCCGCAGGTCGCGCGCGTTGCCCGTGTGGATGATGCCGGCGTTGTTGACGAGCACGTCGACCGGGCCGAACTCCGCCTCGGCGGCGTCGAACGCGGCCGCCCAGGAGTGCTCGTCGCGGACGTCCAGCTCACAGGCCCGGGCCCGCTCGCCGAGGTCGTGGGCGAGCGTATCGGCGGCAGCGACCCTGATGTCGGCGAGCACGACCCTGTAGCCGCGCCGTACCGCCAGCGTCGCCGCCGCCGCACCGATGCCGCTGGCCGCACCCGTGATCAGGACGACCTGGTCGGTGCGCGTGGCACCGCTCATCGGCGCAGGATGACTGTGGTCATTCGTCCAAGTCAAGCGGATCATTCCTTTCCTGATCGAGAACGAGGCGCTCCATGCGACCGCCGTTCAGCCGCGTCGACTCCTTCGGGTAGACCGTGGGTACGGTGCCGTCGGTGCACCGAATCCCCCGCGGCTCACAGCCGGATCCTCTCGATCCGCCCGCCGTTGAGCTCTGCGGCGCGCTTCGGGTCGTCGGTCGGCACGGTGGCCGCGTACATCGTGCGGCCGTCGGCTCCGCCGACCAGGCAGCTGAGCGTGCGCTGACTCGTCGCGATCCGGTCCAGCACAGCCCCGCCCCGCGCGACGCGCACGCACTCGCCGCGCAGCGCGTTGGCCACCCAGATCGTCTCGCCGTCGGGGTCCAGCACGATGCCGTCCGGGGCGATGGGCGAGCTGGAGCGCTTCGCGATCGCGGGGACGTCCAGCAGCGCGGATACCCGCCGTGTCACCCAGCCGGCGACGCCGGGGCGGTTGACCAGCTTCCACAGCAGCGGCGAGATCAGCGGCGCCCAGGTGTGCGGGTCGGCAAGTCCGCCGTCGGGCTTGACCGTGAACGCGGTCAGGCGCATGGCCAGGGTCTCGGCGACCACGAACGACCCGTCCGCGGTCACTACGCAACCGTTCGGGAACAGCGTTGGCGCGCTCAGCCCGATGAGCGAACCGTCCGGCGCGAAGCAGGCGATCGGCGTGGTCGGCGGGCCGGGCGGGGCGTAGAGCTCGGCGTTGGCATGCTCGCGCGCGAATGCGTGGTAGTCGAAGCCGAAGTTGCCGACGTAGGCGCGTCCCTGCGCGTCGACGAGCATGTCGTTGACAGGGCCGCCGGCGATCTCGCGCAGATCGGCGTGCTCGACGAGCCGGCCGTCGCCCTCAAGGCGGTACACGCAGTGCCCGTCCATGGACACGACCAGCAGCCGCCCGTCGGGGAGCCAGCCGAGTCCGCCGGCGCGGCCAGGGACGCTGACGATCGTCTCCAACCCGCCGCTGCCGTCCCAGCGGTGTACGGTGCCGTGGGCCAGGTCGCTGAACCAGAGCGCGCCGTCGTGCCAGCGCAGCGACTCGGGGACGCCGAGACCGCTGAGCTCGACGGTCGCGGTGCGTGTCATCTGGAGTCCTCCTCGTCCTCGCCCGGCAGGGCTCCAGCATCACAAGAAGGCATGTTGTGACATCCGTCAAGGGGCGCGTGCGGTATTGGAGGGGACGCGGTCAGATCATTGCGCCGGGCTACGTGCTGTGCACACTGCGAATCGAGGTCAGTGGCGAGGCTCGCCGGTGATGGGGTCGAGGTAGAGGGGCTTCCGATCCGGGTGGCTGAAGTTGAACAGTCCATCAAGACCTCCGGCCAGGGCGTCGAACGAACCGTCCCCGATCCGCTGCCCGCCCAGCCAGTTGTCCTCCACGAACCGCAGGATCGACGTCTGATCGGTGATCGAGTGGTCCACCGCGTTGACCTTGCTGTACGGGCTTAGGACCATCAGCGGCTGCCGTGGGCCGTACCCGCACCGGTTCTGGTAGCCGGCCAGCGGGTTGCGGGCCCCGCACAGGCCGTCGCCGGTCAGGGCGTCCTGCGGGCTCTGGCTGCTGTTGACGATGGGGCTCATCTGGTGGTCGTACCAGCCGTCACTGTCGTCGTAGGCGATGACGACGGCGGTGTCCTTCCAGTCTTTCGACTTCTGCAGCCGGTTCATCGTGTCAACGATGAAGTGCTGCTCGTCCAGCGGGCTGGACTGGGCGGGGTGCGCGTCCTGGTAGACGGCGGGCTTCAGGTAACTGACGGCCGGCATCTTCTCGGCGTCCACCGCGCTCCAGAAGTCGGTCAGGTCGTACTGGTGGTTGGCCTGGCCGTTGTGCCCGATCTCGGCGACCGAGGCGGGCTGCAGGTGGTGCGGGTTCGAGGTGGACCGGTAGTACTGGAAAGGTTCGAGGGTGTCGTGGTAGTCCTCGACGGTCTCGCCCCCGATGTTGATGTGATGGGATCCGCATACCGCGGTGCCATCGGCATTGCGGGACGTCGGCCGGAATCCGCCGGAGAAGTAACCCCAGCTGACGCCCTTGGCGTTGAGAAGGTCACCGACGTTGCGGCCCGTCATCTCGACCTTGGGCGCACTCGCCGACTTCGGGCAGTCCTCGAACTTGGCCGAGACGCTGGTGGAGATGACCGTGCCGTTGACGACCGCTGCCGACGGCCGTGACGCGATCGCTCCGTGCGTCTGCCCGGAGACGAGGTTGAGGTGGCCGGGCACGGTCGGCCCGAAGACGGTGGAGTAGGAGTTGTCGCTCATCGCGAAGCGCTGGGCGTAGTTCCACAGCCCGGTCACCGTATTGCCGTCGTAGTAGTCCATCACCAGGCCCGGCTTGGACACGTGGGGCGGTGAGCAGACGGTGTTCTCTGTGCTCTCCACGAACTTGTCCATCAGACCGTGGTCGAACGCCTTCTGCTCGGAGGTGTAGCCGTGGTCCTGGTCGCAGACGAGTGCCTCGCTACGGTCCAGCCGCTGCGGGTTGGCGCTCAGCATCGGCGACGTGAGTGAATGATGTGCCGAGGTCCGAAATGATCTGGTTGAAGAGCAGGTGAACCATGCGCTTGCTGGAGATTCACCAAGCGCGTCGGCCGCTCAGCCGGCGAAGAGGGTGGTGAGCTTCAGGAAGAGCTCGTAGACGCCGTAGGCGAAGGGCAGGACCACCCAAGCCCACGCCAGAATCATCAAGGGGGTGCGCCGGGCCGTCTCTCCGTCGTCCGCCATCAAGAGCCTCCCTGTCGCGTGATCAAAGTATCCTGTTGGCCCATCTCCGCGACCTGAGGTTCGTGGAAGCGGGGATTCACCGGGCGGATCAACTCGTTGGCCAGGAAACCGACCACCAGTAGCCCGATCATGATGTACAGGGACGTCGTGTAGAGCGCGGGTCCCGTCCTACCCGCGGCCTTCTGCGAGTCGGCGATGGCGTTGATGATCAGCGGGCCGAGGACGCCCGCGGTCGACCAGGCGGTCAGCAGCCGGCCATGGATGGCGCCCACCTGGTAGGTGCCGAACAGGTCCTTGAGATACGCCGGGGCGGTGGCGAAGCCTCCCCCGTAGAAGGACAGGATGCCGATCGCGCAGAGGATGAACACGAAGTTGTGCGAGCTTCCGGCGAGCGCGATCGTCAGGTACAACAGCGCGCCCACGCCGAGGTACACGCGGTACATGTTCTTCCGGCCGATCAGGTCCGAGGTCGAGGACCACACGATCCGGCCCGTCATGTTGGCCAGGGACAGCAGGGCCACGAAGCCGGCCGCCGCGCTGACCGAGACCGGTGTCGCCGTGTTCGCGAAGAAGTCGCGGATCATGGGCGCGGCCTTCTCAAGGATGCCGATGCCCGCGGTGACGTTGAAGCACAGGACCACCCACAGACACCAGAACTGCGGCGTGCGGATCGCGTTGCGAGCCGAGACGTTCGCGGTGGTGACCAGTGCTCGCGCGGCGGCCTTCGCGGGAACCCAGCCCCGCGGTAGCCAGCCGTCCGGCGGGACCCGGACCAGGAGAACGCCCACCGACATGAACACCGCGTAGACCAGCCCGTGCACCAGGAAGGTCGTCGCTATCCCGCCCGTACCGGTGCCGAAGGTGCCGAGCATCTGCGTGGACCACGGCGAGGCGATGAGGGCTCCTCCGCCGAAGCCCATGATGGCTATGCCCGTGGCCATGCCGGGCCGGTCGGGGAACCACTTCATGAGCGTGGACACCGGCGAGATGTAACCGATGCCGAGACCGATACCGCCCACGAAGCCGTACCCGAGGACGACCAGCCAGTACTGCCTGGTGGCCACACCGAGGGCGGAGATCAGGAAGCCCGAGGAGAAGCAGATCATCGAGACGAACATCGCCCAGCGCGGGCCGTTGCGTTCGACCAGCGGTCCGCCGAAGGCGGCGGACAGGCCGAGCATGACGATCCCCAGCTGGAACGGCAGAGCGCTGCCTGTGCCCGAGAGGTGCAGCGCCGACTCCAGAGGCGGCTTGAAGACGCTCCACGCGTAGGCCTGGCCGATGGCGAGGTGCACCGAAAGGGCCGCCGGGGGGACGAGCCAGCGGCTCCAGGTGGGCGGTGCGACCGTACGTGAACGGCTGAGAAAACCACCAGGGGCGGCAAATGTCAGATTTCGACCATTTTCCGGCATGAAAACGTAGTATGTCGTAGCGAATACTCCAGTGTCCACTATTGGATGCAGGTCGCTCCAGCGCCGCACATCCTGCCCACCCGCGGCGTCACGTTCGACGGGTCCGAAAGGCCGCACCACATCAACGTGGTGGGCGACGAGGGACCGCCGCGCTTACGAGATCATCATCAAGCCGCAGGTGTTCGTCAACCTGAGGGCCGATCATGCGATCTTCCACCGGACGTTCCCCTTGGCAGCCGATGGGCCAGTCGTAGCCGTCTGATCCTCAAGGAGGCGTGGACAGGGGCAAGGACCTGCGCCCTTGCCCCCTGGGGATCGCGTGGCATCCACGATGGCGTATTTTTTGACATGGCTGATGGCCAGAAGTGAGGTATCGGGTGTCTAAAAAGGGTCCGCAGCAGGACGTCGGTGACGAGGGTCTGCAGGTGGGATCACCGAAGGAGTGGGCGGCAGGGGTGCCTGCGGTGGTCCACTCGATGGTGATGTCCTACGCGCAGATGGGTGTCAAGCGCACGTTCCTGACCTTGGCACGCGTGAATCAGAAGGACGGCTTCGACTGTCCCGGCTGCGCGTGGCCTGAGGGTGGGCACCGCAGCCCGGCGGAGTTCTGCGAGAACGGCGCGAAGGCGGTGGCCGAGGAGGGAACCCTCCGCCGGGTCACCCGCGACTTCTTCGCCGAGCACACCGTGGACGAACTGACTGGGCGTACGGACTACTGGCTGGGCCAGCAGGGCCGGCTGACCGAGCCGATGCACAAGCCGGTCGGCTCCGACCGCTATCTGCCGGTGACATGGGACGAGGCCTTCGCGATCATCGCCCGAGAGCTTCGCGCGCTCGACAGCCCGGATGAGGCGTTGTTCTACACTTCCGGGCGCACCTCGAACGAAGCGGCGTTCCTCTACCAGCTCCTGGTACGCCGTTTCGGGACGAACAACCTGCCCGACTGCTCCAATATGTGCCACGAGTCCAGCGGCTCGGCGCTCACCCAGACACTGGGCATCGGCAAGGGCACGGTGTCGCTGGAAGATCTGTACAAGGCGGACCTCATCTTCGTGGTCGGCCAGAACCCTGGCACCAACCATCCACGCATGCTGACGGCGCTGGAGAAGGCCAAAGGGAACGGCGCCCGCATCGTCGCGGTCAACCCCCTGCCAGAGGCCGGGCTGCTGCGCTTCAAGAACCCGCAGCGACCGGCCGGGGTGCTCGGGCGAGGCACGACGCTGGCCGACCGGTTTCTGCAAATCCGGCTCAACGGTGACCTCGCGCTGTTCCAGGCGATGTCACGGCTCCTGCTGGAGGCCGAGGACGCGGCCCCGGGTTCGGCGATCGACCGCGAGTTCATCGAGGCCCACACCCACGGGTTCGACGACTGGGACAAGGACATCCGGGATCTCGACTGGGCTGACGTCGAGGAGGCCACCGGAGTGCCCCGCACGGCCATAGAGGACACGGTCCGGGACGTGCTCGGGGCCAAGTCGGTGATCGTGTGCTGGGCGATGGGCCTCACCCAGCACAAGAACTCCGTCGCCACCATCCGGGAGGTCGTCAACTTCCTGCTGCTGCGCGGCAACGTGGGGCGGCCGGGGGCGGGGGTCTGCCCGGTACGGGGACACTCCAACGTCCAGGGTGACCGCACGATGGGCATCTACGAAAAGCCCTCGCCGGAGTTCCTCGACGCGCTCCGCGACGAGTTCGGGTTCGAGCCGCCCCGGCACCACGGCGCGGACGCCGTGGAGTCGATCAGGGCCCTGCGCGACGGGCACGCCAAGGTGTTCTTCGCGATGGGCGGCAACTTCGTCGCCGCGACGCCGGACACGGCGGTGACCGAGGCGGCGATGCGCCGGGCCCGGCTCACCGTGCAGGTGTCGACCAAGCTCAACCGGTCCCACGCCGTGTGCGGCGAGGAGGCGCTCATCCTTCCCACGCTGGGCCGCACCGAGCGGGACGGCGACCAGTTCGTCACGGTCGAGGACTCCATGGGCATGGTGCACGCCTCCCGGGGCCGGCTACGGCCGGCCTCCCCTGACCTGCTGTCCGAGGTGGCCATCGTCTGCCGGCTGGCACGGAAGACCTTCGACCCGAGCGAGCATCCCGGCCCTGACATCCCCTGGGAAAGCTTCGAGGCCGACTACGACGCCATCCGTGACCGCATCGACCGGGTGGTGCCAGGGTTCGGCGATTTCAACGCCCGGGTCCGTGTTCCAGGGGGTTTCGCCCTGTTCAACGCGCCACGCGACGAACGGCGATTCCCCACCGAGACGGGCAAGGCCAACTTCACCGTCAACGCCCTAGAGGTGCTGCGCGTCCCTGCTGGGCGGCTCTTGCTCCAGACGGTGCGCAGCCACGACCAGTACAACACCACCATTTACGGCCTGGATGACCGCTACCGGGGCGTGCACAGTGGCCGCAGGGTCGTTTTCGTCAATCCCGACGACCTCACCGAGCGCGGCATGGCCGACGGCGAGATCGTCGACCTGATCAGCGAGTGGCCCGACGGCGAGCGCAAGGCGGAGGGGTTCCGCGTCATCGCGTACCCGACCGCGCGCGGGTGCTGTGCGGCTTACTTCCCCGAGACCAACGTGCTCGTGCCGCTGGACTCGGTCGCGGACACCTCCAACACCCCCACGTCCAAGAGCGTCGTGGTGCGGCTCAGCCGACGCGCCTAAGGCGGTGGCTCACGACGGAGAGACGGGTCTGCCCAAGCTGGCAGCCCCGGCGCGACGCGCACTGGTCGGCGCCGGCTACACCCATCTCGAGCAGCTCAGCCAGGTCAGCGAGTCGGGCGTCCTGGCGTTGCACGGCATGGGGCCGAACGCCATGACAGTGCTCCGCGATGCCCTCAAGGAACACGGCCTGTCCTTCCGCGACGCGTAAGGCGCGGATGAGCCGCATCGCAGCGCTGTTCAACCCGCCGCTGCTGCGCTCGAGTGAAGCTTCCCGGTCCTGAGTCACTCCCTTGCGGCGAGTTCTGGGACTACGGCCGACATCACATACCGGGACCCTTGACGGTGCAACAAATCCTCCCTAACGTGACTCCGATCTCGCGCCCAGTCCGACCCGGTCGTGTTCGACCCTCGCGATGCACCCCGCGGGTGCACTCCAGGCGTCTGGTGAAAGGGGATTTCGATGGGCAGTCCCACCGACAGCACCGCCGAACACGAGGACGGGGCGGTCAACCGGCGCCGGTTCCTGACCTTCTTGGTCGCTGCTCCGACGTTGACGCTGGCGACGAACCTCGCTGCGGACGCGATCGCGCCCGGGACCGCTGAGGCAGTCGTGTCCATCCTCCCGCAGCCCGCGGAGATCATGGACCTCGGCGACGTCCTTATCCTCGCCGGAACGCCGACGGCGCACCTGCTGGTGCTGGAGCTGACCGAAGACGGCGAGGCCCACTTCGAACTACCGCGTGCCGAAGTCGGCCAGGGCATCACCACGGCGGTGGCGATGCTGGTCGCCGAGGAGCTGGACCTCCCGCTGTCCAAGGTGCGGGTACGGCTCGCCGACGCGCGGTCGGAGCTGCTGATGAACCAGCTCACCGGCAGTTCCAACACGATCCGCTCGGTCTACGGCCCCGTGCGCCAGACCGCCGCGGCCGCGCGGGCTCGCCTGATCGCCGCGGCGGGTAAGCAGTGGGGTCTGTCGACCGACCGGCTCGTCACCCGCGACGGCGTGGTCGTCGCGCCGGACGGGCGCACGGCAACCTATGGCTCCCTCACGAGCCTCGCGGCCAAGCTGACCCTGCCGGGACTCACCGCCACGCCGAAACCGGAATCCGAGCACACCCTGGTGGGTACCCCGACCTCGCGCATCGACGCCCGCGCGATGGTCACCGGCACGATGCGGTACACGTTGGACCTCGACGTGGCGGGCGCCAAGCCCACGATGGTGCGGCGGCCGCCGACGATCAACGGCACCGTGCGGTCGGTGAACAACGAGGCCGCGGTGCGGGCCATGCCCGGCGTGATCGACCTCGCCGTGGTCCCGGCCGGCGTCGCGGTCATGGCCGCGACGTTCGGGCAGGCGCTGGACGCCAAGAACGCGCTGGACGTCACGTGGAACGGCGGGACCGTCGACGCCCTGTCCGACGCCGACATCCGCCTGCGGCTCCGTGCGGCCGCCCCGCCTTTCATTGTGCCGCCGCTGCTGACCCAGCACGTCGACGCGGAGTTCGACTTCGCCTTCGTCAGCCACGCGCCGCTGGAGACCAACTCCGCGATCGCCGATGTGCGGGACGACCGGGCCGAGATCTGGGCCGGGCTGAAGTCCCCGATCGTTGCCAAGCAGACCATCGCCGCCGCGATCGGCCTGCCGGAGGACCGGGTCACCGTGCACGTGACGCAGAGCGGCGGCTCGTTCGGCCGCAGGCTGTTCTTCGACGGCGCGCTGGAAGCGGCGCAGATCTCCAAGGCGATGGCCAGGCCGGTCAAGCTGATGTGGTCGCGGATCGACGACATGCGGCACGGCCGGGCCCGTCCGGCGACCCATCACAAGGTCCGCGCCACCTACGCCCTCGGGCGGGTGCTCACCTACGAACATCGGGTGGCCGCCGTGGAGACCGACTTCCGGCACGGTCTCGGCGAGATCCTCACCGCCACCGCGGCGCATCTTCCGGTGGCCGGCAACCTGAGCTTCGCGCAGACGGTGTTCCTCACCACCGTGAAGGTGCCCTACGACTTCGGTGTCGTGACGGAGCTGCTCAACGAGGTGCCGCTGAAGATGCACACCGCGAGCTGGCGGTCGGTGTATTCGGCCAACACCCGTGGCGCCGAGGAGATCCTCGTCGACGAGCTGGCGAAAAGGCTGGGCAAGGATCCCGTCGCGTTCCGGCGCGAGTTCCTCAAGACCGGCCGGCAGCGGGCGGTGCTGGACAAGGTCGCCACCGCTGGGAACTGGGGGCGCGCCATGCCGGCGGGCTTCGCCCAGGGCGTCGGCTTCCACGATGAGTACAAGTCCTGCACCGCGTGCCTGGTCGAGATCGACGCGCGCGACCCGAAGAAGCCGAGGGTGGTCAAGGCGGTGATCGCGGCCGACGTCGGCCGCCCAATCAACCCGCGCGGGTTGGAGGCGCAGCTGCTCGGCGGCTTGACGGACGCGATCGCCACGACCCTGCGGGCGGGCCTGCACATCGACAGGGGCCTGCCGCTGGAGGGCAGCTACTCGCAGTTCCACTACGCGCGGCAGAAGGACTCGCCGCCCGACGTGCGGATCTTCATCCTGCCCGCCAACGGTGAGCCGGGCGGCGCGGGCGAGCTGGGCGTTCCCGCTGCGGTCGGCGCGATCGCAAACGCCTACGCGCGGGCCACCGGCACCAGACCGCGCAGCTTTCCGATCAACTTTGACGTCGACTTCACCCCGTTCAGCCGCTGAGGAGTCAGAACGTGCCGACCTACACCTTTTCCGTGAACGGGAAGACCGTCACCATCGATGCCCCCGCCGACCTCTCCCTGCTGTGGGTGTTACGCGACAAGCTCGGCGTAACGGGCCCGAAGTACGGCTGTGGCATCGACGTCTGCAAGGCCTGCACCAGCCACCTCGACGGGGAGGCGATCAACCCGTGCGTCGTCCCGGTGTCTCAGGTGCAGGGCAGGGAGGTCACCACGATTGAGGGGCTTGCCGACGGCGGCACGCTGCACCCGGTGCAGGAGGCCTGGCTTGAGCAGGACGTCCCGCAGTGTGGCTACTGCCAGCCCGGCCAGATCATGGCCGCCGTGGCGCTGCTCAGGAAGAACAAGAACCCCACCGACGCCGAGATCGACGCGATCCAGAACGTCTGCCGCTGCGGCACCTACTTCCGGATCCGGGAGGCGATCAAGAGGGCGGCGGCCAAGATGTAACAGATCTGGACGGTCGGTGGCGCCGGGGCATCCGGTTCGAGCCGGTTCCCCGGCGTCGGCCGCTATGCGCCTCCGACACCACCGCCGAACATAAGGAGCCCGCCGCGACCAAGGCGAGCCCCACGGCGGACCGACGGCTTTTAACGGGGTGAAACCGACGTCCCGGCGTCAGCGGACTCTGTAGCGCTTTCCCCGTCCCCGCCGCTCGCGGGGACCCGCGAGTCGGCCACGAGGGCACCCACCGCGATCGCCAGCAGCACGACTTCGACCACGAGGCTGGCGACGCCGATCGGCTCGGTCCAGTTCCCCTTGTCGTCGCTGTAGCCGGGCAGTCCTGGACCGCGCGAGAGGACATATCCCAGCAGCGGGCCCAGGGCGACTCCGGCGGTCAGCAGCCAAACCGCGCGACCGGCCGAGCCTTTCCTGGCCACCAGAAGCAGCACGGCGCCCAGCACCGCCGCTGCCTCCAGCAGGTAGTAGCCGACGCCGACATAGTGCGGTGACTTCTCACCGGGGAACCCTCCCTGGTCCTGCACGTGGATCCAAGCGACGGCCAGAGACAGCAGAACGGCGGCCACCCGGGCCGGGTGCGCCGCAGCGGAGCGAGCGATCATTTGCGGTCCTCCTCGAAGGTCACAGACGGCGGGTCTTGCCCTCCGCGTATTTCGCCATCGACCTCCGAAGCACTGCACCACACCGCACCTCGGCGATCATTCCTGACGTGGTCTTAGCAGGCTCTCGGCCCGACTCAACCAGTGGGTTACAGTCAGGTAAACAGTCAGCAATGAATGTCAGCGCCTCGCCAAGGCAAGCCCCCGCCGAGGTCCGCGGTCGTCACGATGGACGGCATCACGTTGATCCGCTCGGCGGTCCGTCACGATCGCCCGATGTTTCCCCAGCTCAGGCGGTCGTTCCTCCGTCCACGACGAGGTTCGTGCCATGGGTGTAGGAGGCGGCGGGCGAGGCGAGGAAAGCCACAGCCTCGGCGATCTCCTCAGGCAGGCCCATCCGGCCGGCCGGCACCCGGGACGCGAAGGCCTCCAGGGCCGTCTCGTCGTGGCGGATCCAGTCCGCCATCGGAGTGTCGATGAGCCCCGGGCTGACGCTCGCCACCCGTACCCCGTCCGGCCCGTGGTCGATGGCGAGGCTTCGGGTGAGCTGGAGCAGTGCTCCCTTGGCCGCGCAGTACGCCGCCCGGTCGTGCCCTCCGCGCATCGCCGCGGTCGAGGCGATGTTCACGATGCAGCCCTCACGCGCCTCGATCATCGCGGGCAGGAACGCCCGGGCGGTCAGGAACGGCCCGCGCGCGTTGACCGCCATGAACCGGTCCCACTCCTCGACCGTCAGGTCGGGGACGCGGTGCGTGGCGAAGTACCCGGCGGCGTTGACGAGCAGCCACGGGTCTCCGAGCGCGTCGCGCACCCGCGCCGCGGCGGCGGCCACCTGCCCCTCGTCGGCGACGTCGGCGCCCACCGCGATCGCGCCCGGGATCTCGGCGGCGACCCGGGCCGCGCCGCCGGCATCCAGGTCCAGGCAGGCGACGGCGAATCCGTCGCGGGCGAGGCGCCGCGCGATCGCCGCACCGATGCCGCCCGCCGCGCCGGTCACGACGGCGCATCTCGATGTGCTCATTCGGCGATCCCCTTGGTCAGCAGCACCGCGACGACGAAGGTCTGATACAGACGCAGCGGATCGTCGTCGGTGATGGTCACGGTCTTCTCGTCGACCCGCTGCACTCCGCGCAGCGAGGTGGACATCTCGGCGAGGTCGCCGTTGCGGAAGCGCACCCTCAGGGTGGCGGGCAGTTCGATCGCGGGCGGAGAAAAGGTGTCCAGCCGTTCCAGCGCGCGCCGGGCGCCGTCGTGGATGAGCTCACGGGCGCGCGACGGGTGCAGCGAGGCGGCGGCGAACCGGCTCACGGACTCCTTGACCACGACCGTCTCGATGCCGGGACAGAAGGGTTCCGCCTCGTCACCGGTGGTGCGGTCGCCGGTGATCAGCACGACGGGCACGCCGTTCCCGAGCGCGACCAGGGCGTTGATGCCGGACTCGCCGACGACCGTGCCGTTGAGCCAGGCGTCGGAGATCGCCCTGGGGTTGTAGGTGTGGGACAGCACCGACGACGCCGAGCTCATCGAGCCGTGGTAGGACACGTAGAAGACCGCGTCGAACGACGGGTCCAGGCCCTCCATCATGTAGCGCGGCTTGTGCCGCCCGGAGAGGTACGTGGCCGCGCCGTGCAGCTCGTCAGGCCGGAGGTTCTGCATGGTGGAGTGGGAGTCGTTGACGAGGAACTCCGTCGCGCCGGCGTCGAGGGCGCCGTCGATCGCGGCGTTCACCTCGCCCTGCAACAGGCCCCGGTAGTACTCGTACTCGGGGCTCGGGGGACCGCACTGCGACCAGTCGACGACCCCGGTCGTGCCCTCCATGTCACTGGAGATGAAGACCTTCACAGAAGGCTCCTGTCCAGCATCGCCGGCTGCGTGTCGCCGACCGTCATGACGGCGTACTTGGCGCCGGGCAAGGTAGCCGCGCCACCGTGCCGGCCGTCCGGGGTCAGCGCGAGCACCCGAAGCTCGGCGCGGTACTCGTCGGGCAGGATGCCCGCGTCGGCGAGGGCCGCGCGGCAGGCCGCGACCGGGTCCTCGCCGGCGCCGAGCAGGTCGACGACCCGGCGGGCGGTGCCGGCGCGCATCGACAGCTCGCCACGCCCGGTGCAGGCGGCACCGCCGGCCCGGATGTCGCAGTAGTTGCCGGCGCCGGGGATCGCCGAGTCGCCCACGCGTCCGGGGTACTTCCACGGGTAGCCGCTGGTGCTCACCCCGACGCACATCTCGCCGCTTGAGTCCAGGGCGATGATGTTGATCGTGCCCCACGGCCCGTCGTGCGGGGCCATCCGCCTGACCAGGTCCAGGGCGGCCCGCTTGTAGGCGAGGTCGCCGGCCAGGGCGGCGGTGTTCTCCCCCTCGACGGACTCCTCGTGCGCCTCAAGGAGTGTTTCCCTCCAGATTTTCTCGGCCTCGGGGGTGAGCAGATCCGCGGTGGTGAAGCCGCACTCGCCGGCGAAGGTCGCGGCGCCGTCACCTACCAGCAGGTTGTGCTGGGGCAGCTTTTCCATGACCGCGCGGGCCACCGAGATGGGGTTGGGGTAGCCCCGCAGCCCGGCCACGGCGCCGAAGGCCCGGGACGATCCGATCATCAGCGACGCGTCCAGCTCGACCTCGCCTCGGGCGTTGGGTAGCCCGCCGGTGCCGACGTAGTGGTCGGCGGTGTTGTCCTCGCAGAGCCGCATCGCGGCCTCGACCGCGTCGAGGGCGCTGCCGCCGAGGGCGAGGATCTCGATCCCCGCGGGCAGCCCGACCTCACTGCGCTCGCTGCCGATCATGACTGGCGTTGGTTGAGACATTTCTCTCCGTCCGGGCGATGCCTGGGGCCGTGACGAGGCACGATGTTCCAGCTTGGATACCTGAAATATCAGTTGTCTACAAGTTGTCGATTAGACACGGCGCATGTCATCGTGTGACGCATGCGGTTCACAATCATCGGTAGTGGGGCCATCGGTGGCACGGTCGGGGCGTACCTCGTCCGGGACGGCCACGACGTGCTCTTCTGCGACACAGATAGCGATCACGTCACGGCGATGAACACCGGCGGCCTGCACATCGAGGGCCCCGTGGACGAGTTCACCGTACCCGCCCGCGCGGTGCTGCCCGAGGACCTGCCCGACGGGCTGGAGCGGGCGATCATCGCGGTCAAGTCGCACCACACCCGCTCCGCGGCCGAGTTGGTCAAGGACAGGCTCGCTCCCGACGGCTACGTGCTGTCACTCCAGAACGGCCTGACCATGGACGTCCTCGAGGAGGTCGTGGGTGCGGACCGCCTCGTCGTCGGCTTCGTCAACTTCGGCGCGGACTACATGGCCCCCGGTCGGATCCTGCACGGCAACGTGGCGACGTTCCGGGTCGGCGAGCCGGAGGGGCCGGTAACGCCCCGCGTCAAGGAACTGGCCGAGGTGCTGCCGTGGGCGCAGGCCACCGACAACATCGCGGGCTACCGGTGGGCGAAGGAGGCGTACGGCGCGATGCTCTTCGCCACCGCCGTCTCCGACCTCTCCATCGCCGACGCGCTGGACGACCCCGCGTACCGGCCGCTGATGCTCGGCCTCGCCCGCGAGGTGCTGGCCCAGGCACCGGTGACTCCGCTGCCCTTCGACGGGTTCGACCCCGACGACCTGGAAGGCTCGATCGAACGGCTGGTCGCCTTCAACCGGGCGAGCGCGAAGAGTCACTCCGGTGTCTACCGCGACCTGGCCATCCGCAAGCGCCCCACCGAGATCGGCGACATGGACAGCCTGACCGGCCCGCTCACCGGCTACCTCGCCGGGCTGATCCGCGCCATCGAGCGCGGCGAGCGTGTCTGCGAACGGGTCAACCTCGACCTGTTCGCGGCGTACGAGCGGGCCGAGCGGCTGGGCAAGCCGCTCAACGCGGTCGTCGGGCTGCTGCAGGCGCCGAAGCGCGCCGCCGAGGGCCCGCTGCTGGGCACGCCGGTGGCGGTCAAGGACATGATCGACATCGCAGGCTGGCCCCGCGGCAACGGCAACCCCGATGACATGGCCGGCCCGCCGGCCACCGCCGACGCTCCCGTCATCGAAAGGCTGCGCGAGGCCGCGGCAGACGTCTTCGCGACGGCGAGCCTGCTGGAGTACGCCGCCGGCGCGCCCCATCCGGACCTGCCCGAGGCCCGCAACCCGGTCGACCCGGCGTTTACCGCGGGAGGATCGAGCGGTGGGCCGGCCGCCCTTGTCGGCGCGGGTGTCTGCGTGGCCGCGCTCGGCACCGACACCGGCGGATCCATTCGCATCCCGGCACACTACTGCGACGTCGTCGGCATCAAGCCCAGCGCCGGTCTGGTCCCGCTCGACGGGGTCGAGCCGCTCGCGCCCACCCTCGACACGGTCGGTGTGCTCGCCGCCGACGTACCGGCGGCCCGCCGCGTGCTGGAGGTGATCGCGGCCACTCCGCTCGAGGCTACGCTCTCCGGCCCGCTGCGCGTCGGAGTGCTCGTCGACCAACTCGACCACCCGGCCGTCGAGCCGGAGGTACGCGCCGTCATACGGAACGCCGTCGATGTCCTGCGCCGCGCGGGCCACGAAGTGGTGGATGTGGACGGTGCGCCGCTGGCCGCGCTCAACGAGGTCTTCGGCCCGATCGTGCTGCACGAGTCGTGGCAGGTGCACGGCGAGCGGTGCCTGGCCGATCCCGGGCACTACGGCACGGCGACGCTGCGACTGCTGCGCGAGGCGGCGACCATGGACGACGAGACGTACCAGGACGCCCTGCGCCGGCGCGAGGAGTTGATCCCTGCGGCGGCCGCCCTGCTGGACGGTGTGGACGTGCTGCTCGGCCCGGTCGTGGCTTTCGTGGCTCCTGAGCTGACCCCGCCCATGGACACCGAGGCGGGCCATCTCGAGGGGCTCTTCTCGGCGCCGTACAACGTCACGGGACAGCCCGCGCTGTCCCTACCGGCCGGGCACACGCCTGCCGGGTTGCCGGTCGGGTTGCAGCTGGCCACGTCGGTCGGCGCGGACGCGGCGCTGCTGGCGATCGCCGAGGAGGTCGCGGCCCTTGTCGCCGCGGGCTAGTCCGGCGAATGGGGTTGGCAGTTCACCAGGGAGGGCGGGCCGGCGAGGCCGCGGGGCCGCCCTCGCTGCAGGCGGCGGGAGCTAGAAGAGGCCCTGGATGCTGGCCCGGGAGGTGTGGACGAGCTGGCGGATCGCCTGCTCGGCGGCGTCCGGGTCACGGTGACGCAGGGCTTGCAACAACGTTCCGTGCGGCTGGATGTGGCCGTCGGTCACCATGCGGTTGCGATGGCAGTAGCGCCAGAACCGGAGGTTGTGCAGGTGCAGAGACTCGGCCAGCGGCCCGAGGAAGTCGTTGCGTACCATCTGCGCGAGGCGTACGTGCGCGACGTGGTCCTGCTCAAGGAAGCGCAGGTAGTCGCCGGTCGCACCGGCCTCGTTGACGGCCTCGAAAAGGGTGGTCAGCTCGGCCAGCTCCGCATCGGAGATCTTGCCACACAGCTCGCGGACCAGGCCCGTCTCCACGATGAGCCGGGCCTCCATGAGGTTGAGCACCTCGGTGAAGCTGAGGTTCGCGATGACCATGCCGCGCCGGGGGATGACGGAGATGAAGCGCTCCTGGGCCAGCCTGGCGACCGCCTCGCGGAGCGGCATGCGGCCGATGCCCATCCTCTTGGAGAGCTGGAGCTCGTTGAGCATCTCTCCCGGGGAATACGTCAGGTCGACGATGCGCGCCCGCAGCTCGTGATAGGCGGCGTCGCTCACCTTCGCCGGGGCCTCCGGTCGCGAGGGGGGCGAGACGCTGAGGGCCACGGGGCTGCCTGTCGTGTTGGGGGTGGGCGGCGCCAGCGGTCGCGACCGCGTCTGTCCGGGCATGGTGATCGACCTCGTCCACGGCTCGGAGCGCCGGGCGCTCAGACATATTCAGATGGAGCCCATCAATGTTACTTGTCCATCACACCAGACGCTGTGCCGTCACCCGACATCCGGGATGCGGCGGCAGGCCGGTGGAGGCGTTGCTCCTGGGCCGCCGGAGTGGGGGCGGGACGTCGCCCGGGTGAGCCGGACCCGCGGGACCGGCCGAGGACGTCGCGGTGCCAGTCGAGGGGAACCACGGCGAGTCCCGCCACTCCATGGGCTTGGTGCTCCCCTGGTTATACCAGAAAGCGGTCATCTAGCTACAATCATGCTCATTCCATGACATTTCGGTCGAATAATGGTTACATTGCGGACACGCGGGTGGTCGTCTTCGATGCGATCCCGCGGCTGACTTCTCAGATTAATGATCTTGGGCGCGACCACGCCAACCGTTCCGGACCATCCATGCCGAGGCCGCTGTGAGCAGGGCGGCAGGCGCCGCGCGAGGTGCGGCCGGACGGCTGGGCGGCCTGACATCTCATCGCGACCAACTGACCAACGGAACGCCACAAGGAAAGGAACCGCATGCGCGTCAACGACTGTAACTGGATGATGCTGGAGGAGTACCTGAAGCATGACGATCGGATCGTCATGCCGATCGGCTCCACCGAGCAGCACGGTTACCTGTCGGTGGGCACGGACGCCATCCTCGCCGAGCGGGTCTCGGTGGAGGCGGCGGAGCCACTGGGCGTACCCGTCCTGCCGGTGCTGCCCTTCGGGCTGGCGCCGTACTTCGCCGCCTTCCCCGGCAGCATGAACGTGCGGACGAGCACGTACGTCGCGCTGATCCGCGACCTGCTCGACTCGCTGGCCGGCCAGGGCTTCCGGCGCATCGCGATCGTCAACGGGCACGGCGGCAACATGCCGGCCGTGGCCGTCGTCCGCGAGTGGATCGCCGAGGAGCGTCCGCAGCGCGTGCAGGTGCAGTTCCACAGTTGGTACAACGCCCCCCGCACGGCGGCGGCCGCGCTGGGCTTCGAGAGCAGCATCGCCCACGGCTCGTGGTTCGAGAACTTCCCCTGGACGCGGATCCCCGGCGTCGTACAGCCCGCCGAGGGCAAGCCGGTGATCCCCAACGAGGTGATCGTGCAGTCCAACCCGCAGGAGATCCGCGAGCTCACCGTGGACGGCAGCTTCGGCGGCCCGTACGAGCGGCCCGACGAGGAGCTGCTGGAGATCTGGCGGACCGGTGTGGAAGAGGTCCGCGACATCCTGGAGAACGGCTGGAGCGTCAAGTGAGCGAGTTGTCGGGAAAGGTGGCGCTGGTCACCGGTACCGCGCACGGGATCGGTGCCGCGATCGCCGAGACCCTGGCGGGGCTCGGCGCGACCGTGCACGGCGTCGACAAGGACACCGTCGACGTCACCGACGCCGCGCGGGTCACCGCGCTGGTCGAGCGCATCGGGCAGGTGGACATCCTGGTGAACAACGCCGGCGGGGTCGCCGGCCAGGTGCACAGTCCGATCGAGGAGGTGAGCGAGGACGACTGGCGCGCGATCCTCGACGCGAACCTCACCAGCACCTTCCTGTGCACGCGGGCGGTCGTGCCGGGGATGAAGGCCGCCGGCGGCGGCCGGATCGTGAACATCTCCTCGGGCGCCGGGCGCAGCGTAAGCCTCACCGGCATCCAGTCCTACGCGAGCGCGAAGGCCGGCCAGATCGGTTTCACCCGGCAGATGGCTCACGAGCTGGGCCAGTACGGCATCACGGTCAACTGCATCGCACCGGGATTCGTCCGTTCCAACCCCTCCACGGAGAAGCAGTGGGAGAGCTACGGTGAGGAGGGTCAGCGCAAGCTCGTCGAGGGCATCGCGCTGCGCCGGCTGGGCACCGCCCAGGACATCGCCAACGGGGTCAAGTTCTTCGCTTCTTCGGACGCTTCCTGGATCACGGGGCAGGTGATTTCCATTGATGGCGGGCATTCCATCTTTTAAGGATGACGAGCACTACCTGCCGGAACTGGCGGAGTTCGTCGGGATCCCCAGCATCAGCCGCGACTCTCACCGGCCGTACATGCTCGCCGCCGCCGAGTGGCTCGCCGGGCAGCTCGCGTTCGCGAACGGGCGGCTGGTCGAGACCGACGGCAACCCGGTCGTGACGGGTGAATGGCTCGGCGCCCCGGGCGCGCCGACCGTGCTCGTCTACGGGCACTACGACGTGCAGCCGACCGGCTCGCCCGAGGAGTGGCACACCCCGCCTTTCGAGCTGACCGTCACCGACGGCCGGGCGTACGGCCGGGGCGCCACCGACGACAAGGGCCCGATCCTGGTCGTGCTGAAGACGGCCCAGGCCTACATCGAGCAGTTCGGCCGGCTCCCGCTCAACGTCAAGTTCCTGTTCGAGGGCGAGGAGGAGATCGGCAGCCCCAACCTGCCGGCCTTCCTGCGCCAGCACGCCGAGCAGTTCAGCGCCGACCTTGTCATCTCGGCCGACGGAGCGCAGTGGCGGCCCACCGAGCCGTCCCTGTCGGTGGCGTCCAAGGGCCTGGTCTCGCTGGACATCGAGGTCTCCGGCGCCACGCGTGACCTGCACTCGGGCCGGTACGGCGGCACCGTGCAGAACCCGGTGCACGCGCTGGCCGAGTTGCTGGCCGGGCTGCACACCCCCGATGGGCTGGTCGCCGTCCCCGGCTTCTACGACGGGATCGAGGACCTGACACCCCAGCAGCGGGCCGACATCGCCGCGGTCGCGTGGGACGACGATGCCTACGCCGCCGAACTCGGCGTGCCGGCCCTGCACGGCGAGCCCGGCTACAGCACCCTGGAGCGTCTCTGGATGCGGCCGACGCTGGAGATCAACGGAATCACCGGCGGCGGGCCGTACACCGTGATCCCACACCTGGCCGGCGCGCATGTGACCTGCAGGCTCGTGCCGGGCCAGCGGCCGGAGGACGTGCTCGACGCGATCCGCGCGCACCTGGCCGCCGTGGTGACCCCGGGCGTGCGGGTCGCGGTGACCGCCGAGAAGGGGGGCGCCGCGGCGTACACGATCGACCCCGGGCACCCGGCCATCGCCTCCGCCCGCGCCGCGCTCACCATGGTCTACCCCGGCGAGGAAGTGATCTTCGCCCGGATCGGCGGGACGTTGCCGGCGACCGTGCTGTTCGAAGAGGTCCTGGACGCCAAGACGCTGTTCTTCTCCTTCTCCATCGCCGACGAGATGCTGCACGCGCCGAACGAGTTCATGCGGATCCGCAGGCTGGGAGAGGGCATGCGCGCCTGGTCAGAGCTGTGGCGACTGCTCGGCGAGCAGGCTCCCGGCGCGATGTCGGCCTCGACCTGGGCGGCGGGGGCCGCCAAGTGAGGATCACCGAAGTGCTGTGCGTGCCCGCGCGCACCGGCTTCTTCACCGACGACCAGGCCGCGATCCGCGACGGGGCCGAGCACGACGGGTTCGCCTACAGGAGCGCGCCGGTCACGCCGGGCTTCACCGCCGTGCGCCAGGCCGGCGAGGCGGTCTCGGTGATGCTGGTGCTCGACGACGGGTTCGTGGCGGTCGGGGACTGCGCGGCCGTGCAGTACTCCGGCGTGGGCGGCAGGGACGCCGTCTTCGGTGCCGCCGTGGGCCTGGAGATGATCCAGGAACACGTCGTGCCGATTCTGACCGGCCGGGAGCTGACCACGTTCCGCGAGCTCGCCGCCGAGCTGGACGCCCTCCCGGCGCACACCGCTGTCCGGTACGGGATCAGCCAGGCGGTGCTCGCCGCGGTCGCCCACGGGCGCGGGCTCACCATGGCCGAGCTCGTGCGAGACGAGTACGACACCGGGGTCACGCTGGGCCCGGTCCCGATCTTCGTGCAGTGCGGCGAGGACCGGTACCTCAACGTCGACAAGATGATCCTCAAAGGGGCCGACGCGCTGCCGCACGGGTTGATCAACAACCTGGCGGAGCGGATGGGCGCCCAGGGCGAGATCTTCGAGGCGTACCTCGGGTGGGTGCGCGACCGGGTGCTGAGCCTGCGCACCCGTGAGGACTACGACCCGGTGCTGCACTTCGACACCTACGGCACGATCGGCCTGGCGTTCGACCGGGACACCGGGCGGATGGCGGACTACCTGACCCGGCTGGGCCTGGTCGCCGCGCCGTTCCGGCTGCGTATCGAGCAGCCGCTGGACGCCGGGGGCCGCGAGGCGCAGATCGAGGAGATGGCCAAGCTGCGTGCCGCGCTGCGCGAGCGGGGCTCGGCCGTCGAGCTCGTCGTCGACGAGTGGTGCAACACCATGGAGGACATCCGCCTGTTCACCGACGCGCAGGCGGCGGACGTCATCCACGTCAAGACCCCCGACCTCGGCGGCATCAACAACACCATCGAGGCCCTGCTGTACGTCCGGAGGGGCGGCCTCGCGACGTACTGCGGCGGCACCTGCAACGAGACCGACCGGTCGGCCGAGGCGTGCACGCACGTCGCGATGGCCTGCGGCGCGGACCAGGTGCTGGCCAAGCCAGGCATGGGAGTCGACGAGGGCCTCATGATCGTCGGTAACGAGATGGCCAGGGTGACGGCGCTGGCGCGGGCCAGGGATGCGCGGTGAGGCCACTCGAGGACGTGCGGATCCTCGCGATCGAGCAGTACGGCGCGGGTCCGTTCGCCAGCGTGCACCTCGCCGACCTCGGCGCAGAGGTGATCAAGATCGAGGACCCGGCGAGCGACGGCGACGTCGGCCGCTACGTCGTGCCCCAGCAGCACGGCGAGGACAGCCTCTTCTTCGAGACGTTCAACCGCAACAAGCGCAGCCTGAGCCTGGGCATCGCCACGCCCGAGGGCCGGGCCGTCTTCGAGGACCTGGTCAAGGTCAGCGACGTGGTGCACTCCAACCTGCGTGGCGACGTGCCGGCGAAGCTGCGCATCCGCTACGACGACCTGAAGCACCTCAACCCGGCGATCGTCTGCTGCTCGCTCAGCGGCTTCGGGATGACCGGCCCGCGCAGCGCCGAGCCGGGCTACGACTACATCCTGCAGGGCATGGCCGGCTGGATGGACCTGACCGGCGAGCCGGACGGTCCGCCCACGAAGTCCGGGCTGTCGCTGGTGGACTACTCCGGCGGGCTGGTGGCCGCGATGTCGATGCTCACCGCGCTGCACGCGGCGCGGCGCGACGGGGTCGGTGGTGACTGCGACGTCAGCCTCTTCGACACCGCCATCGCGATGCTCACCTACCCGGCCGCCTGGCTGCTCAACGGGGACTTCGTCCCGAAGCGCACGCACCATTCGGCGCACCCGTCGCTGGTGCCGTTCCAGATCTTCCCGACCGCTGATTCCTGGCTCGTGGTGGCCTGCCCGAAGGAGAAGTTCTGGGCCCGGCTCGCCGCCGCCATCGACAGGCCGGAGTGGGCGACGGATCCGCGTTTCGCTGACTTCGCCGCGCGCCGGGAGAACTCCGAAGAGCTGCAGGAGCTGCTCACCGGGGTCTTCGGCACGCGCAGCGCGGCGCACTGGCTGTCGGTGCTCGGCTCGGCCGGGGTGCCGTGCGGCCCGGTCAACTCCGTCGCCGAGGCGCTCGCCGAGCCGCACACCTCGGCCCGGAACATGGTGGTCGAGACCGAACACCCTTACTTCGGCACCGTCCGGCAGGTCGCCAGCCCGGTCCGGGTGGGCAACGAGCCTCCGGAGTACCGGCGTGCTCCGCGCCGCCACGAGGACGCCGGCTACGTGCTCGGCGACCTGCTGGGCTACGACGCGGAACGTATCGCGGCGCTGGCCGCCTCGGCCGCCTTCGGCGGTGTGCCCACCGATGTCGATGTGCCGAGCGCCGCACAGCCCTTCGCGACCGCAGAGCCCCAGGAGTAGCCCGTGGCATCCCCCGAACCACACGCGGAACTAGCCCGCCTCAGCGAGGCATTCTTCCAGGTGCAGCACTCCAACGACCCGTTCACCGCGACGCTGCTCGGTGTGACCGGCTTCGATGACCGGGTGCCCGACCCGAGCCGGGCCGGCAGCGCCGCGGGCGCCGCCGCAATCGCCGGGATCGAGGAGCGGCTGGGCCGGATCGAGGCCTCGGGACTGGGTGAGGCCGACCAGATCAACCATGCGGTCCTCGGCGCGCTGGCCTGGGGCGCCCGGCAGGATCTGGAGCACGGGCTCTGGGAGACCAACGCGTCCGCGGCGAGCTACGTCTCCCCGCAGGCGATGGCGTTCCAGTCCGTGGGCACCGCCTCGCCGGCCGGCCCCGACGCGGCCGACGCGTACCTGCGGCGCCTCGACGGCCTCGGAAGCTACTTCGACGCGATCGCGCAGCGGTACAGGGAGGCCAAGCAGGACGGCCGGGTGCCCACCGCGGTCGGTGTCGGGCAGGCGATCGACCAGCTCACCGGACATCTCGCCACCGGTGTCGAGACCGACGTCCTGATGCACCCCGGGCTGCCGGCCGCCGGGGCACGGGCGGCCCAGGTGATCGAGACCGAGGTGCGACCCGCCATGCGCCGGCTGCTGGACACGCTGCGCGACGAGCTGCTGCCCGTGGCCCGGCCGGAGGACCGGGTGGGCATCCGCTTCGTGCCCGGTGGCGAGGAGGGGTACCTGGCGGCGGTGCGCCGGCACACCACGACCGAGCTGACCCCCGAGGAGATCCACCAGATCGGCCTGGACTGCCTCGACGCGCTCGCCAAGGAATGGTCCGAGCTGGGCGGACGCGCGCTGGGCACCAGTGACGTCCCGGAGATCATGCGGCGGGTGCGCGAGGACGAGTCGCTGCGGTTCGAGCGCGCCGAGGACATCGTGGCGATGGTGGGAGCGGCGCTGCGCCGCGCCGAGGAGGCCCGCGGCGACTGGTTCCCCGCCTACGACATCCCCGAGTGCGTCATCGAGGAGATCAGCCCGATCGAGGCGGGCAACGCGCCGCTCGCCTACTACCGGCCGCCGGCCGCGGGCGGGGCGAGGCCGGGCGCGCACTGCGTGCTCACCGCCGACCCTCGGCAGCGCTTCACCTACGAGTACGAGGCTCTGGCGTTCCACGAGAGCGTCCCCGGTCACCACTTGCAGATCGCCTCGGCGCAGACGCTCGCCGGACTGCCCGGCTACCGGCGCTACCTCGACGGTGAGGTGGGCGCGTACGTCGAAGGCTGGGGCCTGTACAGCGAGCGGCTCGCCGACGAGATGGGCCTCTACACCTCCGACGTGGCCCGGTTGGGCATGCTCTCCTTCGAGGCGCTGCGCGCCTGCCGGCTGGTGGTGGACACGGGCATGCACCACTTCGGCTGGTCGCGCGGGCGGGCCATGGATTTCATGTGGGAGAACACGGCGACCACCAGGGCCAACGTCGCCAATGAGATCGACCGGTACATCGCCTGGCCGGGTCAGGCACTCGGGTACATGGTGGGCCGTCGCGAGATCGGCCGGCTGCGTGACGAGGCACGGCAACGGCTCGGCGCGCGGTTCGACATCCGCGCCTTCCACGGGACCGTGCTCGGCAACGGCGCGGTGCCGCTCGGCGTACTGCGGCAGATCGTCCTTCGCTGGATCGACAGGATCGACACGGCCGCCTGAGGCGGCCGTCCACTTCTGGAAGGTGTAGAGATGTTCGTGAAGATCAACGGCGCCGACCTCAGGGTCGAGGTGCTGGGCGAGGCGGGCCGGCCGGTCCTCATCGCGCACCACGGCGGTGGCGGGATCGGTTCGCTGGAGGAGCCGAAGGCGGCCTTCGGCCCGCTCTCCGACCTGTTCCAGGTGGTCGTGTTCGACGCCCGCGGCTGCGGCCAGAGCGAGGGCATCCCGCCGTACTCGCACGCGCAGTGGGCGGCGGACGTGGACGGTGTGCGCGAGTGGATCGGCGCGGAGCAGGTCGTGATCGCCGGCGGCTCCTACGGCGGTTTCATCGCCATGGAGTACGCGGTCGCCTACCCAGATCGGGTCAGGGGGATGATCCTGCGGGACACCTCGCCGGACCGGGGCAACCTCGAGGTGGCCTTCGAGAACGCCCGTAACCAGGACCGCGTCGAGATCAACTGGGACAACTTCAATCGGTACTGGAGCGGCAATATCCGTGACGACGACGATTTGAAGGCATGCTGGGCCGAAATGATCCCGCTCTATGACTTCGAGTATGACCCGGCCCGCAGTGCCGAGCACGTCGAGCAGGGCTTCTACCGGCACGAGGCGCACAACTGGTGCTTCCAGCACAACTGGCCGATCTACGACGTGAAGGCCGAACTCGGCAAGTTGCCCTTCCCCACACTGGTCACCGTCGGCCGGAGGGACTGGGTGACGCCGGTGTCGAGTTCGGAAACCATCGCCGCGTTGATTCCGAAGTCCAAGCTCGTGGTGTTCGAGAGGTCCGGGCACTCGCCACAGATCGAGGAAAGCAATCTCTTCCAGGAGGTCATGCGCGACTTCCTCGACGAGACGGTCCCGGCCGGAGCCGCCTCGCCATGAGCGAAGGCGGTCGGGGCATTCGGTCGTGCAGGCAGTAGTTCCGCCGTCCACGACGAGGTTGGCGCCGTGGGTGTAGGACGCCGCGGAGGAGGCCAGGAATACGCCAGCTTCGGCGATCTCCTCGGGCCGGCCGCCCCGCAGAAAGT
>JAOPYI010000295.1 GCA_025964675.1 Sphaerisporangium sp. | reverse complement strand
TGGGCGTAGCTCACCGTCGTGCCCGCCGGCACCGCGCGCAGCGCCGCGAGCAGCCGCTGCCGGGTCGGCGTGCCCGGCTGGTCCAGCTCCACGGTGTCGAGCGCGAAGAGGTCGCCGTCGAGGTAGTCCCGGACGGCCTGCGCGGGCTTGCCCAGGTCGTCGACGGGCTGGAGGGGGAGCGCGGTGAGCGCTCCCGGCAGCCGTACGTACATCTCAGCGGGGTCGGCGGTGAACCCAGCGGCGACCAGCACGCCGTCGTGCACGAGCAGCGACAGCGGCCCGATCGGAGTGGGCAGGACCTGCGCGTCGATCGTTGCGTTCATCACGTCTCCGAGCTCCAGAGGTGAAGGGCGGCGTACGCCCGCCAGGGGCGCCACCGCTCGGTGTCGTCTTCGGGAATGTCGAGTGATTTCATGGCCCGCCGGAGGCCGAGGTCTCCTGAGGGCCATGCGTCGGGGTCGCGCAGGGCGCGCATCACGATGTAGCCGGTGGTCCACGGCCCGATGCCCGGAATGGCCAGGAGCCGGGACGCCGTCTCGGCCGGGTCCGTCCCGCCGTCGAGGTCCAGCTCGCCTGAGGCCGCCTTCTCGGCGAGGATGTGCAGCGTCGTGATGCGCTTCCCGGTTAGCCCAAGACCGGACAGGTCGGCCTCCACCAGCCGCTCCGCGGTGGGAAACAGCAGGCCCGGCCCATCGGCGTCCTTACTCACCAGAACGCTCCCAGCACCCTCGTGCGGCTGCGCCGGCGCGCCTGCGAGCGCTGAGGTGTCTCCAGGTGAAATCGGTGTTCCGGTGAGGGCGGCGATGTCGCATGGTTTGGCGGGGGTTCCGGCGCGGGCGGCGATGCGGCCGAGCAGCGTCCTCGCTCCGGCGACCGAGACCTGCTGGCCGACCACGGCGCGTACCGCCAGCTCGAAGCCGTCGAAGGCGCCCGGCACGCGGAGCCCTGGACGGCGCTCCACGAGCGGCCGTAGCGTGGTCGTGCCCAGCGCGTCCGCGATGGCTTCGGGATCGGCGTCGAGGTCGAGCAGGCGGCGGCACCGGGAGACGATCCTCGCCAGGTGGCGGGTGTCGTCGAGGGTCACCGACAGCCTGATGTGCCCGTCTGCCGGAGCCAGCGTGATCACGCCTCCGGGCACGGCGCGGCGGTAGCCGGTAGGGCTCCCCTCTTCGACCCCTGGGATCGCCCGCGCGGCCAGGAAGCCGAGCAGGGTCTCCGCGTCATACGGGGCCCGGTGGTTCAGGCGCAGCGTGAGCGCCGCGGGCATGCCTGGGGTGACGGCCCTCGGGGAGGCGGCGGCGCGGGAACCGGGTACGGCGGCTTCGGGGGAGGCGGCTCGGGCGAGCGGTCCCGAGGTGGTACGCAGGTCGCTCGGCGCGAAGCCGTACGCCTCCTTCATCGTGGCGTTGAACTGTCGAACGCTGCCGAACCCGGCGGCGAACGCGACGTCCGTGATGGGCAGGGAGGTCTCGGTCAGCAACTGTTTGGCCAGCAGCAGCCGCCTGGTCCTCGTCACCGCCAGGGGACCCGCGCCGAGCTGGACGGTGAAGAGGCGAAGGAGGTGACGTTCGGTGACGTGCAGGCGGCTCGCCAGCCCCGCGACGCCGTACTCGTCGGCCACCCCGTCGTCGATCAGCCGGAGCGCCCGCCCTACCAGGTCGGCGGCGACGTCCCAGCCGGGGTCGCCGGGGCTGAGCTCGGGGCGGCAGCGGCGGCACGGGCGGAAGCCCGCGGCCTCGGCGGCGGCGGCGTGGCGGTAGAAGCGGACGTTCTGCCGCGCCGGGGTGCGAGCGGGGCAGATGGGACGGCAGTAGATGCCGGTCGAGGTGACGGCCGTGTAGAACCGCCCGTCGAACCTCGTGTCGCGGGCGCTCGCCGCCCGGTAACAGGAGTCGAAGTCGAGGGTCTGCTGTGCGCTCACAGGTATGACGTTATGCCCTGCTCATGCATGACGACTGGCGGGAATCGGACCTCGGCGTCACCGCAGAATGGGGCGATTGGCCGCTCGGTCGCGTCTCGAGTGTTACTTGGTGGAGATGCCCACGCCGAGGTCGAACTCGCGGTAGACGCGGGCCCAGAAGCCGTCGCGCAGCCAGACCCGGGCCTCGGGGTAGGGGCGCAGCGAGTGGCCGAGCTCCTTCTCCGCCTCGATCAGCAGCTCGGTGTCGATCACCGTCGGGAGAAGCGGGCCCGGGAGCAGGTCGCGGATGTTGTCACGGCCCCGGGTCAGTATCCACTTCTGCGCGACGTGCTCCCCCACCTCCTCGACCCTCGGGCGGCTCGGCCCGAGCTTGGTGACCTGGCCGGGATGCTTGATCGCCGGTTTGGCGCTGAGCGCGGTGCGGCCGGCGAACACCTGGGCGGGTGACGGCGGCGTGGGCGCGGTGGCGGTCACGACCTGGGCGGCACGGCTGAAGTACGGACGCAGGAAGTCGGCGCCCAGCTCCTCCACGGTGTCGGACTCCCAGACCAGACGCTCGGCCTGGTTCGTCCCGTAGGGAGGCTCGACTCCCCACAGATGGATGCGGACGCCGAAGGTCTGGGCGGCCTCGACGGCGGGGACCATGTCCTCGTCGCCCGCGATGAGCACGGTGTCGCTCACCGCGTGGTGGCGTGCGAGGGCCTCCAGGTCGCTCCGGATCTGCGCGTCGACACCCTTCTGCTGCCCTCGGGCGTTGAGGTTGCCGAGCCGCACCTTGACCCACGGAAGCTGCGCGATCACGCGCTGGTCAACGGTGGGCACCCGGTCGCGGGCCGCGTCGTACCAGTAGACACGCAGCAGCTCTCCAGGTATGCGCTCCATCGCGTGCTTCTTGAGCGCTTGGATCAGCTCGTCGGCGGCTACGCGATATTCCTTGCGCTCCTTGGCACCCAGGATGACCTCGCCCGCCGCCGCGTAGAGATAGCCGACGTCCACGAGAACGGCGTATTTCGCCGCCACGGGATGCGGTGTGAGGTCCGGGATTGCCATGCTCTCCTCCAGGCCTCGGTCCTAGGCGATGATCGGCTGACTATATTCCCCCATTTCTAGATAGTCCCAACTCTTAGCTCGCTTGACACCCACTTCCAAAGATCTAATGGGGTCGTGAGCTCGCTCGCCATGCTACTGGGCCTGTGGGGAAGGCCCTTCTCATCTGATGTGCTGGGTTACGCCACGTTTCGGGCTTTCGGGTGGTTTGCGCTGGAGTTGTCGCTCTTGTGGCAACTGCGATGACGAGGGCGGCGACCTCCTCCGGGGTGGCGTCCCCGTGAATGATCCTGAGATAGGGCTGATCCATGGACGCCTCCTACAGCGGGATGTTGCCGTGCTTCTTCGGCGGGAGGGTCTGGCGCTTGTTGCGCAGCACGCGCAGGGCCCTGACGATCTTGATCCGGGTGTCCGAGGGTCTGATGACCGCGTCGATGTATCCGCGCTCGGCCGCGAGGTAAGGATTGGCCAGCGTGTCCTCGTAGGCGGTGATCAGCCGCGCGCGCGCCTCGTCGGGGTCGTCGGCCGTCGCCAGCTCGCGCCGGTAGAGGATGTTGACCGCGCCCTGGGCGCCCATGACGGCGATCTGCGCCGTCGGCCACGCCAGGTTGATGTCGGCTCCGAGGTGCTTGGAGCCCATGACATCGTACGCGCCGCCGTACGCCTTGCGGGTGATCACCGTGACGAGCGGCACCGTAGCCTCGGCGTACGCGTAGAGCAGCTTGGCACCGCGCCGGATGATCCCATTCCATTCCTGGTCGGTACCGGGAAGGAAGCCAGGTACGTCCACGAAAGTAAGAACAGGAATATTAAAGGCATCACAGGTGCGGACGAATCGCGCGGCCTTTTCGGAGGCGGCGATGTCGAGTGTGCCCGCGAAGCTCATCGGCTGGTTCGCCACCACTCCGACCGAATGCCCCTCGACCCGGCCGAAGCCGACGACGATGTTCGGCGCGAAGCCCGCGTGGATCTCCAGAAACTCGCCTTCGTCGAGGACGTGCTCGATCACCTGGTGCATGTCGTACGGCTGGTTCGCCGAGTCGGGGATGAGCGCGTCGAGCTCACGGTCGGCGTCGGTGACGGTCAGCTCGGCGGGGGTGTCGAACACCGGCCCGTCGTCCATGTTGTTGGACGGCAGGTAGGACAGCAGGGCCCTGGCGAACTCCAGGCAGTCGGCCTCGTCGGCCGCCTCGTAATGGGCCACGCCCGACTTGGAGTTGTGGGTGTGGGCGCCGCCGAGCTCCTCGAACGTCACCTCCTCGCCGGTGACCGTCCTGATGACATCGGGGCCGGTGATGAACATGTGGGACTTCTCGCGAACCATGAGCACGAAGTCGGTGAGCGCGGGGGAGTACACCGCACCGCCGGCGCACGGCCCCATGATCAGCGAGATCTGCGGGATCACGCCTGAGGCGTGGACGTTCCGCTTGAAGATCTCGGCGTAGAGCCCCAGCGAGACGACGCCCTCCTGGATGCGCGCGCCCCCGGAGTCGTTGATGCCGACGACCGGGCAGCCGGTCTTCAGGGCGTGGTCCATGACCTTGACGATCTTCTCGCCGAAGACCTCGCCGAGCGAGCCGCCGAAGACCGTGAAGTCCTGCGCGAAGACAGCCACCGGGCGGCCCGCCACGGTGCCGTAGCCGGTCACCACCCCGTCGCCGTACGGCCGCTCGCTCTCCATGCCGAAGCTGGTCGACCTGTGGCGGGCCAGCTCGTCGAACTCCACCAGCGAGCCCTCGTCGAGGAGGGCGACCAGCCGCTCGCGGGCGGTCATCTTGCCCTTGGCATGCTGTTTCTCCACCGCCGGGGACGACCCGGCGTGGGCGGCCTCGTCGAGGCGTCGCTCCAGGTCAGCGATCTTTCCCGCCGTGGTGTGCGGATCGACGCCGTCGACGTGTGGAACCGGCTCAGCGCTCATTCCCGTAGGTTAGCTCTCCCCGGATATCACCGGTCACCCCGAACCGGTATTGAGCCCACCACTAGAGTGACGACATGACCGATTTCGCCAGTGAGGCTGGTTCGTCCGCTTCCGCGGGGTCGGCCGGGTCCCCGGAAGCGGTCCGGACACGGGGGCTCACCAAGCGTTTCGGCCGGCAGGTGGCGGTCGCCGGGATCGACCTGGTGGTGCCGCGCGGCAGCTTCGCCGGTCTGGTGGGGCCGAACGGCGCGGGCAAGACGACGACGCTCAGCATGATCACAGGCCTGCTCCTGCCCGACGCCGGCTCGGTGGAGGTCGGCGGGGTCGACGTGTGGCGCGATCCCGTGGCGGTCAAGGCCCACGTCGGGGTGCTTCCCGAAGGGCTGCGGCTCTTCGAGCGGCTGTCGGGCCGCGAGCTGCTCTCGTACAACGGCCAGATCCGGGGCATCCCCAAGGAGGAGGTCGCCCGGCGGGCCGAGGAGCTGCTGAAGGTCATGGACCTCGCGGACTCGGCCGACAAGCTGGTCGTCGACTACTCCACCGGCATGCGCAAGAAGATAGGCCTGGCCGCCGCGCTCCTGCACAACCCGGACGTCCTCTTCCTCGATGAGCCGTTCGAGGGCGTCGACCCGGTGAGCGCCAACACGCTGGTCGAGGTCCTCCAGCGCTACACCTCCTCCGGCTCGACCGTCGTCTTCTCCAGCCACGTGATGGAGCTGGTCGAGCGGCTCTGCGACTGGGTGTCGGTGATGAACCACGGCCACATCGTCGCGCAGGGCCCGCTGAGCGAGGTACGCGGCGGCCACACGCTCAACGACACCCTTCTCGATCTGGTCGGCGCCCGGGGCGGCGGCGAGGAGGGGCTGTCTTGGCTGGGGTCCTCTTCCATCTGAAGACGCGTCCGACCACCGGTAGAGAGGGGCTCTCATGGCTTGGCTCTTCGTCCGGCTGAAGCTGCGCCTGATCGCCGGGAACCTGCGCGGCGACACCATGCGCCAGGTCGGCTTCGTCTTCACGATGATCGCGGCGGTGATGGTGGCCGGTGGCGGGTTCATCCTGATGAGCCTGCTGCGCCTCGCGCCCGCCGACGTGGCCGTCGACGCCGGCATGGTGCTGTTCACCCTGCTCACGCTGATGTGGGTGGTCGGCCCGCTGCTCGTGTTCGGGGTCGACGAGACGCTCGACCCCTCGCGCTTGATGTTGTTCCCGCTGACCGCCCGGCAGATGGCCGCCGGCATGTTCGCGGCCTCCGCCACCGGGCCGTGGCCGCTCGCCTCACTGTTCTTCCTCCTCGGCGCGGTCGTGGGGCTGTCGCGGAGTGCCACGGGGGTGCTGATCGGCCTCGTGGCCGTCGTCCTGCAGGTCGCCCTGTGCCTCGTCGGGTCGCGGGCCGTCACGACGGCGCTGTCCCGCGTGCTGCGTACCCGCAGGGGCCGTGACCTGCTGGCCGTGGGCGTCGTCTTCGTGATCCTGCTGACCCAGGTTCCCAACCTCATGCTGAACCAGGGCCTCGGCGGCGATCCCCGGGAGTTCCTCTCCGGCCTTGCCCTGGTGGTGCGCTGGGGGCCGCCGGGGATGGCCGCCCACGCCATCGCGGACGGCGGGCCGCTCGGGCTGGCCGAGGTGGCGATCGTCGGCCTGGTGGTGCTCGGGGTCGGCTGGCTGTGGATCGCGGCGCTGCGCAGGGCGATGGTGACCGCCGACTCATCCACCCAGGTCGGCTCGGTACGCCCCAGCCGCTTCGACGGTCTCCTGCCGGGTGGCGCGCTCGGGGCCGTCGTCGCCAAGGAGCTCAAGTACGTCCGCCGCGAGCCCCGGGGCCGCATGGGATGGATGGCGGCCATCGGCTTCTCCGGGGTTCTGATGTTCTCCCTGAGCAGCGGCCCCCACGGGCTCGAAGGATCGGCGCTGGCCGTCGCCCCCGCGTGCATCGGGGCGCTGATGATCGGGCTTCAGGCGTCCAACGCGTTCGGCATCGACGGCCGCGCCCTGTGGATGAACGCCATCGTCTACTCCTCCGACCGTGACGTGCGTACCGACTTCGCGGGGCGGCACCTCGCCGTCTCCCTGGTCGCGGTCCCGCTGCTGGCGGTGCTGTCGATCGCCGCCGCGCTGGTCGCCGGGCATCTGCCCTGGGCGTTGCCCGCCCTGCTCACGGCCACCGGGCTCCTGCAGGTCGCCCTCGGGGTCGGCGCCGTGACCAGCGTGATCCTGCCGTACACCTATCCCGAGCGGATCAACGCGTTCACCAGCGCGGCTCCGGGCCAGGGCGGGGTGGCGTTCGCGGGGTCGTTCGGCGCCATGCTCGGCACGAGCATACTTGCGTTTCCGGTGGTGCTCCCGGTCTTCCTCGGGCTGGGCTGGGTCTCCGTGCTCACCGTGCCGTACGGCCTTGTGGTGGCCTTCGCGGGGCGGCGGCTCGCGTCCACGGTCGGGTATGCCCGCCTCCCCGACCTCCTCGGCGCCGTCTCCCGCCCCTCTTGATCCTGCCCAGGCCGCTTAGTTCTCGTCCTGGTCACCCGCTTGTTCCCTGGTTGAGAGATCTCCCTGCTACATCACAACTGGTCTAGTCCAATAGGTGAGACCGGTATCCAGGCATCCGGACGCACTGGATAACCTTCCTGGTATGGCCGCCATCGCTTCACAGCAGGCAGACCGTTCTCCTGTTGAACGACACAGTGCCGTCTCCGAGATGCCGGACGAGCTGCGTGCCGACGTGCGCATGCTCGGCGAGCTGCTCGGCCGGGTCATCGCCGAGGACGGCGGTCCCGACCTTTTGGCAGACGTCGAACGCCTACGCAAAGCGGTCATCGCCGCACGCAGGCGCGAGATCTCCGTCGACGAGGTGGCCGCGATGGTCGCCGAGTGGTCGATCGACCGGAGCGTGCAGATCGCCCGCGCCTTCACGTGCTACTTCCACTTGGTCAACCTGGCGGAGGAGCATTTCAGGATTCGCACGCTCAGGTCCAGAGACACCGGCGAGGCCACGCTGCCAGAGTCGCTGGCGCAGGCCGTCAGCGAGCTGAAGCACGACCTCGGCCCGGACGAGCTGACGCGGCTGATCGCCGAGCTGGAGTTCCGCCCGGTGCTGACCGCGCACCCGACCGAGGCGCGCCGCCGCGCGATCGTCACGGGCATCCAGCGCATCAGCGTCCAGCTCGCGGAGTACAACGCCCCCGACCGGGGGGCACACGAGCGTGAGGAGGCGCACCGCCGCCTGCTCGAGGAGATCGACCTGCTGTGGCGCACCGCCCAGCTCCGGCACACCAAGCTCGACCCGCTCGACGAGGTCCGCACGGCCATGTCGGCGTTCGACGAGACCCTGTTCCGTACGGTCCCGCGCATCTACCGGTCCCTGGACTCCGCGCTCGCCGAGGGCTCCGGCACCCGCGAGCCGCAGTCCAAGGCCTTCATCCGCTACGGGAGCTGGATCGGCGGCGACCGCGACGGCAACCCCAACGTGACCGCGCGGGTCACCCGGGAGGCCGTCCTCATCCAGGCCGAGCATGTGCTCACCGCGCTGCAGAACGCCGCGACCCGCATCGGACGCACCCTCACCCCCTCCGCCCTCTACGGCCCGCCCAGCAAGGCGCTGCGCGACGCGCTGAGCGCTGCGGCGGACGACCATCCGGAGCTGGTCTCCGAGCTGGGCAAACGCTCGCCGCGCGAGCCGCACCGGCAGTGGCTGCTCTTCGTGGCGGCCAGGATCGCGGCCACCCGCCGCCGCGACCTCGATCTCGCGTACCGCTCGCCCGACGACCTGCTCGAAGACCTGCGCACGTGCCAGGCGTCCCTGGTGTCCACAGGGGCGACCCGTCAGGCGTACGGGGAAATCCAGCATCTGATCTGGCAGGTAGAGACCTTCGGGTTCCACCTCGCCGAGCTGGAGGTCCGCCAGCACTCCCAGGTGCACGCCCAGGCGCTGGAGGAGATCAAGGCGGGCACGCCATCCGAGCGCACCGAGGAGGTCCTGGCGACCATCCGCATGATCGCCTGGATTCAGGAGCGGTTCGGCGTCAGGGCCTGCTCGCGGTACGTCGTGTCCTTCACCCGCTCGGCCGACGACGTCGCGGCCGTCTACGAGCTGGCCGCGCACGCGCTCGGGGCCCGCACGCCCGTGCTCGACGTCGTGCCGCTCTTCGAGTCCGGTGAGGACCTCGCCAACTCGGCCGACGTGCTCACCGGGATGCTGCAGGTGCCCGCCGTCCAGAACCGCCTCGCCGTCAACGGGCGCCGCCTGGAGGTCATGCTCGGCTACTCCGACTCCGCCAAGGAGCTCGGCCCGGCCGCCGCCACGCTGAAGCTGTACGACGCGCAGGCCGAGCTGGCAGCCTGGGCGGTCACCAACGACGTCCGCCTGACGCTCTTCCACGGCCGGGGCGGTGCGCTCGGCAGGGGCGGCGGTCCCGCCAACCGGGCCGTGCTCGCCCAGGCCCCCGGATCGGTCGCCGGCCGGTTCAAGGTCACCGAGCAGGGCGAGGTCATCTTCGCCAGGTACGGCCACCCGGCCATCGCCCTCCGGCACATCGAGCAGGTGACCAACGCCGTGCTGCTCGCCTCCACCCCCTCGGTCGAGGCCCGTACGGCCGACGCCGCCGCCAGGTTCCGCCTGCTGGCGGAGCGCGTCGCCTCCGCCTCTGAGGGCGCGTACCGCTCGCTCACCGAGGCGCCCGGCTTCCCGGAGTGGTTCGGCCTGGTGAGCCCGCTTGAGGAGATCGGCTCCCTGCGCCTCGGCTCCCGCCCGGCCCGCCGCGGCCTCGGCGCGCCGACATCCCTGGACGACCTGCGGGCGATCCCGTGGGTCTTCGCCTGGGCGCAGACGCGCGTCAACCTCCCCGGCTGGTACGGCCTCGGCAGCGGCCTCCTGGCCGCGACCCACCCAGCACCCTCACCCGAGAACGGCGTGGCGCCGATCACCGAGAACGGCACAGCCGCCGAGAATGGAACGGGCACCGGGAAGGGCGCGGCGCTCAGTGCCGGCAACGGGACGGTCGCAGGGAACGACGCCAGGCCGGGTGAGGAGCCGGAGGCCCGGCTGGAGCCCGGGCCGGGGCTGGAGGAGCTGCGGCGGGCCTACAACGAGTGGCCGCTGTTCGCCTCGCTCCTCGACAACGCCGAGATGTCGCTCGCCAAGACCGACCGGCAGATCGCGTCCCGCTACCTCGCGCTCGGCGGCAGGCAGGACTTCGCCGACCAGGTGCTCGCGGAGTACGACCTGACCCGCAAGCTGGTCCTCGCGATCACCGGGCACTCCCGGCTGCTGGAGAGCAGGCGCGTCCTGTCCCGGGCCGTCCAGCTCCGCGACCCCTACGTCGACGCGCTCTCCCACCTCCAGCTCCGCGCCCTCTCCGCCCTCCGCGCCGAGGACAACCTCTCCGAGGACGAACGCGAACGTCTCGAAACCCTCCTCCTGCTCAGCGTCAACGGCGTCGCCGCGGGCCTGCAGAACACCGGCTGATCCTCAGACCTCGCGGACACCTGCGTGGAGCGGCTCAGGTCGCTCCCCGTGGGCCCGATCCGCGTCACCGGGAAGCGGCCGGCCGGGAGCCGTTCATCTCGCCGGGCCCGTGGACGCGGTCCGCGCCCGCGTAGATGTTGAAGCGTTCGCCGCGCAGGAAGCCCACCAGGGTCATGCCGAACTCCCTCGCCAGGTCGACGGCGAGGGAGGAGGGGGCCGACACCCCGCAGACCATCGGGAGGCCCGCCGCCAGGGCCTTCTGCATGATCTCGTAGCTGGTTCTGCCGCTGACGAGCAGGAGGGACGAGCTGAGCGGCAGCCGCTCGGACATCAGGGCCCAGCCGACGAGCTTGTCCACGGCGTTGTGCCGGCCGACGTCCTCTCGCAGGGCGAGCAGCGATCCGTCCGCCGTGAAGAGGCCGGCGGCGTGCAGCCCTCCGGTCTTGCCGAAGATGCCCTGGGCCTTCCTCAGCCGGTCGGGCAGCTCATACAGGAGTTCGGCGGGGACCGGTGGGAGGGCCGGCGAGGACGCGTCCGTCAGGGGCGCGTGGCAGCGGGTGCGCAGGGCGTCGAGGCTGGCCGTGCCGCAGACGCCGCAGGCGCTTGATGTCAGGAAATGTCGTTGCATGGTGGGTAGTTCGGGGAGCGTCGCCCCGCGCAGCCGTACGGTGACGGTGTTGTAGCGGGCCTCCGGTGGGAGGTCCTCGTCGGTGCAGTACGCGATCGAGGCGATGTCCTCCGGCCCCGCGATGCCCTCACCGGAGAGGAACCCGGCCGCGAGTTCGAAGTCGGCCCCAGGCGTCCGCATGGTGATCGCGAGAGTACGAGTGGCGCCGCCGGCGGTGATCCGGATCTCCAGCGGCTCCTCGGTGGCGAGATCGTCCCGACGGTCCCGTGCGGCCCCACCGGAGACCTCGCGGACGCGCAGCCGGGTCGTCGGCCCCGGACGCACCCGCCCCACGGTCAGCATGTCATGGTCCTCCGGGTCTGGAATGGCGCGGCCCGTCGGGGCGTGACCCGTTGTCATGGTGCGGCCTTTCTGAGGGTTACGACGGCGTTGTAGTCGGGGATCCGCTTCCAGCTCGCCCAGTTCCGAGGGTCCGGACGCTTGCTCACCGGACGTTCACCTGTTCCTTGTTCTCGCCGCCGGTCATTCGCGCGGCTTACTCATAGCATCACCTTTCACCCCGGTTTGACTAACCGCCCGCCGCTCGGCGAGTTGGTCACTCATAGTGAAAATCACGGTCGCTTTACGTAGTGTTCGCTGGTCATCTGGGCAACGCGGCCGCGCCACTCCGCGCGAAGGAGGAGGATGGAGGGGTGCTTGACTCGCCGTACACCGATCTCGACCGGCCGCCGCTGTCGCAGGTGGCGCTGACCCGGGCCGTCGTCCGTCCGGGCGGCCTTTGGTCGCAACTGACCGTCGTCGACCGCACCGGTTCGACCAACGCCGATCTCGCGCAGGCGGCCCGCGACGGCGCGCGCGAGGGCGCCGTGCTGATCGCGGAGCTCCAGCTCGCGGGGCGCGGGCGTCTCGGCCGCGTGTGGACCGCGCCGTCGCGCGCCGGGCTGACCTTCTCGCTGCTGCTGCGCCCGGAGGTCCCTCCGGCCAGGCAGGGCTGGGTGACGCTGCTCGTCGCGCTGGCCGCCGCGTCCGCCGTACGCCGCGTGGCGGGCGTGGAAGTCCGGCTGAAGTGGCCGAACGACCTGCTCGTCGGGGAGCGCAAGCTCGCGGGCGTGCTGGCCGAGCGGGTGGAGGGCGCGGTCGTCGTCGGCATGGGGCTGAATGTGTCCGTGCGCGCCGAGGAGCTGCCGGTCACCACCGCCACGTCCCTCGCCATCGAGAACGCCGAGTCCACCGACCGCGACCCGCTGATCAGGGCCGTGCTCCGCGAGATCGAGACGCATTACCGCGACTGGGTGGCGGCCGAGGGCGACGCGGACGCCTGCGGGCTCCGCGCGGCCTACACCGCGATGAGCGCCACCATCGGCCAGGAGGTCCGGGTGGAGCTGCCAGGAGAGCGTCTGCTCGCGGGCGTCGCCACGGCGGTAGACGGCTCTGGCCACCTGGTGGTCCGTTCGGGCGGCGACGACCACGCGCTCAGCGTGGGCGACGTGGTGCATGTCAGGGCCGCCACCACCTAGGCGCACCTGCGCGGGACCGTCAAGGTGGGGCCAAGGGAATGTCCTGGTATGGCGGAGCATCGGTCCGGCACGAAAGATGGGGCAGACGTGGGGCAGATCGTCGTGCCACGATTTGCCCCATGGGTCTCCCTGAACATCATCTGACGTCGGGGGAGCGGGTCGTCCACTCGTTCCACCCGCACTGGAAGCGCCTCATCATGCCCTTCCTCGCGCTGATCCTCGTCATCGTCGCCTCGAGCGCGGCGTTCTACTTCATTCCGGTGAACTACCAGTACGTCCATATCGCGTGGATCGCGGTGGCGGTCGTATCCATGGTCGCGCTGCTGCTGTGGTCGTTCATCCCGTACCTGCGGTGGAAGACCACGTCGTACACGCTCACCACCCACCGGTTCAACATCAGCACCGGCATCCTGAGCAAGTCCGACGACGACATCCCGCTGACCAAGGTCAACAGCGTGAGCTCCGACCAGACGTTCCTGGAGCGGCTCCTCGGCTGCGGGACCCTCGTGGTGGAGTCCGCCTCGGACAAGGGCGAGATCAACCTGAGGGACATTCCCAAGATCCAGGCGGTCCGTGCGGAGCTGTTCAGCCTGGTGGAGGACGTAGCCGACGGGGATGTCGACGGTCGGTGAGATATGCCCCGAACGTGGCGTAATCTCCTGAGATGCGCGACACCGAGTCCGTGGGCCGGCCGACAGCCGAGCAGATCGAACGGCTGTTCGTGGGCTCCGCGCCTCGCCACACCCGGGGCGAGGTGGCGAGGCGTGCCGGGGTCACCTCGGAGCTCGCCGAGCGGATCTGGCGCGCGCTCGGGTTCGCCACGCCGGGCGATGAGACCCCCGCCTTCACCGACGCCGACGTGGAGGCGCTTCGCCGGGTGGCCGGCATGCTGGGCAGCGAGCTGCTGGACGAGGCGACCGTCGTACGCATGGCCCGCGCGCTCGGCCAGACGACGGCCAGGCTCGCCCAGTGGCAGACCGAGATCATGATCGGCGCGATGCTCGACACGGCGCAGCCACCGGGCGACCAGGAGCTGGCGGCGATCCTTGAGCTCTCGCGCGAGCTCCTGCCCGACTTCGAGCGCCTGCTCGTCCACGTCTGGCGCGCCCAGCTCGCCGCGGCCGGCACCCGGCTGCTCGCGATGACCGACCTGACCGCCGAGACGGTGCCCGGCCGCCTGACTCTGGCCGTCGGGTTCGCCGATCTGGTGTCGTTCACGCGGGTCTCGCGCGAGCTGGACGAGCAGGGCCTCGCGGAGCTCGTGGAGAACTTCGAGTCCAGGGCGTCCGACGTCGTCGCGACGCACGGCGCCCGGCTGGTCAAGACTCTCGGCGACGAGGTGCTGTTCACCGCCCCCACCCCGGAGACGGCGGCACACATCGCGCTGGAGCTGATCGACCAGCTCCGCGACGAGGGCAGGGAGGTGCGTGTCGGGCTGTCGTACGGCCCCGTGCTCCCGACCATGGGTGACGTCTTCGGGACGACGGTCAACCTCGCCGCCCGGCTGACCACGATGGCCCATCCATGCACGGTGCTCGTCGACCAGGGCGTGGCGGGCGCGGTGGAGGGCAGCCCCGGCCTCGTGGCCCAGCGGATCCGCCGGCGGCCCGTCCGCGGCCTCGGGATGATCCAGCCCTACGTGCTGCGCCGGGCTTGACGCCGACGACGGATCGTCAACATTCTGAACGCCATCGACGCGTCGAAACACGTCGATGTGGCTCGATAAATGGAGGGACCACCATGCCGTACGAAGTCCAGGGTGTGATCGCGGGGGGCAAGGGCGAGGCCGTGACGGTTCAATCCGTCATCGTCCCCGACCCGGGGCCGGGCGAGGCGGTCGTGAACGTGCAGGCCTGCGGCGTGTGTCACACCGACCTGCACTACCGCGAGGGCGGGATCAACGACGAGTTCCCATTCCTGCTGGGCCACGAGGCCGCCGGGGTCGTCGAGGCCGTGGGTCCAGGCGTCACGAGCGTCGCCCCTGGTGACTATGTGATCCTCAACTGGCGTGCCGTCTGCGGGAACTGCCGGGCCTGCCTGCGGGGCCGCCCGTGGTACTGCTTCGCCACCCACAACGCCACCCAGAAGATGACCCTCGCCGACGGCACGCCGCTCTCTCCCGCGCTCGGCATCGGCGCGTTCGCCGAGAAGACCCTGGTGGCCGCCGGCCAGTGCACCAAGGTCGACCCGGACGCCCGTCCGGCCGTGGCCGGCCTGCTCGGGTGTGGCGTGATGGCCGGTCTCGGAGCCGCGATCAACACCGGCGGGGTGTCCCGAGGCGACTCGGTAGCCGTCATCGGGTGTGGCGGTGTCGGGAACGCCGCCGTCCTCGGGTCGTCGGTCGCCGGCGCGTCCAAGATCATCGCTGTGGACGTGGACGACCGCAAGCTGGACCTGGCCTGCCAGTTCGGCGCCACCCACACCGTCAACTCCAAGACCACCGACCCGGTCGAGGCGATCCGCGAGCTCACCGGCGGCCACGGGGCCGACGTCGTGATCGAGGCGGTCGGCCGCCCGGAGACGTACAAGCAGGCCTTCTACGCCCGCGACCTCGCCGGGACCGTCGTGCTCGTGGGCGTGCCGACCCCCGACATGACGCTCGACCTGCCGCTGCTCGACGTCTTCGGCCGGGGCGGGTCGCTGAAGTCCTCCTGGTACGGCGACTGCCTGCCGAGCCGTGACTTCCCCATGTTGATCGACCTCTACCTGCAGGGCCGGCTCAACCTCGACGGGTTCGTCTCCGAGACGATCGAGCTCCACCAGGTGGAAGAGGCCTTCGCCAAGATGCACCGCGGCGAGGTCCTGCGTTCAGTGGTGGTCCTGTGACCATCGGGAAGCTCGTCACGTCAGGAGCCTTCACGCTGGACGGCGGCACCTGGGACGTCGACAACAACGTGTGGCTCGTGGGTGACGACCACGAGGTCGTCGTGATCGACGCGGCGCACGACGCGCAGGCCATCCACGAGGCGGTCGGCCACCGGCGGCTGAAGGCGATCGTGTGCACGCACGCGCACAACGACCACATCAACGCCGCGGGCGCCCTGGCCGACGCCACCGGAGCCCCGATCCTGCTGCATCCCGCCGACGAGGTCCTGTGGGAGATGGAGTACGGCTCCGCGCGGCGTTACGAGCCCCTCCATGACGGCGACGTGATCGAGGTGGCCGGCACCGGCCTGCGCGTGCTCCACACGCCGGGCCATGCTCCGGGGGCCGTCAGCCTGCACGTTCCCGACCTCGGCGCCGTCTTCACGGGCGACACGCTCTTCTCGGGCGGGCCGGGGGCCACCGGGAGGTCCTACTCGTCCTTCGACACCATCATCGCCTCCATCAGGGACCGCCTGCTGGTCCTTCCTTCGGAGACGGTGGTGCACACCGGCCACGGCGACTCCACCAGCATCGGCGCGGAGGCCCCCGACCTGGAGAAGTGGATCACCCGGGGCCACTGACCGGCCTGACGTCACTGACACCGCCTGTCGTCATCGACACGGCAGCGCGAGGTCAGTGACCCAGCGTGCTTCAAATGACGGGGTGAAGGCATCGTCAGTGTTGCGCAGCTCACATAGGCAAGCCTTACCCCCATGGGTTACCTTAGGTGTGCCTTACCTACTTCCCCTGTCGTGAGAGGCGCTCGCTCGCATGTACGTATGCATCTGTCAGGCTGTGACGGAGAACGAGGTCCACGCCTGTATCGCCGCAGGTGCGAAGAGCGCACGGCAGATCCGCGACAGCACGGGCGCGGGCAAGGACTGCGCGACATGCGTCCGGAAGATATGTGGGATCCTGAAACGATCTGAGGAACTTGTCGCGACCGCATAGATCGAAGGGTCTGCCATGCAGGGGGACAAAGACATCATCGCTCTGCTGAACGAGCAGCTGACATCTGAGCTCACGGCCATCAACCAGTACTTCCTCCACGCCAAGCTGCAGGAGCACTGGGGCTACACCAAGCTCGCCTCGTACACCAGGGCCGAGTCCATAGACGAGATGCGTCACGCTGAGGTGCTCACCGACCGCATTCTGCTCCTCGAAGGTCTTCCCAACTACCAGCGGCTCGGCACGCTGCACATCGGGCAGACCGTCAAGGAGCAGCTCGAGGCCGACCTCCAGCTGGAGATCGACGTCGTGCGGCGCCTGCGTCCGGGCATCCAGCTGATGCGGGAGCGGGGCGACGTGACCTCCGCCCGCGTCTTCGAGAACATCCTCGAGGACGAAGAGCACCACATCGACTACCTCGAGACCGAGCTGCAGTTGCTGAGCACCCTTGGCGACAGTCTCTACCTCCAGCGCTTCGTGGAGGTTCCCGGAGGCTCGGACTCCGGCTCGTAGTCCCGTGACACGGCCCGCCGGACTCCTCCGGCGGGCCGTCGGCGTGTCCCGGGTACGACACTCCAAGGACTCGGCGCGTCCTCTGTGCCGGTCCCGGCGTGTCGGGGCGGCTCCGCGCGGGTACGGCGGCGGTAGGCCCGCGCCGTTGGGGTTCCAGGGCGGTGCGGGAGGGCTCATCCACGTTTCGCCGTCTTTGCCCAGGTCAATTGGTGGGTCAACGACGAGTCAAACCGCGCGCTGTACCCGGGAAACGATCGCCTAAGGTCCTACGATCGCTTTATGACCTGCGTACTTCTCGCCGAGGATGACACCTCGATCTCCGAGCCCCTGGCGCGCGCGCTGCGCCGAGAGGGCTACCAGGTGGAGGTGAGCCCTGATGGCCCGCAGGCCCTGGAGAGGGCTCTGTCCGGGGGCGTCGACCTCATAGTGCTTGACTTGGGCCTACCGGAAATGGACGGCCTGGAGGTCGCCCGCCGCATTCGCGCCGAAGGGCACGGCACACCCGTGCTCATCCTGACCGCTCGTGTCGACGAGGTCGACACCGTGGTCGGCCTCGACGCGGGTGCCGATGACTATGTGACCAAGCCGTTCCGGCTTGCCGAGCTACTCGCCCGGGTACGGGCGCTACTGCGGCGCGGCACCTCTGAGACCCCCGTGGTCCAGGGCGTGCGCATCGACGCGGACTCGCGGCGTGCCTGGATGGGAGACAAGGAGCTGCACCTGACCACCAAGGAATTCGACCTGTTGCGCGTGCTCGTACGCGACGCCGGCAAGGTCGTCACCCGTGAGCAGATCATGCGTGAGGTGTGGGACACCAACTGGTGGGGTTCTACCAAGACCCTCGACATGCACATCTCATGGCTGCGCCGCAAGCTGGGGGACGACGCCGCCAAGCCGCGTTACATCACCACGGTTCGTGGAGTCGGCTTCCGATTCGAACGCGAATAGCCCATAGCTAGATGCGTCGTAGGTTGCTGTCCTCGACCTTGGTGGTCGCGGCAATAGCGGTCCTGCTGCTGGGTGTTCCGCTCGGTCTGGTCGTCACCCGCCTCATCAACGACGAGGCGGTTCAGCAGCTCCGGGCGCAGGCCACCCTGCTGCTCAGTCAGGTGGAGTATGCCCGGATCGAGGATCGGCCCATCGATCCCGACGAGCTCCAGCGGCAGTATCCCAACAGGTATGTGCAGATCTTCATCCGCAACAGCCCGACGGTCATCGTCGGTACGGAGCCGCCCCCCGATCGACAGATGACCGAGGAGACCCACTCCGAGAGTGGGGTCTATGTCCGGATAACGCGAGACCGAGCGCAGGTCGAGCGGAACATCCGGGGATGGCTCATGCTCATCGTGGCTCTGGCCGGGCTGGCGCTCGCGGTGGCCGTTTCGCTCGCCGTCGTGCAGTCACGACGGCTCACCCTGCCGCTCCTGGATCTCGCCAGGATCGCGGAGCGGCTGGGCTCAGGTGACGCCCGGCCGAGCAGGCACCGCTACGGCATACCCGAGCTCGACCGGGTGGCCGAGGTGCTCGACCGCAGCGCCACCCGCATCGCCGAGCTGCTGAGCCGCGAGCGGGAGTTCGCGACCGACGCGTCCCACCAGCTCCGTACGCCCCTGACGGGGCTGACCATGCGGCTGGAGGAGATCGTGGCCGCCGCCACACAGCCCGCGATCGTGCGCGAGGAGGGAGAGGCGGCGATCGTCCAGGCCGAGCGGCTCACCGCCGTCATCGACGAGCTGCTGGCCGCCGCCCGGCGGCAGCGCCACTCGCAGGCCGAGGCAATCTGCGTGGACGAGGTGCTGCGCCAGCAGATCACCGAGTGGGAGCCTGCGTTCCGCAGGTCCAGACGATCGCTCCATCTGGAGGGCAATCGCGGCCTGCGGGCGCTCGTCAGCAAGGGCGGCCTGAGCCAGGTGGTCTCGACGCTCCTTGAGAACTCCCTGGAGCACGGCGACGGCCCGGTGACGATCACGACGGGCAACTCGGACAGGTCCATCGTCATCGAGGTGGCGGACCAGGGTCCGGGAATCCCCGAGCATCTCCGCGCGAGGGTGTTCGACCGCAACGTCAGCGGAGCCGGGGGTACGGGGCTCGGGCTGACGCTGGCCCGGGCGCTGACCGCCTCAGACGGCGGCCGCCTTGAGCTGATACGGCCGTGTCCGGCGGCGTTCGCGCTGTTCCTGCGGCCCACGGACGAGTCCGCGCGGCACCGCGTGGTCAGCGGCCCCGCGTGATCACGGCCTGGTGGCCCGCTCCACCGCCGCCGAGAAGGTGGTGTGGGTGCCGTCGCCGTTCACTCGAGCGGCCTCCCCGGCGGTGGTCTCGAATCCTGGCACGCTGGGTGTGCCCGGCATGCTCGGCGTGACGTGGGTGCCGTGGGACAGGCGTCGCCGGTCTCGGGGAGGCCCGTGTGCGGGTCGACCGTAGGCATGTCCGGTGGGAGGAAGACCCACTTCTTGTACGACCAGAACCGGAACAGAGTGCCGATGGCGGTTCCGATGATGAGCGACATGTTGTAGCTCAGCGGGTCGCGCATGTTGAGCGTGTACTCGACGAAGCCGATGATCAGCAGCGAGATCAGCAGGCCGATGCCGTTCAGCACGAAGAACAGGAAGTACTCGCGGGCGAGGCCGGACTTCTCGCGGTGCCGCCAGGTCCAGAAGCGGTTGGCGAGATACGTCAGCGTGGCGGCGACCACGGTGGCGATGACCTTGGAGGTCAGCGGCCCGAAGTGAACGCCGTATCGCAGGAGGTTGGTGCCGCCGGTGTCGATCACGAACGCGATGGCGCCGACCGTGCCGAACTTGGCGAGCTCTCGGAAGAGCGAGGAGAACCTGTCATACAGGCGGAGAATGAGCTGCACAACGGTCCTTCCTCGGTTCCAGGGCCTCTTCAGGGTACCGGTGCCCGGGCAGGCCTCGTGTCCAGTCGAATGAGATGGCTAAAAACACTATTTAGGGAAATATGCGGACTTTCACGGGTAGTAACTGACAGGCTGCGCTAGGCTGCGCCGCAGATCGCGGAGGTGTGCCCTGGAGAGGTGGCTCCTAGCGTGCTGCGTCGACTGGTCGCTCTAGGAATCAGTGTCGCTCTACTGGCCGGCTGTGGCGCGCAGTCCGATGGCCAGGCGGCCCGGACGCCGGAACCCGATGCGGTGACCACCCCCGCCCGCGCTGTCGGCCCAAGTGATGCCGCAGCCGCGTTCGCCCTGCTCAAGGAGCTCGACGACGCCTGGAAGAAGCGCGACTGCGCCAAGGTCCTCTTCCTGACGACCTCGGCCGAGAGCGAGCTCAGCGGCCGTGCCTGCGAGGCGACCCGGAACGGCCGCCCGGCCCCCGTCCCCGTCGACTACGGCGACGTCGAGTACTTCCTGCCCGACCGTGCGGACGAGCGTCCGTGGTTCGTAGCGCTGGCACGCAAGCCGCAGCCGTCCTACTTCCTCTTCGTCAACGAGGAGGACCACTGGCGGCTCGCGTACGGCCCCATCCGGCTGGTCGGGGACGCTCCGAAACTCGACGCCGACCAGACCACCCGTGCCGTGCCCACCGACGATCCGGAAGACGGGGTCCGCGCCCGGCTGGTGCCGCAGAAGCACCTGGCCTTCCTCTCCGACCGCGCGGGACTGAGCGGGGTCCGTTTCGCCTCGGGCGACCCCATGAGCGCTCTACTGGCCGAGCTGATGAGGAAGCCGTCCACCGTACGTCCCGACCGGCTCAGCTCCGATGTGCAGCTCGTGCCGGGGGAGAGCAGGGCCCTAGGGGTGAGCGGCGGCGGCGCGCTGGTGTTCCACGCGCTCGACATCACGTACACGCAGAAGGCGGGCTCCCGCGGGCTCGCCCATCCGCTGTTCGGCGCGGGCGCCGTACGCGCCTTCACCGGCAAGCCCGATCTCACCGCCATCCACGTCAGCGAGGTCGTGGTGCTCGCCACCGAGGTCGGCCCCGACGGGAAGCTCAGGACCGTGGCCATGACCAGAGGCCTGGCCGCCATCACCCCCTGACCTTCGCGGCCCGCGCATCACGGTCACCCTGGCCGCGTGGGTAGGGTTTGGGCTTGTGACCAGTGTTGTGACCAGGAGCGAATCACCTTCCATCGGGCCTGTCGTCGGCATGGTGGGCGCGGGCCAGCTCGCCCGGATGACCCAGCAGGCGGCCATCGCGCTCGGCGTCGAGTTGCGCGTCCTCGCCAACTCCCCTGACGAGAGCGCCGCCCGGGTGATCGCCGACACCCGGTTCGGCGACTACCGCGACCTCGCGGTGCTGCGCGAGTTCGCCGAGGGCTGCGACGCGATCACCTTCGACCACGAGCACGTGCCGACCGGCCACGTCGAGGCGCTCGCTGCCGGCGGCCTCGCCGTGCACCCGGGGGCCGAGGCGCTCGTGCACGCGCAGGACAAGGCCGCCATGCGCGAGCGTCTCACCGCGATCGGCGTCCCCTGCCCCGCCTGGGCCCGTGTCTCCTCCGCCGACGACCTCGAGCACTTCGGCAAGGAGCACGGCTGGCCGCTCGTGCTCAAGGCCGTGCGCGGGGGCTACGACGGCCGGGGAGTCTGGGTGTGCTCGTCCGTGGATGACGCCGCTGAGGTGCTGGCCAGCGGCACCGACCTGATGGCCGAGGCGTTCGTGCCCTTCGCGCGCGAGCTGGCCGTGCTGGTGGCGCGGTCGCCCCACGGGCAGGGTGTCAGCTACCCCGTCGTGGAGACCGTCCAGCAGGACGGCATCTGCGTCGAGGTGATCGCGCCGGCGCCTGGCCTCGACCCCGAGCACGCGGCCCAGGCCCAGCACATCGCGCTCAAGATCGCGAACGAGCTAGGGGTGACCGGCCTGCTCGCCGTCGAGATGTTCGAGCTTCCGGGCGGCAAGGTCATGGTCAACGAGCTGGCCATGCGCCCCCACAACAGCGGCCACTGGACCATCGAGGGCGCCCGCACCTCGCAGTTCGAGCAGCACCTGCGCGCGGTGCTCGACCTGCCGCTGGGCTCGCCCGCCCCGGCGGCGCCCGTGGTGGTGATGGTCAACGTGCTCGGCGGCGCCGACCCCGACGTCTTCGCCCGCTACGAGCACGTGATGGCCCACGACCCCGGCGTGAAGATCCACTTCTACGGCAAGGAGGTGCGGCCCGGCCGTAAGATCGGGCACGTCACCGCGCTCGGCACCGATCTCGACCAGGTACGCGCCCGCGCCCGCCACGCCGCCGTCCACCTCGCCACCGGGGAGTACGTCTGATGGCGACGGGTCCTCTGGTCGGCATCGTGATGGGCAGCGACTCCGACTGGCCGGTGATGAGGCTCGCCGCCGAGGCCCTGGGCGAGTTCGGCGTTCCCTTCGAGGCGGACGTGGTGTCCGCTCACCGCATGCCCCAGGAGATGATCTCCTACGGCGAGCAGGCGGCCGGTCGCGGCCTGCGGGTCATCATCGCCGGTGCGGGCGGAGCCGCCCACCTCCCCGGCATGCTGGCGGCCGTGACCCCGCTCCCGGTGATCGGCGTGCCGGTGCCGCTGAAGTACCTCGACGGCATGGACTCGCTGCTGTCCATCGTGCAGATGCCCGCGGGGGTGCCGGTGGCGACCGTGGCCATCGGCGGGGCACGCAACGCCGGGCTGCTCGCCGTGCGCATCCTCGGCGCCGCTGACGACGGGCTGCGTTCGAAGATGACCGGCTTCCAGGCCGCTCTCAGGGACCAGGCGCACGCCAAAGGAGAGAAGCTCCGCGCCGAGGCCGGGAGCCTCGGGGGCCTCGACCCGGCGCGCTGACGCGGCCCGGGTCCGACCGGCTGCGTGATCGCTCTCCCGCGACCACGCGGCCTTGCTAGACAAGCCGGCTAGGGGCGGCCGAGGGCGCGGTAGTGCCAGCCGGCGGCGCGCCAGGTCTCGGCGTCCAAGGCGTTGCGGCCGTCGACGATCTTGCGGGCGGCCACGACGCCGCCGAGCTGCTCCGGGTCGAGGTCGATGAACTCCTGCCACTCGGTGAGCAGCAGCACGACGTGGGCGCCGCGGGCGGCGTCCTGGGCCGACGCGCCGAACCCGAGGGTCGGGTGGGCCTTTCGCGCGTTGCGGAGCGCCACCGGGTCGTAGACCGTGACCTGGCCGCCCTGCTCGCGGATCTTCACGGCGACGTCCAGCGCCGGCGAGTCGCGGATGTCGTCGGAGTTGGGCTTGAAGGCCGCCCCGAGCACCCCGACCGTACATCCGCGGAAGGAGCCGCCGACGAGCCCGCGCGCCAGGTCGACCATGCGGGCACGGCGGCGCATGTTGATGGCGTCCACCTCGCGGAGGAACGTCAGCGCCTGGTCGGCGCCCAGCTCGCCCGCGCGGGCCATGAACGCCCGGATGTCCTTCGGAAGGCAGCCGCCCCCGAAGCCGAGGCCGGGGTTGAGGAACCGGCCGCCGATGCGCTCGTCGAACGACAGTGCCAGCGACAGATCTTTGACGTCGGCGTGCGCCGCCTCGCAGACCTCGGCCATCGCGTTGATGAAGGAGATCTTGGTGGCCAGGAAGGCGTTGGCCGCGACCTTGACCAGCTCCGCGGTCGGGTAGTCCGTGATGATCAGAGGAGTGCCCTCCGACAGCATGGGCTCGTACACCTCGCGCATGACCTTCTCGGCCTTGTCGGAGATGACGCCGAGCACGATGCGGTCGGGGTGCATGGTGTCGCGTACGGCGAAGCCCTCGCGCAGGAACTCGGGGTTCCACGCGAGCTCCACCAGGTCACCGGCGGGGGCTAGTCGTACGAGGTTGTCGGAGAGGCGCTGGGCGGTGCCCACGGGGACCGTCGACTTGCCGACGATCAGGCACTCGCGGGTGAGGTGAGGCGCGAGCGACTCGACGACCGCGTCCAGGTAGGACACGTCGGCCGCGTACTCGCCTTTCTTCTGGGGGGTGCCCACGCAGACGAAGTGCACGTCGCCGAACTCGGCTGCCTCCTCGTAGGAGGTCGTGAAGCGCAGTCGTCCGGACGCGAGGCCCGCTTGGAGGAGTTCCTCCAGGCCGGGTTCGTGAATGGGAAGCTCGCCGGCCTGCAGCCGCGCCACCTTCGCCGGATCCACGTCCAGCCCAAGCACCTCAAAGCCCAGCGCGGCCATGCACGCCGCGTGCGTGGCACCCAAGTATCCGGTCCCCAGGACCGTCAGGCGGTAGGACACGAGCGTGCTCCTTCCATGTACGGCTGTCGACCCAATCTTTACTGTTGCGTTGCCGAGGCATGTTACCGGCCCCCCACCTCCCGCAACAGTACAAAAGGGATATTTCGCCGAGGGTGACTTGCATATACCCCTGCTTCGGCCACCGTATTGTTGGACGTCCTAGTATTTGCCTATGAGCTTCCCTCTCTACGCGCCCGCCGAAGAGCACCAGATGCTGCGTGAGACCGTGCGGGCCCTGTCCGACGAGAAGATCGCCCCGCACGCCGCCGAGGTGGACGAGAACGGCGAGTTCCCTTGGGACGCCTACAAAGCCCTGGTGGCCGCCGATCTGCACGCCGTTCACATCCCAGAGCAGTATGGCGGGGCGGGGGCCGACGCGCTCGCAGCCGTGATCGTCATCGAGGAGGTGGCGCGGGCCTGTGCCTCGTCCTCCCTGATCCCGGCGGTCAACAAGCTCGGCACCGTGCCCCTGCTGCTGTCCGCCTCCGAGGATCTCAAGCAGCGCTACCTGGCGCCCGTGGCGCGCGGCGAGGGCATGTTCTCCTACGCCCTGTCGGAGCCCGAGGCCGGCTCCGACGCGGCCGCGATGAAGACCCGGGCCGTCAGGGACGGCGACCACTACGTGCTCAACGGCACCAAGATGTGGATCACCAACGCGGGCGTGTCGGAGTTCTACACGGTCATGGCGGTGACCGACCCGGCCGCCGGGGCCCGGGGCATCTCGGCGTTCGTCGTCGAGAAGGACGACGAGGGCGTGAGCTTCGGCGCCAAGGAGAGGAAGCTCGGCATCAAGGGATCGCCCACCCGGCAGGTCATCCTCGAGAACGTCCGCATCCCCGCCGACCGCATGATCGGCGAGGAGGGCACGGGCTTCAAGACCGCCCTCGCGACCCTCGACCACACCCGCATCACCATCGCCGCGCAGGCCCTCGGCATCGCCCAGGGAGCCCTGGACTACGCCATCGGGTACGTCAAGGAGCGCAAGCAGTTCGGCAAGCCGATCGCGGAGTTCCAGGGACTCCAGTTCATGGTCGCTGACATGGCGATGAAGCTGGAAGCCGCCCGGCAGCTCACGTACGCGGCGGCGGCCAAGTCCGAGCTCGCCATGCACGGCCAGAAGGTCGCCGACCTGACCTTCTTCTCCAGCGCCGCCAAGTGCGCGGCCTCCGACGCCGCCATGGACATCACCACCGACGCCGTCCAACTCCTCGGCGGCTACGGCTACACCCGTGACTACCCGGTAGAACGCATGATGCGCGACGCCAAAATCACCCAGATCTACGAGGGCACCAACCAGATCCAGCGCATGGTCATGGCCCGCCAGCTCCTCAAATAGCCCCCTGAACAGCGCGAACCCGGTCCGGAGGAAACTCTCGGACCGGGTTCGCGCTGTTGATGGATGATCTTAGGGGAGGGCCTGTTCCGTGGGACGCCGCGCGAGGACGGAACAGGCGGTCGTCTATCGCCTTGCGAGCGCGATCGTGGGAGCCCGGCATCATGTGGGCGTAGACGCGGAGGGTGAAGCCGGGGTCCGCGTGGCCGAGGTACTCGGCGAGTTCCTTGATCGATACTCCGCCGGCCAGCATCACACTCGCGTAGTAGTGCCGTAGCTGGTGCAAGCCTTCCTTGCGGCTCGTGGTGAACCGTCGCCTCGCCCTGCGATCCCTTTCCGGCTGCGGGATGACTCCGGCCGCCGCGATGGCGGGCTTCCATACGAGTTCGTTGTAGCTGCGAGCCTTCATGAACGTGTCGTTAGTCCAGCGGAACAACAGATTGTGCGTACGGGGCTTTCCTGAGAGCTTCTCCCACGGCAGCGTACATACGAGCGGTCGGATACGCGGGCAGGCCATCTCCAGGGCCTGATGGGCACCGTGTTGTACTGGCTCACCCACCCATCCCTGCGGCCTGGGCCTCCTGCAGATCGGCGAACGGGACGGCGTCGTCCAGCAGCTCACGACGCAGACTCTGATGGAACCGCTCCACCTTCCCCGTGGTCGTCGGGGAACGCGGCTCGGTCAACCAGTGGACGATGCCGTTGTCCCGGCGCACCAACGCCCGATACACCCCATCCGCGACGGCGGCGGCTCCACCCCCAGCCGTTTGGCCTCGTGCACCAACCTGACCGGACCCCACCGCGGATGTTCCCGCCGCATCTCGCACACCACCGCCTCCACCTCGTCCGGCATCTGCGATGGCGAGGAATCCGGACGACCGACCGATCGGTCAATCCGGCAAGCCCCGACTCCCGATAACCGGATATCCAGGTATGCAAACTCTGCCGGGACACCCCGATTCCGGCCGCAACCTCACTCATACTCGCCCCCGCGAGTACCAAAAGGACCGCGCGATAACGCTGCTCAACAACGGACAAATCGACCAGGGCCATTCCCGGACTCCCCGAAGCACGCCGCCCACAAACAACGCACTATGAAAAAGCCGAACACGGCACCGGTGTCAAGCCTGTCCTGGGACTGCACTGTCAAGCATGTCGCAGGACAGGACAGACAGGCCGAGGACCGCCGGATGAGGACTTTGTCTACGTCTTTAAAGGCGGCCCGCTGCGCGGCCCGATGCGCGGCCCGCCAGGCGCGCTGGTCGGCAAGCGTGCCCGGCTGCGGCTCTTCGGCCGGTCCGGGCACGCACCGCCCGCGCGCCCGAGGAAACCGGCAACGTAGGCGCTTAAACAGTGCTGATCATCTGACGGGGCAGACCGGATCGCGACCAGGCATCGACGTGACCTCGCCGGCGATTCGAGCGGAGTCTAATTTCCGATCCGCTCGAGCCCTGCGGAGGAGCAGCGGAGGAAGGTCTTGTGACTAGACCGGCGCCGAAGTACTCTCTTTTTACGATTATCTAATTAGGAGGCTATTTCGTGGCACTTGCCGACTTAGACTCTCGCTATTTGTGGTTACTAGTGGGACTATCGACCTTGTTCCCATTACTCCGATTTAGCCTGCTGATGCCTACCTGGGGCTATCGAGCAAGAGTCGCCATCGCATTTCTCGTCGCTTTCGCTGGCCTAGTAGCTAAGGTTGCCTTCTTTGCCGATGACCACTCATCGCCGGCTAAGTTGATGGCTGTCTATGTTGTAGCGATGATTGCTCTATTAGCAGTAACCTTGGGCCAAGGCGAGGAGCTCAGGAAGGCCGCCTCTCAGGCATTGAACAATCCGGATCAGGAACCGCAGCAGATGCGGCCTGGCCCCTTTGTGTTGAAAGCTATGGCCGTGATCATGGCCGGGCTTCTCCTGTTGCACTTGCTGTTCAGCGACTTCTGATGACGCAACAGCAAGGGTGATCTTGCTAACGCGCATGCTAGCTACCTCCCGAGACGGCGGTAGACGCCATGGTAGAAGTTGATCAAGATAATCTGCACTCTGACCAGGCGCACAGGGACACCGAGAGCCACGGATAGACGATCTTCGGACTACTTGTAAACCGTAGGTGGTCGAGGAACGGTTCTACATGGGACGCCGCTGTCCGGCCTCGTGTTCCGTGGCTGTTCCGTCGAACCTCGGAAGACTGTGAGAAGCGGTAGCAAGCAGTCGAAGGCGAACCACCTGCTCGGCAGCGTTATCCGGATATCGCCGCAGGTCGTCAGAGTGCGGGCCGGAGATCACCCAGATCTACGAGGGCACCAACCAGATCCAGCGCATGGTCATGGCCCGCCAGCTCCTGAAGTAGGGCTCTGAGCTGTGGAGGCTCTGTTCCTTTCGAGATCATCTCCTGCCCCCTCCGATCTCGGGATGATCTCCCTGGCCCGGCGGTCCTGTTCCGTCCTCGTTCCGTGGGACGCGGCGCGCGGACGGAACACGAGGCCTTCGCAGCGCGACCGTGGCCGCGGTCAGTGCGGTGCTGCGGCTTCGATCAGCTCCTGGAGGCGCAGGCCCCGGGCCGCGTTCAGCTCACCCGAGCGGCCCGACCGCACGGCGGCGGCGAATTCGGCGCGCAGGACGGGCCAGGCCTGCTCGTGGTCGATGCCGGAGGTGTCGAAGACGAGTTCGCCGGCCGGTCCGAGCAGCTCTATCCGGGTGCGGGCCCGGGGCAGCCGGACGCTGCCCGAGAGGGACGCCTGGCTGACGGCGCCGTTCTCGTGCTCGCAGGTCAGCTCCACCCACCGACGTGGGTCGCCCGTCCCCCGGATGCTCGTGATGGGGCCAACCGCGGCGTCCAGGAGGTCCAGCAGGTGCGGGCCGAGGTCGAGCAGGGCCCCCTGCTCCAACCGCCAGCCGGTGGCGAACTCCCCTGCGAGGAAGGCGCCGTGCAGGTAACACGAACGGGCACCGGTCGTCTCCAGTTGCGCCGCGCGGCGCAGGAAGTCCCGCGTGGAGGGGTGGTAACGCTTGGTCAGCACCATCTGCGAGACGACGCCTGCCTCGGCAACGGCGTCCGCCACCGCGCGCGCCGACGCAAGGTCGGGCCCCAGCGGCTTCTCCAGCAGCAGGGCCTTGCCCGCCTTGGCCGCACGCACGGCGAGCTCCGCCTGGACAGCCGGGGGCACGGCGAACGCGACGGCCTCGCACCGGTCGAACAGCTCTTCCGGCGTGCCGGCGATGACCGCCCCGTACGGCTCGGCGACCTCCCGAGCGGCGGACGTACGGCGCGCCCAGACAGCGGCGAGCCGGGTCTCCGGGCCTGCGGCCAGCACCCGGGCGTGCATGGTACGGGCCCACGGGCCGGCGCCGATCAGGCCGACCTCAACAGGCGTGGTGGTGCTCACAGGTTCTCTCCAACGGGTAAGCGGTGCGGGCGGGCCGCCATCAGGCGGGCGTCGGCCTGGTCGGGCGCGTACAGATGCTCGACCACCATCGCCGTGGCCCCGGCTAGCGCGGCGCGGTTGCCGAGCCGAGAGGTGACGACCTGTAGGTTGCGCGTGGCTCGGGGCAGTGCGCGCTGGTACAGCAGTTCGCGCACCCCGGTGACGAAGTGGGTCTCGGCCAGATCACCGGCGATCATAAGGACGCCGGGGTTGAGCAAGGTGACGACGGTGACGAGCACCTCCCCGCAGCGCCGGCCGGCCTCGCGGGCCAGGCGCACCGCATCGGGGGAGCCCGCGTCGAGGTGGGCGCGGACGTCCGCGCCGGACTCGGCGGGCACACCGAGGGCTGCCAGCTGCCCGGCCAGGGCCCGGCCGCTGGCGACGGCGGCCAGGCAGCCGTAGGAGCCGCACATGCAGCGGACGTCCGGTTGGTCGTGGAGGCGGATGTGGCCGAGGTCCCCGGCCCCGCCGTCGATGCCGCGGAAGACCTTGCCGTCGATGACGACACCGGCGCCGATGCCGTTGGAGACCTTGACCAGGACGAACGCCGAACACTCGGCGAACGAGTCGCGCTGCTCGCCCAGCCCCATCAGGTTGGCGTCGTTGTCGACCAGGACCGGGACGGCGATGTCCATGCCGGCGCGCCGGTTGAGGGATTGCTGCATGCGCTCGGGGACCGGATATCCGTCCCAGCCGGGCATGATCGGCGGCCGCACGACCCTTCCTGACGAGCAGTCCACGGGCCCGGGAAGCGACAGGCCCACCCCGCAGACCGCTGCCGGGGCGGTCCCGGCCGCGGTGAGCAGGTCGGCGAACCAGACACCGAGCCGGTCCAGGACGAGCTCGGGGCCGTCCTCGATCAGCAGGTCCCCGGCGTGCTCGGCCAGGACGCCGCCGGCCAGGTCCAAGACGGCGGCGCGCGCGTACGTGGTGTCCAGGTCGGCGGCGAGGACCACAGCGTGCCGGGTGTCGAACTCCAACCGGGTGGAGGGGCGTCCTCCGGTCGACTGGTTGCCGGGGACGGCGCGGAGCCAGCCGGCGGCGAAGAGCTGGTCCAGCCGCTGGCCGACGGTGGACCGGGAGAGTCCGGTGACGCGCTGGAGCTCGCCCCGGGTGCCCGCCTGCCCGGTGCGGATCAGTTCCAGGAGGTGACCTGCGGTGCTCCAGGGGGTTGCCATCCGGTGTGTCTCTCCTCGCCTCAGCTCTTGTCCGCGCCGCTGGTGAGGCCCTCGGTAAGGAGCCGTTCGGCAGCGTAGAAAAGGAGTACCACGGGGATGGTGAGGACGACCGATCCCGCCATGAGAATGGTCTTCGGAACCTCGACGCCGTTGGCGAGCTGCTGAAGGCCCAGCGAGACCGTCCACTTGTCACGGTCGGCGGCAAGAAAGAGCAGGGCGAAGAGGAACTCGTTCCAGGCGATCATGAAGACGTACAAGCCGGTTGCCATGAGCGAGGGCGCGGCCAGCGGCAGCACGACCCGGCGCAGCGTCTGCAGCCGCGAGCAGCCGTCCAGCGCCGCGGCCTCCTCGATGCTTTGGGGGATGGTGATGAAGTAGTTCTTCAGCATGTAGATGGAGACGGGCACGGTCTGCGCGATGTAGACGATGGCAAGCCCGACCAGGCTGCCCTGCATGCCTATCCGCGCGAACATCACGAACAGCGGGACCGCCAGCAGGGTGGCGGGGAACAGGTAGACGGCGAGGAACACCGCGCTGACCTGGCGGCCGCCGAAGAACTTCAGCCGGCCGACGGCGTAGGCGCCGGGCACGGACGCCAACAGGGTCAGTGCCACGGTGGCGAGGGCGACGAGCGCGGAGTTGCCGAGCATCCGCAGGAAGCCCTGACCGCCGTCGTCGACCGACTGGAGGACGTTCTGGTACGTGCTGAACGTGAGCTCGGAGAGGCTCACCCACAGCCGGCTGGGGTCGAGCAGCAGCTGGTCGATGGGCTTCACCGACAGCAGCAGCATGTAATAGAAGGGGAAGACGGTGATGACCGCGAGAAAGGCGATCACGACCCATCGCAGGACGGCGAAGGTTCTCTGCTCGACCTGTGCGCGGCTCATGACGCCTCCTCCTGGACCTTCTTGGCGAAGAACTTGAAGTAGATGCCGAGCAGCACGGCGAGGATGACCGCGAGGACCAGCGCCTGTGCGGCTGCCGCGCCCACGTCGTAGCGGGCGGTGAGGAAGTCATAGACCCGCACGGCGACGACGTCGGTGCCGGAGCCGCCGCCTGTGAGGAGGTAGACGTCGTCGAACTTGTTGAACGTCATGATGAACCGCAGCACCGACAGCAGCGCGATCACCGGCATCAGCTGGGGCATCAGGATGTGGCGGAAGCGCTGGGTGTGCGTGGCGCCGTCCACTGTGGCGGCCTCCTCCAGCCCGCCGGGGACGGCCTGGAGCCGGGCTAGCAGGAAGAGGAAGGCGAACGGGAAGTAGCGCCAGATCTCGAAGGCGATGACGGTGAGCAGGGCGAGCGGCACATGCACGTGCCAGCCGAGGAGGGAGACCTCCTGGGAGCGGGTCGACAGGAAGGCGATCGGCTTGTCCCAGCCGAGCAGCTTGCCGCCCCACTCGTTGACGATGCCGAACTGCGGGCTGAGGGCGATCTCCCAGACGAACGTGACGGCCACCACGGGCGCGACGTAGGG
>JAOPYI010000272.1 GCA_025964675.1 Sphaerisporangium sp. | reverse complement strand
CACGCGTCCGTGGACGTGCATCAAGACCCGCTCAAACCCCGCGCTCGTGGACGTAACACCACCGCCACGGCGGGTCCGCGTCGAGCGCGGCGGCCACCGGGTGATCGCTCTCCTCGTAGTGCTCACGGGCGTGACCTCCCGGCGAATCGTTGCAGCAGGCCACCCAGCCGCACGTCTCGCACACCAGGAGCCTGGTCCACCCGAGACCGAGGGCCAGACATTGTGTGCATTCCGGCGCGCTGGGCTCCGCGCCGGGGAGCATGGTGAAGTGACTACAGCGCGGCGCCTGTCCGTTCAGGCCACTGCCGTGTGCGGTCACATCCATATCACTGAGGCCCTGGATCATCACGCCCCCCCACGGTGACAGCGACGCAAGGTGCGCCGGCTGACCACTCTCAGTTGACGCGATGGACGAGTCCGGGGAAAGGACCGATCGCAGCAAGCCTCATCAGCGGCTCCGATCGCCACGCCGTGAAGTGCCTTCGCGAAGTCCGAAGCGACGCCTCGGCACGACGCGGAGGTGGGCGACATCATCCGCTCCGTCTCGTCCGACGCGACCGCGAGAGACCGCGCCCCGAAAACCGTGACCTGAACCGGCGAATCCCCAGCTCGGGAATGCCCCGTCGCCGGAGGGTGTCAGATGAGGAGTGACCGAACCCCAGGAAGGGCCCACATCGTTCTTCGGAAGCACCGCTTGGGCGCGGCGCTTGGAGACGCCGCTGCGCGAGTTCCTGCGCACCGAGACCGGCAGTGCCGCGATCCTTCTGGCCGCCACGCTGGCCGCGCTGGTCTGGGCCAACGTCGATCTGCCGTCGTACGAGTCCGTCTGGGGGACACGGCTGTCGATTCACTTAAGCGACTCCGGAGTCGCCCAGGACCTGCGGCACTGGGTCAACACCGGGCTGATGACGTTCTTCTTCTTCGTCGTGGGGCTTGAGGCGCGGCGCGAGTTCGACATGGGGGAGCTGCGCGACCGGCGGCGTCTCCTGCTGCCGGTCGTGGCCGGCATCGGCGGGATGATCGTCCCCGTAGCGATATACCTGCTGATCAACGGGGGGTTGCCCTCCGCGCACGGGTGGGGCGCCGCGATGTCGACGGACACGGCGTTCGCGATGGGGATGCTCGCCTTGGTCGCCGCTCGTCTCCCGGCTCGCGCGCGCACCTACATCCTGACCGTCACCGTCGTCGACGACCTCGTGGCCCTCTGCGTGATCGCGGTCTTCTACAGCCGGCACGTCAGGCCGCCCGCGCTCCTGGCCGCCGTAGTGATCTTCGCGGTGATGCTGCTGGTCAAGTCCAGCGGCGTACGGCATGGGCTCGTCTACGCGGGTTTCGCGGCGGCGGCGTGGGTCGCGCTGTTCAAGTCCGGCGTCGAACCGGTCGTCATCGGCCTGGCCATGGGACTGCTGACCTACGCCTCGCCGGCGGCGCGCGGCGACCTGCAGCGCGCGACGGACCTCTTCCGGCTCTTCCGCGAGCAGCCGACACCCGAGCTCGCCCGGTCGGCCAGCGTGGGCCTCGCCAAGGCCGTCTCGCCGAACCACCGGCTCCAGCAGCTCTACCACCCGTGGACGAGCTACGTGATCGTGCCGCTGTTCGCGCTGTCGAACGCGGGCATCCCGATCAGCGGTGACTTCCTGGCGCGGGCGCTCACCTCGCCGATCACGCTGGGAATCCTGCTCGCCTACGTCGCGGGGAAGCCGATCGGCATCATTGGATCGACGTGGCTGGTCTCGTGGCTGAGCCGAGGGAGGGTACGCCCGCCGGTCGGCTGGGCCGCGGTCGCGGGCGGAGGCACGATCGCCGGCATCGGCTTCACCGTCTCCTTGCTGATCGCCACGCTCGCCTTCACAGGGCGGCAACTGGAGGAGGCGAAGTTCGGCATTCTCGCCGCGGCGCTGTGCGCGTCGGTCCTGACCTGGAGCGTCTCCCGCGTGACCGCCATGCTGCCGCCGAGGCTCCGGGTGCGCGCGTTGCTCGGTACGTCGGAGAGCATCGTCGACCTCGCCGCACCCGTGGATCCGGACCGGGACCACCTGCGGGGCCCCGAGGCCGCGCCGGTGACCCTGGTGGAGTACGGCGACTTCGAGTGTCCCTACTGCGGCCAGGCCGAGCCGGTCGTGCGGGAGCTCCTGGCCGACTTCGGCGACGTCCGCTACGTCTGGCGGCACCTGCCGCTGCACGACGTGCATCCCTCCGCCCAGCTCGCCGCGGAGGCGGCCGAGGCGGCGGCCGAGCAGGGGGCGTTCTGGGACATGCACGACCTGCTGCTCGCCCACCAGGGCGAGATCCTCCTCCCTGACCTCCTCGACTACGCCGAGCGGATCGGCGTGGACGCCGGCCGCTTCCGCCGCGACCTCGAGAGCCACGTCGGCGTCCCCCGGATCGCGGAGGACATCGACTCCGCCGACCTGAGCGGCGTGTCAGGCACGCCGACGTTCTTCGTCAACGGCCGGCGGCACCACGGCGCGTATGACATCACGACCCTTTCGGCCGCCGTACGGGCGGCCCGGGCCCGTGCCGCCCTGACGGGGTAGCTGTTCACGCAAGACCGGTGTCTGATCTACGGCTCGCTCCCGGCGCCCTGCGTCGACATCATCAGGGCGAGCTCCCACGTCCTCTTGTGTTCTGCCCATCTCCGCTCCATCAGATCCAGCACGATGTCGTAGCCGTCTTCGACATCCTGCTGAGCCTGGATGACGCGGATGGGGGTGTTGCCGATCTCCCGGCCGGTCACCGCTAGCTGGTGAATGTGAACGATCTCGTGGCAGGTGTCGGCGCGGGCCACCTGGACGATACGGCCGTGCCACCTGCACAGGTGCATGATCGCGAAGAAGGCTATGTGGCACCGGCGATCGACCTCGCAGCGCGCCCTGAGCAGATCACCCTGGGGCAGCGGCCACACCCAGCTGTACTCTTCGGTCTCCTCCGGTGGAGGCGGGTACCACCGGCCCCCGGCCCGCCGCTCGGCAGAGGGATGGTAGGTAAGCCGGTCCTGAATGGTCACAGGCGATCCGCTCGATCTCGATGCGCTCCAGGTCCTACCCAGGTTGTCGCTCCAACGGGTGGCCGCACAGGTAAGGGACGGTCAAAATCCGTTTCCTTGAGTGCTGCGGCTTCCCGAGGTCAGGGCCGTACGGCACTGCCGGCGGCGCGTTGTCGCGCACGCCATCCGCGCCATGGTGAAGTTCTTGCCTGGTAGAGAAGCTTCCGTTGGTTCCCTTCGACGGTTATCCGGGGAGTGGCCTCCATTAGGAGGTAATGCCATGGCAGACAGCAAAACAATGCCGGAGCTCCTCGACGAAAACGATGTAGTCGGGCTGCTGCTGCGTCAGCACGTCATGATCCGAGACCTGTTCGCCGAGGTGGAACAGGCGACGGGCGGGGCACGAGCGGAGTCCTTCGAACGGCTCGTGCGGCTGCTGGCCGTGCACGAGACAGCCGAGGAGGAGATCGTCCATCCCTACGCCCGGCGCAAGCTCGACGGGGGAGAGGCCATCGTCGATGACCGGCTGCGCGAGGAGAACGAGGCCAAGCAGCTGCTCACACTCATGGAGGAGCGGGGTACCGAAGACCCGTCTTTTCCATCTGATCTGAAGAAACTACGCCGTGCCGTGACCGAGCATGCCGAGGCGGAAGAGCGCTACGAGTTCGCCCAGCTGGTCAAGGAGACGACCGAGGCCGAGCGGCGCGCCATGGCGCTCGGCGTCAAGGCCGCCGAAGCCATCGCTCCAACGCACCCGCATCCCGGAGTGGAGACGGCGACCGAGAACATCGTGGTCGGCACTCCGGCCGCCATCATGGACAGGGCTCGTGACCTCATCCGCCAGGCGATGGGCAAGAAGCAAGACGAGTGATCGGGTCGCCGGCCGCGTATGGCTCACGCCCGCCGACCAAGGCGTGAGCCACCACGGGCTCGATCTCGCCACCACGTCTCGGCTCGTTGGGCTTCCGCGTGGTCGTGTCGCAGGCAAGGTGATCGCGGGTCAGACCCGGGGTGGACATGAGCGGGAAACGACCCGACAAAGATGCTCCAGCACATGGTGTGGCGCCTGGGACGGCGAGGTAGTGAGCCTACACAGTCTGAGGACGGACACGATCCAGACTGGGCCGTTCTAGCAGAGCATCGCCGTATCCCGCCGCGGCCGTGCTCATATTGGGAGGTTCGAATGATCACACGTGAGAATCCAGGCGAAGACGGGATGGTCGACCTCGTCTTCACGCTGCCGGCCGGAGTCGCGGCGCCCGTCTCGGTGGTGGGTGACTTCAACGGCTGGGACCCCCACGCCCACCCGATGCCGCTCAACGGCGATGGCCTGCACACCGCCATCGCTCAGGTACCACAGGGCACCAGTATCCGCTTCCGTTATCTAGCCGATGGAGGCATTTGGCTGGACGATGCCGATGCCGATGCCCACGACGAGCACGGCGGCATCATCCACATCCCCGACGCCGCCACTCGGCCCGGTAAACGCTGATGGCACTCGAGGAGATCGTTCGCTCCCTCTGAGGGAAGCTCGTCGGCAGGTGTGTGTCACAGGCTCAGCGGACTGTAGCCGGTGCCGTGCCATTCGGTGAGCAGGACGGTGGCGTCGTCCTGAAGCCGGCCGTCGTGGTAGTTCAGCACGTTGCGTGTCAGGCGGCGGAGCGTTTCGGGCACCGGAAGAGCGTCAGCGGTGGCCCGGATGATGAAGTCGGTGAACCGGTCGATGCCGAACTCCTGGCCATGGCGGTTCCTGGCTTCGGTGATGCCATCGCTGTAGAGCAGCACGCGGTCACCGGGCTCGAGTTGCTCCTGGCATAGCGTCACAGGCAGACCCAGGTCCAGCCCCATCGGATGGGCGGGTGGGCACTGCAACACGGTGACCCAGCGGCCACCACGGATGACAACGGGGGGATGGTGGCCGCGGTTGACCCAGCTGAACATGCCGGTGGACATATTCAGCTGGGCCAGTACGCCGGTGACGAAGCGGGTGCCCCGGCCGAACTCATCGATCAGGACACTCTCGATCGCCTCGCTGACCCCGCTCAGGTCGTCGACGCCTTGGCGGCGGCTGTTACGGCAGGCGGCCACCGCCAGGTTGGCGGTCAGGCCCGCGGCGACATCGTGCCCCATCGCGTCGAAAAGTGCCAAGCACACGGTCTGGCCGTCGATGGCGTAGTCGAAAGCGTCCCCGCCCACCTCATAGGCGGGCTCCAGAACAGCGGCTATCACCACATCTTGGTTGGCAAAGGTCAGTGGCGGCATCAGGTTCCACTGCATCTCCGCGGCCACATTCATCGGCCGGCTGCGTACCAACCGGGCGTAGGAGTCACTGAAGACCCGTTTGCTGACCACGATCAGCGCGATGAGCGAGGCCAGATGCCGCATGTGTGCTTCGGTTTGTTCATCCGCGGCTGTAGCGCTGATGCCCAGCACCCCCAAGCGTTCGGTGCCGTCCAGCAGTGGCACCCACCACCGGTCTGGGTCGCTGTCACCGCCGGGCTGGCACAGGATGCGTACCTCCTGAAAGGCCCGCCCGGCCAGCGTCGTGTCGACCCGCAGCTCGCTGATCTCGCCGCCGTGCTCCGCCTGCCCTATCAGCAGGCGGAGCACGCTCTGCTGCAGATCGACGAGATAGATCAGCACCTCGTCCAGCCCCGCGTACAAAGCATGCTCGTCAACGAGATCAGGGACCTGCTCCAGCGCCACGTGGTGGCCGGCGTCAAGCAGCCCGATCAGCATCCGTTCGGCACCGTGCGCAGCATCCATCACGGTCGTTCTATCCGCGTGACTGTCATCCCGCCTCCACCGATCGTGCCCCCAACACAATGCTTACCCGCATCGACCACCTGGAACGAGACATCTCCCTCTGCTTCACACTGTCCGTCCAGACCACGTCTTTGCCGAACCGGGGCCACGCCGGATACTCCGTTTACCCCTCGAAGCGACGCGCTGACCGCCGACCGAGCCGGTCCTTCCCGGAGACGGCTCCGCCCGCGGCATGGGAGCCCTCGGCCGTCCCAGGAGGTGATCAGATGGCCGACGCGGCACCGCGCAATCCCCGCCGTCGCTCACACAGCGTCACATATTGACGGCCGATTGTCTGAAAATTGAACACTTACGTGTTCCAGTCGACGGCTTTTCATGACTGTCGATATATGTCCCGTTTATTTCATTAACTGCCACTTTGATGCAATCTCTAAGGCCAGAACTGTGCAGTCGCGCCCAGATACTCTGCGGTCGATCTTTCCCCCGCATAATGGAGCTTCTGACATGCATAGCATCTGGCGAGGTGCCGTCGCGGCGGCTGCGACCGCTGCCATCGTGACCCTGACCATGGGCGCGAGCAGCGCGACTGCCGCCCGTGGCAAGCTCGACGACGGCCACGCCAAGGGCCGGGCCTACACGATCGGGCTTTTCGGTGACATGCCCTACGGCGCCGCCGGGCGGGTCGAGTACCCACGCCTGATCACGGACATGAACAAGGCCGACGTCGCGTTCTCGATCTTCGACGGTGACCTCAAGGCGGGTGGCGACGGCACCTGCGCGGACACGCTGTACACCCAGTCGCGCGACTGGTTCAACAGCTTCAACAGCCCCGTCGTCGTGGTACCGGGCGACAACGACTGGACCGACTGCTGGGGTCGGTACGGCCCGGCCACCGGCGGTTTCGACGCGCTGGAGCGGCTCGACCACGAGCGTAAGGTCTTCTACCCCACCGACCAGAGCCTCGGGCGTCACACGATGACCGTGCAGCGGGAGAGCTCGGAGGCCGGCTACGAGAAGTACCGGGAGAACACCCGCTGGGTCTCGGGCCCGGTGATGTTCATCGCCCTCAACGTCCAAGGGTCCAACGACAACCTGCCCCACGCGGGCGTCGACGGCGAGAACCGGCCGGCCAGCGAGATCGCGCGTATGACGGCTGAGCACCAGGAGCGAGAGAGGGCCAACATCCACTGGCTGTCGGCGTCCTACGCCGAGGCCAAGCGGCTCGGGCTCAAGGGCGTGCTCGTGGACTGGCAGGCCGACCCGAACTTCAACAACGAGCAGAAGCTGCAGCCCGCGCAGTACGACGGCTACAACGAGATCGCCCCGGAGCTGCGCAAGCAGGTCCTCGCGTTCCCCGGCCAGTCGGCGCTCGTCCACGGTGACAGCCACTACTTCAAGCTCGACAAGCCGCTGAAGTACGACAACGGCCAGGTCGTGGAGAAGTTCACCCGGGTTGAGACGTTCGGCGACGGCAACACCCACTGGGTGGCCGCCACCATCGACCCGCGCGACCCGAACCTGTTCGAGTTCAGCCCCAGGATCGTCGCGGCCAACGTCAACAGCCGGTAATCCGCGACGGGCGGCGCTCACAGCCGCTCAACGCCGCTCCGACGATGATGGGCCCGCGTCCACGTGAGCGGGCCCGTACCGGCCTCCCTGATTTTAGATCTGGCCCCCTGAAAGCCGATGGACCAGGGCAGCCGCCTCCACCCGCCCGGTTACACGCAGCTTGGCGAGGATGTTGGACACGTGCACGCTCGCCGTCTTCGGGCTGATGAACAGCGCCGTGGCGATCTGGGGGTTGGAGCGTCCCGCGGCCAGCAGGCCGAGCACCTCGCGCTCGCGCTCGGTAAGGCTGAAATGCGCCAGCGGATCCCGGGGGGAAGCGGGCGGCTCCTCGTATACGCCGCGGGTAAGCACCAGCCGCGCCCGTCGAGCCAGGGCGTCGATCTCGCCGGACAGCGGCTCGGCACCCAGGTCCGCGGCCAGCCTGGCCGCCTCGGCAGCCGCCTCCGTGGCAGCACGGCGATCACCCACGGCGCACCGGTCCTCCGCCAGCCGGAACAGGCAGTAGGCCAGAAGATACGGCTCTTCCGTGGACTGCCAGGCAGTGACCGCGGCGTGCCACCCGTGGTCGGCCTCCTGGTCGGCCGCGAAGGGCCGGGTGCGCTCGGCCGCGGTGGCCAGGGCGTACCCGCGGGTGGCGGGGGTCACCGTGGGCAGCGTGCCGGCGATCGTGGCCAGCCACTCGACGACGTCCGGGGACGGGTCGACCGCACGCCGGTCGCGCGCCAGGATGGCCCGGTCCATCGCGATCCGGGTGCCCAGCCAGACCAGCGGCCACGAATAGCGGGCCAGCCAGAGGGTGGAGTCCTGGGTGAGCGCCTCCATGATCGTCTCGATGGCCCCGTCCAGGTCGCCCGCTAGCCTGCGGGCTTCGGCCAGGGTGAAGGCGAGAGGCTGCAGGAACTGGGGGTCACTCGAGTCGATCACCAAGTCGCGGGCCTGCTGCGCGATCGAAGTGGCCTCCTCGCGCCTCCCTGTCAGCACGGCGATCTGGGCGACGTGGTCGAGCAGGGTCGCGGCGAAGACCCCTTCCGGTTCTCCGCGCATCGCCTGGGCGGCGGCCCGCTCCGCCTCCGGCCAGCGGCCGAGCCGCAGCATCGGCTCGACCATGTTCCCGGCGAGGTAGGCGCCGTAGGTGCGGCTGCTGCCGGTGCGCCGGGCCAACTCCAGCCCCGCGGCCGCGCTGTCGATCGCCTCCTGGTGGCGGCCGAGCATCTCCAGCAGGTCGCTGGAGTTGATCCACGCGCGCATCGTTGTCTGCACGGCTCCGATCTGCTCGGCCAACCGCAGGCCCTCGAACATCGTCCGCATGCCGTCCTCGGCGTCGCCGCGGGAGGCCTGCGCGCTGCCCAGCGTGACGAGGGCGTCGGCGTGCTCGGCGTGCGCGCCGACCGCGGCGGCGACGGCCACGGCCCGGTCGGCGGTGGGCTGCCAACCGTTCACCTGCCCGCTGCGCATGTGTGTGCGGGCAAGGGACGTCAGCAGCACCGCATGGGCGTACTCGAGGGGCTCAGTGGGCAACAGGGCGAGTGCCGACCGCAGGACGGCCATGCACTCCTCGTGTTGTCCGAGGTCACGCAGGGTGCGCGCGCGGCGCTCCATGAGCAGCGCCCGCCGGGAGGCCGAGCCGATCTCCCCTAGCTCCGCGAAAGCCTGGTCCAGCAGGGAGCCCGCCCGGTCCATCGACCCGGCCCGCCAAGCCGCGTCGGCCGCCGACGACAGCACCCCGACCAGGTCGGTGCCGGTCAGGGCGGCGGCGTCCGGGACCCGCGGCCAGATCTCCAGCGCCCGCTCCAGATGCCTGAGTTCCTCCGCCGGCGCGTACGCGGAGGACGCGTCCGCGGCGGCGAGCAGCGCCGGCAGCGCCGCAGGGAGGTCGAGCGCCGCGAACCAGTGATGGGCCAGCGCCGCCGGTACGCCCGACTGCTCGGCGGCGAGCTGCGGGTTGCCCGACAGCTCCCGCGCGTACGCGACGTGCCACCCGGCCCGCTCACCCGGCAACATGTCGTGGTAGACCGCGTCGCGTGCGAGCGCGTGCCGGAACGCGTATCCCTGCCCGACCTCGTCGACGAGCAGCAGGTGATTCTCGACCAGCTCGCGCAGACCCTCGAATAGCGCGGACGACTCCATGCCGACGACCGCCGCGAGCAGCCGTTCCGGCACCTCCCGCCCAGCTACGGATGCTCCCCGCAGTAGTCGCTGGGCCGCTGCCGACCGGGCCTCGACGCGTACCAGTAGCAGGTCGCGCAGCGTGGGGGAAAGGCCCGCGGCGTCGCCCCCCTCGCGTACGACTCCGACCATCTCCTCCACCAGGAAGGCGTTGCCCTCGGAACGATCCAGGACCAGGTCGACCGTACCGGTGTCGGCGGGCCGGCCGAGGATGGCCGCCACCTGGAGGGCCACCTCGTCCCGCTCGAACCTGGACAGTTCGAGGCGAGGCACATCGCGCATTCGCTCCCACCCGCTCAGCAGCGGCCTGAGCGGGTGCCTGCGGTGGATCTCGTCCGACCGGTACGTCCCGACCACCAGCACGGGCGCGTCACGCAGCGTCCTGGCGAGGTAGGCGAGCAGCCCAAGGGTGGAATGGTCGGCCCACTGCAGGTCCTCCAGGATCAGTACCAGTGGCCGGTCCGCGCTGAGCCTTTCGATCATTCCGAGTACCAGCTCGGGAATCTGCGTGGCCTGGCCGGCGCCGGACCCGGCCACTGGCTCCAGGCTCGGTAGCAGGTGGGAGAGCGGGCCGCGAGCGGGACCCAGCCACGCGTCCAACTGCTCCGGCGAGGCCGATCGCTTGAGGGCGCGCAGCGCCTCCGCCAGCGGCGCGAGCGGCAGCCCTTCCGGGCCCAGTTCCACGCAGCGGCCGGTGAGGACCCGTACCCCTGCCGCCTCGGCCACACGCGCGGCCTCCTCGACCAGGCGCGTCTTGCCCACCCCCGCCTCGCCGCCGACCAGTACGAAGCCGGATACCCCCGTCTCCGCCCGGGCCACTTCGCCGGCCAGGCTGACGAGTTCTTCCTGCCGCCCCACGAACACCGGGCTGACGACCATTGCGCGCATGCTCGACACCCTCGCACCTGAGGGGAATCCCCGTACAGACCTGAGGCACGGCAAATGCCGCATATAGGGCTTGCCGCTCCAAGTGAGCGGCTATACCCTACACTGCTGGCCTTGGTCAATGAGGTGGAAAACGCGACGGTTCAGGAGTCTTGAGGTGCCCTGGCCTGCTCCGGCCAGGGCATTGTCGTAGCCGTCACCGCGCGAGCCGGCGCGCAGGGCGCGCCGGCATCGGCTGGCCCTACGAGAACAATCGCGCCGCGTGGCGGAGGTCGTAGGCGGCCACCTGGCGGCCCAGTGTCACCCCGGCCTTGTCGGCGGAGCGGGTGTGGATGCCCGACCAGACCCGGGCGTCGATGTTCTCCTCGGTCAGGTCTCTCCAGGTGGTGTAGTTGCGGGTGATTCCCGGCGCGGTCGGGCTCGGAGCGTGAACGGTTCGCGGGACCGGGAGCCGATCAGCGAGGTCAGGACCTGCTCGGCGGCGCCGGAGTAGGTGTTGTGGCCGCTCGGGTAGTCGGGGTGCGATGGTGTCGTGTGCAACGGCGTCCAGTTCGAGTCCGGGGAGATGGCGGGCTCGCCGGTGTCGGCGGCTCGGATCGCGGTGACCGGGCGCCACCGCAGATAGGTGTACTTGGTATCCGAGGTGGCGATCTGGGTGTCCACCAGCGCCACATGGAAGAGCGCGACCAGCTCGGCCTGGCTGGACGTCGAAGATTGGGACTGGGTGAGGGCGGCACGCAACGCGCCGGTGTAGATGGTGAGTGAAGACCCCAGCCAGAACTGTGCGGTGTCCGTCTGGGTCTGCGCGCGTTTGGTGCTGTCCGCCACGCCGTAATCACGTACTTCCTCAAGGTCGGCCCGGTATTCCGGAGAGCCGAGCGCGGGGGGTGGCCCGGGCCGGAACTGGTCGGCGCGGTTCAGGAGGAAGGGCCTGGCGAACCTCGTACCCGCCTGCCCGGCCGGCCCGTAATTGGGCGGCGTGGGTTGCCAGATCCCCGGTGCGGGTCGTGGGGTCGGGAACGGCGGGCTCACCGACGCCGGGTCGAGACCGTCACCGGCCCGCTCGGCGAGCAGTGACGTCGCCTCGTCGGCTCCGGCCGCCACGCCACGATCCTTGGACGGGCCATCGGGGATGCGTGTCAGCGTCGTCGCGAATGCCGCGTCCAACTCGGCGGTGCGGACCGGGATCAGGCCGACGAGTGAGGAGTGCACCGCGGAGGCGAGCGCGGCGTCCTGGAACGCGCGCCGGCTGGGACCGGATCGCAGGGCCCGGGCGGCGGACAGCCAGCTGATCGCCCACGTGCGGCTGTTGGTGACCTGTGCGGAAGACCCCGCGGCGGCAATGGTGTCGGCGGTGGCGTCGTACCATTCCACCGCCACGTCGACCTCGGCGTGCCCGGCGGACGTGGGCCGCGCCGACGCGAGGGCTGGTGTGACGCCTATGGTCGTGGTGGTGGCGAGCACGACGCCGGCCGCCGTGATCGCGGAGCTGAGCCGACCAGGTCGTACGGCACGTGCGCGGGGGGAACGCGACTTTAACAAAGCTGGACGTCCTTCCAGGGACAGGGGTGCAGGAACAGGCGGAATACGGAACAGGCGATACGGGGAGTCGGAAGGTCCCGGCACGCGCCGGGCCGGTACGGAGGCCGGGACGGCCGCGGCGGACTCAGGCCGAGCCTGTGACGAGATCGGCTCTGTCGCGGGTGTACTGCCGGTACCGCCAGGCCGCCTCGTGGTGGCCACCGGGATAGATGAACAGATTCAGGTTCAGCTGCCGTGGAGTGTCGAGTGGTCTCGTCTTCACTGGGGCTCCCTTCTCCGGTCACGCCGAGGGCGTGCAACAGGTGTGCGCGGATCTCAGCGAACCGAGCGTTGGTGGAGATTCGAGATGTGCCGGCATCGATGACGCGCTTGGCCGCGATCCGCCCCTGGTCGATCACGAGCACTCGATCGGCGAGCACGATGGCCTCGTCGACATCGTGGGTCACGAGCAGGACCGCCGGCTGGTGCCGGTCACACAGCCGGCGCAGCAGGGCGTGCATGCGGATACGGGTCAGCGCGTCCAGGGCGCCGAAGGGCTCGTCGGCGAGAAGGAGTTTCGGTTCCCGTACGAGGGATCGCGCCAGCGCGACCCGCTGCTGCTCGCCGCCGGACAGCTGGTTCGGCCATGCCTGTTCGCGGCCTGCGAGTCCCACCTCGGCGAGTGCCGTCCGTCCTCGGGCTGTCAGGTCGGGGCCCGGGAGTCCGAGGACGACGTTGTCGAGGACCCGTTGCCAGGGCAGAAGGCGTGAGTCCTGGAAGATGACGGAAACCTCGTCGGGGATGTCGATGAGTCCATCACCGGCCACGTCGTGGTCGAGACCGGCGAGCGCGCGCAGCAGCGTGCTCTTTCCCGATCCGCTCTGCCCGAGCAGCGCGACGAACTCGCCGGCGCCGATCTCCAGGTCCAGATGGTCCAGGACGATACGGTCGCCATACGCCCGCGTCAGGCCGGCGATCCGCACCGCGGGGGCCGTGACGGTCAACCCCCCAGCGTCCGTTGCCATGACAACGCCCTCCTCTGGATGAGGCGCACCGCGCCGTCGGAGAGCAGGCCGAGCAGGCCGTAGAGGACCAGACCGACGATGATGATGTCGGTCTGTCCGTACGTGCGCGCGAGATCCATCATGTAGCCGATGCCGCTGGTGGAGTTGATCTGCTCGACCACCACGAGGAACAGCCACGCGGCGGTGACCGCGAAGCGCATCCCCAGCAGGAACCCCGGCAGCGCCCCCGGGAGTACGACCCGGCGTATGAAGGCGGCGTGGCCGAGGCGGAGTGTCTCGGCGAGTTCGATGTACCTGCTGTCGATGCCGCGCAGCCCGTTGTGAAGGTGGACGTAGACCGGGACCAGGACGCCGAGCGTGATCGTGGTCACCTTCATGACCTCGCCGATGCCGAGCCACAGGATCAGGAGCGGCATCAGCGCCAGCGCCGGGATCGCGCGTTTGATCTGCACCGGCCCGTCGATGACCGCCTCCCCCCAGCGGCTCAGGCCGGAGACCAGGGCGAGGACGGTGCCGAGTGCCACGCCGAAAACGAGGCCGAGACCCACCCTTCCGAGGGAGGTGAGCAGGTTGTCCTGCAGTCGGCCGCTCTCGATCAGGCCGGCGGTGGTGGTGACGACGGTCCACGGTGCTGACATTGCCCTGGTGTCGAGCAGACCCGTCGCTGAGCCGGCCGTCCACGCGGTGAGAAGGAGCAGCGGGCCGAGCAGGGTTCCGAACCGTATGCGCTTACCGGGTCCGAGCCGGCGTGGGGCACGGCGGGACGGACGTCGGCGTGTCCGCTCCGCCGGCGCGTCGAGGGTCGCCTCGGCGGTCGCGGCCGGAGTCGGATGCGAGGCCGCGTCAACGGTGGCGTGTCGCGCCGGCTTCCGCGGTGTGGTGAGCCGCGCCTCCATCGCTAGGCACCCGTCTTCAGGGCCGTGGCGGCCACGGACTCGTAGCGAAGGTCATAGAGATCTTTGGCGTTCAACACCTTGTTGCCGGTCTCGGCGGCCAGCAGATCGATGGTCTCCTGATGGCGGGCGATCGCGTCGGTCCATTTATCCGGGATGTCCGGCTCCCCGGCCAGATCGACGAGGTACCGGCCGTCTTCGAGGGTGAGGCCCTGGCTCTTGACGTAGTAACCCTCGATCCACTCCTTGGGGTGCCGGTAGACCCAGACGGAGGCGCGTGCCCAGGCCTGTACGTACTCACGGATGGCCGCCGCCTTGGCCGGGTCCTTGAGCGTGGAGGTCCGGACGTAGAGATGGCTGGGGTCGTCGCGGATACCGTGCGGGATCGTGGTGGCGCCGTCCTTGCCGTACTTGGCCGGGTACCGCCTGATATTGACTCCGCCGAGCGGGGCGACGTCGACCTGGTGACTCGCGAGCGCGTTGACGTAGACGTCGCCGGTGCTCGGAAGCTCGACCAGCGTCACATCCTGTTTGGTGAGCCCGGCCTTCTTCAGTACCCGGAGTACGAGCGCGCCCTGCGCCTGGCCGGGACTGTAGGCGATCTTCTTGCCCCGCAGGTCGGCGAGCGTCTTCACCGCGACCCTCGGGGCGATGCCCAGTTCGTAGGTCGGGTGGTGGATCGGGTCCTTGCGGAACTTGGAGGCCACGATCTTCACGGGCAGGTTCGTCCAGGTGGCGTGGATCGCGGGGATCTCCGCGACCGCCCCGACGTCGAGAGCGTCGGCGCGGAACGCCTCGCTGGTCTGCGGGCCACCGCTGATGTTGGCCCACTCGACATCGAAGGAGAACGCGCTGATTTCTCCGGACAGCTCGAGTGCCACCTTGGTGGTGGGATCGCCGACTCGGAGTCTGGTGCCCTTCGGCACTTTGGCCGGCAACGGCGCGTCAGGCGCGAGAGCCGGAACCGATCCGGATGGGGCACCGCCGCCGCACGCGGTCAGCGACGCCAGCCCGATGAGCAGGGAGAGAAGGACGTGTGCATGCCTTCGCGGGGCATGGCGAAGGGGGAGAGCGGACATGCGGAAACCCTTCGATGGCGATATGCATGTGCCCGCGCAGCCGCTCGGGGGGTTGCACGGCGTGGAAACACCTGGTGATGAGTTCCTACGAAAGGCCCGGACACTGGGCGCTGACGACGCGGCAGAAGTCGATGTGGGCGCGCCGGGTCAAGCACATCCCCTGGAGGATCATGATTTCGACGTTACGCGCGGTACGGTGGCGTAGTCAACATTTCCTACCTTTTTTGCATGAAATACCATCGGTCCACCCGGGCGGCGACACGCGGGTACGCCACACGGCGTACCTCGACACGACGAGATGACGGACAATGGCGGCATGGCTCTGACTTCGTTGATGGTGCCGCTCGGCACGCCTGCCCCCGGCTTCGATCTGCCCTCCATCGGCGGCCGGCGCGTGTCGTTGTCCGGCCTCGAGCCCACCCCGGCGACGCTGATCGTCTTCCTGTCCAACCACTGCCCGTACGTGCGCCGCATCGAGGAGGGCATCGGCGCGCTGGCCGCCGACTACCGAGGACGGCTCACCACCATCGCGATCTGCAGCAACGACGTCGTGCGGTATCCCGAGGACGACGCGGCGCACCTCACCCAGCAGGCCGAGCGAGCGGCGTTCGACTTCCCGTACCTCGTGGACGAGTCCCAGGAGGTCGCGAAGGCGTACAAGGCGGCCTGCACGCCGGACTTCTTTCTCTACGACGCCGACCGCCGCCTCGCCTACCGCGGGGAGTTCGACGACGCCCGCCCGTCCAACCAGGTCCCGGTGACCGGGGCATCGCTGCGCACCGCGATCGACGCCGTCCTCGCGGGCACACCGGTTCCCGAGCCGCAGAACCCCAGTCTCGGCTGCGGGATCAAGTGGAAGCCGGAGAACGAGTAGGACGCCGCTACCGGACGCTTCTCACCGGCATGATCATGAGCGCTCCGATGAGCGAGAGCAAGCCGCCGGCGACGAACAGGGCGGGGTAGCCGCCAAGGTGGGCGACGACCAGCGAGCCGGCCAACGGTGCGACGACCTGCGGGGCGTTCAACGCGATGTGGAAGACACCGAGGTCGCGCCCGCTGTCCTTGGCCGCGGGCAGAACGAGCGTGACCAGCGCCTGGTCGACCGAGAGGTAGGCGCCGAAGCCGAGACCGCCGATGACCGCGCCGGCCAGCTGGACCGTCCAGGTCGGAGAGAGCAGCGGCAGCGCGACGGACACGCTGACCAGCAGCGAGGAGGGTCTGTCTTCAGGCCGCGCTGGTGGCGCTGATGGTGACGGCGCCGTTCAGCAGGAGCCCTGCGACGGCTTCGGGAAGGTAGCCGGCGCGGGCGAGCATCGGAAGGACACCTCCGTTGCCGATGATGTCGAGCACGAGGTCGGGCAGCGGTGCTGTTCGTTCCTCGACTCCGGTGCTCTCGTTGGCGTAGCGGCCTGTGGTCACGTCGAGGGTGGCGGTGTCGCCGTCGGAGAAGAACGTGGTCGCGCCCGGGACCGTGAGCGCCGGCAGCCCCGCGTTGATGGCGTTGCGCAGGAACAGCGAGTTGAACTCCTCCGCGATGAGGGCCGCGACGCCGAGGTGCTGAAACAAGTTGGCGACCGGACGGGAGGATCCGACACCGAAGTTCTTGCCCGCCACGACGATGTCCCCAGGCTGCACGAGATCGGTCCAACCGGGACGGACCTGGTAGAAGACGTGCTTGGCGGCCTCGGCCAGGTCCAGCTTCATCGCATGCGCCGGGTACATCGCGTCGGTGTTCAGCGAGTCGCCGAACACCCAGGCGCGTCCGGTGATCGGTTCGACGGCTGGGCTCATGTGAGGCTCCTGGGGTCGGTGATGTAACCGGCGACGGCGGACGCGGCCACGGTCGCCGGTGAGGCCATGAAGATCTCCGCCTCGGTGCTTCCCATGCGTCCGGTGAAGTTGCGTGTGCTCGAGGTCAGGCAGACCTCACCCGGGCCGAGCACCCCCATGTGATAGCCGAAGCACGCACCACAGGTGGAGTTCGTGACCACCGCTCCGGCGTCGGCGAGGCTCTGCAGGTAGCCGGCCCTCATCGCCTCACGGTAGACCTGCTGGGAGGCCGGGGTCACGAGCAGCCGGACTCCGGGCGCGACCTGGCGGCCGTCGAGGATCTCGGCCGCGATGCGCAGGTCCTCGAGCTGGCCGTTGGCGCACGACCCGATGAACGCCTGGTCCAGGCGGCGACGCTCGATCTGCGACACGGGAACGCCGTTCTTGCTCACGGTGCCCGGCCGGGCGACGTACGGCTCGAGATCGTCGAGGTCGACGGCCCGCACGTCGAGGTAGGTGGCGTCGTCGTCGGCATCGGCGGCCTCGAAGCCGGTGACCCCGCGCTCGGCGAGGAAGGAGCGCAGGACGTCGTCGACGCCGAACGTGCTGAAGTCGGCGGAGACCTCGGCACCCTGCGTCGCGATCGTGCGACGGTCGTTCATCGGGACGGAGGCCAGCCCGGGCCCGCCGTACTCGAGGTTCTGGTTGGTCGCGTCACCCCACGTCGCCGCGATATGGAGGAAGACGTCCTTCCCGCTGACGTGTTCCGGGAGCCGGCCCGTGAGCTCGTAGCGCACGGTCGGGGCGACCTGAAACCAGGTCGATCCCGTGCACAGGATGGCGTACATCTCCACCGGTCCGAGTCCGCGCGCGGCCGTGTTGTACGCGCCGGCCGCGCAGGTGTGCGAGTCGGTGCACGCCAGGACCTCGCCCGGCCGCGCCAGCCCGTTCTCGGCGATCACCTCGTGGCAGATGCCGTGCCGGCCGACGTCGTAGAACCGCTCGATCCCGAACGCCTTCACGAACGCCCGCGCGTGCGTCCCTCCGGTGGCGTCCTTCAGCGAGGGCGCCGGGACGGCGTGGTCCATCACGACCGTCACGCGATCGGGGTCGGCGATCTTCAGCGGCTGCACCCAGGTGGTGGCGAACTGTAGGTCGATGAGGACGCACATGTCGACGTCGACGACGACCGTGTCCCCGGCCTGGACAAGTGGAAGAGCTGCCTTGCGTGCCAGCAGCTTCTCGATCATGGTCATGCCCATCGGTCAGGCTCCTTCCTCGCCGGAGGGGACACTCGTGCGAGGGATCCGGTAGCGCTCGCCGATGGCGGCCCACTCGCGCATCCCGACGAGGTCGAAGAACTCCGACGGCTTCGTCGGGAGGTGATCGGCGACGTTCTCGCCCGACAGCTCGCACAGCGCGTTCAGCATGCCGAGCGCGGCGTGGGCGAGGGCGTTGGCCGGGTGGATGGCGATCGCGTAGCCGAGCTCGCGAAGCCGGTCGGCGGACTGCAGGGGCGTCAGGCCGCCGAGGACCAGGTTGACGAGCTTCGGCGCCTCGACCTCGCGGGCGATCCGTTCGATCTCGTCGGCACCTTCGGGCGCTTCGACGAAGATGACGTCGGCGCCGGCCGCGGCGTACAGGTTGGCGCGCTGGATCGCCTCGTCGAGGCCGAGGACGGCGCGCGCGTCGGTGCGCGCGATGACGAGCAGGTCGGGGTCTTGTCGGGCGTCCAGCGCGGCGGTCAGCGTGAGGAGGAAGTCGTCGGCGCTCACCAGTTCCTTGTCGGGCAGGTGCCCGCAGCGCTTGGGGAAGGCCTGGTCCTCCAGCTGGATGGCGGCGACGCCCGCGGCCTCGTACTCGCGGACGGTGCGCACGACGTTCATCGGCGCTCCGTAGCCGGTGTCGGCGTCGGCGATGACGGGCAGGTCGCCGCACGCGCGCACGATCATCCGGGCCCGTTCCACCATCTCGGTCTGCGTGACGAGCCCGACGTCCGGGAGCCCGAACCCGGACGCGGCGACGCCGGCGCCGGTGAGGTAGGCAGCGTGCTGCTTGGTGCGGGCCGCGATCGAGGCCGAGATGCCGTCGAAGACGCCGGGGGCGACGACGAGGTCGCGGGCATCGATCATGGTGCGCAGACGAGTCCGCGCGGTGGTGGTGCTCAAGGGCCGGTCCTTCCGTTCGAGTCGAGCGCGCCGGCGACGGGGGACGCAAGCAGGTCCACGAGGTCGTCGAGGTGGTCCAGATCCTCCAGGGCGAGAACGGCGCGTTCGATCGCGCGGGCGCGGGGCTCGTCGATGACGCGTTCCATGAGTGCCCGGAACTTGGCGATGACCTCGCCATTGGTCACCGGGTCGAAGGGACTGCCGTGGGGCGTGTCGACCGTCTTCTCGTGGGCCGACCCGTCGTCGAGGGTCACGCGCAGCACGGTCCGGAACCGCCGGGTCATCGGAGCATCCGTGAGCTTCTCGTCGAGATGGACGTGGGTGCGTTCGAGCAGCCCCCAGACGTCGTCGGCGTCGATGCGCTCGGGCGTGAACTGCTCCGGCAGGACGTTGCCGTCGAGCAACGCCACCGCGGTCGCGTACCCGATGTTCATCTGCGCGCCGATCGCCGTGAGTGGCCGCTCGGGCCGCCACCACCCGTGGTGGTAGACCGCATGCCCCACGGTGAGGTCGATGCGCGTGATCGCCTTCGGGTCGAGCCCGTCGTCACGCAGGACCCGCGCGGCGTCGATCGCCCCGTGCACGCCGCCCATCGCGGCATAGGACTTCACCATGATCATCGAGGTTTCCCACCTCGTGCCGAGCTCGGCGGTGATCTGCTGCGGCTGCGGGTCGTGCCCTTCTCCGAACACGGCGAGAAATCCCCCGTACTCGCGCTCGAAGACCCGCTTGATCCCCGTGTACCCGGCGGCGGCGAGCCCTGCGGCGTAGAAACCGGCGCGTGCGGCGAACCCGTGGTGCATTCGCTTGGACATCGCTTCGTACTGCGCGGCCATCAGCCCCCCCGACTGCGTGCCCGCCAGTCCCAGCGCGTCCTCGAGACGGGCGGGGTCGAGGTCGCGCAGCTTGCCGGCTGCCATCGCGCTGGTGTGGGTCCCGAACACCGCGCCTGAGTGCCATCCGCGTGAGAGCATCTGCGCCCCGTGCAGCGCCAGGCCGACGCGGGGACCGACCTCGAACCCGACGATCGCGGCCAGCAGGGCCTGCGCGCCGCTGACTCCGGGAAGCGTCTGGGCGGTGGACAGCACCGACGGGAGGATGAGGGAGTTGCTGTGCAGCGGGGCGAACGGGTGGAAGTCGTCGAGTTCGAAGCCCTGCACGAAGGTTCCGTTGAGCACCGCCGCGGCCGAGGGGCTCGTGGTCCGTCCGGTGCCGATGATCACGGCGTCGCCGGTCCCCTCCAAGGCGGTCACCGCGTCCGTCGCCACGCGCGACCACGGCAGCTGCGCACCGATCAGCGCGCAGCCGACACCGTCGAGCAGAAGGTGCTTGGCGCGTTCGAGGACCGCAGCGGGCACGTCCGCGAGGGCCAGACCGTGCACCCAGGCGGTCAGCGGCCCGGTGACCTCGACGTTCGCCGCCATGTCGGTGCTCATGACGTCGTTTCGTGATCGGCTCGCAAGTGGACGCGGCCAGGCTCCTGCTCGAACAGTATGGAGAGCTCGGCCACGACCTCCCGGAGCTGGGGCGCGAACTGCTCCATGCGCTCCTCCGTCCAGCGGAACCCGGGTCCTGAGATCGCGATGGAGGTCGCCCGGGCGCTTGCGGCGGTTGACGGTACGGCGATGGCCACGCCGTGGACGCCGGGGTGGTTGGCGCCGGTGGAGACGGCGAAGCCGCGGTGGCGGACGTCGGCCAGGCGAGTCTCCAGCGCGGCGCGTTCGGACGGCGCGACGTTGCGCTGGATGATCGCGTGACGGTCGGATTCGTCGGTCTGCGCGAGGATCGCCGTGCCGGCGGCACCGCGTATGAGCGGGGTCGCCTCACCGATCTGTGCCACGCGTCGGAGCGAGAACTCCTCGCTCTCCGCCGCGAGGACCAAGATCGCGAGGTCACCGGCGCGCCGGTGCAGCGTCACCGTCTCCTGCGAGCGCTGTGCCAGCCGCCTGAGGATAGGCCGGGCCGCGGCGTACAGGTCCAGCTCCGGGAGCGCGGCGGCGGCGAGCCCGACCATCCGGCTGCCCAGCCGGTATCCGCCCGACTCGGCGCGCTCGACGTAGTGCTCGTCCTGCAGGACCCGTAGGAGCCGGTACGCGGTGCTCTTGCTCAGGCCGGTCGACGCGGCGAGCTGGTCGAGCGAGGGGTACGGCCCGGACGCGGCGAGCGCCTCGAGAAGACGGAGGGCACGGCGTGCGGTGGCTCCGCCCTCAGTGAGCTGGCTCACCAGACCACTCCTCCCATTTTTCGATGTTTATTTTGCAGTATTTGAAACTACGATGCCGTCGCCCGCTCGTCAACCAGCCGTTCGCGCCGTGCTTTGTCAGCGCTTGCACACTCTTGACACCGCAATGTGAGCCCTGCCACAGTCTCGCTGCGTGACGGCTAGAAGTCATAGTCCGAAACCAGCTCGGATGGAAGGAGGGCCACCGTGCGCGACAACGTTTCAAGCGACGTGCAGCCCCGGATCCGCAAGCGCGTCGTTTTCCTCATCGCTACCGCGGTGTTCGGGCACGAGCTGATCTGGAACTTCTACGACGCCCAGGTGCCGGCCGAGCTGCGCCGGTACGTGTCGAGCGCCGGTCTCATTGGCCTGGTCATGGGCATCGACAACGTGCTCGGGGTCTTCGTGCAGCCCTGGATGGGGTACCGGTCCGACCGCTATCGCGCGAGGCGCGGTAACCGCCTGATCTTCATCGTCGTCGGCGGTCCCCTCGCCGCCGTCCCCTTCGTCTTCCTGCCGCGGGCGTCCAGCCTTCCCGTCCTCATCGCTCTCATCGTCAGCTTCGCGTTCATCGCCAACTCGTTCCGGCCGGTCGTCGAGTCGCAGCTCGCCGACTTCGTCCGGCCGGCCCAGCGAAGCACCGCGAACGGTTTCGTGAAACTCGCGGTGGCGCTCACCGTGGTAGTCGCCGCGCTCATCAGCCTCACGCTCGTCGATGATCACATACAGTTCGCGTTCGTCGTCCCGGCCATCCTGCTCATCGCCGGCCTCTGGATCGCGGCCGCCGGCCTGCGCCGCCAGCAACCGACGGTGGCCGGTGTCCTGGACGGTGAGGGCGCCGGGCAGGTCCCGAAGATGCGGCACGTCCTGCGGGAGATCGTCCAGAACCCCGACCGGACACGGCTCCTGATCCTGGTCGGCGTCTTCGGCTACAACGCGACGTGGCAGGGGCTACGGTCGCTGTTCACCCCGTACGCGATCGAGGTGCTGGACATCTCGCGTGGCACGGCCGGTGGCCTCGGGATCGCGGGCGCGTTCGCGTTCTTCGTGGTGGCGGCGCCGATCGCGCTGTTCTCGCAGCGGGTCGGCCAGCTGCGGATGATCTGGTTCGGCGCGCTGGTGTTCCTCGGTGGGCTGGTCTTTGGCGGCCTCCTGCACACCGTCCCGATGACCGTGGTCGGTCTCGCGATCTCGGCGATGGGATTCGCGGCGTTCTCCGTCAACGCGATCGTCGCGCTGTGGAACGCGGCAGGCACTACCTCGGTCACCGGCCTCTACACCGGGCTGTACGCCATCGCCTATGCCGCCGGTGGCGCTGCGGGACCGGCCATCCTCGGGTTCGCGGTCGACCTCACCGGCTGGCCGTTGATGATGATCAACGCTGCGGTGCTGTTCCTTCCCGTGCTCTGGATCCTCAGCCGGCTGGCCCGACACGAACGGCGACCTGGCTGACGCGCGAGGGCATCAGCCCTGGTCCTCATCGTTCTGCAGGAGATGGTGAGCTCGAAGGGGCTAATCGGTGACCGGAAGCCGGACGCGCGTGGTGGCGGGGCCGCGGTTGCCCGACCGGTGATAACGGCACCAGCTGTGCTCCGCCCTGGCGACCGACCGGACGAGCTTGTTTCGCTCTTCAACGGCTGCTTCCCCGGCATTGGCCGGACGGTCAGTTTCGATCACTAGACCTGGAAGCTGATCCGTTTTGTTCGCGGGCACCGCGTCGCACAGCTGATTTGGTCTACTCCGCTTGCCTGCGGCGCCGTCCCTCAAGTGGAGGAAAACCTGATGCGAGTTGTCCAACTGCTAACCGCGTCGGCCGCAGCCGTCCTAGCCGTGGCCGGCTTGGCCGCGCCGGCCACGGCACACGCGAACCCGGGCGACACCACGCACGCGTTCGCGGTCCGCCGTGACCACCCGGACGTGCGGGTGCCGGTCGTCGTGCCGAGGTCCGGCGAGGCGCTCATCGATCTGAACACGGCCGCCCCAGGCACGGACTGGGCGGTGGCGGGTGCCGAGTCGGCGGTCGTGTCCGTCTCGGTCGACAACCGATATGCCACCGACCTTGTCGTCTCAGGCGGGCAGCCCCTTCACCGGCAGCTTGCGCTGGGGCGTCTCACCGCCGGGGTGCATCAGCTGCGGCTGCATTTCGCCGGCGAACGCTCCGCGGCGACGAGCAAATCAGTCCTGCTGGACACGCTGCGGGTCTCGACGTACGCGCCGGGAAGTCCCGAGTACCTGGTGCTGAGGTACGCGCCCGTCGTCTATGGGCGCAACATCGCTGCCCTCGGGAGCCCGTACCAGAACGCGACCACCGACACTCCGCTCATCGCTTGGCATGAGACGGCGCCGGCCGCCACTGCGGGCCACACGAGGCTCACCTACTCGGTGGTGTGGAGCAACGAGGACGGTGGGACGAACACGCCGGCGCTGATGGCCCGTTGGGGTCGCACGACCGACATCGAGTGGATCTACGCCGTCGAAGTGGACGAGCACGGCAACCGGGTCGCGGGCAGCGACACCTACCAGGCCGCCAACCACCAGACGCTGCACTTCTCCGGCAAGTACGAGGGCGACCACGCCCTGCTGGAGACCTGTACGTCGAACAACAACATGTGCGACCAGGTGGACGACCCCATGCGGTTCTTCCTGTCGAGCCTGCAGACCCTGCCGGCCGACCAGGCTCGTGAGTACCTCATGGACACCAACCCCTGGACGTACCAGATCATGGCCAAGGAAATGCTCCGCGAGGGCAAGATCGAGGCTGCTTCGGCGGGGACGCCGCTCACACCGGACGTGAGCGACCAGCGCAACTACCTGTACGCGGTGGTCAAGAAGACCACGCAGCCGGCTAACGCGGGGGCGTCCTGGGTCGGGGTCTCGCTGGGCGTACGCCTCGTCACGGGCGACACCATCTATCTGTCACACCACGTGGATCCGACCTGGTCCATCGGGCGCGACGACCCGGCGGCCACCACGGTCGAACTGCCGGCCGGCATAACGGTCAACGACATCGCCGAGGTCAGCGTCCACCGCGTTGTGGTGGGCACCGACACCGGCGCCGCCGTGCACGTCACCGCGATCAAGCGTGGCTTCTTCCTCGGCAACGATTACCTGCCCCAGCAGTCGTTCCTGACCTGGAACGGCGATGTCCTCCTCGACCGCAACACCACCTCAGCCGTGCTCTGGCGGCGCTGAAGCACCGGGTGGCGGGCGCCGGTCGGCGCCCGCCACGCGCGTAGTGCCCGCCACGCCTGCAATGGGCGGGCGTGGCGACCATGCCAGCCGGGCCGGTACGGCCATCGCCAGGACGAGAACGGTCTCGACGAGCACAAGCAGGCGTTCGAGCAGACCGTAGAAGCCGGGGCCGCCGACCAGTTGGGCGACGGGGGAGCTGGGGTGGCTCAGCAGGTAGGCGATCAGGGTGAGCACCGATACCGTGCTGATCAGCTGAATCCGTCGTGTGGCCCGCCTCCAGCCGGCGAGGTCTCGGGTCCGGCGGGCCAAGATCCATCCCGCGCCGGGCAGGCCGGTGAAGACGACCGCCACCGACCACCGGTGGATGTCGCCGCCCAGGGAACTCATGCCGGGCGTGCGGTCGGTGGGGAAGAGCGCGGTCAGCACCAGGGCCGCCGAGGCTGCCATGAGCAGGGCGCGGGCTGCCGCGCTACGCGACCGCTCCACCTGGGCGAGGCCGTACGCGACGGCGATCGAGCCGGCCGCGAGGGAAAGCACGCCCAGCGTGAACAGCGGTCCGGCCCCGGCGAGCCACGCGTAGTCGCTGATGAGGCCGTGCGTCGGGCTCACCGCCCCGGCGAAGGCCACGTGCAGGAAGGCCATCACCACCAGGGTCAGGGTCGGTCCCGCGACCGCGAGCCTCTTCACGCGGCATCCCCCACGCCATGCGCCATGCGCCGGACGGCTCGTCGGGTCACGTGGCGAGCTCGGCGTAGATTTCCTCGAAGCGGGTGAGGGAGTGTTGGTGGTCGTGGGTGGCGGCGCGGATGAGGCTGGCGTTGGCCATTGAGGTGCGGAGTTCGGTGGAGGTGAGGATGGTGGTCAGGTGCCGTGCCAGCTGTGGTACGTCGCCTGGTTGGTAGAGGTAGCCGTTGTCGGCGACCAGGTGTGGCAGGGCCATGGCGTTGGCTGCGACGATGGGGAGGCCGCTGGCCATGGCTTCGAGGGTGGCGATGCTTTGTAGTTCGGCGGTGCCGGGCATGGCGAACACGTCGGCGGTGGAGTAGACCTGCGGCAGGTCGGCGTCGGGGACGAAGCCGAGGAAGTGCACGCGGCCGCTGACCCCGATCCGCGCTGCGAGGCGTTCCAGGGCTGGTTGTTTTCCGCCGGTGCCGACGAGGACTGCTTGGGCGTCGAGGTGGCGCGGCATGTGGCGGAGGGCTTTTATGAGCTCGTCGAGCCGTTTTTCTTCGTCGAGGCGGCCGACGAACAGGATGGTGGGGCGGTCGGGGAGCTGGAATCGTTGCCGTGCCCATTGCTGCGGTTGTGGTTGGAACCGGTGCAGGTCGATGCCGCAGGAGACGGCTTCTACGTGGCGGGTGAACCCTTTGTCGGAGAGCAGCCCGGCGGCGATGGGGGTGGGGGCGGTGATGTGGTCGGCGCGGGCGTACACCCGGCTGAAGTCCTGCCAGGCGAGGTGTCCCACGCGGTGGCGGAGCCAGGCGGGGATGTGGGCGAACTGGAACAGGTTGTCGGGCATGAAGTGGTTGGTGGCGACCACGGGCAGGCCTGCCCGCCCGGCGGCCCCGACCGCGGCACGGCCTACCACGAAGTGTCCTTGGACGTGTACGACCTGCGGGCCCACGTGCTCGATCAGCCGTGACAGGGTGCGGCCGAGCCGGGTGGGGATGGTGACCCGCATGGTGGGGTGGACCAGGAGTGGTGCGGAGCGCAGCCGGTGGACCGTGACTCCGTTGCTGGTTTCGGTGCGTGGGGGGCCGTGGTCGGAGGCGCAGACGACGTGGACCTGGGTGCCTCGGGCGGCTAGGCCGGTTGCGAGGCGGTGGGTGAAGTAGGCGGCGCCGTTGACGTCGGGGGGGTAGGTGTCGGTGGCGATGAGGACGGTGTGGTGCCGGTTGGTGGCGGGGTTTTTGGCGAGGGTGAGGGGTCTTGGCCCGCCGGTGGTGGGGGTGGGGGGCTCGTTGAGGGGGATGGCGTTCATCGGGTTCCGATCGTGGGTGGGGCGCTCATCGGCTCAGCGGGGTGGTCCGGGCGAGTGCGACGGTTCCAGCTCCGGCTAGCAGGGCGGCGGCGACGGCGGCCGTGGTGTTGGTGGGTAGCGGTTCGCCTAGGAGCAGGGCGCCGCAGGTGACGGCGGTGAGCGGGTCCGTGACCTGCAGGGTGGCGAACGCTACGGCGAAGTGGCCGGTTCCGGCTTCCCCGCGGGGATGGCGATCTGGCGGCGCGGCCCGGCGGGTAGGGGTGGCGTAGGCGCGCTGGAGCAGGATCAACGCCGTGACGGCGGGGAGGGGGAGGACGGCGAGGAGCCACAGGTTCCAGCCGGTTCCTTCGACCAGGACACGGGTGATGGTGGCGGTGGCGCCGTACATGACTCCCGCGGCGACCGCGAGGAGTGCGGTGCGGGTGGCGCCGGCTGAGCGGCGGGCGATGCCGGAGCAGATCAGGGCGGCCAGCGCGGTCCCGCCGAGCATGGTGGCCGCGGCGGAGTTGCTCAGGGTCGGGGTCTGGGTGGATGGGGGGACCAGCAGGACGAGCCCGATCAGCCCGATGCAGACCACGGCGGCGGCGGCGAGTTCCGCGCGCGCGGGGGTGCGGCCGTGTAGTGCGGCGGCGATCGGCAGGGCGAACAGCAGGCTGGCCACGCCCATCGGCTGTACCACGGTCAGCGGGCCGATGCTGAGCGCGAAGATGTGCAGGGTGCCCCCGACGGCGATGGACGCCCCGCCGAGCAGCCAGAGCGGCCTGCGAAGGAGCAAACGCAGGGTCGGCTCGGCCGAACGGCTGGCCTGATGTTGCTGGAACGCCGCTCCCAGCGCGAAAAACAGCGAACCCAGCAGCGCCACACCAACTGCCAGCACGCTCATGCACACTCCTCTCATCTGAAATGAAGACATGGCGTCATGAGCGAAACGCCTCATATGGGCATCCGGGGGGCGAACGCGGGACTAATGACGACCCTGCTGCACCGCGAGGGCCGGAAGCCATAGGGGATAACTCTGAGGTCCCTCTGAGTTCCCTGAACGGCTGAGTTCCCTGATCGGGCCGTCAGCTTGTCCCTTGACCTCTGATCTGCGCCAGGTGGGCCACTACCAGGAGCGCTTGCCGTGCCACGTCCAGGCGCCGCCACCTGGACCGGCCTTCGACGCGCATGGCGGCTCGCGTCAGCGCAGCGCCTCTCCACCAGGTAGGGCGAGGTGGGCCAGTTCCGCACGGGTGGGCAGCCCTTCCCAGTCCCCCTCGCAGGCCACGGCGCTAGCGCCCAGGGTGTTGGCCCGTTCGAGCAGGCCGCGAGGGTCGAGCCCGTCGAGCCGCCCGGACAGGTACCCGGCGGTGAAGGCGTCGCCCGCGCCGATGACGTCGACCACGGGCACCGCGAGAGCGGGAACGTCGAAGGTGGTTCGCGCGTCGTGATAGCTCGCGCCGGCCGCGCCACGCTTGACCACGACCTCTTCGACGCCGGCGCGCAGGAGGGCCTCGACGCGGTCGCGCTCGCACTCGCCATCGGCCACGACGGCCAGCTCGTCCTCCGAGGCGATGAGCACGGTGACGTACCGCAGCAGCGGGCGCAGTGCCCGCGCGGCCACGTCGCGGGTCCACAGCAGGGAGCGGTGGTTGACGTCGAGGCTGACCCAGGCGCCCGACCGGCGGGCGTGGCCGGCGGCCGTGGCGATCGCCTCGAGCGGCCCGCGGCCGAGCGCGCCCGTGATGCCGGTCAGGTGCAGGCCCGAGTATCCGCGCTCGGCCGCGGGCTTGACGTCATCCCACGACAGGGTCGAGGCGGCCGAGCCCTGGCGGTAGTAGTGCACGCGCGCGACACCTCCGGGGGCCACGTCGCGCAGCATGACGCCGGTGGGTGCGCCCTCGCGCCGGACGACGTGGTCGGTCAGCACGCCCTCGGCGCGCAGGGTGCGCAGCACCAGCTCACCCGCCTCGTCGTTTCCGACCGCGCTCGCCCAGCGAGCCACGTGGCCGAGGCGCGACAGGGCGATGGCGACGTTGGCCTCCGCTCCGGCCACGGAGACGCGCGCGGCTCCGCCTAGGCGGAGCTGGCCGGGGGTGCGGATCACGACCATCGCCTCACCGATGGTGAGGATGTCGGCTCTCACCACGCGCCCAGCATGTCCAGGATCGTCCTGACACGACGGCGCAGCTGGCCGAGGTCGCCGCCGTTCGGGGCGTCGCCGAGCAGGGGCGAGCCGACGCCGACGGCCACGGCGCCGGCGTCCAGGTACGCGGCGACGCTGTCGAGGCCGACGCCGCCGACGGGCACGAAGGGCACGGCCGGGAACGGGTCGCGCAGCGCGCGCAGGTACGGGGCACCTCCGAAGGAGGCGGGGAAGAGCTTGACGCCGTCTACGCCCTGCGCGACCGCGGCGACGACCTCGGTGGGAGTGAGCGCGCCGGCGAGCACGGGCAGGCCGAGGCGGATCGCCTCGCTCACCCCCTCGCCCAGGCCGGGTGTGACGGCGAATGTCGCACCGGCGTCACGGGCGGCGGCGGCGTCCTGGGCGGTCAGCACGGTCCCGGCTCCCAGGTGGACGCCCGTCCCCAGCGAGGCGGCCGCCTGCCGGATGACGGTCAAGGCGTCGGCACCGCTGAGCGAGACCTCCATCAGGGTGACGCCCTCTTCGGCGAGCACCTCGACGCTGCGCAGCGCCGCCACCGGATCGTTTCCCCTGACGATGGCCAGGAGCCGCCGGGAGGTGAGGTGATCGAGCAGGGTTGTTGCCGGACTGGAGGTCACGTGGATCACCATTCTGCGAAGGAGCGGTCGGGATAGCGCCAGACGGGAGAGCGCCAGTTGTGGCCCTCACGGTCCGCTTCACGCACCCTGGCCTCGTCGACGCTGATGCCGAGGCCCGCGCCGACGGGCCGGGCGAGCCGGCCCTCGCTGATGGCGAAGACCGAAGGATCGACGAGGTAGTCCAGCAACTCGTTGCCGTCGTTGTAGTGGATGCCGATGCTCTGTTCCTGGATGAGGAAGTTGGGGGTGGCGAACGCGACCTGCAGGCTGGCGGCCAGGGCGATGGGCCCCAGCGGGCAGTGGGGTGCCAGCAGGGCGCCGAACACCTCCGCCTGGGCGGCGATGCGGCGGACCTCGGAGATGCCGCCCGCGTGGGAGAGGTCCGGCTGGGCGACGGCGATGCCGGCCTGCAGGGCGGGCATGAAGTCCCAGCGGGAGTACAGGCGCTCCCCCAGGGCGATGGGGACGCTGGACGCCTCGACGAGGCTGCGGAGCTGCGCCATGGACTCGGGCACGACGGGTTCTTCGACGAACATGGGCGTGAGCGGCTCGAGCAGCGGAAGGAGCCGCCGGGCGTTGGGGTAGGACACGCGGCCGTGGAAGTCGACGGCGACGTCGCGGTCGGGGCCGAGCACCTCGCGGGCCGCGGCGACGCGCTCGATCACCATCTCGAGTTCGCCCGGACCCGCGAGGGGTGACATGCGTCCGCTTGCGTTCATCTTGACGGCCGAGAACCCTGCCTCGGCCTGGCGCTGGGCCTGCTCACGGATCTGGTGCGGCTCGTCGCCGCCGATCCACGCGTACGCGCGCACGTGGTCACGCACGGGACCGCCGAGCAACTCGTGGACGGGGACGCCCCGCGCCTTTCCCGCTATGTCCCACAGGGCCTGGTCCAGACCGGCGACGGCGCTGGCGAGAACGGGCCCGCCGCGGTAGAAGCCACCCTTGGTCATGACCTGCCAGTGGTCCTCGATGCGCAGCGGGTCGGCACCGATGAGCAGCTCGGCGAGCTCGTGGACGGCCGCCCGTACCGAGTGGGCACGGCCCTCCACGACCGGTTCCCCCCAGCCGACGTGTCCCTCGTCCGTCTCGACGCGGCAGAACAGCCATCTCGGCGGGGCCAGGAACGTTTCGATGCGGGTTATCTTCATGCGTTTCCCTGAAGGCGTGTGGCGCGGTCGACGTCGGACATGGCCTTGTCCAGCAGCGTGAGCGCGCGGCTTCTGGCGGCCTGGTCGTCGCCGGATCGGATGGCCTCGAGCAGAGCGCGGTGACTGGGTACCGGGTCGTCGCTGGTCACGAGGTCGTGGACGATGCGGTCCCGTTCCGCGAGAACGGATTCCACCACCACCTCCATGCGGGCAAGGAGCTCGTTGCCCGTCGCGGCAAGGACGGCGCGGTGGAAGCGCAGGTCGGAGGAGGCCGCCTCGGCCGGGGTCTCGGCCTGTGCCATGTCCTCGAGCGCCGCCTCGAGCTCGGCGAGGTCGGCATCGGTACGGCGAGCGGCGGCCAGGGCGGCGGCGGCCGGCTCGAACATCTCCCGGACCTCGGCCAGCTGCTTGAGCATCTGCGTGCCGCGGTTCTGGAACTCCCAACTGATGACGTCGGGGTCGAGCAGGTTCCACTCGCCGCGGGGGCGCACCACCGTGCCCCTCTTCTGGCGGGAGTCGACCAAGCCCTTCCCGGCCAGCACTTTCAGCGCCTCGCGCACGACGGTGCGGGACACCTCCAGCTCGGATTCCAGCTCGACCAGGTCGATGCGGCCGTTCTCGGGCAGTTCCCCGGTGACGATGCGCCGGCCGATGATCTCGACGACCTGGCCATGGATGCCACGCCCCTTGTAGGTGCTCATGCTTTGCGGTAGTCCCCTTCAGGAGGAGTTCTTCGTCGCGCTCCAGCCGCCGTCGACGACAAGGGTGGTGGCGGTGATGAAGGAGGCGTCGTCGGACAGGAGAAAACCGATGGCCGCGGCGACCTCGCTCGGGTCGCCGAACCTCTTGGCGATGGTCGCCTCGATGCTCAGGCGCCGGTCGTCCTCCGTCACGCGGTCCCACGCGGGAGACATGACCGGCCCCGGCAGCACGGTGTTGACGCGCACCTCAGGTCCGTAGTCCACGGCCAGCTGGCGGCCGAGGCCCACCAGCGCCGCCTTGGTGGCGGCGTAGGCGGGGTGACCGGGCAGGCCGATGAGGGCGTGGACCGAAGAGACGAGGACGACCGACCCGGACGTCGCCTTCAAATCCTCGTGTAGCGTTCGAAGTGCCAGGTAGGAGGCCGTCAGGTTGACCTCCAGCTGCCGGTTCCAGGACGCCACGCCCAGGTCGTGTGCGGGGCGTACGTCCACGACGTAGGCGTTGCTGACCAGGTGCCGGACGGGGCCGTACTCCCGGTGCGCGACCCGGCGGAGATCAGCCCACGCATCCTCGTCCCCCACGTCCATGCGCACGAATTGTGCCGCTCCGCCCGCCTGAACGATAGCCGCGGCGATCTGCTTTCCCGCGGGAGACAGGTCGCAGACCAGGACGGGCAGGCCGGCCGCGCCCAGCCGCCGCGCGGTGGCGGCGCCGATGCCGGACGCGGCACCGGTCACCACCGCGCAGCATCCATCACCCGAAGGTTGTTGAGGGGAGTTGCTCACGTCGTAACTCTACGATAAGTCTTTTTTTATGACAATTTCTTGACAGTCGCGTTTCGCGAACCTCATCATCTGGACGTGGCTCAGGGCTCATCTCGACGGCGCTGCGACGGCAGACACGATCACAGGAGGCCATTCGTGGCATCAGTTCGACTCAAGGTGGCGCGGTACGTCACCTTCCTGGCCGCGGCTGCCTTAGTCGCCGGGTGCGGCCAGGCCGCCGGTTCCGGCTCCGGAGGGCAACTGCGCATCGGCGCGATCTACCTTGACTCGCAGGGGTTCTACGCCGGTGTGAAGAAGGGCATCGAGACCGCCGCCGCCAAGGACTCCCAGCTCAAGCTGCTGGGAAACAACGCGCAGGGTGACGCGGCCAAGGAGTCGTCGTTCATGTCGACCCTGGTCGCCTCGAAGGTGGACGCGATGATCACATCGGCCGTCTCCGCCACCGCGTCCGTACCCGCGATCGCGGCCGCCTCCAAGGCCGGGATCCCGGTCATCTGCTACAACACCTGCGTCAACGACGCGGACGCCAAGAAGTACGTGTGGGGCTACGTCCTTTCCGACCCGTACGTCTTCGGCAAGAAGCTCGGCGAGCAGGCGGGCAAGTACTTCACCTCCCAGAAGATCGCCAATCCGAAGATCGCGGTGTTGAACTGCGACTTCGTGGAGGTCTGCAAGGAACGCAAGCGCGGCTTCAAGGACGGCCTTGGCGAGACGGTGCCCGGCGCCGACTACGTGGCCGACCAGGAGGGCGCCGTCGTCGACAAGGCCACCCCGGTCGCGGAGAACATCATCACCGCGAACCCGAACCTGGACGCGTTCTACGCGGTGGCGGGTGGCGGGACCCTCGCGGGCATCAAGGCCGTCACTACGCGTGACCGCGTCGGCAAGACGGTGGTCTTCGGCAGCGACATGACCGTGGACATCGCCAAGGCCCTCGTCGACGGCAGCATCCTCAAGGCGGAGATCGACGTCCCCGCTCAGACGGTGGGCAAGCTGGCCTACGAGGCGGCCCGCAAGGCGTCGGGCGGCGCCAAGAACGATTCCTTCGTCATCCCCGTGGATCCCATCCTCTATACGGCCGATGACAAGCCCACGAACGAGAAGTGGCTGACCGAGCACAGCGACGGGATTCCGTAAACAGCAGGGGTGTCGCCCCCGACCCGCTACGGGCGGCACCCTCCCCTGTACCTATGGACCCCAGGAAGGCTCCCCAATGTCGAACTCCGATGTCGTGGCAGAGGTGCGCTCCGGCACCAAGCGCTATCCCGGTGTCACAGCCCTCAACGACGTCGACTTCTCGGTGCGGCGCGGTGAGGTACGCGCGCTGCTGGGCAAGAACGGCGCCGGCAAGTCCACGCTGATCAGAATCCTCTCCGGCGCCGAGCAACTGGACTCCGGCGACGCGCTCGTGGACGGAACGTCGCTGAAGGGCCTCGGCACCCGCGAGGTCGCCGGCCTGGGGGTCGCGACGGTCTACCAGGAGCTGAGCCTCGTCCCCGACATGAGCGTCGCGGAGAACCTGTTCATGGGCGTGTGGCCGAGTGCACGCGGCGCTCTCGACTGGCGGCGGATGCGTGTCGACGCCCGGGCGGCGATGGCGCGCATCGGTGTCGACGTCGACATCGACAGGCCCGTCGGCTCGCTCGGAGCCGCGGGCCAGCAGCTGGTGGAGATCGCGCGCGCGGTCTGGCAGAACCCCTCACTGCTCATCCTCGACGAGCCCACCAGTTCCCTGGCGGCCGCCGAAGTGCGGCAGGTGATCAATGTAGTGCGCCGCGTCGCGGAGCAGGGCGTCGCGGTGATCTATGTCAGCCACCGCATGGACGAGATCCGGCAGGTCGCGGACACGGCGACGGTGGTCCGCGACGGCAGGATCGTGGAGACGCTCCCCGTCGGCGCCGCCTCCACGAGCGAGATCGTCACGATGATGCTCGGCACCGCGCCCGAGGCCGTCACCGCGCGCGTCCGGCGCCCAAGCTCGGACCCGCCGGTGCTGTCGGCGCGCGGCCTGCGCACCGACAAGCTGGACGGCCTGGACATCGACATCCGTCCCGGCGAGATCCTCGGTATCGCCGGAGTGCTCGGCTCCGGTCGTACGGAGACCCTGCGGGTGCTGATGGGCCTGGACCGTCCCGGCGCCGGTGAAGTGCGGCTCCGCGGTGAGGCGGTCCGGCCGGGGGCCTTCGCCACCATGCTGCGCCGCGGCCTGGGCATCACCCCTGAAAACCGGCGGCGTGACGGCATCGTGCCCCTCATGGGCGTCGACGAGAACATCGTCATGAGCGACCTGCGGCGGGTGAGCCGGTCCGGCGTCCTGGATCGCAGGGCCATCGGCGAAGCGGCCCGGGCGCTCATCGACCGCCTCGCCATCAAGACGTCACGGCCTGGCACGCCGATCGGCGATCTGAGCGGGGGCAACCAGCAGAAAACCGTTCTCGCCCGCTGGCTGCACGCCGGAAGCACCGTGCTGCTGCTCGACGAGCCCACGCGCGGCGTCGACGTGGAGGCCAAACGCCAGATCTACGACCAGATGCGTCAGTTGGCCGACGACGGACGGGCGGTCGTCTTCGTCTCCAGCGAGGTCGAGGAGTTGACCGACGTCTGCGATCGCATCGTCGTCCTGCGTAGCGGACGGGCTGTGGCCGAGCTCACCGGCGACGAGATCGAACTCGAGCGAGTCCTGGCCATCGCGATTGCTGAGGAATGAGAGAAACGATGAGCACGACCGAGCCGACCAGTCCAGCCGTGGCGAGAGACGGTACCCGCGCTGAGGGCTGGCTTGGGCGCAACACACAAAGACTCAACGAGATCGGCCTCATCGGGGCCATCGTGGTGCTCTTCGTGGTCCTCGCCGCCATGGCGCCTGGATTCCTGTCGGTGACGAACCAGCTGGCCATGCTGCGCGACGCCGCGACGATCGGCGTCGTGGCGTGGGCGATGACGCTGGTCATCGTGGCGGGCGAGATCGACATCAGCATCGGCCCCGCGGTGGCGTTCTCCTCGGTCCTGCTGGCCAAGGCCGCGGGGGAGTGGCATGTCCCGTTCGCTCTCGCGCTCGTGCTCTGCCTTGCCGTGGGGCTGCTGCTCGGCGCCGGCGCCGGGTTCCTGCGCGCCCGCTGGGGCATCCCGTCGTTCGTGGCGACGCTCGGCCTGTGGAGCGCCCTGCGCGGCCTGGCGCAGTACATGACCGACGGCCTGCCGGTCCCGCTGGAGTCCAACCGGCTGCTGGACCTCCTGGCCGGCAGCATCGTTGGGATCCCCACCCCCGCCATCATCATGGCGATCCTGTTCGCCCTGTTCATCTTCGTGGCGAACCGCACGGCCTACGGCCGCTCGGTGTTCGCCGTCGGGGGTAACGCCGAGGCCGCTCGCCTGTCCGGCATCTCCGTGTTCCGGATCCGCGTGATCCTGTTCGCGACGACCGGTTTCCTCGCCGCGGTGAGTGGAGTCCTGCTGGCCGCGCGACTCGGGTCCGGCAACGGCGGCGCGTCGGTCGGTCTGGAGTTCGATGTCATCGCCGCGGTGGTCATCGGCGGCACGTCCCTGGCGGGCGGCAAGGGGTCTTTGCTCGGCACCGCGCTGGGCGTCGCCTTCATCACCGTCATCGGCAACGGCCTCGTGCTTCTCGGGGTCAACCCCTTCTTCCAGGACGTGGTCCGCGGCGTCATCATCGTCGGCGCCGTCCTCATCAACGTGCTGCTCGTGAAGCGGAACGGAGCTCGAAACGCATGACCACCATGAAGGGCGCCTTCCTGCCCGGGGACTTCACCGCCGTCGTCCGGGACGTCGAGGTGCCGGCGCCAGGTCCGGGGCAGATGCTCGTCCGGGTCGGCGCTTCCGGCATCTGCGGCAGCGACCTGTCCTACATCTACCGCGGTCACAAGACCCACGTGGGACAGGAGGGGTCTGCCTACAAGGGCGTCGTCGCCGGTCACGAGCCCAGCGGCGAGGTCGTGGAGGTCGGTCCGGGATGCCGCCGTTTCGGCGTGGGCGACCGCGTCATCGTGTACCACATCGCCGGATGCGGGCTGTGCTCGAACTGCCGCCGCGGGTACATGATCAGCTGCTCCGACCCGGAGCGCCGCTCCGCGTACGGCTGGCAGCGTGACGGCGGGCACGCCGAGTTCATCCTCGTCGAGGAGAGCACGGTCGTACCGCTGCCGGATGAGCTGACCTTCGTGGACGGCGCCCTGATCGCGTGCGGCTTCGGTACCGCCTACGAGGGGCTTCTGCGTACCCGGGTCGGCGGCCGCGACGACCTGCTGGTGGTGGGGCTCGGGCCGGTCGGCCTGGCGTCGGCCATGATCGCCCGCGGCCTGGGCGCGTCGCGAGTGCTCGGCGTCGAGCGCTCGGCCGAGCGGGCCGCGCATGCGCGCACCCTGGGCCTGTTCGACGAGGTGCTGATCTCCGATGAGAACGTCGCCGAGGCGCTGGACGTAGCGACGGCGGGACGCGGCTGCACGGTGACCATGGACTGCTCGGGCTCGGCCGCGGGCCGTGGCGTCGCGATTCGGGGTGCGGCGGAGTGGGGGCGGGTCTCGCTCGTGGGAGAGGGGGGCCGGCTGGAGACGGAGGTCTCGGACCTGCTGCTGCACCGCCAGCTGACGTTGTACGCCTCGTGGGTCACCTCCCTCCCCGCGATGGAGGAGCTCGCCCACAACCTGGTGCGATGGGGCGCCAGCCCGCAGCGGTTGGTGACCGACATCCTGCCGTTGGAGAAAGCCGACGAGGCCTACCGCCTGGCCGACTCCGGCCGGACCGGCAAGGTGTGCCTGGTCCCGTCCCCGCAGAGCTGAAATGGCGAATCCAGAGACAGAGCCCCGGATCGACCTCGTCAGCGGTTGGGGAAGGGCGGTGGTCCTTCCGCGCCGCGGAGGACGGGTGATCTCCTTCCGCGCGGGTGGGCGGGAGTGGCTGTGGCGCAACCCGGAGCTGCTGGACGAGTCCTTCACGCTCACCGCCGCCGCCCGCACGCTCCCCGACCCGGTCGACTTCGCAAGCTGGGCCAACTGGGGCGGAGACAAGACGTGGCCCGCTCCCCAGGGGTGGTCGTCGGACCAGGAGTGGGCGGGACCGCCCGATCCCGTACTCGACGCCGGTGCCTACGCGGTGGTGGAGCAGGAGGATCTCCGCGTGCGCGTGCGCAGCGGAAGCGACCCGCGCACCGGGCTGGCCATCACCCGCACCATCACGATGGCGGCCCACGAGGCCACGCTGGTGATCGAAAGCGAGCTGGAGAACGTCACGGATCGTCCGGTGAGGTGGGCGGCATGGTCTGTGACACAGTTCGAGACGCAGTCCTTCCACGGGCACGGCGACGACCGGTCCGGGGTATGGATCGGGCTCACCGCCCGTCACCGGGCACCGGTGACACTGTTCGCCCCCGATGGGGTGCCGACCCTGGAACGGGTCTCCGAAGGCCTGGGACGGGTGGCCGTACGCGACGTGGTCGGCAAGATCGGCATCGGCGGCACGGCCGGGTGGCTGGCCGTGGTCGCTCCGGGTGGGGCGACCCTGACCCAGCGATTCGATGTGAAGCCCGGGGCGACCTATCCGGACGCCGGATCCGAGATCGCCGTCTGGATGCAGTACCCGACGGACGGGGACCTGGACGGCCTGGAAGGCATGCGGCCCACCGCACGGCTGGTCGAGGCCGAGACCATGTCGCCGTTGACCCGGCTCGCTCCCCGACAGGTCCTGCGTCACCGGGTGACGTGGTCGCTGACAGACATGCCGCCGTTCGGCGCCGATGGCGGACCGCCGCGGGAACGAGGCCGGCGGACCTGGTAGAACTCCCCGTCAAAGGTGACCGGGCGCTATCTGGACTCCGACAGTCACTGAGGCTTTCCTGGTAAGCGGTGGTGACATCGTGTAGCGACGCAGGGCTGTGGCATCATGCCGCCGGTCGGTTGAGCAGAACCCTGACCCGACTCTGGACAGCCGTGAAGCCCCTGGTAGAAGTAGGTCTTGTCTAGAGATCAACTTCATAAGGGGCTTCACGTGGACTCCATCGTGACATACGCCGCTGTACTCGACGTCCGTGAGGACACCGTGTACTTCCTGGCCCGACTGCTCCTGCTGCGCCGCCGCCAGCTGGGTACCCGCCGTGGACGCCGGGCGTTGGGCGGCTACCGGCAAGCGGTGCTGGTGATCCGGTGGTTCCTGGACGGTACCCGCCTGGCCCAGCTCGCCGTCGACAACGGCATCGGGGTTTCGACGGCCTATCGGTACCTGCATGAGGGCATAGATGCCCTTGCGGCCTGGGCCCCGGATCTGCCCGAGGCGATCGCCGCCGCGAAAGCCTCTGGCAGCACGCATCTGAACCTGGACGGCACGGTGATGCGAACCGACCGCTGCCAGGTCGAGGGTCCGAACGGCGCGGATCTTTGGTGGTCGGGGAAGCACAAGCATCACGGCGGGAACGTCCAGGTGCTCTCCGACCGCGACGGCTGGCCGATCTGGGTCTCGGGCGTCCGCCCGGGGCGGGAACACGACACGACCTGCGCCAGGAAGGCCCCGGCCCTGATACCAGCGCTTCAGCAGGCCGCCAACGAGGGCATGCCGACTCTGACCGATTTGGGCTATGAGGGTCTGGCCGGGCCTGCGCTGCGGATGCCGGTCAAGAAGGTCTCAGGCGTCGACCTCTCCGAGGGCCAGAAGCAGTACAACCTGATCGTCCGTGGCGTCCATGCCGTCGCCGAACGCGCGAACTCCCTGATCAAAACCACGTTCAAGGCCCTGCGTCGGGTCAGTGTGTGTCCGTGGCGGATCGGCGCGATCGCCCAAGCCGCCCTGGTCCTGCTCCACCTCGAACACGGCCGCCCCCTTCCCGGACGCCAGGGCGCGTGAGCCTACCGCACGGCGGGACACTCCGTTGCGTGCCCGGACCGGCTTGCTTCACTAAGCCATACCGCTTAATATAAGCCGCATGACTGAGAATAATGAAGCCCGCGAGACCTGCATCTGGACCTACCAGGTGCGCCCCGAGGACGAGGACGAATTCCTGACCGTGCTCGCAGGGCACTGGCCGACGCTCAACCGGCTCGGATTCGTCACCGACGATCGACCGTCGGTGCTGCGCAGCACTCAGGAGCCCCCGGTCTACGTGGAGATCATGACGTGGGAGGCCGGGGGGATGCGCCCCGCACACGAACACCCGGACGTGATCCCGATCTGGGAGCACATGAAGACACTGGTCGAGGAGCGCACCGAACACCACAACGTCCCAGGCATGAGTTTCCCGTTCTACCGGCCGGTCGAGCCGAGCGCGTGAGCCCGCCCGCGATGCGGGGCGTCGATGAGCTCCAGGAGTTGGACCGGGTGTTCGGCGCGCTCGGTCACCAGACCAGGCGAGCCATCCTGCTGGTGCTCCATGTCAACGGCGGCGTCATGACGTCCGGAGCGATTGCCGCACGCTTCGCCTGCTCGTGGCAGACCACTAGCCGGCACCTGCGCGTGCTGGAGGAGGCGGGCCTGGTCAAGCCGATGCTGCGTGGACGCGAGCGGGTATACCAGCTCAACGGCGACCGGCTCCGGACACTCACCGCCGGGTGGATCGACCGCTTCCGCAGTACGGAAGGCCAGCCCATCCCCCTCCAGGTCGAGCAAGACCCACTCCCGCCTGGCCATCACATTGCGTGATACGGCATTACCGGGAATGGTTCACTTTGGGCGGTCGGGATCTGCCGGACGGCCCGAAGGTAAGCGAACTGAAAGGCGGTGCTTCTTAGAGTCCGGGCTGACACAGAGGGACTCTACTTAGGATGGATCTTTTGGGCTCGTTGAGTAGATGGGTGATCCGGCACCGGTTGGTGGTGGGGCTCTTGTGGGTGGCGATCACTGTGGTCGGGTTGCTGCTGGCCCCGTCGGTGTCGGGTCGGCTGAAGAGCGGAATTCATCTGAACAGTGCCGCGTACACCGCGAATGAGCAGATCGCCAAGCAGTACGGCGGTAGCGCTTCGGACACGGGCGTTGTGGTGATCGACCTGCCGAACGGCACGACGGTCGAGTCCAAAGGGGTGGCTGCGAAGCTGCACGGCCTCGACGCACAGATCGCGAAGGGGATGCCCGGGCTCCGGGAGATCTCCTACGCCTCGACCGGCAACCAGGCGCTGCTCAGCAACGGAGGCCACAGCACGATCCTGCTCGTCTACCCGCCCGCGGCCGGACGTGACGTACCGGCGACGGTGCTGGATCAGCTGTCGGCAGCGGCCAGAACCGCCGTGCCGGGCGCCACGGTGCACAGCACCGGCGTGAACGCGCTCGCGTCCGGTAACGCCTCCAGCGGCAGCTCCAGTGTGGTGACGGAGCTGCTGATCGGCGCGCTGGGCGCGTTGATCGTGCTGGCCTGGGTGTTCGGGTCGTTCCTCGCACTACTGCCGTTGATCATGGCGCTGATCTCGGTGCTGACGATGCAGCTGTTCATCTATGCCCTGACGTTCGTGGTGCCTTCGGGAACACCGTTCAATCCGGCGGTGCAATACATCGTCGCGCTGCTCGGGCTGGGCTTGTCGATCGACTACTCGCTGCTGATCGTCAACCGGTGGCGCGAGGAACGCGCCGCGGGCAAGTCGAATGCCGAGGCGGTGCAGGCCGCCATGCAGCGGGCCGGACACGCGGTCATGTTCAGCGGTATCACCGCGTCTCTCGGTCTGTTCGCGCTGATCGTGGTTCCGGTATCGCTCGTGCGCGGTATCGGCATCTCCGGACTGTTCATCCCCTCGACGGCGACGCTGGTGGCGTTGACATTGCTGCCGGCGGTGCTGTCGAAGATGGGTCCACGGCTCGACTGGCCGCGACGCGAATCCAGTGGGAAGGTGAGCCGGTTCTGGACGTGGTGGTCACACCAGGTGATCCGCCACCGGGTCGTCGCCGCTGTGTTCGGCTTGGCGATCCTGTTCGGGTTGACCGGGGCCGCGGCGACGATGAACATCGCGCGACCGACCGGGTCTGCGCTGGCCGGTACCGGGGCCTACGCCGATGGGCTGCGCGCCTTGGAAGCCGACGGGTTCCCCACCGGCGCTCTCACCACTATCCCGGTATGGGTGCCTTCTGCCGGGCAGGCGCAGGCGGTCGCGACGTCGTTGAGCGGTCTTTCCAGCGTGCACGGCGCTGTGGTCCCGACCGGCGCGTCCTGGCAGCAAGGAGGCAGCGGGCTGGTGATCGTGCTGCCCAAGCAAGAGATCGGTACCTCGGATGCGGGGACTTCGCTGAGCGATGTGCGACGCACGGTGCCGCACGGGGTGCTGGTCGGCGGTCACGCCGCGCAGCAGATCGATGAGATCAATGCCACCTACGGTGCGTTCCCCTTGATGTTCGCCCTGGTGGCACTTGTGACGTTCCTGCTACTGGCCCGGGGGCTGAAGTCGATCCTGCTTCCCGCCAAGGCGGTGCTGCTCAACGCGGTCTCGGTGGCAGCGACCTACGGTGTTGTCGTCCTGGTGTGGCAGCATGGAATCGGTACCCAGGCACTGTGGGGGGTGTCGGGCACCGGATCGGTCGACACCTTCGTGCCGATGCTGATGTTCGGGTTCCTGTTCGGCATATCCATGGACTACGAGGTGTTCATCTTGGCCCGGGTGCGGGAGGGCTATGACCGCACCGGTTCCAACCATGAGGGCATCGTGGAGGGTGTCTCACGGACCGGGCGGCTGGTGACCAGCGCGGCGTTGATCCTGTTCTTCTCGCTCGCATCCCTGGCCAGCGCCAACGACATCACGGTCCGTGAGCTCGCCTCGGGGATGGCCGCCGGTGTCCTGCTCGACGCCGTCGTCGTACGGATGCTGCTGCTGCCGGCCTTGGTGTCACTGTTCGGCGAGGCCAACTGGTGGATGCCCGACTGGGCAGCTCGGCTGTTGCGGCTGCCCCTGGCGGGCATGCCTGAGCCGCCCATGCGGGACCGGATCCCGGTGAACGCGGGGATGCTTGATTCATGAGGGTGCTGGTGGTCGAGGATGAGCCGGACATGGCCGAGTCCCTGAGATGGGGGCTGGAGGCAGAGGGGTACGTCTTGGATGTCGCCGATAACGGTGAAGACGGCCTGTGGAAGGCCCGGGAAACCGGTCACGATGTGATCATCCTCGACGTCATGCTGCCCGGGCTGGACGGCTTCCAGGTCTGTAGCCGGTTGCGAGCCCAGGGTCTGTGGACGCCGATCTTGATGTTGACGGCGATGGACGATGACCTGGATCTGGCTGAAGGGCTCGACGTCGGCGCGGATGACTACCTGCCCAAGCCGTTCTCGTACACGGTTCTGCTGGCCCGGCTGCGGGCACTGACCCGGCGCGGGCT
>JAOPYI010000113.1 GCA_025964675.1 Sphaerisporangium sp. | reverse complement strand
CGGCCACCGCGGATCGGACGGCCGCCGATGACTTCCGCTATGACGCCCGGTCACGATCTGGTGCGGGCGATTATCACATCGGCCATTGATCCGGTGTTGGTCCGAGCGTATGGTCCTCCCAACATCCGAGTGCACCTCATGTTTTGGGGGTTCTCTACATGCACGCACGTCTCCGGCGGACGATCACGGCGGCCTCCGCCCTGGCGATCCTCGCGCTGGCATCCCCCGTCGTGCCCGCATCGGCCGCCACCTACACCGCCGACGACTACTGCCTCGGCGAATGCGCGGACGTGTTGCCGCCCGGCGAGAACGGCAACGCGACCCTGGCCGAGATCCTCGCCAACCAGTCGCTGGGCACGATGCCAAGGCACAGCGACGACCAGCTCGGCAAGTACGCCGGCCTCATCTCCGGCTACACCGGCCTGACCGACGACCAGATCACCACGTTCTTCAACGACAGCTCCTCCGGCGTGCCGGCCGGGCAGGTGGAGAGCACGACGAGCCCCCGCTCGGACGTGACCATCGTCCGTGACAAGGCGACCGGCGTGCCGCACATCACCGGGACCACCCGGGAGGGCACGATGTTCGGCGCCGGGTACGCGGGCGCGCAGGACCGCCTGTGGGTGATGGACCTGATGCGGCACGTCGGCCGGGGCGAGCTGACGCCGTTCGCCGGAGGCGCGCCGGGCAACCGGGCGCTGGAGCAGAGCGTCTGGCGGAGCTCCCCCTACACCGAGGCGGACCTTCAGGGCCAGATCGACAGGCTGAGGGCCTCCGGCACCCGGGGCGCCCAGCTCTACGCCGACGTGCAGAACTACGTGACCGGCATCAACGCCTACATCAATCAGTGCATGGCGAACCGGAACTGTCCCGGCGAGTACGTCCTCACCGGCCACCTCGACGCGATCACCAACGCCGGTGGACCCCAGGACTTCACCATGACGGACCTGATCGCGGTGGCCGGGGTGATCGGCGGGCTGTTCGGCGGCGGCGGAGGCGCGGAGATGCAGTCCGCGCTGGTGCGGGTCTCGGCCCGGGCCAAGTACGGCACGGCGGCCGGCGACCAGGTGTGGTCGGCCTTCCGGAGCCAGAACGACCCCGAGGCCACGCTGACCCTGCACAACGGCCAGAGCTTCCCCGCGGGGAACGCTCCGCCCAGCGCGACAGGCGTCGTCCTGCCCGACGCGGCGACGACCGCGCCCGTGGACGTCACCCAGAACGAGTCCGGATCCGCCACCACCGCGGCCTCCTCCGCCAAAGGCGTGCTGGGCGGCCTGACCGTGGACAACTCCAAGCCCAGCATGTCCAACGCCATCGTGGTGTCGGCCGCCAAGTCGAAGTCCGGGCATCCGGTCGCCGTGTTCGGACCGCAGACGGGCTACTTCGCCCCGCAGCTCCTCATGCTGGAGGAGCTCTCCGGGCCGGGCATCCAGGCGCGCGGCGCGGCGTTCGCCGGGCTGAACCTGTACGTGCTGCTCGGCAGGGGCACGGACTACGCGTGGAGCGCGACCTCCAGCGGCCAGGACATCACCGACACCTACGCCCTCCAGCTGTGCGACCCGGGTGGCGGCACGGTGACCACGGCGTCGAACCACTACCTCTACCACGGCACCTGCACGGCCATGGAGACGCTGAAGAAGACCAACACCTGGAAGCCCAACACCGCCGACTCCACCGCCGCCGGCTCGTACGATCTGGTGATCAATCGCACGAAGTACGGCCTGGTGAGCTGGCGTGGCACCGTCAACGGGCAGCCCACCGCCTTCGCCTCCCTGCGGTCGACCTACCAGCACGAGGCGGACTCGGCCGTCGGGTTCCAGATGTTCAACGAGCCGGCCCAAATGGGCAACGCGGCGGCGTTCACCAACTCCGCCTCCACCATCGGCTTCGCGTTCAACTGGTTCTACGTGAACTCCTCCGACGCGGCCTACTTCATGTCGGGCAACAACCCCGTCAGGTCCGCGGTGTCCGACCCGAACCTCCCGATGACGGCCGACGCGGCCCACGAGTGGGCGGGCTTCGACCCGTCCACCAACACCGCGACGTACGCGTCCGCCGCCACCCATCCCCAGACGGCCGGCCAGGACTACCTGGTGAGCTGGAACAACAAGCAGGCCAAGGACTACGGCGCCGCCGACGGCAACTTCAGCCTCGGGACGGTCCAGCGCGTCGACCTGCTCGACGCGCCGGTCAAGGCGGCCCTGTCCGGCTCGGGCAAGCTCGACCGCGCGGGCACCGTGAAGATCATGGCCGAGGCCGCGACGACCGACCTGCGGGGCAAGGAGGTCCTGCCGTACCTGCTCCGGATGATCAACAGTGCCCCCGTGACCGACCCGGCCCTCGCCTCAGCGGTGTCCCGGCTGTCCACGTGGGCCTCGTCCGGCGCGAGAAGGCTCGAGACCGCGCCCGGCAGCAAGGCCTACGCCGACGCCGACGCCATCCGCGCGTTCGACGCGTGGTGGCCGAGGCTCGTCCAGGCGGAGTTCAAACCTGGCCTCGGAGACGGGCTGTACCAGTCGCTGGTCAACGCCCTGCAGATCAACGAGTCTCCCTCGGGCCACCAGCAGGGCGACGTGTCCAACCTGCCCAGCTCGGCCAACGAGGCCCAGGCGCACAAGGGCTCGGCGTTCCAGTACGGCTGGTGGAGCTACGTGAGCAAGGATGTCAGGGCGGTGCTCGGCGACCCGGTCACCGGCCCGCTGTCCAGCAGGTACTGCGGAGGCGGCACGGTCGCGGGCTGCCGCACGGTCCTGCTCAACAGCCTGTCGGCGGCGCTCGCGGAGCCGGCGACGACGACCTACCCGGCCGACGACGTCTGCTCGGCGGGCGACCAGTGGTGCGCGGACGCCATCCGGCACTCGCCGCTCGGCGGGATCAAGCAGTCGCTGATCTCCTGGCAGAACCGGCCGACCTACCAGCAGGTCGTGTCCTTCCCCGCCCACCGCGGCGACACGATCACCAACCTGGCGAGCGGAGGCACCGCGAGCGCGTCCAGCTCGCAGCTGTTCCCTGCCTATCCGGCGAGCAAGGCCATCGACGGCGATCCGACGACCCGCTGGTCGAGCGCGTCCAGTGACAACCAGTACCTCCAGGTCGACCTCGGATCGGCCAAGACCGTGGCACGCACGGTGCTGCGCTGGGAGGCGGCCTACGGGTCGGCATACTCGATCCAGACCTCGGCCAACGGCTCCACCTGGACCACGGTCTACTCCACCACCACCGGAAACGGCGGCGTGGACAACGTGACCTTCAGCCCGGCCACCGCCCGCTACGTCCGCATGCAGGGCGTCACGCGCGGAACATCATACGGCTACTCACTGTACGAGATGGAGGTCTACTCCAAGTAACGGAGACCGGCGACAAGGATGGCGGTGGACCGGGGTCCACCGCCATCCACGGCCGGACGACCCCTAGGCGCCGCGTAGGTGGGCTCCCGTGCGTTCCGCGGCCAGGGCCACCGCGGCGTCGCGCGCCGCCGTGGTCTCCTCGACGATGAGAGTGCGGTCGGCGGCCCGGAAGCGCAGGGTGTACGCCAGGGACTTCCTGCCCTCGCCCACCTGCGACCCGGTGTAGACGTCGAACAGCCGGATCGACTCCAGCAGCGAGCCCGCGCCCTCGCGCAGGGCCGCCTCGACGTCGGCGACCGGAACCTCGGCGGGGACGACGAGCGCGACGTCCTGCGTGGCCACGGGGTACGTCGAGACGGGCTCGACCTGCACCGGGCCGGGCAGGGCCGCCTCCAGAACGGTGAGCTCGAGCTCCATCGCGCAGGTGCGGGCCGGCAGGCCATACGCCTCGACGGCGCGCGGGTGCAGCTCCCCGGCGTGGCCGAGCAGGGTCTCCCCCACGTACAGCGCGGCGCACCGGCCCGGGTGCCACGGCTCGTGCCGGTCGGCGCGGACGGTCGCCTCGACCCCGGCTTCGCGGGCGACCACACGCGCGGCCTCCACGGCGTCGGCCCAGGTCGCCGGGCGTCCGGCGCCCCACCAGCCGGACCGGTCGTGCTCTCCGGCCAGCACGACGGCCACGCGGAGCGGCTGCCGGGGCAGGGCCGCCGCGATGGTGGCCAGCTCCTCCTCGGTCGGCCTGCGGTCGACGCCGAGCACCGGCGCCTTGGCCGGGGCGTCGGGCTCGGGCCGGTAGACCAGCCCCGACTCGAACAGCGCCAGGTCGCCGAACCCGCGCCCCACGTTGCGGACCAGGGTCTTGAGCAGCCCCGGCAGCAGCGTGGTGCGCATCAGCGGCTCGTCCTCGCTGATCGGGTTGGCCAGGCGCATGGCCCGGCGCCGCGCGTCTCCGGCGGGTAGCTGGAGGTTGTCGAGGTCGCGCACGCCCACGAACGGGTAGGCGAGGGTCTCGGCGTACCCTGCGGCGGCCAGCGCGCGGCCGACGCGGCGCCGCAGCCGCTGGGCCTCGGTGAGACCGGCCCCGGCGGGGGCGGCCGGCAGCACCGAGGGCAGCCTTTCGTACCCCTCGAGCCGGATGACCTCCTCGGCGAGGTCGTTGGGGTCGGTCAGGTCGGGACGCCACGAGGGCGGCGTCACCGTGAGCACCTCGGCGGGGTCGGGGCGGCTCGGGGCCTCCAGCACATCGGCCGGCACCGGCGACGCCGCCTCGGCATCCGCCTGGCCGCCGCCCTGGCTGACCACCGTGCATCCGACCTGCTCCAGGCGGTGCACGACCGTGTCGCGGCCGTAGGCGACGCCCGCCACCCGGTCGGGGTGGTCGGCCGGGATCGTGATCGTCGCGGGCTCGACGTCGACACCGGCGTGGGTGACCCCGGCGCCCGCGGTGCCGCCGCCGAACGCGACCAGAAGCTGGACTGCGCGCCACGAGGCGTACAGCGGCAGCTCGCGGTCGACGCCGCGCTCGAACCGGCGCGAGGCCTCGCTCACGAGGTTGTGGCGCCGTGACATGCGGGCCGTGCCGGTGGCGGAGAAGTGGGCCGCCTCGATCACCAGGTCGGTGGTCTCGCCGGAGATCTCGGTCTCGAGGCCGCCCATCGTGCCCGCCATCGAGATCGCGCCGGAGGAGTCGGTGATCAGAATGTCCTCGGGGTGGAGCTTGCGCACGACGTGGTCGAGTGTCTCCAGCGTCTCGCCACGCTCCGCCCTGCGCACCACGACGGGCCCGCTCAGCTTGGCTCGGTCGAAGGCGTGCAGCGGCTGGCCGAGCTCGATCATCAGGTAGTTGGTGACGTCGACGGCCAGCGAGACCGGCCGCATCCCCGCGCGGGCCAGGCGGACCTGCATCCACATCGGCGTCTCGGCGGAGGGGTCGAACCCGGAGACCGTGCGCAGCACGAACCGGTCGCACGCGGAGGGGTCGGCGATCGACGCGGGGTGTGCCTCCTCGGTGAAGGAAGGCGGCTCGACGTCGGCCGGATCCCGCCAGGGCACGCCGAAGGCGGTGGCCACCTCGCGGGCGATGCCCCGGATCGACAGGGCGTACCCCCGGTCAGGGGTGATCTCCAGCTCGATGACGTCGTCGCGAAGGCCCAGCAGCTCCACCACGTCGGCGCCCAGGTGGGTGCCGGCGGGCAGGATCAGGATGCCGCTGTGGTCCTCACCGATGCCGAGCTCGCGCGCCGAGCAGATCATGCCGTCAGAGACGTGACCGTAGGTCTTGCGGGATCCGACCTCGAACCCGCCCGGCAGCACGGCCCCGGGCAGCGCCACGGGCACCCGGTCGCCCACCGCGAAGTTGGTGGCACCGCAGATGACCCAGCGTGGGGCCGCCTCGCCGACCTCGACCGAGCAGTAGCGGATGGGCTTCTTGAATCCGGTGAGCTCCTCGATGGAGAGCACCTCGCCGACGACGACGTTCTTGATGCCCTCGCCGACGAACTCGATCGACTCAAGCTTCAGACCCGCCGAGGTGAGCTTCTCGGCGACCTCGTGGGCGGTGACGGCGGGCAGGTCGACGTACTCCCGCAGCCAGGAGAGCGGGAACCTCATCAGGCCTCCATACCGAACGGGAGCGTGAATCGCACGTCTCCCTCGACCATGTCTCGCATGTCCTCGGCGTTGTTGCGGAACATCAGGGTCCGCTCGACGCCCATGCCGAAGGCGAACCCGCTGTAACGCGCCGGGTCGACGCCACAGGCCACGAGCACGCGCGGGTTGACCATGCCGCAGCCGCCCCACTCGATCCAGCCCTCGGACTTGCACGTGCGGCAGGCCGGGTTGCCCGGGACGGCCGACGCGCCCCGGCAGACGAAGCACCGGAGATCCATCTCGGCCGACGGCTCGGTGAACGGGAAGTAGTTGGGCCGGAAGCGGGTGCCGATGCCCTTGCCGAACATGACCTCGGCGAACCGGTCGAGCGTGCCCTTCAGGTGGGCCATCGTCAGCCCCTCGTCGATCGCCAGGCCCTCGACCTGGTGGAACACGGGGGTATGGGTGGCGTCGAGCTCATCGGTGCGGAAGACCTTGCCGGGCGAGATGACGTACACCGGCAGGTCGCGCGAGAGCAGGGCGCGGATCTGCACCGGGGAGGTCTGCGTGCGCAGCACCATGCCCGAGTCGACCGAGCCGACGAAGAACGTGTCGTGCTCGGAGCGGGCCGGGTGGTCGGGGGCGATGTTGAGCGCGTCGAAGTTGAACCACTCGCCCTCGAGCTCAGGCCCCTCGGCCACTTCGTAGCCCATCGCGACGAACGCGTCGGCGATGCGCTCCTGCAGCGTCGTCAGTGGGTGCCGCGCACCCCGTGGCCGGCGGTCCCAGGGCAGGGTGACGTCGACGGTCTCCTCGACCAGGACGTGTTCGTCGCGCTCGGAGGTCAGCACGGCCTGCCGGGCGGCGAGGGCCTCGCCGATGGCCTTGCGCGCCCCGCCGATGCGCTTGCCCGCCTCGGCGCGGGCCGCGGGCGGCAGCGCGCCGATCTCGCGGTTGGCGAGCGCGATCGGGGACCGGTCGCCGGAGTGCGCCAGGCGCACCTGCTTGAGTGCGTCGAGGTCGGCCGCCGCCTCGATGGCGGCCACGGCTTCGGCCTCCATGCGCGCCACCTCGTCGGCGTGCAACGGCGTCACCTCGACCGGGTCATAGGTGTTCGACAAGAGAGAGCTCCGTATCCAGGGCTTGAGCGGGCACGAGTCTAGTCCGTCCAGAGTGGCTGACCGGCCGCGGGCGAGGGGCTGTGGACCGCTTCCCGCGGCCCGGCGCCGGTCAAGGGCGAGGGCCGCCGAGGCTCCCGCGATCACGTGCCGGACGCGGGCGGGAAGCCGCCACAGCCTCCTTGATCGCGTGCCGGACGCCGTCGAGCGTCCGGGCCGGCGGACGCCGTCGTGGTGGTGAGGCCCACCGGCGGTCCCGGGCGACGCGTCAGGCGAAGTCGGGGGTGCCGGCGGGCATGGTAAATCGGAACTCGGCGCCCCCGCCGGGGGCCCGCTGCACGGTGATCGTGCCGCCGTGGGCCTCGACGAGACCCTTGACGATGAAGAGGCCAAGGCCCGTGCCGCCCCGGCGACGGCCGTTGCCGCGCCAGAACTGCCGGAAGACGCGCGAGGCCAGCTCGGGTGCGACACCCTCGCCCTGGTCACGCACGGACACGGCAACTCCCCACTCGACAGGCTCCACCACTATGGTCACCGTACCTCGCCCGTGGCGCACCGCGTTTTCCAGCAAGTTTCCCAGGATCTGGTCGATCTTGTCCTGGTCGAGCCACATCTCGGGTAGATCGCCGAGCACTTCCAGCCGGAAGCGGTCCTCCGGCTCGCCCGCGGCCACCCGACCCGCGATGATCTTACGCGCCCGGGCAGGGACGTCGACCACCTGGCGGTGGATCTGCAGCCGGCCCGACTCGATGCGGGACACGTCGAGCAGCTCGGTGATGAGCCGGGTGACCCTGTCGGCGTCGGCGTTGACGGTCTCCAGCATCACGCGCTTCTGATCGTCGGTGAAGCGGCCCCACTTGGCCAGCAGGGTGGCGGTGAACCCCTTGACGCTGGTCAGCGGGGAGCGCAGCTCGTGGGCCACGGTGGAGACCAGGTCGGCCCGGCTGCGCTCGAGGCGGGCACGCGCAGCGGCGTCGCGCAGCGTGACCACGACGCGGACGACGTCACCGCCCCGCTCTGGCCTGCGCACGAAGCGGGCGGCCACCAGCAGCTCGTGGCCGCCCGGCAGGTAGAGCGAGCACTCGGGCTGCCGGCTGCGGGTGCGCAGGCCGCCGTAGGCGTCGAGCCACTTCCACCAGTCACGGCCGTCGTCGTCACGGAAGGGCAGGACGTCGGGGAAATGCTTTCCGACGACGGAGCCGCCCTCGAGCCGGGTCAGGCGGCACGCGGCACGGTTGAAGGCGGTCACCCGCCCCCGGCCGTCGGCCACGATGACGCCGTCGGGCAGGTCGTCGACCTCGATCGAGCATGCTGCACCGGCGTCCCGTCGCTGGGTTTCTCCGCCGCGCACTATCGCCTCCTCGACCCTACAGGGCCGACAATAGCGGGTTTCCCGTGCCGGACGGCAGCCCTACGCTCCGTGAAGGGGCGGTGCCGTCGGCACAGAAAGGGCCGCTGTAGGACAAAGGGACTTGTACGGCCGCCAGGCGGCCTACACGGAACGCTGGGCCCGCGCCGAGGCGTAAAGGCAGACCCCGGCCGCCGTGGCCAGGTTGAGGCTCTCGGCGCGCCCGTAGATGGGCACCCGGACGACCTCGTCGGCCAGCGTGAGGATCTCCTCGGGCAGGCCCCAGGCCTCGTTGCCGAAGACCCACGCCGTCGGGCCGGCCAGGTCGACGTCGTCGAGCGTCCTTGTGCCCGCGCCATCGGCCGCGAGGACGCGCATCCCTTTGTCCTTCAGGTGGCGCACGGCCGCCGCCACCGGAACCGAGGTGACGACGGGAAGGTGGAACAGGCTTCCCGCGCTGGCCCTGACGCACTTGCCGTTGTACGGGTCCACGGAGGCGTCGGTGAACACGACGGCGTCGGCCCCCGCCGCGTCGGCCGTGCGCAGGACCGTGCCCGCGTTTCCGGGGTCGCGTACGTGGGCGAGCACGGCGACCAGGCGGGCGCCTTCTGTGACGCCCTCGGCCAGGGGGACGTGCACGAAGCGGCAGACCGCGAGCAGCCCCTGGGGAGTCACGGTCTGTGCCAGCTCGGCCATGACCTCGCCGCTCACCCCGAGCACCGGCACCCCGGCCAGCCGGGCGGCGGTCACGATGTCGGCGTGCCTGACCTCGGCGTCCGCTGTGGTGAACAGCTCGACGGCGACCCCTGGAAGGGCCAGCGCCTCCCTGACCGCCTGCGGGCCCTCGGCCAGGAACGCGCGGTCGCGGTCCCTGAAGGCGCGCTTGGTCAGGCGCTTCGCGGCCTTGACCCGCGGAGACTTGATGTTGGTCAGCTCGGACCCGGCCACGTACCCCCCTGGAAAACCCCTGAACCGTCACAGCACCCGTGCGACCCGACCACGGGGACCCGGGAGACTCGCCCGGAAACGAGTGAACGACCCGCTCCGCGAGAGAACGAGTCGTTCACTGGGTCGTGCGTCGGATCAGCTCGCCACCGGCGCGTTCACGTCGGCCGGCAGCGCCTTCCTGGCGGTCTCGGCGAGCGCCGCGAAGGTCTGGGTGTCGTTGACCGCGAGGTCGGCGAGGATCTTGCGGTCCACCTCGACACCCGCGGCCTTGAGGCCCTGGATGAACCGGTTGTAGGTGATGCCGTTCGCGCGTGCCGCGGCGTTGATGCGCTGGATCCACAGGCGCCGGAACGTGCCCTTCTTGTCCTTGCGGTCGCGGTAGGCATAGGTCAGTGAGTGGAGCATCTGCTCCTTGGCCTTGCGGTACAGCCGCGACCGCTGACCCCGGTAACCACTCGCCCGCTCGAGGACGACGCGGCGCTTCTTCTTGGCGTTGAGCGCCCGCTTTACGCGTGCCATTGTTCTATCTCCCCGGGGGTTCGGTTACTTGCCGAGCAGCTTCTTGATCTTCTTGGTGTCGGCATCGGACATGACGACCTCAGGCTTGAGACGACGCGTCAGCGTGGAGGCCTTGTGCTCGTTGTAGTGGGCACGGTTCGCACGACGGCGAATGATCTTGCCGCTCCCGCTGAGGCGGAACCGCTTCTTCGCACCGCTGTGCGTCTTCATCTTCGGCATGTCAGCCGTCTCTCCCTCAATGGTCCGTGCCGATGTCCCGGGCCAAGCTACCCCAGCCAGGAGCATGCCTGACCGTAACTCCTGACCCGGTCTCGGTGTCTTCTCGCGTGCCGCCGAGTGGTCAGGCGGAGCGCGTCACTCCTGCTGTTCCGATGCCGAGGCCATGTCGTGATCGAGGCTCAAGTCGCCCTCGTGCAAGTCGCCCTCGTGCAAGTCGCCCTCGGGCGAGTCGCCGTCGGTCCTGGCGCGAGCCGCGGCTCGCTCGGCCTTGGCTTCGGCCTTCTTCTTGTGCGGCCCGATCACCATGATCATGTTTCGGCCGTCCTGCTTGGGCTGGGACTCGACGAAGCCGAGCTCCGTGACATCCTCCGCCAGCCTCTGCAGGAGCCGGAAACCCAGCTCGGGACGGGACTGCTCACGTCCGCGGAACATGATCGTGACCTTGACCTTGTCCCCCGCTTTGAGGAACCGCACGACGTGACCCTTCTTGGTCTCGTAGTCATGCGGGTCGATCTTCGGCCGGAGCTTGATCTCCTTGATGATCGTGTGCGCCTGGTTGCGGCGCGCCTCGCGTGCCTTCATGGCGGACTCGTACTTGAACTTGCCGTAGTCCATGAGCTTGCACACGGGCGGACGAGCCGTCGCCGCGACCTCGACGAGGTCGAGGTCGGACTCCTGGGCCAGCTTCAGGGCATCGCCGATGGAGACGATACCGACCTGCTCGCCGTTCGGGCCCACGAGGCGAACCTCGGGCACGCGAATACGCTCGTTGATGCGGGGCTCAGTGCTGATGGGACCTCCTAGGTACCTGGCATTTATCCGCGTCGGTGCTCGACCGTGCTGGGAAGTCTCGCGTACATGCGAAAAGCCCCACACGTCGCGCATGCGGGGCCACTGAGCTCGGTGATCATCCGATCACGAGCTCCCCGGAGAAATTCCGGTGGTGATCCTTGACCCGCCGACCTTTCGGCCGAACAGGTGGGAGGAAGACCTCCGCTTGCGCGTCCAGCAGCCATGCCGGACCGATCAAGCAGCAACATTACCACAACACCGATCGCCCACCGAATCATCCCTGGACCCTTCACGACCCGCGATCCGCCAGACACGCATGGCGATGAGCTAGATCATGTGACCCGCGACGTCAAGGACTTCGAACGCACCGGGGTCCGGAGGCTCAATCCGTTCGAGCCGCTCGCCTGAGGATCTCGGCCTCGCCCGCGGCACGCACGACCTCCACCGGGACATCCCCTCGGCCGGTGTGCAGCTCCACCTGACGCACCGCCTGGTGGAGCAGCATGGCGAACCCGCCGACCACCGTGCCGCCCGCGTCCCGTACGGCCCGGGCCAGCGGTGTCGGCCAGGGAGCGTAGACCACGTCGAACACGGCCGGGACGGCGGACAGAGCCCCGGCGTAGGCGTCGGCCGCGCCCGAGGGCAGCGTCGAGATGGCGAGGTCCACGTCAAGAACGGTGTCGAGCTTGTCGAAGGTCTGCACGGCCAAGGCCATGCCGAGACGGTCGGCCACCTCGGCCGTCTCCCTGGCGCGCGACGGGTCTCGCACCACCAGCGTCGCCTCGGACAGGCCCAGCTCGCGGAGCGCGGCCAGCGATGAGCCCGCAGTGGCACCGCCACCGAGGATCGTCGCCGCCCGGGGTGCCCCGGCCCCCGACTCGGTGAGGGCCTGGACGATGCCGTGGACGTCGGTGTTCTCCCCGTGCCGGGCGCCGTCGCGGAACACCACGGTGTTGACGCCGCCCACCTCGACGGCAAGGCCCGCGATGGTGTCCAGCAGCGGCAGCACGGCCCGCTTGAGCGGCATGGTCAGGGACAGGCCCGCCCACTCGGGGCCCATCCCGGACAGCAGCTCCGCCAGGCCGGCCTCGTCGCACTCGATCGCGTCGTAGCTCCAGCCGCGCAGCCCGAGCGCTTCGTACGCCGCGCGGTGCAGGACCGGCGAGAGCGAGTGTGCGATCGGCGAGCCGAGTACGGCGGCACGCCGCTCCATCAGCCCGCCCCGTGGTTCTTGTTGAACTCCTGGGCCAGCTTGAAGAACTCAGACTCCGAGTCGGTGAACTTCGTGATGCCGCGCTTCGGGTCGGTGGTGACGAAGAACAGCCAGGTGCCGTCGGCCGGCTTCAGCGCGGCCTGGATGGCGTGGTCACCGGGGTTGGCAATGGGGCCGGGCGGCAGGCCCAGGCGCGCGTAGGTGTTGTAAGGCGACTTGCTCTTGAGCTCTTCGTGGGTCGCGGCGATGCCGTACTTGTTCAGCCCGTACATGACCGTGCTGTCCATCTGGAGCTTCATCTGCGGCGTGCGGTTCAGCCGGTTGTAGATCACCCGGGCCACCTTGGGCATGTCGCGGACGCTGCCCGACTCGGCCTGCACGATGCTGGCGATCGTCATGATCTCCAGAGGCGTGCGGCCGGCCCGTCTCGCCCCGGCCACGAGGTCGGTGTCGGCGGCGGCCCGATCGAAGCGCGCGACCATCGCGGCGAGCAGGTCGTCGGGGGTCGACTTGGGAGAGACCTCGTAGGTCGCGGGGAAGGCGAACCCTTCCAGCCTGCCCTTGGCGTACGACGGGAGGCCGAGCGCCTTGCCGTCCTTGGCGGCCCTGCGGAAGTCGGCGACCGGCTTGCCGGTGGCGGTGGAGAGCTGATCCATGATCTGGGAGAGCCGCAGCCCCTCTTTCACGGTCAGCGTGGTCTGCAGCCGGCGCTGGGGGTCGAGGAGGGGAACGGCGTTGCTGGCGGCCATGCCCTTGCGCAGCTTGTACTCCCCCGGCTGGAGGGAGGCGGTCTTGCCGGCGGCGCCGACGGCGTTGACGAACGCCCGCTCGCTGGCCACGACGCCTTGGTTGACGAGGGTCTGGGCCACCTCGGTGGCACTCTGCCCATCCTTGATCTCCACGAGCACCTCGCCGGAGCCCTGCCCGGTGAAGTCCTTGGGGACCGCCACGCTGCGGATCCAGTTGTAGCCGTAGTATCCGCCGACGCCGAGGACGCCCACGATGATGATCATCGCGAGGAAGAAGGCGACGAAGCCCTTGCGCCGCTGGCGGCGCTGGCGCCTCCTGCTGCGGCTCCGAGCCGACCTGGAGGAAGCACGAGATCGGCGCCGGGGACCTTCGTCGTCCGCGGCACCCAGCAAACCATCGAGGTCCAGATCGTTCATAGGTGCGCTCGCCAATCTCCCGGTAGGACCGGCCCGTCGTCAAGCGAGTGCCCCAAATTGGTGGGACATACCAGCCGAGCCGTCGTTCCCATGACCAGAGCCTCGCCGGCCCTGGTCACCGGGCGCGTATGGGAGGCAGTGGCTGTCCCGCCGGGCATCAGTGCTGCCCGAGACGTTTGTTCAGCTCTTCTCGGAATTTCACGAACTCACTCTCCTTGTCAGTGAATTTCGTGATTCTATGCTCTGGGTCGATCGTGACAAACCAGTACCAATCACCCTTAGCCGGGTGAAGTGCCGCGCGGAGCGCTGCCTCGCCCGGATTACTGATCGGCCCGGGCGGCAGCCCGGGATGCATGTACGTGTTGTAAGGGGTGTCGCGCTTGATCTCGGCGTGTGAGGCCACGATTCCGTGCTTTCCAAGGCCGTACATCACCGTACTGTCCATCTCGAGCTTGGCTCGGGACGCCAGGCGATTGTAGATCACCCTGGCGATCTTCGGATAGTCACTGTCCCTACCACCCTCGGCCTGCACGATGCTCGCGACGACCACCACCTCAAGCGGGCTCATGCGCAGTCCGGCCGCGCCCGGCTCAAGGCCGACGTGCGCGGCGGCGTGCTTGAACCTGCGGACCATCGCCCGCAGCAGGTCGCGCGGCGTCGTGGCGGGCTCGATGTCGTACGTCGCGGGGAACAGGAAGCCCTCCACGGCCCCTTTGGCGTACGCCGGCAGCGCCAGCTCGGCCGGTCTGGCGGCGAACCCGACCAGCTCGGCCGCGCGCAGCCCCGAGCCCTTGGCCAGGCGGGCCACCGTCTCGACCACGCGCAGCCCTTCGGGGATCGTCACCCGCCTGCGGATCCTGGACTGCGGGGCGAGCAGGAGATCGAGCGCCGAGGCGGCGGCCATGCCCTTGCGCAGGAGATATCGTCCGGGCCTCAGGCTGGAGGACTGGCCGCGTTCCTCCACCACGCGCACGAAGGACCGGGTGCTCGCCACCACCTCCGCCCGGACGAGGACGTCGCCGATCTCCCCGGCGCTCGCACCCGGAGTGATCTCGACGACGACGGGATCCGACCCCTTGCCGTCGAAGTCGCCCGGCGCCATGAGCGGCCCGAACAGCGCGTACGCGCCGGCGAGGCCCGCGGCGACCAGCAGGGCGGCGCCACCGCCGACCAGGAGCAGGAGAGCGCGCCGGCTGCGGCCGGCGCGGGCCCGGCGTTCGGCGGCACCCTCCGGAACGTCCTCCTCGGTGAAGGAGATCAGGTCATCGGGGCCGTCCCGGCCGTCGGGGTCACTCGCCCTGCCCGGCTCCTCGGGCTCGCCGGGGCCACTGGGGCGGCTCACCTGGCGGGCCCGGCGCTCGATTCCCCGCCGGGGCGCCGCCCCGGCGGCTCGACGGGTCTGCCCGGTGGCTCGCCGCTCGCCCTCTCGGCGTCCAGGGCGGCCTGCAGCAGCACAATGGCCGCCGCCTGGTCGACCACACCTCGCTGGTTCTTCGCCTTGACGCCGCTGGCCCGCAGGCCCTGCTGCGCCGTCACCGTGGTCAGCCGCTCGTCGTACAGGCGGACCGGCGTCGGCCCGAGGCGCACGGCCAGATGGCCCGCGAACGCACGGGCCGCGGCGGCCGCGTGGCCCTCGCGGCCGGAAAGCGAGGTGGGGAGGCCGACGACGACCTCCATCGCCTCGCACTCGGCCGCGATGGCGGCGATGCGGTCAAGGTCGCCCCTGCCCCTGCGGACGGTCTCGACCGGCGTGGCCAGCATCCCCGAGGGGTCGCTGCGGGCCACGCCGACGCGGACCGATCCCACGTCGACGCCGAGGCGGACGCCGCGTCTCACCGCGCCCTCCGGACGCACGACATGTCCACGCTCAGGAGAGCGTCTCCCGGATCGCGTTCTCGACGGCGCCGAGCGCGTCACCGATCGCCTCAGGACGGGCTCCGCCCCCCTGCGCGACGTCATCCTTACCGCCACCGCCACCCCCAAGTGCCTTGGCGGCGACGCCGACCAGTCGCCCGGCCTTGAGCCCCCGGGTGCGCCCCGCATCGTTCACAGCGGCGACCACGACCGGTCGGTCTACGGGCACACCGGCGATCACGATCATCGCAGCGCGGTCACCGGGGAACCGGCCGCGTACGTCGAGAGCGAGTTTACGCAGGTCATCGGGTGAAGTGCCGTCAGGCGCGCGGTGCGTCACGACGGATACCCCGGCAATGTCGCGGGCGGACGCGGCGAGCTCGCCCGCCACCGCGAGCACCTGGGCCGAGCGGAGCTTCTCGAGCTCCCGCTCCGCCGTGCGCAGGCGGGTGACGATGCCCTCGACGCGCTCGGGCAGTTCCTCGCGGCGCGCCTTGAGCTGCTCGCTGATCTGGGCGACCAGCACGCTCTCGCGGGCGAGGAAGCGGAAGGCGTCGATGCCGACCAGGGCCTCGACGCGGCGCACGCCGGCGCCGATCGACGCCTCGCCGAGCACCTTGACCAGGCCGAGCTGGCCGGAGCTGGCGACGTGGGTGCCGCCGCACAGCTCGCGGGAGTAGTCGCCGACCTCGACGATGCGGACCTCGTCGCCGTACTTCTCGCCGAACAGCGCGAGAGCGCCCATCGAACGGGCCTCCTTGAGGGAGGCGTGGTAGGCGTTGACCTTGAGGTCGTTGATCAGGATCGCGTTGACCTCGTCCTCGACATCGCGCAGCACGGCCGGCGAGACGGCTCCCGCCGCGGTGAAGTCGAAGCGGAAGCGCCCCGGGGAGTTCTCGGAGCCGGCCTGGGCCGCGCTCTCGCCGAGCGCGTTGCGGAACCCCCGGTGGACCAGGTGGGTGGCGGTGTGGCTGCGGGAGATCGCGCGGCGGCGCTCGATGTCGATCTCGGCCTGGGCCTGGTCGCCCACGCGGATCTCGCCGCCCGTGACCTTGCCGCGGTGTACCACCAGGCCCGCGAACGGGGACTGCACGTCGACGATGTCGACCTGGGCGCCGCCGGTGCGGATGACGCCCTGGTCGGAGAGCTGTCCGCCGCCCTCGGCGTAGAACGGGGTGCGGTCGAGCACGACCTCCACGGTGGTGCCCGCGCCCGCCGACTGGACCGAGGCCCCGTCGACGAGCACGCCGATGACGTTCGCCTCGGCCGTGGTGTGGTCGTAGCCGAGGAAGTCGACCTTGCCCGCCCTGTCGAGCATCTCGCCGAGCACCGAGATGTCGGCGTTACCGGTCTTCTTCGCCGCGGAGTCGGCCTTGGCGCGGTCGCGCTGCTCGTTCATGAGGCGGCGGAAGCCGTCCTCGTCGACCTGGAGCCCCTGCTCGGCCGCCATCTCCAGCGTCAGGTCGATCGGGAAGCCGAAGGTGTCGTGGAGCTGGAACGCCTGGTTGCCGGCAAGGGTGGCGCCGCCCTTGCGCTTGGTCTCCTCGACCGCCGCTTCGAAGATCGCCGTGCCGGTGCGCAGGGTGCCGAGGAAGGAGGTCTCCTCCGCGTCGATCACCGTGTGGATGTGGGCGGCGTCGCCCTTCAGCTCGGGATACTGATCGCTCATCGCCGCGATGGTCGTGGCGGCGAGCTCGTGCATGTAGCGCTCCTCGCCCGCGCCGAGGAGGCGCAGGTTGCGGATCGCGCGGCGCAGCATGCGGCGCAGGACGTAGCCCCGGCCCTCGTTGGAGGGCAGCACGCCGTCGCCCACGAGCATGACCCCGGCGCGCAGGTGGTCGGCGACGACCCGCAGGGAGACGTCGGCACGGGCGTTCCTGCCGTAGCGGGACTTGGTGAGCTCGGCCGCCTTGTCGAGGATCTTGTAGGTGGTGTCGATCTCGTAGATGTTGTCGACGCCCTGCAGAATCGCGGCCATGCGCTCGAGGCCCATGCCGGTGTCGACGCTCTTGGCGGGCAGCTCGCCCTGGATGTCGAAGTCGACCTTGCTACGCACCGCGCTGAGCTGGAACTGCATGAAGACGTTGTTCCACACCTCGAGATAGCGGTTCTCGTCGGCGACAGGGCCGCCTTCCTTGCCGTACTCGGGACCGCGGTCGTAGTAGATCTCGGAGCACGGCCCGCCGGGACCGGGCACGCCCATGTGCCAGTAGTTGTCCGCGAGCCCGCGGCGCTGGATCCGCTCGAGCGGGACGCCGACCTTGTTGTGCCAGATGTCGTGGGTCTCGTCGTCGTCGTGGTAGACGGTGACCCAGAGGCGCTCCTCGGGGAACCCGAAGCCGCCCTCGGACTCCGGCTTGGTCAGCAGCTCCCAGGCGTACGGAAGGGCCTGCTCCTTGAAGTAGTCACCGAAGGAGAAGTTGCCGAGCATCTGGAAGAAGCTGGCGTGCCGGGTGGTCTTGCCCACCTCGTCGATGTCGAGGGTGCGAACGACCTTCTGGGCGCTGGCCGCCCGGGGATACGGCGGCTTCTTCTGGCCGAGGAAGTACGGCTTGAAGGGCACCATGCCCGCGTTGACCAGCAGCAGCGTCGGATCCTCTGCGACCAGGCTGGCCGAGGGCACGACGGTGTGGCCACGCTCCTCGAAGAAGCGCAGGAAGCGGCGGGCGATCTCTGCCGACTCCATCTCAGCGGCCGTCCTTTACGTGATGGTGGGTTTCTCTGAAACTGTCGACTCCGAACCGCGCTCGCAGCTCGGACTCCCTGCCGGCCGACAGGCGGCGTACCTCGCCGGCGAACAGGCGGGCCTCGTCCAGCAGGTCGGTGACCTGGTCGGCCGCGCGGCGCGCGACGTGGTCAGGCTTCAACGCTTGCAGCTTACGCATCACCCAGACCGCGATGTACGCGCCGAGGGCCATGTAGAAGAGCCGCCGGATCACGGGCGCCGCCCCCTCGCCCCCGAGGGGAGCGACGCGGGCCGACGGCGACCGGCGGCGGCCCGGCGAAGGCCGTGGACCAGCGCGGACGCCTTGATCAGCGGCTTGGCGAACAGCGTCGAGGCGACGCCGGTGACCTTCATCATGTGACCGCTGACCTCCCTCATGTTGCCCGCGATGGCCTCGACGGTGACGAGCTGGCGGTTGGTCTCGGCGACCGTGACGCTGACGTCGTCCAGCAGCGGGATCACCCGCTCGCTCAGGTCGGCGACCATCTTGGTGGTCTGCGTGAGCAGCCGGGCGAGCCTCACCAGCACCACTGCAAGAAAGCAGACCAGTATCGCCCAGAACATCGCGACGATGAGGCCTGCGACCTCTCCCGCGGTAAGCATGTCGGTGCGTCCCCTCGTAGGCTGCCTACGGATGTCCGGCCCGGCTGGGTCGGTGGAATGGGGAGACCCTATCGCGCCCCGACCCCGTGCCCGTGCTCAGCGCGCCCTCCGCCGGGGGCGGGGCCGGTCACGTGCGGCCGCGCAGGAACTCGCGGATCTTGGACCATCGGTCGGCGAAGTGGGCCTCGCCGCCGTGGCGGGTCGGCTCGTAGTACCGGCGGCCGCGTATCTCCTCCGGCGCGTAGTCCTGTTTCACGAGGCCGTGCTCGAAGTCATGGGGGTACTGGTAGCCCTTGCCGTGGCCGAGCTTGGCCGCGCCGGGGTAGTGGGCGTCGCGCAGGTGGCCGGGCACCTGCCCGATCAGGCCCCGCCTGACGTCGTCCGAGGCGGCGCCGATCGCCTTGATGACGGCGTTGGACTTGGGCGCGAGGGCGCAGTGGATGACCGCCTGGGCGAGGTTGAGGCGGCCTTCGGGCAGGCCGATCATCTGCACGGCCTGGGCGGCGGCCACCGACACCTGCAGGCAGGTCGGGTCGGCCATGCCGACGTCCTCCGAGGCGAAGATCATGATGCGTCGCGCGAGGAACCGGGGGTCCTCCCCCGCCTCGATCATCCGGGCGAGGTAGTGCAGCGCGGCGTCCACGTCGGAGCCGCGCATGCTCTTGATGAAGGCGCTGATGACGTCGTAGTGCTGGTCGCCCTGCCTGTCGTAGCGCACCGCGGCCTTGTCGACCGCCTTCTCGACGGTCTCGACCGTGATCTCACCCTCGGGGATCAGCAGCGCCGCCGCCTCGAGGTAGGTCAGCGAGCGGCGGGCGTCTCCCCCGGCCAGGCGGACCAGGTGGTCCACGGCCTCAGGCGCGAGCCGCACCCGGCCGTCGAGGCCGCGCGCGTCGCCGACGGCGCGGTCGAGGACGGCGTGCACGTCGGCTTCCGACAGCGACTCCAGCGTCAGCAACAGCGACCGGGAGAGCAGCGGCGAGATCACCGAGAAGAAGGGGTTCTCTGTGGTGGCCCCGATGAAGGTCACCCAGCGGTTCTCCACGGCGGGCAGCAGGGCGTCCTGCTGGGCCTTGTTGAAGCGGTGGACCTCGTCGACGAACAGCACGGTCTGCCGCCCGGTCATGCCGAGCTCGCGCTTGGCCTGGTCGATGGCCGCGCGGACCTCCTTGACCCCGGCGGAGACGGCGGACACCTCGACGAACCGCCGCTTGGTCACCCCCGCGACGACGTAGGCCAGCGTGGTCTTGCCCGTGCCGGGCGGGCCCCACAGGAACAGCGACATAGGGGCCTCGCTCTCGACCAGGCGGCGCAGCGGCGTGCCCTGGCCGAGCAGGTGGCGCTGGCCGATGACCTCGTCGAGGGTGCGGGGCCGCATGCGAACGGCGAGAGGCTCCTGGCTTTTGTGGGCTTCCTCCGCCGCCGAATCGAACAAACTGTCCACGCGTTGACACTACCGCCAATAGAGGAGGTACACGGTGTCGTGGTCGGTGCCCGGTGCTCTCACCTGGCGGCCGGCACGGGCGGGCTAACCGGCCCAGACCGCCGTGGCTCCGCTGTGACCGGCCTGGAGGACGTAGAAGCCGGTCACCAGGGCGAGCACGACGGTCACCGCCGACAGGACCGCGGTGGCCGCCTTGCCCAGCTTGCGAGACGAGTAGACGAGCAGAAGCGATGAGACGCCGAGCCCGATGGCGCTGAGGAGCAGGGGGTTGGCGTAGCCCTCGTGCTCGTCGATCCGCTGCTGGAGCGCCCCGCTGGGGAGCCCACCGGCGAACAGCCGCTGCCTGAGCGCGTCGCCGCTCTCCTTGGCGGCGAAGGCTGTCGCGGGGGCCGCGACGGCCAGCAGGACAACCGCCCATGCCAGGGACGGGCGCACGCGCGGGACCACTCCGTACACCACGGAGCCGAGGACGAGCAGTGGGATGAATATGACGGCGGTGTGGATGATCAGGGGATGGGCGGGCAGGCCGAGGATCTCGTCGAACATGTCTTGGCTCCTGTCAAGTAGCTCGTCGTCCCCCTATACGGATCCGGCCTCCGGATGGTTCCGCCAGACGGCCCGCATCGTGCGACCGACCCCCTTCGGCCGCGTGACCCCAGGATTCCCTGGACGATGTCAAGCCAACGTAAGAAGATCCCCGCAGCAACATTCCGCACGGCAATCATATCCCCAGGACAAGGTCAGCGACGATCTACCAAGGGCCTCGAACTGGGCGGTTTATACAGGCTCAACGTAAAGGCCGGTACGATTCCCCAGCACCTAAAGTCATCTATCGGCAAATGGAAGGCATACCGTGACCGACGTGGATCGCCAGACCCAGCTGGCACGGGAGCACCGCGAGCGGCAGGAACAGCGCGCCAGCACCACCGGCACGTCGAAGCGGAACACGATCATCGGCGCCGGGGTGGGAGTCGTTGTGGTGGTGGGTGGCATCATCGCGGCCACCACGCTCATGGGGGGCAAGGCAGCCACCAAGCCGGCCGCGGCCGCCAGCCCGTCCGCCTCCGCCTCGGCCGCCGTCTCCGCTCCGGCCGCGCTGCCCCCGGCCTCGACGGCCGCCCCCGTCAAGCCGGGCGCCGTCACCTGCTCTTACCGCAAGGACACCAGCGGAGCGCCGGCCAAAAAGGTGGGCACACCGCCGTCGAAGCCGGATATGAAGGCCAAGAACATGACGATCGACACCAACCAGGGCACGATCGTCATCCAACTCGCCACCGCACAGGCGCCGTGCACCGTCGGTTCGTTCGAGTTCCTCGCCAAGAAAAACTTCTTCGACAACTCGCACTGCCACCGCCTGGCGACGCCGCAGACCACCGGCCTCGGGATGCTGCAGTGCGGCGACCCACTGGCCAAGGGGGACGGCAAGACCAAGACGGACGGCACGGGCGGGCCGGGGTACATCTTCGACGACGAGAACCTCGGCGGCATCCCCCTCGGCAGAGGCACGGTCGCGATGTCGCAGTCCTCCGAGGACGCCAACTCCAACGGCAGCCAGTTCTGGATCTCGTTCTCCGACGAGAACACCCAGCTCTCGGCCCAGGGAGCCGCCTTCACGCCGTTCGGCGTGGTGGTCAAGGGCATGGACATCATCGACAAGATCGCCAAGGGTGGCATCATCCCCTTCAACGGCGATCCCATGGCCGACGTCAGGGGCGAGGGATCCAACGCCCCGAAGATCCCGGTGATCATCAAGAACATGACGATCTCCCGCTAGGAGCCATCCAAGGAGCGCGTACATCGCGTTCCCGCAGGCCGTGAACAAGCAAGCCCCGGCGCGACGCGCGCCGGGGCTTGTCTCGTGGGGCGGGATCGGTCAGGCGCCGGCCGCCCGGGGCGTGCCCGCCGCCGGAGCGCGGCCGGCGTCCACACCGGCCTCCTTGCGCTGCTCGGGCGTGATCGGCGTCGGCGCGGCCGTCAGCGGGTCGAAGCCCGAGGCCGTCTTCGGGAAGGCGATCACGTCGCGGATCGACTCGCCGCCCGACAGCAGCATGCAGATGCGGTCCCAGCCGTAGGCGATGCCTCCGTGCGGCGGCGGGCCGTACTTGAACGCCTCCAGCAGGAACCCGAACTTGCTCTCGGCCTCCTCCTTGGAGATGCCGAGCACCTCGAAGACCCGCTGCTGCATCTCGGCCCGGTGAATACGGATGGAGCCGCCGCCGATCTCCATGCCGTTGCAGACCATGTCGTAGGCGTACGCCAGAGCCTCACCGGGGCGGTCCTGGAAGTTGTCGGCCCATTCGGGCTTCGGGCCGGTGAACGGGTGGTGCACGGCCGTCCACCCCGTCTGGCGGCCCACCTCGTCGAGCACCGGCTCGAACATGGGCGCGTCGACGACCCACAGGAAGCTCCACTGCGACTCGTCGATCAGGCCGCAGCGCCGCCCGATCTCCAGGCGTGCGGCGCCCAGCAGGTCGCGCGAGGCGGAGGGCGCGCCGGCGGCGAAGAAGACCGCGTCGCCCTCGGCCGCCCCGGCCGCGGCGGCCAGCCCCGCCCGCTCCTCCTCGGAGAGGTTCTTGGCGACCGGGCCGCCCAGCTCCCCGCCCGGCAGGACCAGGACGTAGGCGAGGCCCCTGGCGCCGCGGGACTTCGCCCAGTCCTGCCAGGCGTCGAGCTCCTTGCGGGTCTGGGAGGCGCCGCCCGGCATGACGACGGCCCCGACGTACGGCGCCTGGAACACCCGGAACGGGGTGTTAGCGAAGTAGCCGGTCATGTCGGCCAGCTCGCAGCCGAACCGCAGGTCGGGCTTGTCGGAGCCGAAGCGGTCCATCGCCTCGCGGTAGGACAGGCGGGGAAGCGGCGAGGGCAGTTCGTACCCCACCGTGTCCTTCCAGATGCGGCCGATCAGCGACTCGCCGAGGGCGATGACGTCGTCCTCGTCCACGAAGGACATCTCGACGTCGATCTGGGTGAACTCCGGCTGCCGGTCGGCCCGCAGATCCTCGTCGCGGAAGCAGCGGGCGAGCTGGTAGTAGCGCTCCAGGCCGCCCACCATGAGGAGCTGCTTGAAAAGCTGCGGCGACTGCGGGAGGGCGTACCAGCTGCCCGGCTGCAGCCGCACCGGCACCAGGAAGTCACGGGCGCCCTCGGGCGTCGAGCGGGTGAGGTCCGGCGTCTCGACGTACACGAAGCCGTTCTCGTGCATGACCTCGTGCGCCAGATAGGTGGCGGTGGAGCGGGTCCGCAGGGCTTGTGCGACCTGCTGGCGGCGCATGTCGAGGTAGCGGTACTTCAGCCGCGCCTCCTCGGAGACGGCTCCGCCGCCCTCGATGGGGAACGGCAGCGGCGCGGACTCGCTCAGGACCTCCACCTCCGACGCGACGACCTCGATCTCGCCGGTCGGCAGGTCGGGGTTCTCGTTGCCTTCAGGGCGGGAGCGGACCTCTCCGGCGATCCTGACGCAGTACTCCGAGCGGAGGTCGTGCGCGTGGTCCTCCTCGCGGAAGACCACCTGGGCGGAACCGGACGCGTCACGCAGATCGATGAAGACCACGCCGCCGTGGTCACGGCGGCGTGCCACCCATCCGGCCAGCGTCACCTGCTGGCCTGCATGCTCCTTGCGCAGCGATCCGGCGGTGTGCGTGCGGATCATGTGGTCAGTTTCTCCTTCAGCGTCGTGACGATCTCGGCGAGTGGCACCGCGATCTGGTCAGCCGTGATCAGGTCCTTCACTTGTATGGCTTCCGCCTCGAGATCCCGCTCGCCAAGGATCAGGGCGTAGCGGGCGCCGCTGCGGTCGGCGGCCTTCATGGCGCCCTTGACACCCCGGCCGCCGAAGGCCATGTCCACCGAGACGCCTGCCCGGCGCAGCTCGCCGACCAGTGGGAAGATCCGCCTCTTGGCCTCTTCGCCCAGGGGAACGGCGAATACGTCGATGTGCATGGCCCGCTCCGCGAGCAAGCCTTCAGCCTCCATCGCGAGGACCGTTCGGTCGACCCCGAGCGCCCATCCGACGCTGGGCAAGGGCGGACCGCCGATCATCTCGCTCAGGCCGTCGTAGCGTCCTCCCCCGCCGACCGCGGACTGGGCTCCGAGGCCATCGTGTAGGAACTCGAAGGTGGTGCGTGTGTAGTAATCGAGCCCGCGGACGAGCTTGGGGTCGTCCGTGTAGGTCAGGCCGGCACTCGTGAGCAGGCCGCGGACCTCCTCGTGGTAGGCCTTGCATGCTCCGCAGAGGTGGTCGGTCACGAGGGGCGCGTTCAGGAGCTGCGCCTGGACTTCGGGACGCTTGTCGTCGAGAACACGCAACGGGTTGATCTCGATGCGCTGGCGGGTGGCCTCGTCGAGGTCGAGCCCGCGCAGGAAGTCCTGCAGAGCGGCCCGGTACGCGGGGCGGCACTCCTTGCAACCGAGGGAGTTGAGCAACAGCCGCACGTTCTTCAGGCCCAGCGAGGCGTAACCGTCCGCGGCCAGCACGATGAGCTCCGCGTCCAGAGCCGGGTCCTCGGTGCCCAGCGCCTCCGCGCCCACCTGTGAGAAGTGGCGATAGCGGCCGGCCTGGGCACGTTCGTAGCGGAAGTAGCTTCCGGAATACCAGAGCTTGATCGGGAGCGCTCCGCCGTACAAGCCGTGCTCGATGACGGCGCGCACGACGCTGGCCGTGCCCTCGGGACGCAGCGTCAGGGACTGGCCGCCCCTGCTCTGGAAGGTGTACATCTCCTTGGTAACGATGTCGGTCGACTCGCCCACCCCGCGTGAGAACAGCCCGGTGTCCTCGAAGGCCGGCGTCTCGATGTAGTTGTAACCCGCGCGGCGGGCGGGCCCGGACAACGCGTCGCGCACGACGAGTGCCCACTCGGAGCGCGGCGGCATCCAGTCGAAGGTGCCCTTGGGCGCCTGAAAGCTCATTACAGTCCCCTGGTTGGACCGGCGAACGGCACTGCCTCAGCAAGATACGGGTTCGTGGCGCGTTCGCGGCCGATCGTCGTCTTTGGTCCGTGACCGGGCAGCACCGTCGTGTCGTCCGGCAGCGTCAGGCAGACGCCGCCCAGGCTGCGCAGGATGGTCTGGTAGTCACCGCCCGGGAGATCACTGCGGCCGATGGAGCCGGCGAACAGCAGGTCTCCCGAGAACATCACACGCTCCTCGGGAAGCCCGAACGTCACCGACCCCCTGGTATGCCCGGGTGCGTGGTCCACGGTGAGTGCCATGCCGGCGATCTCCAGCACCGCGCCGTCGGACAGCTCACGCACGTCGTCGGGCTCGGTGAAGGTCAGCCCGCCCAGGAGCTGCTGGCTGGCCATGAGCGAGAAGCCCTTGCCTGGGTCGCTCAGCATCTCGCGGTCGTCGGGGTGGATCCACGCCGGGATGTCGCGGGCGCCGCACACGGGGGTCACCGACCACACATGATCGAGATGACCGTGGGTGAGCAGCACGGCGACCGGCTTGAGCCGGTGCTCGCGCAGCATGTCGTCAAGGCCCGCGACGGCGTCCTGACCTGGGTCGACGATCACGCACTCCTCGCCCGCGGCGGGAGCGACGACGTAGCAGTTGGCCTGGAAGGAGCCTGCGGGAAAGCCGTCGATGAGCACGGAAACGGTCCTCGGTGTGATCGATCTCGTCAAGGAAAGCGGATGGGAATGTAACCGAAGGGTACCGGTGCGGGTCGCCGGGCTGCGAACCATTACCCGATGGCCGATACGATTCGCCCACTCCATAAAGGTGGCGGTCGTCCAGCGAGGCGGCCAAACACGATCAACTCGGACAGTCGGGAGGGCACAGCGGTGGCGACCGGCAAGGACCGTCAAAAGCAGCTGGCACGAGAGCATTACGAACGGCAGATCCAGCGACGCGCCGAGAGACAGACCCGCACCAAGCGTGTGGCGATCGTCGGCACGAGCGTGGGCGTGCTCGTCGTGGTGGGCGGCATCTTCGCGGCCGTCGCGCTGATCGGTGGCGGCAGCTCAAAGACCGAGGCCGCTACGGCCACTCCCTCGGCGTCGTCGTCGGCGTCGTCGTCCGCGGCCCCGTCGGCGGCCGCCCCCAAGCCGTACGACGCGGCCACCGGCACGTGCGACTACGTCGCCGGCAGCTCCGGCACCCCGGCGAAGAACGTCGGCCTGCCACCGGCGAAGGCCGACAAGGCCGCCAAGACGATGACGATCGCCACCAACCACGGTGACATCGTCGTGAGCCTGGCCACCGACAAGGCACCGTGCACGGTGAGCTCCTTCGCCTTCCTGGCCCAGAAGAAGTACTTCGACGGGTCCAAGTGCCATCGCATGGGGCCCGCGAGCTTCCCGATGCTGCAGTGCGGCGACCCGCTGGCCAAGGCGGACGGCAAGAACCCCTCCGACGGACAGGGCGGCCCGGGCTACCGGTTCACCGACGAGAACCTCACCGGCGCGAAGTACGGCCGAGGGGTGGTCGCGATGGCCAACAGCGGGGCCAACACCAACGGAAGCCAATTCTTCATCGTCTTCGGCAACCTCCAACTCCCCCCGAACTACACGCCGTTCGGTACCGTCACAAAGGGGCTCAAAATCCTCGACGACGTGAGCAAGAAGGGCGTCCTGCCGGGGGGCATGGGCGACGGCTCGGGTGCTCCCAAGGATCCGGTCCAAATCAAGCACGTGACAATCTCTGGCAAGAGCTGACGTAATACAACCAAGGACGCATAGCGTCCTGGAGGCTGATTCGAGTGCGGGAGGACACGGTGAGCACCGACCCGTGGGGCCGGGTAGACGACGACGGCACCGTCTACGTTCGTACGGCCGAGGGAGAACGGGCCGTCGGGTCCTGGCAGGCCGGTGAACCGGAAGAGGCCCTCGCCTACTTCCATCGCAAGTACGACGAGCTGGCCACGCAGGTGGAACTGCTGGAACAACGGCTCCGAGGCACCGATCTGCCACCCGCCCAGGCTGAGGCGACGATCGTCAAGCTGCGCGAGTCCATCGCCGAGGCCCACGCCATCGGCGACCTCGCGGCGCTGGAGGGCCGCCTCGCGGCGCTCACCGACCTGGTCGGCAAGCGCCGCGAGGAGGTCAAGGCCGCCCGCGACCAGGCTCGCGCCCAGTCCCGGGAGATCAAGGAACGCATCGTCGCCGAGGCCGAGCGCATCGCCGAGGACACCACCCACTGGAAGTCCGGCGGCGAGCGGCTGCGTCAGCTCGTCGAGGAGTGGAAGGGCGCCGAGCGCATCGACCGGGTCACCGAGGCGGCCCTATGGAAGCGGCTGTCGGCGTCCCGCACCGCCTTCGCCAAGCGGCGCAAGTCCTACTTCGCCGGGCTCGACGAGCAGCGCGAGTCGGTTCGGAGCATCAAGGAGCGCATCGTCAGCGAGGCGGAGGCCCTCAGCACCTCGACCGACTGGGGCGAGACGGCCTCGGCCTACCGCGAGCTCATGCGGCGCTGGAAGACCGCGGGCCGGGCCTCCCGCGAGGCGGAGGACGACCTGTGGAACCGCTTCAAGGCGGCCCAGGACCAGTTCTTCCAGGCCCGTTCCTCGGTTTTCGCGGAGCGCGACGCCTCGCTGCGGGAGAACGCCGAGGCCAAGGAACGCATCCTCGCCGACGCCGAGCGCATCATGCCCGTGACCGACGCCAGGGCCGCGCGGTCCGCCCTGCGGTCGGTGCTGGAGCGCTGGGAGGCCGTCGGGGCGGTGCCGCGCGAGGCCAGGGACAAGCTCGAAGGCGGCCTGCGCCGGATCGACGAGGCCGTCCGCAAGGCCGAAGAGACCGAGTGGAAGCGGTCAAACCCCGAGGCCCGGGCTCGCGCGCAGAACACCGTCGACCAGCTGCACAGGTCGATCGAGCAGCTCGAGGGACGCCTCGCCAAGGCCGGTGCCGCCGGCAAGGACAACGACGTCAAGGAGGCCGAGGAGGCCATCGCGGCCCGTCGTTCGTGGCTGGAGGAGGCCGAGCGCACCCTGGCGGAGTTCTCCTGACGGCGGGCGGCGGCGGTCCGTTCCGCCCCCCGGGGTCCGAGGCGCGCCGGGCCCTGCTCCGGGGTTCTCATGGCAGGGTCCGAAGGCGCCCCGCCCGGCGAGGTGATCACGGTCAGGGCTCCCCCAGGAATCCTGACCGGCTCCGATGGCGGTGGATCAGTTCGTGACGCGGTAGACGTCGTAGACGCCCCCGATGTTGCGGACGGCCTTCAGCACGTGGCCCAGGTGCTTGGGGTCGCCCATCTCGAACGTGAACTTGCTGACCGCGGTCCGGTCGCGGGAGGTGGTGACCGAGGCCGACAGGATGTTGACGTGCTGGTCGGACAGCGTGCGCGTGACATCGGACAGCAGGCGCGGCCGGTCGAGCGCCTCCACCTGGATGGCCACCAGGAACACCGAGTCGTCGCTCGGCGACCAGCTCACCTCCACCAGGCGGTCCGGCTCGGTCCTGAGCTGCTCGATGTTGGGGCAGTTGGTGCGGTGCACCGACACGCCGTGACCCCGCGTCACGAAGCCCACGATCTCGTCGCCGGGCACCGGGGTGCAGCAGCGCGACAGGCGTACCCAGACGTCGGAGTCGCCGGCCACGATGACGCCGGCGTTGGTGCCGGTGCGTGGGCGGCCACGCAGCTTGGTGGGGACGGCGGCCTCGGCGATGTCCTCCTCGGCGCCGTCGACCCCTCCCAGGGACTGGACGAGCTTCTGCACGACCGCCTGCGCGGCCGTGTGGCCCTCTCCGACGGCAGCGTACAGCGCCGAGACGTCGGGGTAGCGCAGGTCCCTGGCGAGGGCCAGGAGGCTCTCTCCGGACATCAGGCGCTGTAGTGGGAGGCCCTGCTTGCGCATGGCCCGCCCGATGGCTTCCTTGCCCGCCTCGATCGCCGTCTCACGGCGCTCCTTGGAGAACCACTGGCGGATCTTGTTGCGCGCCCGGCCGCTCTTGACGAACTTCAGCCAGTCACGGGACGGCCCGGCGTCGGGTGACTTGGAGGTGAAGATCTCCACCGCGTCGCCGTTGCTCAGGCGCGACTCCAGCGGCACCAGACGGCCGTTCACGCGGGCGCCGATGCACCGGTGACCGACCTCGGTGTGCACGGCGTACGCGAAGTCGACAGGGGTGGCGCCCTCGGGCAGCGCGATCACCTGGCCGCGCGGCGTGAAGACGAACACCTCCGACACCGACAGGTCGAACCTCAGCGACTCGAGGAACTCGCCCGGGTCAGAGGTCTCCTTCTGCCAGTCGAGGAGCTGCCGGAGCCAGGCCATGTCGCCCGCGGACTTCACGCGGGCTCCGGCCGGCCCGGAGATGCCCATCTCCTCCTTGTACTTCCAGTGGGCCGCCACGCCGTACTCGGCGCGGTGGTGCATCGCGCGCGTGCGGATCTGCAGCTCCACCGGCTTGCCCTCGGGACCGATGACCGTCGTGTGCAGCGACTGGTACATGTTGAACTTGGGCATCGCGATGTAGTCCTTGAACCGGCCGGGCACCGGATTCCACCGCGCGTGGATCGTTCCGAGCGCGGCGTAGCAGTCGCGGACCGTGTCGACCAGCACGCGGATGCCCACCAGGTCATAGATGTCGTCGAACGCGACCTCGCGGGCGATCATCTTCTGGTAGATCGAGTAATAATGCTTGGGCCTGCCCTTGACCGCGGCCCGGATCTTGGCCTCGCGAAGGTCGGCGGAGACCTTCTCGATCACGTCCTGCAGGAACAGGTCACGGCGCGGGGCGCGCTCGGACACCATGCGGGCGATCTCGTCGTAGCGCTTGGGATAGAGCATCCCGAAGGCCAGGTCCTCCAGCTCCCACTTGATGGTGTTCATGCCGAGCCGGTGGGCCAGCGGAGCGAAGATCTCCAGCGTCTCGCGGGCCTTCTGCTCCTGTTTGTGCCGGGGGAGGTAGCGCAGGGTGCGCATGTTGTGGAGGCGGTCGGCGAGCTTGATGACCAGCACCCGGATGTCGCGGGACATCGCCACGACCATCTTGCGGACGGTCTCGGCCTGCGCCGCGTCGCCGAACTTCACCTTGTCGAGCTTGGTGACGCCGTCTACGAGAAGGGAGATGCTCTCCCCGAAGTCGGCGCTCAGCTCATCGAGGCCGTACGCGGTGTCCTCCACGGTGTCGTGGAGCAGCGCGGCGCACAGGGTCTCGTCGTCGGTGCCGAGCTCGGCGAGGATGGTCGCCACCGCGAGCGGGTGGGTGATGTAGGGATCACCGCTTTTGCGCTTCTGGTCGCGGTGGTGGTAGGCGGCGACGTCGTAGGCATGCTCGATCAGGCGGAGATCCGCCTTGGGGTGCGTGGCCCGGACCGTCTTGAACAGAGGCTCCAGAACCGGATTCATCGCGCCACCCCATTGCCCCCCGAACCGGGAAAGCCTGCGGCGTACGGCAGGCGCCGGTCTGTCGTCCGTGCCTGCGGACATGGCTAAACCCGTTTCGTCCGCGGGCGCGGAAACCGGCTCAGGGGTGTCGGTCACTTCGGGCAAGGCCACATCACGGGGCACTCAGACTCCTCACGTCGAGTCCAGATCCTCCAGTGTATCCACGCTGGAGGCGCCGACCTCGCCGGAGTAGATCAGACGACCACCAGGGCGCGCAGATCCACGCCGTTCAGCCGGTCACGTCCCTTGAGGAAGGCCAGCTCCATCAGCACGGAGACGCCCACGACATCGGCGCCCGCCCGGCTGACCAGCTCCACCGTCGCCCGGGCGGTGCCGCCCGTGGCGAGCACGTCGTCGACGATCAGAACGCGGTCGCCCGGAGCGAACGCGTCGCGGTGCACCTCGATGACGGCGGAGCCGTACTCCAGATCGTAGGACGCCTCGAGCGCCTCGGCAGGGAGTTTGCCCTTTTTACGGACAGGCACAAATCCCGCGCCGGCCTTGTAGGCGACCGGAGCGGCCAGAATGAAGCCCCGGGCCTCGATGCCGACGACCTTGTCGACGTCCAGCTCGTCGGCAAGGGCGTCGATCACGGCGGAGAACGCGGCGTGGTCGCCGAGCAGCGGCGTGATGTCCTTGAAGATGACGCCGGGCTGGGGATAGTCGGATACGTCCCTGATCCGGCCGAGGATCGTCGTGGTGAGGTCGGTCATGCGTGGTCCCTTCCAGGCAGCAGCGAAGCGCCCCCGTGATACCAGTGAGATCACGAGGGCGCCGCGGCAGGTGCCTTCCTAGCGCTTCTTACGCTTGTCGGTGGCCACCGCGCCGTTCGACGAGCCCGTGGAGGTGGAGGTCGTGACTGCCGCCGGCTGCTTGCCCTTGCCGCCGGAGGGGACGGCGTCCTTGACGGCGGAGCCGCTCTTGTTGGTGGCGAGCCGCTTGGCGATCGCGAGGTACTTCGGCTCCCGCTCCTTGAGGCGCACCAGCAGCGGGGTCGCGACGCACAGCGAGGAGTAGGTGCCGACGATCATGCCGACGAACAGGGCCAGCGACAGGTCCTTCAGCGTGCCCGCGCCGAACAGCGTGGTGCCGATGAACAGGATCGCCGCCACCGGCAGGATCGCGACCAGCGAGGTGTTCAGCGAACGGATCAGCGTGTGGTTCAGCGCGTTGTTGGCCGCCTCGGTGTACGTCATCTTGGAGGTCGTGCCGAGCTTGGCCGTGACCTCCTTGATCATGTCGAACACCACGACCGCGTCGTACAGCGAGTAGCCGAGGATCGTGAGGAAGCCCAGCATGGTCGCCGGGGTCACCTCGAACCCCGACCAGGCGTAGATGCCCGCGGTGATGAGCAGGTCGTGGATCAGCGCGACCACCGCCGCCAGCGCCATCTTCCACTCGAAGGCCAGCGTGAGGTACAGGATGATCGCGATCATGAAGACGATCAGGCCGATGATGGCCTTGTTGAGGACCTCACCGCCCCACGTCGCTCCGATGATCTGCTTGCTGACCTGGTTGCCCGCGATGTCGTACTTCTGGGAAATGACGTTCTGGATCCGGCTGACCTCGCTGACCGGAAGGCTCTCGGTGGTCACCCGCCAGCGGGGACCGGCCTCCTGGACGATGACCTGGTGAACGCCCGCGTTCTCGACCGTGGACCGCACGTCCTGGATGGTGGACGATGGCGGCTTGGCGAAGCTGAAGACCGAGCCGCCCTTGAACTCGACACCCAGGTTGAGCCCCTGGACCAGCAGACCCGCGAGGGAGATCACCAGAAGCAGACCGGACAAGCTGTACCAGAGCCTGTAGCGCCCGACGAAGTCGATGTCGACCTCGCCGCGGTACAGACGGCGCCCGATCACGCCGATGCGCGACATCAGCCCTCCTGCGTAACGGTCGTGCGAACGTCGGACGGCTCGCGGCTCATGCGCTCGGCGTCGAGCCCGGAGAGCTTGTGGCCCTTGGCGAAGAACGGCACCTTGGCCAGCGCGGCGACGAACGGCTTCGTGAACAGGAACACCACCATGATGTCGATCAGGGTGGTGAGCCCCATGGCGAAGGCGAACCCGGCCACGCCGCCGACGGCCAGGAAGTAGAGCACCAGGGCGGCGATGAACATGACCGCGTCGGCGATCAGGATCGTGCGCCGGGCGCGTACCCAGGCGACCTCGACGGCCACCCGGAGCGAGCGCCTGCCTTCCTTCATCTCGTCACGCATGCGTTCGAAGTAGACGATGAAGGAGTCGGCGGTGATGCCGATCGAGACGATCAGGCCGATGATGTGCGGCAGAGACAGGCGGAAGTTGGCGTTGTGACCGAGCAGGACCACCGCCTGGTAGGTCAGGATCGTCGCCACCCCGAGGCTCGCCACCGCGACGAGCCCGAGGCCGCGGTAGTACAGCAGGGAGTAGAGCACCACGAGGATGAGGCCGATGCCGCCCGCGAGCAGGCCGCCCTTGAGCTGGTCGGCGCCGAGCGTGGAGGAGACCTCCTCGATCGAGCTCTGCACGAACTTCAGCGGCAGCGCGCCGTACTTGAGCTGGTTGGCCAGGTCGGTGGAGGTCTTCTGCGTGAAGCTGCCGGAGATGCGGGCCTGGCCGCCGGGGATGGGCTCCTCGATGACCGGAGCGGAGATGACCACGCCGTCGAGCACCATGGCGAGCTGGTTGCGCGGCTGCGGGGCAGTGGTGATCTGCCCGGTGACCTGCGCGAACTGGCTGGCGCCCTTGCTCTTGAAGTTGACCGAGACGATCCACTCGCCAGTGGTGGAGTCAACGCCCGAGGTGGCGCCGGAGACCTCGGTGCCCTTCACCGCGGCCTTCTCCAGGACGTACTTGGCGGTGCCGTCGTCGCTGCAGGCCGCGATCTGCTTGTCGGGGTTGTCCTGAACGCCCTGGCCGCGGTCCTTCTTGGTGCAGTCAAGGGTCTTGAACTGCGCCGCCACGGCGGGGTCGACGCCGGTGAGGTCGGCCCCGGCCAGCGGGTCCTGGGTGGCGGGGGCCGTCGGCTGGGCGCTCGGCTGGCCCGAGGCCGCCGAGGAGCTCGGCACGGGAGTCGCCTTGCCGCTCGGGGTCGCCTTGCCGCCGGAGGCCGAAGGGGAGGGCGTCGGAGCGGTCAGCGCCGAGGACAGCGCCCGGCCGGCGGGCGTGCCGCTCGGCGCGGGGTTCGCGGTCGAAGACGGCTTGACCGAGGAGGTCGGCTTCGAGGAGCCCTTGCCCGTGGGCGCCGGGCTCCCGCTGCCGGAGGGCACCGGCGTGGCGGGGGCGGTCGGCAGCTTGCCAGGCGTGGCGGTGGCCGCGGCCACCGCGAGGACTTGACGGAACCGCAGCTCGGCCGTGGTGCCGACGCTCTTGACGACCTCGTCGGTGCCCGCGCCGCCCACGGAGATGACGATGTTGTTACCCGACCTGGCGACGTCGGCGTCGGCGAGGCCGGTGCCGTTCACCCGCTCGCGGATGATGTTGACGGCCAGGTCGAGGCTCTCCTGGGACGGAGCCGCGCCGGCCTGCGTGACCGGTGACAGCGTCACCGTGGTCCCGCCGGCGAGATCGAGTGCGTACTTCGGGACGAATGCCTTTTGAATCAGCATCGTCGCGCCCATGGCGAGGATGAGTGCCAGGAGCGCCAGGAGTACACGTCCCGGCCTACTCTGGCTGCTGGTCGATGGGGCCACTGGTGGTCAGTTCTTTCGTCAAGGGGTTTGCGGTGAGCCTACTCAGGACTTCTGATTAGTCGAGCCCTCGTCTCCCCTGTGCGGAGGGGTGTCGATCACCGTCTCGTCGGTGACGGTGTCATGTGCGCCTTCTTCATTGTCCACCGTCTCCTCCACCGGGGTCAGCACGCGACCGATGGACGCCTTGACCCATCGGGTCTCGACGCCTGGCGCGATCTCCAGGATCACGTCGTCATCCTCGATCGCCGAGACGGTCGCGAACAGGCCGGTGGTGGTCATCACCCGGGTGCCCGGCAACAGGCTTCTCTGCATCTGCGCCTGCTCCTGCTGCCGCTTGCGCTGCGGGCGGATGAGCAGGAAGTAAAAAACCACGACCAGCAAGATCAGTGGCACGAATGATCCAAGGCCCTGCACGGGGCTTCCTTCCGATTAAGAACTGACCGGCCTGGCACCGGATGTCTGGCGACGTCGGCACGGCCACACTCTGATCATGTCAGCGTACACAGCCAGCCAAGCCACGGAGTTTAGGCGAGCTTGTCAATGCCCGGCAACGAACCCACGCTCCGGCACGCTGGAAAGTTCCCGTTGTCACCGATCTGTGACCAGCAGATACAGGAGGCTTGAAACTTTCACGCCATCGCCGCCCCGCCGTGGTGCGCGACCCGCGAAAGCACGGCGGACGGCCCCTCACCAGGGGCCGGGCGCCTGTGTGAGGCGCTGAGCGACCGGAGATCGTTGTAAAGACAGCCTGTCAGGACGATCAGGGGTCGTCGAAGAGCGCCGGGTGGCCGATCGCGCCGAAGGCGTCCGGCGGAGGGGTCAGGCCCAGGTGGGCCCAGGCGGAGGCCGTCGCCACCCGCCCTCGGGGAGTGCGGGCGAGCAGGCCCTGACGCACCAGGAAGGGCTCGGCGACGACCTCGACGGTCTCGGGCTCCTCCCCCACCGCCACGGCGAGCGTGGACAGCCCGACGGGACCGCCGCCGAACTTGCGCAGCAGCGCGGCCAGAACAGCCCGGTCGAGCCGGTCGAGCCCTTCGGCGTCGACCTCGTAGAGGTTGAGGGCCGCGGAGGCGATGTCTCTGGTGATGACGCCTTCTGTGCGCACCTCGGCGAAGTCGCGCACCCGCCTGAGCAGGCGGTTGGCGATGCGGGGTGTGCCGCGTGACCTGCGGGCGATCTCGTGCGCGGCCTCGTCGGGAAGGCCGAGCGACAGCAGGCGCGAGGAGCGGCGCAGCACCTGCTCGAGCTCCTCGACGTCGTAGAAGTCCATATGGGCGACGAAGCCGAACCGGTCGCGCAGCGGGGCGGGTAGCAGGCCGGCGCGGGTCGTGGCCCCCACCAGCGTGAACGGCGCGATCTCCAGCGGGATCGCGGTCGCCCCTGGCCCCTTGCCGACGACGATGTCGACCCGGAAGTCCTCCATGGCGAGGTAGAGCATCTCCTCGGCGGGGCGGGCCATGCGGTGGATCTCGTCGATGAACAGCACCTCGCCCTCAGCCAGGGTCGAGAGGATCGACGCGAGGTCTCCGGCCCGCTCCAGGGCGGGCCCGGAGGTCAGCCGGAGGGGCATGCCGAGCTCCGCCGCGACGATCATCGCGAGGGTGGTCTTGCCGAGCCCGGGCGAGCCGCTCATCAGGACGTGGTCGGGCGGCCGTTTGCGGCGCACCGCGCTTTCGAGCACCAAGGAGAGCTGCTCGCGCACCCGGCCCTGGCCGATGAACTCGCTCAGCCGCTTGGGACGCAGCGCCGACTCGATCGCCTGCTCGTCGCCCTCCGCGTCGGGCGACACGAGATCTCTGTCCAGGCTCATCCGGCGGCCCCTATCGGACGCTCAGGGCCCGCAGGGCCGCCTTGAGCAAGGCCGCCACCGCGGGGGTGCGCCCGGCGGCCAGCTCCGCGTCGGCCTCGGGGGACACGATCGAGATCGCCTCGTCGGCGTCCTTCGCGGAGTATCCGAGGCCGACGAGCCCCGAATGCACCTGCTCGCGCCAGGCGGGCTTCTTCGCCTGGCCGTTGAGCGCGGCGGCGACGGCCGCGTCGGGCGTGCCCAGCTTGTCCTTCAGCTCGAGGATGATGCGCTGCGCGCCCTTCTGCCCGATGCCGGGGACCATGGTGAGCGCCTTGACGTCGGCGCTCGCTACCGCGACCCGCAGCGCGTTCGGCGCGTGGACGGCGAGCATGGCGAGCGCGAGCTTCGGGCCGACGCCCGAGGCGGTCTGGACCATCTCGAAGACCCTGCGCTCGTCGTCGGTGCCGAAGCCGAAGAGCGTGAGCGACTCCTCGCGGACCACAAGCGAGGTGGCCAGCCGGGTCGCCTCGCCGACGTGGAGCGTGGCGAGCGTGCCGGGCGTGCAGTGGACGAGGATGCCCACGCCGCCGACCTCGACCACCGCCGAGTCGGGGGCGATGGCGGCGACCCGCCCGGAGACCGAGGAGATCACAGCGCCGCTCCCCTGGCGGGCCGGGCACGGCCCACGCCGGAGGCCCCTTGCGCTCCCGGCACGCGGGCGGCGGTGCCGCCCCTGGCCTTGGCCACGGCCTCGGCGAGGCGGTTCTGGGTGCCGCCCCGCCAGATGTGGCAGATGGCGAGGGCGAGGGCGTCGGCGGCGTCGGCGGGTTTGGGCATGACGTCGAGCCGGAGCAGGCGGGTCACCATCGCGCCCACCTGCGCCTTGTCGGCGTTGCCGTACCCCGTGATCGCGGCCTTGACCTCCGACGGGGTGTGCAGCGCGACGGGCAGACCTCGCCGGGCGGCGCAGACGATCGCCACGGCGGAGGCCTGGGCGGTGCCCATGACGGTGCGGAGGTTGCTCTGGCTGAAGACGCGCTCCACCGCGACGGCGTCGGGCCTCACCTCGTCGAGCCAGAGCTCGATCTCGGCCTCTATCGCGACCAGGCGAGCGCCGATGTCGTCACCGGCGGGGGTGCGCGCGACGCCCACCTTGACCAGCGAGAGCGCGCCGCCCGCCCTGCCTTCGACGGCACCGAGACCGCAGCGGGTCAGCCCGGGGTCGACCCCCATCACCCGCAGCTCAGGTAACCGCACCGGCACGCCTCCCCAGAACGCCGAACACATGTTCGGCCCCGAACTCTACCCCGGCCGTCATGACGGCGCACCACCAACACGCCGCGCCGTCCGGCCTCCCCCAGGCCGCCCGCTCAGAAGTAGTCGATCATGTACGGCTTGGCGGCGAAGGCGGCGCCGAGGAGGTCGTCGATCTCGGGGGTGCCGCCGCTCAGCAGCCCTGCGCGGCGGAGGGAGCCCGGCCGGACGCCGGCGAACAGCGCGGACATGCCGCCGATGGTGAGGCGGGGCGCCTCCTCGCCCGCGGGCGCGGTGACGGCGGTGGCCGCGCCGGCGCCTGAGGAGATGGACAGGCGCCAGGCGCCGGAGTTCGCCGGACGCTGCGGATCGTCGACCTCGACGACGGTGTCGAAGGAGACCGCGGCAGGGTAGCCACGCTGCGCGACGGCCGACGCGAGGTCGATGAGGCGGAACATCCAGCGGGTCTGCTTCACCGAGTCGTACGAGCGCTCGCGCAGCAGCCACAGCACCGGGTCGTCGGGCTCGACGACGGCCGTCACGGTCGTGGCGACGGACGAGGCCGTGCCGACGAGCGACCACAGCGTCCTCGCCGTCGCCTCCGACCCGGCCACGAGGTTTTCCACGTCGATGTCATCGCCCCGCCAGCGGTAGAGGACGAAGCCGTCGTCGGCGAGGTAGGCGAAGTCGTCCTCGCCGGAGAGCCACAGGCGGTCGATCCGCTCCTCCCGGCCGAGCGGCCCGGACGCGCGGGTGGCGGCGTAGACGCGCTCCAGCACGCTCCTGAGCTCGGCTGCGTCGCCGGGCCCCATGCGCCTCAGCTTGACGCCGCCGTCGCGGGCGCCCAGCGTGCGAAGGGCCTCCGCCGGCAGGGTGACGCGGTTGCGGGCTCCGGCGTGCTCCCAGCCGAGGCCTCGGTACAGCGGGGTGGTCGCGGGATAGAGCGCGGAGGCGACATGGCCGAGCTCCGCGCAGCGGTCCATCGTGGCCCGTATGAGGAAACGCCCCACGCCGCGTCCACGATCCTCAGGGGCGACGGTGACGCTCGCGACGCCGCCCATCGACAGCGGGCGGCCGTGCCACCACTGGTCGTAGCGGTTGATCCTGCTGGTGCCCATCAGGCGCCCGCCGTCGAAGACACCGAGATAACGCCCCTCGGCCAGCGACGGCGCCACCGTCGTGCGCCATGGCCCGATGCTGCCGGCGGGGATGGGGCCGAAGGCCCGCTTACGGCTGTCCAGGACGGCGTCGAGATCGTCGACCGTCACATCACGGATTTCCACAACCGCCAAACCTATGCGTAAGCCCTCCGCCGGATCGAACCGTTTTCCGCCCGCCGTACGAGGTGGCGCCGCCGTACACACCGGCCCCGACCGGAAGGCAGCGGGAACGGGCCACCCGCGGCTAGTCGAGCTTGGCGAGGACGTCGTCGGAGACGTCGAAGTTGGCGTAGACGTTCTGGACGTCGTCGCTGTCCTCCAGGGCGTCGATGAGGCGGAACACCTTGCGCGCGGCGTCCTCGTCGAGGGGGACGCTCAGCGTCGGCATGAACCCGCTCTCCGCCGAGTCGTAGTCGATGCCGGCGTCCTGCAGGGCCTTGCGCACCGGGACCAGGTCACTGGCCTCGGAGACGACCTCGAAGGATTCGCCGAGGTCGTTGACCTCCTCGGCTCCGGCGTCCAGCACGGCGGTCAGCACGTCGTCCTCCGCGAGCTCGCCCTTGGGGACGATCACCACGCCCTTGCGGTTGAACATGTAGGACACCGACCCGGGGTCGGCCATCGAGCCGCCGTTGCGCGTCATCGCGACGCGCACCTCGGAGGCCGCGCGGTTGCGGTTGTCGGTGAGGCACTCGACGAGCACCGCGACGCCGCCGGGCGCGTAGCCCTCATACATGATGGTCTGCCAGTCGGCGCCGCCGGCCTCAAGGCCGCCACCGCGCTTGCGGGCGCGCTCGATGTTGTCGACCGGCACAGAGCTCTTGCGCGCCTTCTGGATGGCGTCGTAGAGAGTGGGGTTGCCTTCCGGGTCAGGGCCACCAGTGCGGGCCGCCACCTCGATGTTCTTGACGAGCTTGGCGAAAAGCTTGCCGCGCTTGGCGTCGATCACGGCCTTCTTGTGCTTCGTCGTCGCCCATTTGGAGTGGCCGGACATCGGCTAGAGCTCCCTCACCATCTCGACAAAATACGAATGAACCCGCGTGTCCCCGGTCAGCTCGGGGTGGAAGGACGTCGCGAGCAGAGGTCCCTGCCGGACCGCGACGATCCTATCCCCCGGCTCGGCCAGTCCCAGCACCTCGACATCCGTGCCGACGGACTCGACCCAGGGGGCACGGATGAAGACGGCGCGCATCTGACCGCGTCCCGCGAAATCCAAGGATGCCTCAAAAGAGTCGACCTGGCGGCCGAAGGCGTTGCGACGCACGATCATGTCGATGCCGCCCAGCGTCTGCTGCCCCTCGATGCCGCCCTCGATCCGGTCGGCCAGCATGATCATGCCGGCGCAGGACCCGTAGGCGGGCATGCCGGACTTGACGCGCATGCGCAGCGGTTCGAGCAGCTCGAACGCGTCGGCGAGCTTCCACATCGTCGTCGACTCGCCGCCGGGGATGACCAGCGCGTCCACGGCCTCCAGCTCGGCCGGCCGGCGGACGGCCACGGCCTTGGCGCCGACCGCCTCAAGTGAGCGGACGTGTTCACGCACGTCGCCCTGGAGGGCGAGCACGCCGATCGTCGGCGCAGACGTCACCGGTGTTCCTCTCAATCACTGCTCGAAAATGCTCAAGACGCCCCCAGAACGCGGCAGCCTATTGGGGGTCGTTCCTGTGAAGGGGCGCACCCGGCTTCATGGAGACGCATGCGTCCCGAAAGCGTACGGCCATGCGGAACAACGCCCCAAACGGCCCTGGACTTCCCGGCCGGGACAGGCGTGACCGCGAGGGGGAAGAGTGGCCGGTTCAGGTCTGCCGGAGCAGCCCGGGAGCCTTGTCCGCGATGACGAAGGTGGCGGCGGTCAGCGCGGGGGCGCCGGGGGTGCTGACGTATCGCACGATCTTGAAGTCGGCCGTGAGCGCGGTGGGCTCCAGCTTGACCATGAGGTAGCCCCGGCGCCTCAGGTGGAACTTCAGGTGCGGGTTCTTGGCCAGAAGCGAGTCCCTGGCGCGGTCGGCGTCGTGGCCGTCGCCGCCGCTGGTGATCGACGTCACGGCGAGCTCGGTGCCGACCAGGCGCGACGCGTCGTCATCGTAGTCCAGGGCGAGCTCGCCGGCCCAGTGGGAGTGCACGTCCCCGGTGAGCACGACGGCGTTGCGCACTCCCGCGTCGACCCAGCCGCGGGTGACCCTGGTCCGCGAGCCGGAGAAGCCGTCCCAGGCGTCCTGCCTGACGACCTTCTCCGCGCCGGAGCGTATGTTGCGCTGGCCGAAGAAGACCTGCTGGCCGATGACGTCCCACAAAGCCTTGGACTCGCGGAAGCCTTCGAGCAGCCATCGCTCCTGCTCGGCCCCGGTGATCGTGCGGCCGGGCACCCTTGACCCCGGGCACTCCTCGAAGCCGGAGCCGCAGATCGCCGGGTCGCGGTACTGGCGGGTGTCCAGCAGGTGGATGGTGGCGAGGCTCCCCCACCGCAGGCGGCGGTAGAGCTTGATGGCGGGGCCCTCCGGCTTGGAGGTCTTGCGGAGCGGCATGTGCTCGTAGTAGGCGCGGAACGCCGCCTCGCGCCGGTCCGCCGGCAGGAGGCTCATCCAGTTGTTGCGCACCTCGTGATCGTCCATGATCGGGATCCACGGCGCCACCGCGTGGGCCGCCCGCAGGTCGGCGTCGGTCTTGTACAGCGCGTGCCTGCGCCGGTAGTCCGTCAGCGTCCTGGCCTCCGGGCCCTCGTGCTCGCGCACGTTGCCGCCGGGGCACTGCTGCTCCCCTTTGCCGTACTCGTAGATGTAGTCGCCCAGGTGCAGCACCAGGTCCGGCCGCTCCTGCGCCAGCCTGGCGTACGCGGTGAAGAGGCCGTGCTGGAAGTTGGCGCACGACGTCACGGCCAGGTTGAGCGATCTCGGGAGCGAGGCGGGCGCCGGGGCGGTCACCGCGCGGCCGATGGGCGAGATGTACGGGCCGGACTTGAACCGGTACCAGTACTCGCGCCCCGGCTCGAGCCCGGTGACCTCGGCGTGCACGCTGTGCGCCCAGTCGCGTACGGCGTCCTCGGTGCCGCGCCGTATCACCTGCGCGCAGGCGGGGTCGGTGGCGATCTCCCAGTAGACCGGCACCGGCGCGGGGGGCATGCCGCCGAATCCGTCCTCGGCGAGCGGCACGGGGGCAAGGCGGGTCCACATGACGAAGCCGTCAGGGGCCGGGTCGCCGCAGGCCACGCCGAGCGTGAAAGGGTCGCCATAGGAGACCCGCAGAGGTGGCACCCCCGCTGCCAGCCCCATCACGAGGAACGATCGCCTGTCGAGCACAAGACGATCATTAACTATTCAGAGCAAACCCCGGGTATAGGGACACCCAGGTCACAGGGGATATTTCCGGATTCAGCATGACGCCTTCCCGGCGCCCGCGTGGCGCGGGACCGAGAAGGCGGAGAAGGCTACCAGCCCCGGGTGGCGAGGCGCTCGGAGTCGGGCAGGGAGGCGACGTTGATGCCGACCATGGCCTCGCCCAGGCCTCGGGACACCTTGGCGATGACGTCTGGGTCGTCGTAGAAGGTGGTGGCCTTGACGATCGCGGCCGCGCGCTTGGCGGGGTCGCCGGACTTGAAGATGCCGGAGCCGACGAAGACGCCCTCGGCGCCGAGCTGCATCATCATGGCGGCGTCGGCCGGGGTGGCGATGCCGCCCGCGGTGAACAGCACGACGGGGAGTTTGCCCGTCTTGGCGATCTCGGCGACCAGCTCGTAGGGCGCGCGGAGATCCTTGGCGGCGGCGTAGAGCTCGGCGTCGTCGAGGGAGCCCAGGCGCTTGATGTCGCCGCGGATCTGCCGCATGTGGCGGGTGGCCTCGACGACGTTGCCGGTGCCGGCCTCGCCCTTGGAGCGGATCATCGCGGCGCCCTCGGCCAGACGGCGAAGAGCCTCTCCTAGGTTGGTCGCTCCGCAGACGAAGGGCACGGTGAAGGCCCACTTGTCGATGTGGTTGGACTCGTCGGCGGGGGTGAGCACCTCGGACTCGTCGACGTAGTCGACGCCGATGGCCTGGAGCACCTGGGCCTCGGCGAAGTGGCCGATGCGGGCCTTGGCCATGACGGGGATCGAGACGGCCGCGATGATGCCGTCGATCATGTCCGGGTCGCTCATGCGCGACACGCCACCCTCGGCGCGGATGTCGGCGGGCACACGCTCGAGGGCCATGACGGCGACCGCGCCGGCGTCCTCAGCGATCTTGGCCTGCTCCGCGGTGACGACGTCCATGATGACGCCGCCCTTGAGCATCTCGGCCATGCCGCGCTTGACGCGGGCGCTGCCGGTGACGGCGGTGTCGGTGACTTCGGGGGTGCTGCTGGACACGGTCTTTCCTCACGAGCGCGACAATGGGTTCCCGTCCCATGTTAGGCGCTGATCAGCATGGCACCTCACCGTCCGGATCGTCACATGTTCAGGGGGTCTTTGGACATGTTGTACGGCCCGCGCGGGGCGGCGCACTTCACCCGGCGAGCCGGCGGCCCCTGTCGGCGCACATCAGGGCTGGACGGGCTTGGGGGCCGCGAGCACGATCCACACCTGGCCTCGGCTGAAGTTCATCGGCTGGCCGCCCTCGGTGGTGTACATCGTGCCCGCCTTCTCCGACGAGCGCGACCATTCCGCCTTGTACGCCTTGCCGTCGCGCAGGACGACAGCCTTCCCCGTGCCTGTCGTCTGGATCAGCGGGGTGTAGCTGCCGGTGAAGTCGTGGAACTCCGACCTGGTCGTCTTGGCGTACTGGATCACGACAGTGGGGGCGCCGAGCTGGCCGCCCTCGGCGGCCATGTCCTTCTTGCCGTCCTGCGCCACGAGCCAGCGCTTCTGGTCCGCGGACCAGCTGAACGTGAAACGCGCTGCCGGATATTTTATGGAAAATGACTTTTTGACCGTTCCGCCGTTGGGCGCGTCGCCGAAGACCAGGCCGATATCCTTAGCCTTGCTCGCCTTGGGCGCCCCCGCGATGAGCTTCCTGGTGTCGGCGAAGAGGTTGTACGGCGCGACACGGCCCGACTGGCGGAAGTAGGCGCCCGGCTTGGCGCTGTCGGACACGTCGAACAGCGGCGCCTGCCTGACGAGCGGCACCATCTTGCTCTGCACGCCCGAGTAGGCGAGGGCCGGCCTGCCGAACATCGGCAGCAGGTGCAGATCGGAGATGCGGGCGCTGCGCACCGGGCCGACCTTGGCCGGGATCTTGGAAGAGAAGATGGCCATCAGGCGGGTCAGACCGCCCTCCACCTGCTCGACGAACACGAGGTCAGCGCTGCGCAGGCCGAGCTGCGGCTTGCCGGACGAGGTGTTCTCGATCTTCACGGCCAGCACCGGCTTGCGGCCGGCCACGGGCTGCCCGGTGAACGGGTGCTCGGGAGGCGGGGAGGCCGACGCCGACGCCACCGGCTCGGCTCCCTGGGCCGCCGGTTTGGCCGCGCCACTGGAGGACGAGCACGCCACCGCGGGCGCTAGAACGGCGGTTCCCGCAAGCGTGACGCCGATCACCCGATTTAACCGCACAGCTCGGCTCCTCCCGATTTATCCTGAAAACGCCATGAGCTTACCGATGGTTGGCAAGGCGTTACCGCTGGTCTGGTCCCAGTTTGGTCGATTCACAGGCGAGGTTAAGTAAAATCGGCCAATATCCCGTACGCCAGGACATTTGGCACGCCCAAGGAACTCGGCCGGCGGCCGTCAGGACTGCTGGGCCAGCGAGGCCGGCTCGGCGTCGTCGATCTCGAAGTACGACGGGTACTCGGTGTGGCCGGCCAAGCGCAGCGTGCGTGCCAGCCACCGGCGCTGGGCCAGCCGGGTGGCCCCGACCGCGTTGTTGTAGAAGCGCCGGGAGTAGATCACCTTGGTCACGGCGGTGTCGAGCTCGGCCATCAGGTCGGGACCGGCCGGGGTGTCGGCCAGCCGCTCCCGGAAGCGCTCCTGGTCCATCACGGCCCTGAGGGTGCGCGACAGGTCGCTCTCGGCGTGCTCGCGCTCCTCCGGCCCCGCCGTACGTGCCTCGTGGGTGGCCGCGGCCAGCACGAGACTGCTGGCCGGGTCGAGCACCCCGGACGCGGCGAGCTCCATGCAGACGGCGGCGCGGCCGATGAGCGCCGCGTCCAGGGCGGCCCTGGCGGTCTCCAGGCGGATGTGCAGGCGGTCGAGCCGCCCCGCCCGCCACGAGATGTAGACGGCGCTGAGCACGACGAACACGCCCACCACGAGGATCACCGTCGTGGCCGTCACAGCGCCTCGCTTCCATGAACCCTGGCGCCCTCAAGCGCGAGGACGGCCGTCGCGGCGGTCACGAGACCTCGCTTCCGTGGGCACGGACCCCCTCGGGGACCCGGCCCGCCTCGCCGCGCCCCCGGCCCTGCTGCTCTTCCTCCACGCCTCCGGCCGCGGTCGAGGTCACGGTCTCGTAGACGCGTACGACGTCGCGGGCCACGGTCGACCAGTCGTACTTGCGGACCGCGAGACGCGCCTCGGCGGAGAGGTTCGCCCGGCAGGCGGGATCGTCGAGGAGGGCGGCGGCCTCGCGCGCGAGCGAGCCGGCGTCGCCGGTCTCGAACAGCGCGCCCGCCTGGCCATCGCCGAGGACCCGCCGGAACGCGGGGATGTCGCTCGCCAGCACGGTCGCCCCCGCCGCCATCGCCTCGGCCAGCACGATGCCGAAGCTCTCGCCGTGGGTGTTGGGCGCGCAGAAGACGTCGACGGAGTGGTAGGCGCGGGCCTTGTCCTCCTCGCTGACCAGGCCGAGGACGCCGACGCGCTCACGCAGCGAGACGGGGACCTTGGCCAGCACGTCGTCGGCGTCGCCGGGCCCCGCGACCAGCAGCCGCAGGCCGGGACGCTCAGGGGCGAGCCGCGTGAACGCGTCCAGCAGCACCGGCAGGCCCTTGCGCGGCTCATCCATGCGCCCGAGGAACCCGATCACGCCGCCGTCCGGCCCCCACCCGGGAAGGGGCTCGGCCTCGGCGTACCGGCTTACCGTGACGCCGTTGGGGATGAGGACGGCGTCGCCTCCCATGTGCTCCACGAGCGTCTTGCGCGCGGCGTCCGACACGGCGATCCGGCCGGAGATCTTCTCGAGCGCGGTGTGCAGCACGGGCGCGGAGACCGACATGGCACGCGAACGCTGGAAGGAGGCGTGGAATGTCGCCACGATGGGGCCGCGGGCCGCCCAGCAGGCCAGCAGGCCAACCGACGGGACGGCGGGCTCGTGAACGTGCAGAACGTCGAAACGGCCCTCGCGCAGCCACTTGCGCACGCGGTTGGCCGACAAGAACCCGAAGGCCAGGCGCGCCACCGAGCCGTTGTACGGCACGGCGACGGCGCGCCCGGCTGAGGTCACGTAGAACGGCAGCGGCGCGTCGTCGGACGCCGGAGCGAGCACCGACACGTGGTGGCCGTCGGCGATGAGCGCCTCCGCCAAATCGCGGACGTGGGCCATCACGCCGCCCGGGACGTCCCAGGTGTACGGGCACACCATGCCGACCCTCATGGCGACCGTGGCTCCAGGTCGTCGAGCCAGAGCCGCTGCAGCATGTGCCAGTCTTCGGGGTGCTCGGAGATGCCCTCCTGGAAGACGCGGGCCATGCTCTGCGTCATGATGGCGACCTTGTCCTTGCGAGAGCCTTCGGCCGGCACGGGGATCTCCTCGTGGATGTGCAGGCCCCAGCCGTCGCCCTCGAACCACAACGTCGCCGGGTGCAGCGCCGCGCCGGTCTGGATCGCCAGGAGCGCAGGACCCGCGACCATGCGTGTCTTACCGTCGAAGAAGTCGACCTCGATGCCCGTGTCGGTGAGGTCGCGCTCGGCGGGCAGGCAGATCGGCCGACCGGCGCGCAGCCGCTGGGCCAGGGTGCCGAAGGCGTGAGCGGTGCCGCCTCCCTTGGCCGTGAGCGGCAGCACCTCCATGCCGAGGCTCTGGCGGAACGCGGCGAAGCGGTTGTACAGCGACTCGGGCTTGAGCCGCTCCATGACCGTGGTGAACGGGTATCCCTTGTGGATCAGCCAGGCGCCGGCGAGGTCCCAGTTGCCCATGTGGGGCAGGGCGAGCACGATGCCCCTGCCGCTGTCCACGGTGGAGAAGATGATGTCTCCCCCGATGTCGTGCATGCCGGTGAGGATGCGTTCCCTGCTGATCGCCGGGAGGCGCAGCGCCTCCATCCAGTAGCGGAAATAGGAACGCACACCCGCCCTGCTGAGGTCGCGGATCGAGGGATCGGCGGCGTCCTTGCCCGTGACCCGGGCGAGGTTGGATTCGAGGCGGCGCACGAGCTTGCCGTGCCGGCGCCACATGATGTCGGCGATGAGACGGAAGGCCCACGCGGCCACCGGCTCGGGCAGCTTGGGCACGAGCACCCAGCCAAGGTGGTAAGCCCAGGCAACGAGCCGATCAGTCAACGCGAGGTTCACCCCCAGATGTCGGTGAGAAGACCTGTCCTGTGTGCGGAAGGCCGTAAGTTCATGTTGGCACCGTCTGGCGATAAACGTGGACAATCCGCTGCCCGGCGGTGAACGCGCTGGCGGCGGCGAGGAGCCAGAGGGCCACCGCGAGGATGTACGGCACGCCGAGCCCCGACAGGCCGGCGGCGGCGAGCACCACCGCCAGCCGCTCCGGTCGCTCGGCCAGGCCGACGTCGCAGGTGAGGCCGAGCCCCTCGGCACGTGCCTTGGCGTACGACACGACGGCCCCGGCGACCAGGCAGAACAGCGAGACGGCGACGAGGACCCTCTCGCCCGTGGACACGAACCACAGGATCAGCCCGGAGAAGATCGCGGCGTCGCCCACGCGGTCGAGGGTGGAGTCGAGGAACGCCCCCCACGTGCTGCCGCTGCCGAGCATCCGCGCCAGCACGCCGTCGAGCAGGTCGGCGAGGACGAAGAAGGTGATGACGAGCGTGCCCAGGAACAACTGGCCGCGCGGGTAGAACCCGAGCGCTCCCGCCGTGACGCCGAGCGTGCCGATGACGGTGATGACGTTCGGGCTGATCCCCAGGCGGGCGAGCGCCCGGCCGAGCGGGGTCAGGACACGGGTGACGGCGGGACGCAGGAGCTTCAACATCGCCGTCCGATCGTAGGCCACGTGGGGCCCCCGCTTCGAACGAAGCCGCTGAGGCGGCCCACCAGGTGCGAATCGGGTGCGAGACGACACAGGACGGGGAAGGAGACAAGACGGGAGGGAAACCGGCGGGCGAACACCCGGCCAAGTCCAGGTGTCATTTGGCAAGCACTTTTGCCTGTTCCCTCTTGTGATCCGCGCCACAGAGGTAAAGGGTGAGGGCACCGCGCTCTCTCGGGCGGCGGGCGCGGCGGCGGACGATGTGGCCGCGCGCGGCCGCATCTCACGGCGAGACGCGGGAGGCGACGTGCCGGACAGAACCACGGGCGGAACATCAGGAGCCGCGGGCAGGGCACCCTCGGCCGACCGGCCGGATGCGGTGCGCAATGTCGCGCTGGTCGGCCATTCCGGATCAGGCAAGACGACGCTTGTCGAGGCCCTGCTGGCCGCGACGGGCACCATCCAGCGCACCGGCCGGGTGGAGGACGGCACCACGGTAAGCGACTTCGACGAGGTGGAAGTACGCCAGCAGCGCTCGGTCAACCTCTCCGTCGCGCCGGTTACGCACAACGGCATCAAGATCAACCTGCTCGACACGCCTGGGTACGCCGACTTCGTCGGTGACCTGCGTGCGGGCCTGCGGGCGGCCGACGCCGCGCTGTTCGTGGTCTCGGCGGCGGAGGGCGTCGACGGGCTGACGCGCATGCTCTGGGAGGAGTGCGCCTCGGTCGGCATGCCCCGGGCGGTCGTCATCACCAAGATCGACCACCAGCGCGCCGACTTCGACGAGGTGGTGGCCACCTGCCAGGACGCCTTCGGCGACGGGGTGGCCCCGCTCTACCTGCCCGTCGTGACCAACGGCCACGTGAACGGCCTGATCGGGCTGCTCTCGCAGAAGTTCTTCAACTACGCCACGGGCACCCGCACGGAGAACCTCCCTGGTGCCGCCTACCAGGAACAGATCGAGACCTACCTCGGCACCTTGATCGAGGGGATCATCCAGGAGAGCGAGGACGAGTCCCTCATGGACCGCTACCTCTCCGGCGAGGAGATCGACACCAAGGTGCTGATCGACGACCTCGAGAAGGCCGTGGCCCGGGGCGGCTTCTATCCCGTGCTCGCCACGTGCGCGACCCCCGGCTCCGGCGTGGCCGTCGGCATGCTGGAGCTGCTGGAGGTGATCACGCAGGGGTTCCCCTCACCCATGGAGCACCCGCTACCGGAGATCACGAGGATCGACGGCCGTCCGGTGCCCGAACTGGCGTGCGACCCCGACGGGCCGCTCGTCGCCGAGATCGTCAAGACCACCAGCGACCCGTACGTCGGGCGCATCAGCCTCGTGCGCGTCTTCTCCGGCACGCTGCGCCCCGACATGGTGGTGCACGTCTCGGGCCACGGCCTGGCGGAGCGCGGTCACGAGGACCACGACGTGGACGAGCGCATCGGCGCCCTTTCCTCCCCCCTCGGCAAGCTCCAGCGGACCACCACCAAGTGCACCGCGGGGGACATCTGCGCGGTGGCCAAGCTCAGCCGGGCGGAGACGGGCGACACCCTGTCCGACAAGGACGACCCGCTTCTGGTGACGTCCTGGAACATGCCCGACCCGCTTCTGCCCGTCGCGATCCGGGCCAGGTCCAAGGCCGACGAGGACAAGCTGTCGCAGGCGCTCGGGCGCCTGGTCGCCGAGGATCCGACGCTGCGCCTCGAGAACAACGCCGAGACGCGCCAGCTCGTGCTCTGGTGCATGGGCGAGGCCCACGCCGACGTGCTGCTCGACCACCTGGCGAGGCGCCACGGCGTCGAGGTCGAGCGGGTGGACCTTCGGGTGCCGCTGCGCGAGACCTTCGGCGGCAAGGCCCAGGGCATGGGCCGCAACGTCAAGCAGACCGGCGGTCACGGGCAGTACGCCATCTGCCACGTCGAGATCGAGCCCCTGCACTCCGGCGGCGGCTTCGAGTTCGTCGACAAGATCGTCGGCGGGGTGGTGCCGAGGCAGTTCATCCCCTCGGTGGAGAAGGGCGTGCGCGCCCAGATGGAGCGAGGCGTGCTCGCCGGCTACCCCGTCGTGGACATCCGGGTGACGCTGTACGACGGCAAGGCTCACTCGGTCGACTCCTCGGACATGGCGTTCCAGATCGCCGGGCAGCTCGCGCTGAAGGAGGCGGCGGCGAAGGTGCCCGCGCTGCTGCTCGAACCGGTGGACGAGGTCTCCGTCCTCGTCCAGGACGAGCACGTCGGCGCGGTGATGTCCGACCTGTCCTCGCGAAGGGGACGCGTCCTCGGCACCGAGCCGGTGGGCACCGGCCGCACGCTGGTGAGGGCCGAGGTGCCCGAGCTGGAGATCACGCGGTACGCCATCGACCTGCGGTCCATGTCGCACGGCACGGGCACCTTCCACCGGGGCTTCCTGCGGTACGAGCCGCTGCCCTCCCACCTGGCCGACAAGCTCAGGTCGGCCTCGGACTAGGCGGCATCATGCGGCGCGGCGACGATGCGGCCGGCACGTGCGCGTGCCGGCCGGAGGGCGGTCACCTCGGAGGTAAGCCAGTTGTCACCGGAGCCGCGGGCCGCCTCACCGTGGCGGCGCGCGTCCCCGCCCCGGCCCGGCGCGAGCGGCAGCGGAGTGCCTGGTCCGTCGCGGATTTCGTCGCGCGGGGACGAGGTGGAACCCGTCCACGCCCGCGACCGCCGCAGGCCCCTGGCCTCACATCCCTCCCAGATGTCACCCCGGCATCACCATACGATTTCCTTTATCGGGCCTTACCATCTCTTTGCCGATGCCAGACTGACGTCTCATGCGAAACGGACATCGGCCCTTGCTCGCCGCCGCGACCATCGCGGTGGTCACCACCGGCGTCGCCTACTTCTTCGGACCGGGCGCCGTTCCCGCGGACAGCGAGACCAGGCCCGCGGCGCCCGCGGCGGCCCCTACCGCCGGCGCGGAGGCGTGCAAGGTGAGCGCCAAGTACCCCAAGCGGCAGCTCAGGGGTGTGTGGATCGCCACCGTGCACAACGTCGACTGGCCGTCCAAGACGGGGCTGGACCCTGCCCGGCAGCAGGCGGAGTACCTCCGGATCCTCGACAACGCGGTGAAGCGCAACTTCAACGCGGTCTTCTTCCAGGTACGTCCTGCATCCGACGCGATCTACAAGTCGCCCTACGAGCCCTGGTCGCAGTGGCTCACGGGCACCGCCGGCCAGGACCCCGGCTGGGAACCGCTGCCCTTCCTGATCGCCGAGGCGCACAAGCGGGGCCTGGAGTTCCACGCGTGGTTCAATCCGTACCGCGCTGCGGACAAGGACGACCTGACCAAGCTCCCGGCGAACCACCCCGCGCGTCAGCACCCTGAGTGGGTCGTCAAGCATGAGGGCAAGCTTTACTACAACCCGGGCCTGCCGGAGGTGCGCGCCCACACCGTCAAGGTGATCCAGGACGTCGTGCAGCGGTACGACATCGACGGCGTGCATTTCGACGACTACTTCTACCCCTATCCCGGCAAGGGCACGAAGTTCGCCGACTCCGCCGCCTTTACAAAGTACGGCAAGGGGATGTCGCCGGCCGACTGGCGGCGCGCCAACGTCGACAAGCTGATCGCCCAGGTCGGGAAGGCCGTCCACGCCGCCAAGCCGTACGTGAAGTTCGGCATCAGCCCGTTCGGCATCTGGCGCAACAAGTCGGACGATCCGTCGGGCTCGGACACCAAGGGCCTGTCGGCCTATGACGCCATCTACTCCGACGCCCGCACGTGGATCAAGGCCGGTTCCGTCGACTACATCATGCCGCAGCTCTACTGGCCGCGCGGGTTCGCCGCCGCCGACTACGCCAAGCTCGTGCCGTGGTGGGCGAACGAGGTCAAGGGCACCGGCGTGCACCTCTACATCGGCCAGGCGCTCTACCGTGTCGGCACGAATGACAACCCGGCCTGGGCCAAGGCCGGCGAGCTGCCCGCCCACCTGACCCTCAACCGCAAGTACCCCGAGGTCCAGGGCGACGTCTACTTCAGCGCGGCGCAGGTCGGGAAGAACCCCCTGGGCGTGCTGGACGCGATCGTGAAGGACCACTATCCCCGACCGGCCCTGCTGCCGCTGATGAAGGAGCGCGGCGGCAAGGCCCCGGCCACCCCCGCCCGCCTTCGTAACTCCGGCGGGACGCTGGTGTGGAAGTCCTCCCATGACGCACGTTCCTACGCCGTCTACGGGGTCGCGGGCGCCAAGCCGGACGACTGCACGACGGCAGACGCCCGCAACCTGCTCGCCGTCGTCCCCGCGACCGGTGCGGCGGAGCAGTCGTACGCCACCGGGGCGAGTGGCACCTACCTGGTGACCGCGCTAGACCGCCTCGGCAACGAGAGCGCGCCCGTCACGACGACGCTCCCCTGACCCGCGTGAGGAGGCCTGGGCCACAGCGTGCCGTACCGCGCGCCGACACCATGTCGGCCGACCCTCGGCTGGCTGCGGCATGAGGGTGATCGCGACCGCCGGGCACGTGGACCACGGCAAGTCGACGCTGGTGCGGGCGCTCACCGGGATGGAGCCCGACCGCTGGGCCGAGGAACGGCGCCGGGGAATGACAATCGACCTCGGGTTCGCCTGGACTACCCTTGGCTCGGGCGAGCGACTGGCGTTCGTCGACGTTCCCGGGCACGAGCGGTTCGTCACCAATATGCTCGCGGGGGTCGGCCCGTCCCCCGCTGTCATGTTCGTGGTCGCGGCGGACGAGGGCTGGCGGCCCCAGTCAGCCGAGCATCTGGCCGCGCTGCACGCCCTGGGCGTACGGCACGGCCTGCTGGTGGTCACCCGCTCCGACCTCGCCGATCCGGAGGTCGCCACCGAGGAGGCCCGCCTCCATCTCCAGGGCACGAGCTTGGCCGGGATCGCCGCCGTCGCCGTCAGCGGGCTGACCGGGCAGGGGATCCCCGAACTGGAGGCGGCGCTCGACCGGCTGGCGGCCGGGCTTCCCGAGCCCGACTTGGAGTCCCCGGTGCGGTTGTGGATCGACCGAGTGTTCACCGTCACCGGGGCCGGAACCGTCGTCACCGGTACGCTCGCCCATGGCACGCTGCGCGTGGGTGACGAGCTGGTCATCGGTGGCGAACGGGTCCAGGTCCGGGGCCTGCAGACTCTCAACCAGCGGACCGACCTGGTGCCGGCCATCGCTCGCGTCGCCGTCAATCTCAGAGGAAACGGCCGCGCCGTCCTGTCCCGTGGCATGGCGCTGCTGACCCCGGGCGCCTGGATCACCACGGAGGTGATCGACGTACGGCTGGACTCCGGAGAGGCTCCCAAAGGCGATCTGGTCTTCCATCTGGGCTCGGCGGCCGTCCCCGCCCGGCTGCGCCCGCTGGGTGAGGGCACCGCGAGGCTCACCCTTGCCCGGCCCCTGCCGCTCCGGTCGGGAGAGCGGGGGCTGCTCCGCGACCCCGGCCGCCGGGCGATCGTCACCGGCGCCCACGTGCTGGACATACGGCCGGCACCGTTGCGGCGCCGGGGAGCCGCGGCGGCGAGGGCGGCGGCGCTCGCCGGGGTGAGCGTGCCCACCGTCGCGGATCTGCTCCGCTGGCACGGGCTGCTGAGCCGGGCGGACCTGACCGCGATGGGGTGCCCACCTGGGGGACGCCCGGGATCCGGTGATCCATCCGCCGGGCGTCCCGTTGCGGGCGATTGGTTCACCGATCCAGGTCACTGGTCCGCGCTCGGCCGTGACCTGGTGGAACAGGTGTCCCAGCACGCTCAGGGGATGACCGTGGAGGCCGCGGCCCGCCTGCTCGGCCTGCCCGAAGGCCGGCTGGTGGAGGCGCTGGTCGCGCCACCCCTGACGATCAGGTCAGGGGTCGTCCAGAGGAGTGACCGGCACGGGGTGCCGCTTCCTCCCCGGATCGCGAAGGCGGTCGCCGCGCTTGGGGCCGAACTCGCCGAGCGGCCCTTCGACGCCCCGACCGCCGGGCGTCTCGCCGAGCTCGATCTGACGGGAAAGTCCCTGGCGGCGGCCGTACGGGCAGGAGCGCTGCTGGTGGTCGCCAAGAACGTCGTCCTGCTGCCGGACGCGCCGCAGCTGGCGGCGACCCTGCTCGAAAGACTGCCCTCGCCGTTCACCGTCAGCCAGGCGCGGGCGGCCCTGGACACCAGCCGCCGCGTCGCCGTACCGCTCCTGGAGCATCTCGACGCCCGGGGCCTCACCCGCCGGATCGACAACGAGTCGCGGATCTGCGTGCCGTCCAACTGACGACGCTTGTAACTTGTGGAAATTGATCGCGTCAGAGCCTTGATCAATTCCAAGAACTGGCATATTTTCCCATTATTCCGACCTTAACGGGAGTAGCGGGTGAGCCAAAATGTGTCAGGCGTGCTCGGGGTCGCGGCGCAGATCGCGCTCATCGCGATCTTCACGGTCGCGGCCCTCTCAAAAATCCTCACCTTCCGCGACCTCGGCCGGACCATCGGACGGCTCGGGCTGACGGCGGTGGCCGAGAAGGCGGCGATCGCGGTGATCGCAGCGGAGCTGGTCGCCGTGACCGGGCTCACGGTCCTGCCGTCGGCCACCTGGCCCAGGGCGCTCATCGCGCCGCTGGCCGTGGCGTTCGCCGGAGCCGGGATCCGCGCACTGGGCATCAAGGAAAAGATCAAGTGCGGCTGCTTCGGCAACGGCGGCGCCGTACTCGGCTGGCGGCAGCTCCTTTATCTGCCGCTCTGGCTGGCCCTCGCGGTGCTGGCCGAGGCGAGCCCGCCGAGCTGGAACACAGAGCAGGGACTGGGCGGCCTGGCCGCGCTCCTGCTCGCCCTTGTCGCCTGGAAGCTGGTCGCCGAGCTCCGCTTGTGGCGGCCGCTGCGCGAGGACCGCATAGTGATCCCGGAACCGACCCAACGCGACGCGGAGGTGCCCGCCGCATGACGACGGTACTGCTCATCGTGATCTGCCTCATGGCCGTGGTTTTGTTCGTCCAGATCGGCGCACAGGTGGAGCTTTTCGAACAGGTCAAGCAGATCCGCGGCTACCTCGACATGGAGGACAAGCCCACCCCGGTGGAGCTGGGCACCCTGGAGGGCGCGCGGCCCAGCGTATTCGGCCTGCCCGCCTCCCTCGACAAGTCCGACCAGGCCATGGTGCTGTTCGTCTCCAACAAGTGCGAGACCTGCCGCAACCTGGCCTCGGCGCTGCGCGGTGGCGCGGTGCCTCCCTCGATGTGGGTCGTGGTCGTCCCGGTGTCCGGGGACGGCAACGAGTTCATCGCCGAGTTCGAGCTGTACAGCGAGCGGGTCATCCTCGACGAGGACGAGCGCATCGTGGGCAGTCTCGGGCTCGACCTCACGCCCGTCGCCCTCCACGTCGCCGAGGGGAAGCTGACACGGGCCCACACGGTGCCGACGGTCCGGCAGATGTACGCGGCCGCTCCCATCGCCTACAAGCACACCCTGGCCACGAAGTCGTCCGCACAGCACTGATCCGCTTCCACCACATGGACAGAACAGTCAGAAAGGTACCGAATGGGGCACATGAACAAGGCTTCGGCCGTGGGGCTCGATGAGTCCGGTCATCCGGGATCGAACCGCCGAAGGTTCCTCGGCTGGATGGGCAAGGTCGGGGTCACCACGATCGGCGCGGTCGCGGGCCTGGCCGCGACGAGCAAGGCAGCCGAGGCCGCCAACTGGCGGTGCTGCAACCTCGCTCAGCCCAACAACTTCTGCCCGACCAACAGCAGCGCGCAGTACGTCTGCCCGTCCGGCTACAGCATGAAGGTCTGGACCTGCTGCAGCGGCTCGCCGCCGTACCAGCGCCGATACGCCTGCGGTGAGTGCACCAAGGGAGCGAACTGCAACACGGGTCCGTTCATCTGCTCCGCCGGATGGACCGTCAACGCCAACGGCTGCTGACAACAGAACAGGTGGCCGCCCACGCGCCGGCCCGTGGGCGGCCACCGCGGGGGGAGGATGACGCGTTGACTTTCGACGTCTGGGTGACCGTCGCGCTGCTGCTGCTCGTCGCCAGCGCCGGCTTCGCGCAACTGTTCAGTTTTTGAGGCTTGTCCTTCGTCGGATACCTCCGCCCCCTGGTCCAGGGGAGAGTCCCCGGGGAAAAGGCCATGTATCGGCCGATCCTCATGCTCGCCCTCGGTTTCACCGTCTCCGCGGTCGTCACCTACGGGCTGGTCCATCTGCTCGGCTTCGGCCTGTTCGGCTGGGTGCCCGGCACGGTCACGAAGATCGCCGCCGTGCTCGTCATGCTCTGGTGCGTGGCCATCGACTCCGGCCTGTTCGGGCTTCGCACGCCGATGTGGCGGCGGCAGACCCCGCAGCAGCACTTCGGCCGGCTCGGCCCCGCCCGCGGGGCGCTGGTGTGGGGGCTGGACACCGGCCTGGTCATGACCACCTTCCGGGTGACCTCCCTGAGCTGGGCGGCGCTGGGTGTCACCCTGTTCGGCCTGGTGCCCTGGTGGGCGGGTGTGGCCTACGCGATGGGTTTCACGATCCCCGGGATCGTGATGGTGACGGCCGTGCCGCCGAAGAGGGACCCGGAGGGCCCGCAGGAACCGGTCTGGCTGATGAACTGGCTCATGGACCGGGAGAAGCCGTTCCGGCGGCTGGCCCTGGGCCTGCTGGCGGTCGTGCTCGCCGGGGTCGTCGCGACGCTGTTCTCCGGCTGACTCAGCAGGCGCCGCCGAAGAAGGAGATCTCGCGGCGGACGGCGGCCTGCCCCTGCGGGCGGATCTCCAGCACAACGCACCGGGGTTCGAGAACGTAGAAGCCACCGACGAAGATCGTGTCGCGGTCGGCGCACGCGGTGAACGTCACCGCGTGGTCGGCCTCGGCCGGGGTGCGCGCGGTCCTGGAGGGCTCGGAGTAAAGCAGCCCCGCGCTGTCGTGGAACTCTGCCGAGATGGAGAGGGTGACCGTCTGGCCCTTCCTGACCACGGCGCCGACCTTGAACTTGTGGTCGGCGCCGTATTCCTCCGGACGCGCGCCGGCCCAGGCCATCAGTCCGGGCACGACCAGTGGCCCGATGACGAGGTCCTCCGGCCCCGTGGTCAGGACCATGGTCTTCTCCTCCGGCACCTCACCGTTGCGGTTCTCGCAGTTGAGCACGCGCGGATTGCCCAGGCTCCCCGGCCGGCCGGCGCCCTGGACGGCCCCCGCCTGGGGCGGCGCACCGGCCTCCGGCGCGCCGCAGGCTGCCAGCGGCAGTACCGCCGCCATCAACACCGGCCATCGCAGGGTCCTGAGAACACCACTAAGGATCATGATTCAGTTCTACATCAGCATTGCATGGGGGACGAGGGGCATCAGGGCGTCATTCGACCTGACGACCTTCCCAAACGACAAGTGGTACCGGCACGAGCACCTGAACCGGCAGCGGTGGTCGTGGTCAGCCAGCACGCGTGCACGACGCTACGCGGCCCCGCTCGACCCGTGGCCCACGGTAACCTTTCGCATGATGTTCAGCGCGGTTTCCTGGACCGGGCAGCTGATTTTCCCGTACGGTGCCAAGGATTTGCCGGTAGAAGGTTTTGGGAGGTCAGTGGTGAGGCGGGTGCTCGGCGCGTTGGCTGTGATCATGTTGGGGCTCATCATGGCCCCCGCCGTCGCGCGGGCGGACGGCCCCGCGCGGGTGGCCCTGATCGGCGTGCCCGGGCTCCACTGGCACGACGTGAACGCCGCCGACACCCCCAACCTGTGGCGGCTGGCGGGCCAGAGCGCGGTGGGCTCGCTGTCGGTCCGCGCGGTGGGCAGGACCACCTGTCCCTACGACGGGTGGCTGACGGTGTCGGCCGGGGTGCGCTCGTCGGTCGGCTCCAAGTGCGGGCCCCCGCCCGCCCCGGAACAGCAGGGGGCCGGGGCGGTCATCCCGGGCTTCGACTGGCTCTGGACGGTGCGCGACGTCAAGTACGCGGGCACGCTGGGCGCCGCGGTGCACGCGGCCGGTCAGTGCACCTCCGCGGTGGGCCCCGGCGCGGCCCTCGCGCTCGCCGACCGGGCCGGGCGGGTCGACCGCTACGCCCCCTCTCCCGACAAGGTCGCCGACTGGTCCGGGTGCGGCGTGCTCGCCGTGGACGTGGACGACCTGGTCCGCCCCTACATCAATGGCGAGCGGCTGTCGGAGCTGCCGGAGAGCCTGTCCCCGGCGCGGCGCAAGGCCGCGCTCAGGGCGGCCGACGCCAAGGCCGGCGCGGTGCTGGGCCTGCTGCCGCAGGACACGACGGTGCTGCTGGCCGGGCTGGCCGACCACGGCTCCGAGCCGCACCTGCGGGTCGCGATGTGGCGGGCGGCGGGCGCCCAGGGGCACTTCCTCGGGGCGATGTCGACCCACCGGGACGACATGGTCATCCTGCCCGACATCACGGCCACGATGCTCACGGCGGCCGGAGTGGCCGTTCCCCCGACCGTCATCGGGGTGCCGTGGAGCGCCAGCCGTACGACGACGCTCGACGACGGCATCACGGCGCTCCGCGGCGCCGACGTCGCCGGGCAGGCCATCCGCGCCGCGGGCGGCCCGTTCTTCACCGGCCTGGCGGTGCTCCAGGTGCTCTTCTACGGGATCGCCTTCCTGCTGCTGCGCCGCCGCCGGGGCCTTGGCGGGGTGCGGGTCGCCGCGCTGGGCCTCGCGTCGCTCCCGGCCTCCACCTTCCTGGTCAACCTCGCTCCGTGGGACCGCGCGGCGGTGCCCGTGCTGGCGCTTCTGGCCGGGGTCGCCTCCTGCGCGGTCGTACTGACCGGCCTGGCCCTGGCCGCCCCGGCCCTGTGGTCGCGCCTGCGGGGCCGCCCGGAGGCGGGCAGCGTGCTCGGGCCGCCCGCCGTCATCGCGGGCGTCACGGCCGCCGTGCTCGTCGGCGACCTGCTCACCGGCACCCCCCTGCAGCTCAACAGCCTCATGGGCTACACCGGCGTGGTCGGCGCGCGTTACTACGGCCTCGGGAACATCCCCTTCGCCCTGCTCGCCACCGCCGTGCTCCTGCTGACGACCGCCGTCGCCGACGGCCTGGTGCGGACGGGCCGCCGACGGGTGGCCGTCGCCCTGGTGGCCGGCCTCGGCGGCTTCGCGATGCTCCTCGACGGCTGGCCGGGGATCGGCAGCGACTTCGGCGGCGTGATCGCGTTCGTCCCGGGCATCGCGGTCACCGCACTGCTGGTGGCGGGCAAGAAGGTCTCGGTCGTCAAGCTGGGGGCCTTCTGCGTGGCGGGCGGCGTCCTTGTGATGGGCATCGCCTACCTCGACTACCTCCGGCCGCCGGGCTCGCAGACCCATCTCGGGCGGTTCGCCGGGCAGGTGTTCGACGGCACGTTCCTGCCGGTGATCCTCAGGAAGCTGACGGCCATGCTGAGCACGCTGCTCTCGCCCAACCTCATGCCGATCGTCGTCGCCGCCTTCGCGTTCCTGGTCTTCGCGCTCCTCCGCCCGGGCACCGCCAGCGCCGGGGTCCTGCCCGTGGCGTTCGAGCGCGCGCCGATGCTGCGCGCCGGCCTGATCGGATCCCTGGTCAGCGGGGTGGTCGGGATGCTGGTCAACGACTCGGGCGCCGCCGTGCTGTCGATGGCGCTGGCGCTGGCCGTCCCGCTGGTGCTGTCGGCGGGGATCCGCGCCCTCGCGCCCGTGCCACCGGAGCCCTCCCCCGTGCTGCGCCCCTTGACCACCTGACCCCTCACGACGAGCCCGGACGCCCAAGGGACGCGTGACCGCGGCCCTTGGAGGCTAGGCGGCGGGCCAGGCGTCGGCGAGGATGTCCCTGGTGTCCTGCAGAAGTTGCGGGAGCACCTTGGTGTGGCCCACCACCGGCATGAAGTTGGTGTCGCCACCCCAGCGGGGCACGACGTGCTGGTGCAGGTGACCCGCGATGCCGGCCCCGGCGACGTGGCCGAGGTTCATGCCGACGTTGAAGCCCTGCGCGCCGCTCGCCTTCCGCAGCGACTGCATCGCGCGCTTGGTGAAGTCGCCCAACTCGGCCGTCTCGGACTCGTCCAGGTCGACGTAGTCGGGAACGTGACGGTACGGGCAGACCATCATGTGCCCGGAGTTGTACGGGTAGAGGTTGAGCACCGCGAACACCGAGGAGCCACGGGCGACGATGAGCCCGTCCTGATCGCTCATCGTGGGGATCTCACAGAACGGGCAGCCATCACCTGGGCCCGTGCCGCTCGGCTTGTTCTCCCCCTTGATGTAAGCCATGCGGTGGGGGGTCCAGAGACGCTGGAAGTTGTCGGGCTCTCCGGCACCGGGCTGCTCAATCGGCTCCTGCATGCCTTGCAGCATAGGACGAGGCGCGGCCTGTCCGCCCGCCGGGCACCACGCAGCGGACACGCGAGTAGGCCGGTGCCGGGCACCGGCCCTCCACTTGGCGCGTGCGGCGCTCCGGGACCGGACCGGCCGCTCCCGGAGCAGGTGGGAGGTCTCTCAGACCTGGACGCGGCGCTCGACGGCGTCGACGATCTGGGCGATGGCCTCGTCCACCGGGACGCCGTTCTTCTGCTCACCGCTGCGGTAGCGGAAGGACACCGCGCCGTTGGCGATGTCGTCGTCACCGGCGAGCAGCATGAAGGGCACCTTGGACTTCTGGGCGTTGCGGATCTTCTTCTGCATGCGGTCGGCGGAGGCGTCGACCTCCACCCGGATGCCCCGCTCGCGCAGCCTCTTGGCCAGGTCGCCGAGATAGGACACGTGGGCCTCGGAGATCGGGATGCCGATCACCTGCACTGGCGCGAGCCACGGAGGGAACGCGCCCGCGTAGTGCTCGACCAGGACGCCGAAGAACCGCTCGATCGACCCGAACAGCGCCCGGTGGATCATGACCGGGCGCTGGCGCGACCCGTCGGCCCCCTGGAACTCCAGCTCGAAGAGCTCCGGCAGGTTCAGGTCCACCTGGATGGTCGACATCTGCCAGGTGCGCCCGATGGCGTCCTTGGCCTGCACCGAGATCTTCGGCCCGTAGAACGCCGCGCCGCCCTCGTCGAGGACGAGCTCGAGGCTCTCGGCCTCGGCCGCGACGCGCAGCGCCTCGGTGGCCTCCGCCCAGACCTCGTCGGTGCCGATGGACTTCTCCGGGTCACGGGTCGACAGCTCCAGGTAGAAGTCATCCAGGCCGTAGTCGCGCAGGAGCCTGAGCACGAACCGCAGCAGGCTCTTCAGCTCGTCCTGCATCTGATCGCGGGTGCAGTAGATGTGGGCGTCGTCCTGCGTCATGCCGCGCACGCGGGTGAGGCCGTGCACCACGCCGGACTTCTCGTAGCGGTAGACGGTGCCGAACTCGAACAGGCGCAGCGGCAGCTCGCGGTAGGACCGCCCGCGCGACCTGAAGATCAGGTTGTGCATCGGGCAGTTCATGGGCTTGAGGTAGTAGCGCGCGCCCTCCAGCTCCATGGGGGGGAACATGCCGTCGGCGTACCAGTCGAGGTGGCCGGAGATCTGGTAGAGGTTCTCCTTGGTGATGTGCGGGGTGTTCACGAAGGAGTAACCCGCCTCCTCGTGCCTGCGCCGGGAGTAGTCCTCCATGATGCGGCGCACCACGCCGCCCTTGGGGTGGAAGACCGCGAGGCCAGAGCCCAGCTCGGTCGGGAACGAGAACAGGTCGAGCTCGGCGCCCAGCTTGCGGTGGTCGCGCTTCTCGGCCTCCTCCAGCAGGTGGAGGTAGTCGTCCTGCTTCTCGCGGGACTCCCACGCGGTGCCGTAGATGCGCTGGAGCTGGGGGTTCTTCTCGCTGCCCCGCCAGTAGGCGCCGCCGGAGCGCATCAGCTTGAACGCCGGGATGCCCCGGGTCGACGGCAGGTGCGGGCCCCGGCAGAGATCCTTCCAGCACAGCTCGCCCGACTTGGGGTCGAGGTTGTCGTAGATGGTGAGCTGGTCGCCACCCACCTCGACGCTCTCGTCCTCGGCGGTGCCGCCCTTGAGGCCGATCAGCTCCAGCTTGTAGGGCTCGGCGGCGAGCTCCTCGCGGGCGGCGTCGTCGGACACGGCTCGCCTTGCGAAAGTCTGCCCCTGCTTGACGATCTCGCGCATGCGCTTCTCGACGCGCTTGAGGTCGTCCGGGGTGAACGGCTGCTCGACGTCGAAGTCGTAGTAGAAGCCGTTCTCCACGGGCGGGCCGATGCCGAGCCGGGCGCCGGGGAAGATCTCCTGGACGGCCTGCGCCATCACGTGGGCGGTGGAGTGGCGGAGGATGGACCGGCCCTGCTCGCTGTCGACGGCGATGGGCTCGACGGTGTCGCCGTCGGCGACCTCGGTGGCCAGGTCACGCGGCTCGCCGTTGATCTTCGCCGCCACGACGGTGCGGCCGTCGGCCTCGAGCGCCTCACCGGCCGTCGTGCCGCCCGCCACCACACGCTCGGCTCCGGCGACGGTGACGCGTATTTCGAGGGCGGCAGGCACGATTACTCCAAGGAATGTGTGGACTCGGTTTCACCTTTATCGTGCCCGATGCTACCGGGAGCCGCCTCCGATTATCGCCGGGTCCCTACGCCTTGCGCCTGTGGGGCTGTGGCTGGAGACCGAGCGCGGTGAGCTGGGCCCGGGTGCCCCTGAACACGCTGCGATCGATGGGGCCGTGGGCGTACTGGTGGATGGTCCACCTTTCCCACGGCGGCGGCACGACGGGGTGGCCCTTCGGATGGCTCGGCGCGGCGATCCACAGGGGGTAGTCCTTCAGCCCCTCGCAGTAGCCCTTCCTGGCGAACGACACGAAGGTGTAGATGAGCGGCCTGATGCCGGTGCACCGGGTCAGCACGTGGCACCAGCGCCTGGCGAACGCGGCGACCTCGTTCGGCGGAAGGTGGCCGGAGTGCTCCAGGTCCAGGGCGACCAGGTCGCCGCGCCGCAGGCCGCCCGCCGCGTCGACCACGTCGAGAAAGTGGCGTGCCTGGTCGTCGGGATCGCCCTTCGGGTGACCGAAGTGGTAGGCCCCGCAGACCAGCCAGTTCTCCCGCATCGCCGTCCAGTTGCGGGCGAACCACTTGTCGGTGAACGCCGCGCCCTCGCTCGCCTTAGCGAAACCGAAGTCGACGCCCTCGCCGGCGTACTCCGCCCAGTCGACGGCGCCCTGCCAGTTGGACACATCTATGCCGTACAGCATGAGGGTTCCCACGCTCCCCGTGACCTCGCCCCGGGGGAGTTTAGTAAACGGACCGCTCCCGCGACCGCTCGGACACGCCCGCTTCCCGGCGGGAACTCCCGTTCAGCGATCCGATCCGCCCAGGCGGCGGGCACCCGGCCGGGAGGCGGGCCACCGATAGGGTTGCGGCATGGAGCCCGACGGACTGAACAGGCTGCTGGCCGAGGCCGGGGTGGACGCCAGAAGGCTCCGCGCGGCGCTGGCGCTGCTGTGCGACGGCGCCTGGTGGGCCCTGGCGGATCTGGTCAGGCAGACCGCGACCTCCCGGCGCGGCGTCGAGGCGCTCCTGCGGGAGGCCGGTGCGCAGCGGTCCGGGGATCGGTTCCGGCTCACGGCCGAGCAGGCGCGGGCATGCCGAGAGGTCCTCGGCGAGGGCTCCGCCGCCCCCGCCGACCCCGTGGCGCACCTTCTCCCCCGCCACGCCGACGTGGTCGAGCGCATGGAGAAGCTGATCGCGGGAGGGCCGCGCGGGCGTCACGCGCTCGACCACGTGGCCGCGACGCCGGAGACGGTCGTGCGCAGGGCGCTCCTGCTCGGCGCGAGGTTCTGGCTGCCGGGCTCGCGCCTGCTGTGCGTCGGCGACCACGACCTGACCTCGCTGGCGGTCGCGATGATCCACCCGGGCGTCCAGGTCACCGTGGCCGACATCGACGATCGCATCCTGGCCTACATCGACGCCCAGGCGGAGAGCCTCGGCCTCGGCGTGCGGGTCCTCTGGGCCGACCTGCGCCTCGGACTGCCCCCGTCGGCCCGCGACCAGGCCGACCTGGCGATCACCGACCCGCCGTACACCCCCGAGGGGGTCGGGTTGTTCGTGGCCAGGGCCATGGAGGGGCTGCGCGATCCGGAGCGGGGCCGGGTCCTGCTGGCGTACGGGGTGAGCGAGCGCACCCCCATGCTGGCGCTGAAGGTGCAGAGCACCCTTCACGACCTGAATCTCGCTCTAGAGGCCATATATCCGGACTTCAACCGCTACTTCGGTGCGGAGGCCATCGGCTCGGCCGCCGACCTCTACGTCCTGCGCCCCACCAGCAAGACCCGTCCCGCCATCGCCGCCAGGGTCGAGCGCTTCGGCACCGCGATCTACACCCAGGGGCCGCAGTCGGTCGAGTCACGCCCGGGGCCCGCGTCCGGCGCGTCCTTCGAGGCGGGCTTCGAGCCTGAGGTGCTGGTCGGTGACTGGCCGAAGGACACCGCGCCCCGCGCCCCGAGGGCGAGGCTGTCCACGTGGCTGGCCAAGCCGTACGCCGCCTCTCCCGCGCGGGTCGCGATGGCCGTGCCCTCCGGTCTGGAGGCGGCGCTGCCCCGCCTGCTGCTCGCCACCCGCGCCGGCCACGTACGGGCCTTCCTCGCCGGGCCCGCGCCCGATCTCTCACCGCTCTCCCCGCTGTACGAGATCACCGGCACGGGCACGGTGGTCGACGCGGTACGGCTGCCGCCCCCGGACGGCGAGACCGGCCGCCTGCTGCGGGGCATCCTGGACAACGCCCACGGCAAGCTCGCCAACACCTGGCGCGAAGGCCTGATCAGGGCTCATGGGGGCCTCACCAAGAAGCAGGCGCGGGCGATCGTCTCCCGGGCGGCCCCCTGGGCCGGCGAGGTCACCCTCCTCGAGCTTCCCGAGCACCGCCTGCGCGGCCTGCGGGAGGCGGTGGTCGCCTCGCTTCGCCTGGCCGCCGAGACGGCGATGGGCGCCGGGGAGCCGGTCGCCGCCGACGACCTGCGGCCCTGACAGCTCCCGGGGCGAAGCGCGCGCACCCGGTGAGAGATGGTTGAGGGAGGGAAACGCAGGAGGTGCGTCATGCAGGCCAAACAGTGGACAGTGGAGATCTACATCACCGAGGACGACAACGACGACCGCACCGTCGCGCGGGCCGTCCTGCTCACCCGTGACGGCAGGAGGCACGAGAGCGTCGGATACGCCAGGCGCAACCCTGTCGACCGGCCCGTGCCGGAGATCGGCGACGAGCTGGCCGCCGGGCGGGCGCTGGCCGATCTGGCCGACAAGCTGACCGGGGACGCCGCCGAGGACGTCGCCCAGCTCGCCGGGCACGTCAGGCGCGGCTGACGAGCCCCAGGCGGGCGGCCTCACCGCGGCGCCGCCGGGTCTGGATCTTCCGGAGCGGGCCCGGTGCGAGGGCGAATGTCCCCGGCATTCGGGACCTACGACCCCTGCACCCGGGCACCCGCGCAGGCATCAGATGGAGGTGAAGGACCCGACGAGCTCCAGGGAGGTTCACATGGCTATGCCAACACGCCGGGAGTCGAGAGGCTTGGTACCCGATCTGCTGGACTGGCTGGAAGCGCCCTTCACCGGAGGGCGGCCGTACACCGGCGGGCAGATGGTCCGTTTCGAGGACACCGTCAGGGACGGCCACTACGTCGTCCGCGCCGAGCTGCCTGGCATCGACCCCGAGAAGGACGTCGAGGTCATCGTCTCCAACGGGGTGCTGACCATCCGGGGCGAGCGCAAGGAGGAGCGGTCGGAGCCGCACCGCACCGAGTTCAGGTACGGCGAGTTCAGCCGTTCGGTCGCGCTGCCGCCGAACGCCGACGAGCAGGGCGTCAAGGCCGTCTACCACGACGGGATCCTGGAAGTGGACATCCCGCTCGCGGAGGAGAAGCCGGACACCCAGCGTGTGCCGGTGGAGACGCAGAGGTAGGTCACGCTTGGAACCGGGCTCGCCCGGGAAGCGGGCCCGGGGAGGTGACGACACGCGCGACCAGGGACCTTCGTCCCTTCCCGTGAGGCGGGTGGGGGGCTAGCGTCCGACTATGATTCGTGTGTTCCTCCTGGACGACCACGAGGTGGTGCGGCGCGGCGTGGCCGCCCTCCTCGAGTCCGAGGACGACATAGAGGTCGTCGGCGAGGCGGGAACCGCCGAGCAGGCCGTGGCGCGGATCCCCGCCCTCAGGCCCGACGTCGCCGTGCTGGACGTGCGGCTGCCCGACGGGAACGGCGTGGAGGTCTGCCGCGAGGTCCGTTCGCGGACTCCGGGGCTCTCCTGCCTCATGCTCACCTCGTTCGCCGACGACGACGCCCTGTTCGACGCGGTCATGGCCGGGGCGGCGGGTTACGTGCTCAAGCAGATCCACGGCTCGGACCTGGTCGGAGCCGTGCGCACGGTGGCCAGGGGCCAGTCGCTGCTCGACCCCCAGACCACCGCCTCGATGCTGCGGCGCCTGCGCGACCAGGCCACCAGGAAGGACCCGCTCTCCGCGCTCACCGGCCAGGAGCGGCACATCCTGGAGCTGATCGGCGAGGGCATGACGAACCGGCAGATCGGCGAGCGCCTCTTCCTCGCCGAGAAGACCGTCAAGAACTACGTGTCCAACCTTCTCGCCAAGCTGGACATGCAACGGCGTACGCAGGCGGCGGCGCTCGCCGCGCACCTCAAGGCCGATCGCCGGGACTGACCGCGCCGGGCTGGTCCAGCGGCACGCGCCAGCTCACCCGGGTGCCGTGTTCCCCGGCGCACTCGACGGCGAAGGAGCCCCCGAGCCCCATGGCCCGGTCCCGGAGGTTGCGGAGTCCGCTGTTGCGCCCGCCGGTGGGAGGGCCGATCCCGTCGTCCTCGACCACCAGCGTCAGCCAGCCGCCCACGACCTCCACTCCGACATCGGCCCTGCGGGCGCGGGCGTGCCGCACGACGTTGGACAGCGTCTCCCGCAGGACGGCCAGCAGGTGCTCGGCGGGTTCCGGCGGCACCCTGTTGTCGAGGGGCCCTTCCATCCGCAGGCCCGGCATGAAGCCGAGGTGCCCGCGCGCCGCCTCCACCAGCTCGACGATCTGCCCGCGCAGGCCGGGCGTCGCGTCCGGAGGCGTCTGAAGGGCGAAGATGGTCGAACGGATCTGCCGGATCGTGCCGTCCAGCTCGTCGATCGCGTGCTGAAGACGCGAGGAGGCCTCCGGCCGGTCGACGAGGCGGACGGCGCTCATCAGCGTCATGGCGATCGCGAACAGGCGCTGGATCACCACGTCGTGCAGGTCCTTGGCGATCCTGTCGCGGTCCTCGAGCAGGCCGAGCCGCTCGGCGTCCTCGCGCGCCTCCGCCAGTTCCAGGGCGATGGACGCCTGCCCGGCGAACGAGTGCAGCATGCGCACGTGGGACTGGCTGAAGGGAATGCGGCCCGAGCGCTTGCCCAGCGACAGCACGCCCCGCACGGCCCCGGCCGCTCCGAGCGGCACCGCCACGGCCGGGCCGATCCGCAGGCCGTCCGAGATCACGGCGGGGATCTCGGTCTCGGCGAGGTCGGTGACCACGACGGGTTCCCCTCCCGTGAACGCGCGTCCGGACAGCGAGTCGGCGACCACGACCTCCACCGCCGTGATGTCCTCGGCCGCCACCCCGTCGGCGATCATGACGCGCAGCTTCTCACCGCCGGCCGAGGGAAGCAGCACCACCGCGACGTCGGCGTCGGCCATCTCGCGCGCCCGCCGCGCCATGAGCGTCAGCACGTCATGCGAGCCGGCCCCCGACAGCAGGCTGGTGGTGACCTCCGAGGACGCCTGGAGCCACACCTCGCGCCGCCGGGTCTCCTCGTACATCCGGGCGTTCTCGATCGCGACCCCGGCCGCCGTGGCGAGGGCGATCACGATGTCCTCGTCCTCCTCCTCGAAGTCGCCGCCCCCGCGCTTCTCGGTCAGGTAGAGGTTGCCGAAGACCTCCTCGCGCACGCGGATCGGCACGCCGAGGAACGACCCCATCGGCGGATGGCCGGGCGGGAAACCGTACGACTCGGTGTGCTCGGCGATGTGGTGGAGCCGAAGCGGGCGCGGGTCCTTGATCAGCAGGCCGAGGAGCCCGAGCCCGTGGGGCCAGTGCTCGATCCTGGCGATCTCCTCCTCGGACAGTCCCACGGGGACGAACTGCACCAGGGTGTTCCCCTCGCCGATCAGCCCGACGGCGCCGTACGTCGCGTCCACGAGGGTGGTGGCGGTCTCCACGATCCGGCGCAGCACCGTCTCCAGGTCCAGGTCGCTCCCCACCGAGACGACCGCGTCGAGCAGGGCGTGCACCCTGTCACGCGTCGCCAGCACGGTTTCAAGCCGGACCTGCAGCTCCGACAGCAACTCGTCGAGCCGCATGTGCGGCATGAGGGAGCGCGGTTGGACGTCCGCCATACAGGGAGTCTCCCACCGGATGCCCGGCCCGAATCTGGATGTAAGCCGCGAACAGGACATTTGCTCAAAGAGCGGGCAGCACTTGACCGCCCCACCACCCGCCGATGCCCGCGCGGCCAAAGGCTACGCGTGCGGCGGGCGGGGCCGTACGACGGCGACGGGGCAGCGGGCGTGGTGCAGGACGCCCTGGCTGACCGAGCCCGGACAGGCCGAGGCGAAGGAGCCGTGCGCCCGGGAGCCGACGACGACCAGGTCGGCCTCCCGCGAGGCGTCCGACAGCGCGCGGATCGGGTGCCCCCGCACGGCCGAGCCCACCATCCGCACGTCGGGGTACCTGTCCTGCCAGGGATCCAGGCGCCGCTGGACCTCGCGCGACTCCTCGGCGAGCACCTCCTGCACACCGCCGGCGTAGGCGGTCGCGTGCGGGGAGAACGGCGGGGTCCACCAGGCGTACAGCACGTGGACCCGGGCCTCACGCAGCCGGGCCTGCTGGAGCGCGAACTCCAGGGCGGCCTCGGACAGCTCCGACCCCTCGAAGCCGACCACGATCTCGCCGTACCTGGTCGGCGTGAAGCGGCGTACCACGATCACCGGGCCGGGAGCATGCCCGGCGACCGACCGGCCGACCGAGCCCAGCACCAGTCCCGCGAAGCCGCCCAGCCCCTTGCTGCCGAGGATGAGCTCGTCGGCGTCCTCGGACTCCGTCGTCAGCCTCTCCGACACGGCCCCCGTGACCAGGGCGGCGCTGACCTCGAGGCCCGGTGCGTGGTCGTGCACCCAGTCGACGGTGGCGGCCAGCGCGCCCGTCCAGTACGCCGGGAGCGAGCTCTCGAAGCGCGGCGCCGCCTTGAAGGGGAAGTCGTACGACCAGGGCTCCCAGACGTGCACGATCCTGAGACGCGCCCGCTTGCGCGTGGCCTCGTCGGCCGCCCACTCCACGGCGGCGGCGGCCGACGGGGAACCGTCGACCCCGACGACGATACGTCCCGCCATGGCGCACCTCCCCCTCCGTGTGTTCTCGTGCCCGCTTCCACCATCACACAGCGACGGGCCGGTCAGAGATACAGCGGGGGCACGGTGACGAGGTCGTCGGTCTCGTAGCACATCCGGTCGTCGACCTCGATGACACCGTCGATGGCATGCACTCCCTGGACCACCTGCGTGATCTGCGAGCGCCGGGGAACCGTGCCACGGAGCGACACCAGGCCGTGGTCCACCATGATCGTGAGGGTCCCCGGGTCGACGGAGGCGCGCCACAGGGTGTCGTCGACGTCGGCACGCACGTCGGAGGGCGGGCGTACGAAGATCTTGAGCAGGTCCGGCTGGTGGACCGTGCCGACGATCTTGCCGGTGGTTTCGTCGACCACGGGCAGCTGCCTGATCCGGTGGTCGTGCATGATGCGGGCGGCTTCCCTGACGGGCGTCTTCTCGGTCACGGTGATCGCGGGCGTCGTCATGACCTGGGCCGCCGTGCTCCCCGCGGCCTTGATGTGCTCCCTGCGCTGCCGGCGGCCCTCGAACACGGCGCCGCGCGGCGTGCCGAACTCCTTGAGCAGGTCGTGCGCGGACACCACCCCGACCGGCCGCCGGTCGTGGTCGATGACCGCCACCGCGCCGACCTTGAAGCGGCGCATCGTCTCGACGAGGTCGGAGAACGACGTGTTCAACTGGACCGCGATGGCCACCCTGCCCATGACGTCCCGGACATACATGTTCATGGCTGCCTCCCTGACTTCCGCCCTGGTTCGAGCATCCCGCCCGTGGCGGCGACGCCGTCAGCGCCGAAAGTCCCGGGCGGCGGGGACCTTAGGACTCCGCTGACGCCGTGCGTCACCGTGTCTGGGCGATCATGCCGCCGCACGGAAAGGGCCGGTGCCGCGCGAGGCGGCGCCGGCCCTCTCCGAAGGGACCCGGACCCGAAGGCGGCCGATCTACGCCCAGGGACGGAAGACCGCCCGCACGCACCCGTCCTTCTTGTTCTTGAACATGTCGTAACCCCTCGGCCCCTCGTCCAGCGTCATCGTGTGCGTCGCGAGGTGGGCCGTCCTCAGCTCGCCCTTGGAGATCAGGTCGAGCAGCTTCGGGATGTACCGCTGGCCGTGCTGCTGGGCGCCCCGCAGCGTCAGGCCCTTGTTCATCAGCGCGCCGAGCGGGAACTTGTCGACCATCCCGGCGAAGACGCCGAGGACGAACACCGATCCGCCGGTGCGGCAGGCGTGAATGGCCTCCCGTACCGCGATGGGGCGGTCCTGTTCGAGGCCGAGCCGCTGCTTGGCCTTGTCGTAGATCTTCTGCGGGCCGGGGCTGTCCGCCTCCAGGCCGACGGCCTCGATGCAGACGTCGGGACCCCGGCCGCCGGTCCGCTCGCGCAGTTCGGCGATGACGTCTGTGCGGGTGTAGTCGATCGTCTCGGCCCCGATGTGGCGCTCGGTCATCGTCAGCCGCTCGGGGTAGCGGTCGATCGCGATGACCCGGTCGGCGCCGAGGAGGATCGCGGCCCGCGCCGCCATCTGGCCGACCCCCCCGCAGCCCCACACCGCCACGACGTCTCCCGGCCGCACCCCGCCGAGGTCGGCGCCCATCCAGCCGGTGGGCGCCGCGTCGGAGGCGAACAGGGCGTTCAGGTCGTCGACCCCGTCGGGCACGGTGAACGCGCTGTAGTCGATGAAGGGGACACGCACGTACTCGGCGTGGCTTCCCTTGAACCCGCCCATCGCGTGCGAGTAGCCGAAGATCCCCGCGGTGGTGCCGCCCCACATCATGTCGGTGATGCCCGGCTTGGGGTTGCTGTTCTCGCACAGGGACCACATGTCGTGCTCACAGTGCCAGCACCGGCCGCAGCCGATGATCGAGCACACCACGACCCGGTCGCCCACTCTGTGCCGGCGGACCTCCGGCCCGGTCTCGACGACCTCGCCGAGGAACTCGTGGCCGATCACGTCCCCCGCGCGCATGGCCGGGATGTAGCCACCGAGAAGGTGCAGGTCGGAGCCGCAGGTGGTGGTCATCCGCACCTTGACGATCGCGTCCTGGGCGTTGAGGATCCGAGGGTCGGGCACGCGTTCCACCGACAACTCGTTCACGCCCTGCCAGGTGAGTGCCTTCACAGCCGTCCCTCCCCGCCCGCGCGCTGCGACGCGAGATCCACAAGCCTTCCGGTGGGAGTGGGCCGCGTCGTCGGCGGCTCGTCGGGGCGCAGCACCTCCCCGGTCTCGATGAGGCACTTGGACTCCCGCAGGGCCGTGCGCACCGCCTGACGGGGGTCCTCCCCGGCCAGGCGCGCCATGACCTCCTCCACGCCCGTGGGCACCGGCGTGACCGGCCGCGCGCCCAGCTCGGTGCCTCGGTCACCGGGCGCCTCTCGGACCTGTACCTCGATGGTCTCGCCGAGGCGTGCCAGCGGCTCGGGCAGCCGCCCGTCCGGCACCACCTCGTCCGGCCGGCGGTTGATGGTCACCATCAGCCACCGGCTGGCCTCCCGTTCGGCCCTGGCCTTGGTCTGGCGCGAGTTGAGCCATCGCATCACGCCCAGGCCGATGCCTCCCAGCATCATCGCGCCCAAAACAGCACGTTTCATTGCCCTCTCCCCCTTGATGGACAACTGCTCGGATGGCTACCCATCCCCACCCACGGCTACCTCGAGCGGGTGGCACTTGAGGAGGAGTTGACGCCTGCCTGACTCGCGTCATGGCTGCCGGACGCGGCATGATGACCCTCCGTGACCCCCTCTCGGCTTCGAGCATGAGTCACCCCTCCCTGATTCGCCGCTCAGGCGGCCCCGATGGCGGAGAAGGACCACCCCGTGGCCTGGTGCAGGGGGTCGCCCGGCAGCGCCCGCCTGGCGTCGCGAAGGGCCTCGGCCATGCCGAGTCCGGCGCGCAGCCCGTCGTGGAGGGAGACCATCAGCGGTACGGCGGCCTCGTCGCTGACCGGGACCAGGCTCGCGACGACGCCCGCGGTGCCGAGAGGCAGCAGCGCGGCCGCGAGGCCGAGCAGCTCGTCGGCGCCGATGGGCTCAAGGACGCCGGAGTCGCAGCTCGACAGGACGATGCGGTAGGGAGCGCGGCTCAGCCGCTCCACGTCGTGGACGGTGAGGTGCCCGTCGTCCATGCGAAGCGAGGAGAACATGGGGCTGTCCGCGCGGAAGGCGCCGTGGGCGGCGATGTGCGCGAGCAGGCTGCCGTCGATGGCCTTCAACACGGCCGAGGCGGTGGCGGTGCCGTCCTCCAGCACCATCGCCTCGCCGTACTCCCGTGCCAGGCGCGGCACCTCCGCGCCGCCGGTCGCGAGGCCAGGACCGCGTACCAGCACGACCCCGGCGCCGAGCGGCGGCCGGACGTCCCCGGCGCGAAGCCACGCCCCCGCGGACGGCGAGACGCCGAGCACCCGGTCACGCAGGGCGGGCAGCGCCGCCCAGGGCACCCCGTGCAGCCGTCCCGGGGGGACCATCACCACCGGGCCGTCCCCGAGATGGCGGAGGGCCGGGCCGAGCAGCATGTCCTGAAGGCGGCGCGCCCCGGCCTCAAGGAGCCCGAACCTCTCCGCCGCCCTGGCGCCGGCCCGCCGGCCGTCCTGCCGCCCCGTCGCCTCGTACGCGAGCCGCCGGAGCCCGGCACGGACGTGGTCGATCTCGGCGGCCGCGCCGGCGACCCGGCCCGCCGGGAACCGGCGCACCCTTCCCCCGCCGCAGACCAGCACGTGGATGTCGCCGTCGACACCGACGATCTCGACCAGCCTGCCGTCGCCGAGACGGTCCAGCAGGGTGCGGACCTCGAAGGGACGGCCGTTGGTCCTCCCCTCGCTGCGCGCCCTGAGCGTGCGCGCACGGATGGCCCGCTCGAGCCGCCGCTGCTCGCGCTCGAGGGCGGGGGCGGGCGTGCCGGCCGACCGGGCCGACTCCACGCGGCTGGTGATCTCGCGGAAGGCGGTCGTCTCGCGCAGCAGCTCCTGGTCGTCCGTAGGGCGGGTGGGAGGCACCGCGAGCGCGGTCGCCCGCCACCGCTCGCTCCAGTCCAGAAGCGCCCGGGCGTTCCCCGGCCGCAGGCTCGCGCGCTGAGCGAGCGCCGCCAGCTCGGCGCCCTGGGCGGTCGCCCGTGCCCGCAGCTCTGACGCGCCGAGGGCGAGCCGGTGCTCGTCGAGCACGTCGAGCCCCCTGCGACAGGCGCTGAGCACGCCCCTGCCCCGTCCGGCGGCCATCGCGCGCAGCGCCTCGGCCAGCCATCCGTCGGCCCGCGCGACGGCCGGGCCCCGGTGCCGCCCGCGCGCGGCGGCGGCCAGGTGTCGGTCGGCGTCCTCGGCCCAGCCGAGCGCGAGGGCCACCCGGCCGGCGAGCAGGGACGCCTGCACCGTCTCGGGGGATCGGAGCTCGGACAGGCGGGTGGCCAGCGCCGCGATGTCCCGTACGAGCCGGCCGGAGATGCTGCCCGTGGCGACGCGCGACCTGAACAGCACGAGCCGCGCGTGTGCCTCCCACCACTCGCGGCGCTGGCTCGCGAACAGGCGTATCGCCGCGAGCGCGCGGGCCACAGCCGTGTCGGCATCGCCCGCGGCCAGCGCCGCCTGGGCGGCCACCAGCAGGAGCTCGGCCTTGGTGGTCGTCTGCCCCCGCATGCGCTCGAGGAGCGCCGTGGCGCCGTCGGCCTCCTGGAGCGCCTCGTCGGCCAGCCCCGCCGCCAGCAGCACGTCGCACCGGTCGTGGGCCAGGCCGAACGACGGCGTGCCGAGTGCCTCGAAGCGCCTGGCGGCCTCGTCGAGATGGCGCAGGGCCGTCGGCAGGTCGCCGGAACGGAACGCCGCCGCTCCGCGGTTCCACACCGCCACGCTGCGGTCGTGATCCTGGTGGGTGAGGTCCCAGAGGCGCTCGGCGGCGGCGAAGTCCCTGTCGGCGTGGTCGGTGGACCCGAAGGAGAGGTGGACGAGCCCGCGCAGGGTGAGCGCCCGCGCGGTCCAGATGGTGTCCCCCGCCTCCCGTAGCACGGGGACGGCGTGGCGCAGGTCGTCCAGGGCCTCGTGGTGCCGCCCGAGGATCCACAGGACGCGGCCCCGGCGGAACCGCACGCGGGCCGCCGTGACGCCGCCGCCCCGCGTCACTCCTGCGTCGAGGACGCGCAGGCCCTGTGCCGTACGCCCGGAGTAGACCACCGCGACGCCCAGCGCCGCCAGCGCGTCGGCCTCGCGGTCGGGTGATCCGCAGCGGCGGCCGAGCGCGCACGCCCGCCTCAGGTGGCCGATCGCGACCGTCAGATCGCCGAAGTCCCGCTCCCAGATGCCGGCGACCTGGTGGGCGATGGAGGCGTCGTACGGCGTGGGGGCCGAGGACAGAAGGGCACGTGCCCGGGCGAGCGCCTCGGCCGGGCGCGCGAAGACCAGAGGCAGCAGGTCGAGAGGGTCCGCCGCCTCTTCGGAATCGCGCGAGCTTCCCCCACCCACGGATCGATGTTAGACGTGAGGCTTCGGGGCGTCCACGGAGTATCAGCCGGGCACCTTCCGGCTCTTATCCGGTGACGGATGACCGCCATTCGAACAAGGAGCCCACGATGACGCCCGACCGCTTCATGGAACAGCTCGGCCAGATCTCCCGCGAGATGGGAGTTCCCCTCGTCGCCGGACCGGACGAGACCTCGCCCGCCTACGCTTACGAGCGCGACCACATCATCCTGCCGGCGGGTGACCTGCCCGATGTCTTCCAGGTGCTCAACAGCGGCAGGCGGGCGCCGGTGTCCATGCCCGACGAGAGGGACGTCAAAGCCGGCCTGCTGCGGATCAAGGTGACCGACGAGGACTTCCCGGACCGCGACGGAGGGGTGGCCAGATCGCTCGACGCGATCAGGGTCATCACGGACAGGAACGGCGGCAGGAAGGTGGGCGGCCGCAACCACGTCGTCGCCATCACCTCCGGAGGGGTGAACTCCTGCCCGTCGGACGAGCCCGTGCCGACGTCCCGTGACTGGCACCCCGGCCTCACCCCGCCGTCCGCCGCCCTCCGGCGCCCGGTCTCGATCGTCGTGGTCGACACCGGGCTCCTGGTGAACCACGACACCCTCTACCCGTGGATGCGGCGCGTGGTGCCGACGAGGGGCGAGCCGGCCAAGACCGGGCACGAGCCGGCGCTCTCCCGCCTGTCGGACGCCGCGGCCGACAAGGAGGACTACGTCAAGGAGTACGTCGGGCACGGCACGTTCATCGCCGGGATCATCGCGGCCATCGCGCCGGACGCCGACCTGCGGGTCTCCGGCAAGCTGGTCCACGCGGGCGCCCTGTGCGAGCGGGACTTCGGCCACGAGATCCTGGAGGCCGTCGAGCCGTCGCCGTTCGCCGGCCTCGGCGGGGAGACGGCCCGGTGGCCCGACATCATCAGCCTCTCCGCCGGCACGTCCACCGAGTGCGGCGGGCCCCTGCTCGGGCTCGCCGAGTTCATGCGAAGGCTGGCCGACCACCCGGAGACCCTGCTGGTGGCGGCGGCCGGGAACAATGGGAGCGCCGACCCCTTCTGGCCCGCCGCGTCCGCGTGCCTGCCGGAGCCCTGCGACGCGGTGCTCTCCGTGGGAGCGCTGCGGGAGGACGGCGTGCGGGGCGCCTGCTTCTCCAACCACGGAGACTGGGTGCGGGTGTACGCCCCGGGGGAACGGCTGGTGGGGGCGTTCCTCGGCACCGGGCAGGCCTCGAGGCAGTACAGGTACCAGCACTCGACGTACGACGGCTGCCGCTGGCCGCTGGATCCCTCACCGCCGTTCGACTACGACTGCACCTGCCGGTTCCCCGCGCACGTCGGCGAGTTGAGCACGTGCGGCGTCACCCCTTCGCCCGTGGTCTCGGTCGACCGGTTCACCGGCAAGGCGCAGTGGAGCGGCACGTCGTTCTCCACCCCCATCGTCGCCGCCATGATCGCGAACCACATGATGGAGCACCCTGGGCTCGACTCCCGGGCGGCCGCGGCCGGGCTCCTCGCCGGTCCCCTCACGCGTACGGCGACGGTACGCGGCGGTGAGGTCCGCGCCCTGTGGCCGCCACTCTGGGAGCCGGCGGGCACGTCGGATCGCCGGCGGACCTGAAAGCCGCCGTCCACCGGCTCCCCGATGAAACGCATCATCCCCTTCCGCGCGTCACGGGCCGTACGATGATGATCCCCGCCGTAAGGGACGTCGCCGTGAACCCTGATTCGATCGGCAGCCTTTTCCTGGCCGCGGCCGACGGCGACGCCGCCGCCTGGAAAGCACTCGTCGAAAGGCTCGCCCCCCTGGTGTGGTCGGTCGTGCGCGCCCACAATCTGTCGGACGCCGACGGCCACGAGGTCTACCAGACGACCTGGCTCCGGCTCGCCCAGCATCTCGATCGCATCCGCGAGCCGGACAGTGTCGGATCGTGGCTCGCCAGCACGGCGCGCCACGAGTGCCTCAAACTGATCAAGGTGTCCCGCCGGGTCTTCCCGGTCGGCGATCCGGAGGTCTTCGACCGGATCGCCGACGAGCGGACGCCGGAGGAGGCGCTGCTCCGGTCGGAGGAGGCCGAGGCCGGGGCCGAGAAGGCAAGGCAGCTCTGGCAGGCGTTCGAGCAGCTCGGCGAGGCGTGCCAGCGGCTCCTGCGCGTGCTCATGGCCTCTCCCAGGCCCCAATACAACGAGGTGTCGGCGGCGCTCGGCATCCCCGTCGGCGGCATCGGCCCGACCAGGCAGCGCTGCCTGCGGCGGCTGAGGACGCTCCTGGCCGAGCGAGGTGTGCGATGAACGACGTGGGCCCTGGCACCTCCGGCCACGACGATGACGACATGGGCCTGGAGGACGCGCTGCGCCACGCGGCGGCGCTCCTCGACCCGGTGCCCTCCGATCTCGTCCAGATCGCCGTGGACGCCTACACGCTCCGCACGCTCGACGCAGAGCTGGCCGCGCTGACCTTCGACTCGCTCATGGAGCCGGGGGCCGTGCGAGGCGCGACCGAGACCCGCCTCGCCACGTTCCACGCCGACGGGGTGACCATCGACGTGGAGATCACCATCATGGGCGCGACCGGCCGGGTACTCGGGCAGGTGATCCCCGCCCAGCCGGCACTGATCGAGGTGCGCGGCCGCCGTCCCGGGGCCGTGAGTGCCGACGCCATGGGCAGGTTCGTCTGTGATCAGGTGCCGACGGGCCCGTTCAGCCTGCGCTGCCGCCTTCAGGGGGCCGTGGTGGCCACAGAGTGGATCATCATCTGATAGGCCGGCCCCGCCGGCGGAAAATGCCGCCGCCGGCTCCAGGCCCCCTCTCCTATCCCGTATAGGAGCGAAAAAGTCAGGACATACCGGCATAGGATGCTTACACAATGTCACAAAAGGGGCGGCTGGGATTCGCCGGCCGCTCAACGGTGAGCACCGGCAAAACTTCCGGCCCCGGCATTGCCTTATCGTCTTCGCATCTAACACCCCCGATAGGGCAGGGGGCCGCCCGGCGAATGGATCGGCTGCCGCCACGGGGACCCGATCCGGGGTCCATGATTGACCTCACCGGAGGAAATGATCGGACAATCCGCGTCTCCGGCGGCCATTAGATTGCGGGGACCGCCGCGCGGCGGCAGGCTTCGGCCGGGGCCGGCGGATGGTCCGCCCGGCCATCTCGGGAGTGCGCCCGACAGGGATACGCCGAAGAGGGACAGAGATAATGGCGTAGGTTCGCCCGCCCGTCAAGTCCCGGGACCGGCGAGACGATTACGCATTGGCCAGGAGGCAGGTCGCTCGGCGTCACGCGGCTCTTGTGAAGCGGTGATCGGCGACGCGTCACACCGGTTAAGTGGGGAAAGACACACCCGGCCGCGGCCGCGATGACGGCTCATGGCTTTCACAGGAACTTCACAGGATCGGCCGCAGGCACGGCTAACACACTGGCGTGGTAAGGAATAGTGCCGATCCTGACAAATTCGCTGAAGTCAGCACTACCTCGCCGGAACGATGATCAAGGACGATCACGCCCGGACGCCGAGAGCCTGCAGGCCAGGCGCGTGGGCCTGCGGGCCGGAGGAAAGCGGCACCCGGGCCGCCAAGGCTACCGGGGGCCATTGCCCGGTGCGAGCACGGCCGCCACAAAGGCGGTCCGCTAGAGACGATCCAGGCGGCGGATCACGTGCTCGTCGGGCGACTAATCCGGGCGCGACGGGTTAATCATTCACTGTGCGGCTTCGTACTGCGCCACGATGTGCGAGGCGATGCGGCCACGCTCACTGACGTTCAGTCCGTGCGCCTTGGCCCAAGCCCGGATCTCAGAGCTTTTGTCGCGAGAGGGCCGCTGGGGCGCCCCGCGCTTGCGACCCCGGGCAGGCCCACCCTCCGCGCGGCGGGCGCTGGAGACGAAAGGCGAAAGAGCCTCGCGCAGATTGCTGGCGTTTTGGTCGTTCAGATCGATCTCGTAGCTGGTGCCGTCAATCGCGAAGACCACGGTCTCTTTTGCTTCGCCGCCTTCAAGGTCGTCGATGAGAAGCGTCTGGATCTGTGTCGCCATCTCCCACTCCTTTCACAGAGCTTAGTTTGACACCTCAAGAATATACCCGGTTTCCGTCGCTTCCCACGCGGAGAACAGTGCAATGCATTGGCGGTCCCTTGGCGTAAGTTAGCCGTTTCCGTCGAACGTCCCCGTTTATCGGAGCGCCGACCGGCGTGTCACCGAACCCCTGGCGGCACACCTGGCCCCCGAAACTGGTGTCAGGACCACATCGGCGCACGGACAAGGATAGGGCCGACTACAGGAATTTCCGGCGGGGAGGACGTTCTCCCGTTAGAACGGCAGGCCCGGAATGCCGGATGAGCCACCTATAGGCCTGCGACGCCGTTCCGTGAGGACCGTGACCGGCGTGTCGCGGCGGGCGATCTCCTTGCGTCCCATGGACTCCCGTACAGCTTAACAACGCCGTGCCCGCCGACGCCGGACGCCCGTACAGTTGCGTCATGGGCATGGTCAAGACCGTAGGGCTGGTGCTGCACCCTCAGCGTGATTCCAAGCAGGCCATCGACACGATCGTGGAGTGGGCCCGCGCCAGGGATGTGACCGTGCTGGGGCTGCCGGACGAGGTCGGCCGCATCGACTGCAGCGCCGTGGCGGTCGACTCCTCGGCCCTGGTCGACCGCGCCGACCTGCTGGTCAGCCTGGGAGGTGACGGCACGATGCTGCGCACCATGCGGCTGGTCTGCGGCCGTTCCACCCCCGTCCTCGGGGTGAACCTCGGCAAGCTCGGCTTCCTCGCCGAGATCGACGTCGACGAGCTGCCCCCCGCGCTGTCGGCCATCGACAGCCACAAGTTCACCGTCGAGCCGCGCATGGCGGTGCGGGCCACCCTGCCGGACGGCCAGACGGTCACCGCGTTCAACGACATCGCGCTGGCGCGGATACCCGGCGACCGGCTCTGCGCGGTGGCGATCTCGGTGGAGGGCCACCCCTTCGTCCGCTACGCGTCCGACGCGGTCATCGTGGCGACGGCCACCGGGTCGACCGCCTACAACTTCTCGGCGGGCGGCCCGCTGGTCTCCCCGCTGGTCGAGGGGTTCATCGTCGTGCCCGCGGCGGCGCACTCGTCGTTCAACCGTGCCCTCGTGCTGTCCGCCGACGAGGAGGTCACCCTGGAGCTGCTGCCCACCAGCGGGCAGCTCGCCGTCGAGGTGGACGGCTCGGTCGGCGGGCGCCTGAAACCGGGCGACCACATCACGGTGACCGCCGTGCGCTCCGCCGGCCACGTGGTGCGGCTCGGCACCACGACGTTCTACGAGCGCGCCCGGCGCAAGCTCCGGGTCAGCGGCAGCGCCGAGGTCGACTGAGCCTCGGACGCACGGCACGCCGCGTGACCGGTGACGTCGATCTCCCGGCGGCCCTGCGGGCCGGTTGAGAGGGGACCCGCTGTCCCATGGCTGGTGAGGGCGCTCGGTAGTGTCGGTGGCAGCCATGGAGAAGAAGTGGAGCCGCCAGGTGCACCCTGTGCCCGACGTTTCCGGCGATGATCCGGTTCCGCACCGCGCCGGAGCCGGGCCGCGCGACGGCCGCCGCCGGGCGGGACCACCGCGCGCCCCGTGGGCCACACTGGGCGTGATCTCGGCCGGTGGGGTGGTGGGGAGCCTTGCCAGGTACGGGCTCGCCGTGGCCTTCCCGCATCCGCCCGGCGGCTTCCCGTGGGCGACCTTCGCGACCAACGTGTCCGGATGCCTGCTGATCGGGGTGCTCATGGTCACGATCACCGAGGCGCGATCGGTCCATCCGCTGCTGCGGCCGTTTCTCGGCGTGGGCGTCCTCGGCGGGTTCACCACCTTCTCCGGTTACGTCGTCGACGCGGGCCTGGCCGCCGCGTCCGGCGCCCTCGGCACCGCGCTCGCCTACCTGGCGGCCACCGTGGTCTGCGCCGTGCTGGCGGTGTACGCCGGGGCCTCCGCGACCCGCGCGGTCATCCGCCTCCTTCGTACGGGAGGGTCATCATGAAGCTCGAAGGCCCCGCAGTCCGCCTGACGATCCTCGTCGGGGAGTCCGACCAGTGGCGCCATCGGCCGCTGTACCACGAGATCGTGCGCCGGGCCCACGAGGCGGGGCTGGCCGGCGCCACCGTGATGCGCGGCATCGAGGGGTACGGGGCCTCGTCGCGTATCCACACCGACCGGATCCTGTCGCTGTCGGAGGATCTTCCCGTGGCGATCGTCATCGTGGACGCCGAGGAGCGGATCCGCGCCTTCCTCCCCCGGCTCGACGAGCTGGTCACCGAGGGGCTGGTCGTCCTCGACCCGGTGGAAGTGATCCGCTACGCCGGGCGGCCCGGCGAGGCGGCCCCGTGATCGCGCTGCTCGTCGCCGCCGGAGCCGCCGTGGGCGCTCCACTGCGCTACCTCACCGACCGCGCCGTCCAGGCCCGGCACGACGCGGCCTTCCCCTTCGGCACCCTCACCGTCAACGTCGCCGGGTCGGCGCTGCTGGGCTTCCTGGCCGCCCTTCCGGCGGGCGAGGGGGTGATGGCGCTGCTGGGCAGCGGGTTCTGCGGCGCGCTCACCACGTACTCGACGTTCGGCTACGAGACGCTGCGGCTGGCCGAGACCGGGGCCCGCCTGCTCGCCGTGCTCAACGTCGCCGCGAGCGTCGTCGCCGGGCTCGCCGCCGGGGGGTGCGGCATGCTGCTGGCCCGTGTCCTGGCGGGTTGACCAGGTCCCACAGAGGTCAGCGGGTCAGCGCGCGGCGCAGGCCCGCCACACGCCCGGCGACGGCCCTGCGGCTGAGCTCGGCGTCGGGCACGAGCGCGTCGAAGCCGTGGAACCCGCCCGGGTACAGGTGGAACTCGGTGGACACCCCGGCCTGGGCGAGCCGCTGAGCGTAGTCGGCGCACTCGTCGCGGAAGACCTCGAGCTCGCCGACGTCGATGTAGGCGGGAGGCAGCCCGGAAAGGTCCGTCGCCCGGGCTGGGGCGGCGTACGGCGAAACGGCGTCGGTGCCCCTTGTCTCCCCCAGCAGTGCCGTCCACCCGAAGGTGTTGGCGTCGCGGTTCCACGCCACGGCCTCGGTGAACTCCTTGCTCGAGGGAGTGACGCCCCGGTCGTCGAGCATGGGGCAGACCAGCATCTGGTACGCGACCGCCGGGCCTCCCCGGTCGCGGGCCAGCAGGACGGTTGCGGCCGCCAGGCCGCCGCCCGCGCTCGCACCGCCGACGGCGAGGCGATCGGGGTCGATGCCGAGCTCCTCGGCGTTCTTTACGGTCCACACCAGGCCGGCGTAGCAGTCCTCGACGGGCGCCGGATGCGGGTGCTCGGGAGCCAGCCGGTACTCGACCGACACGACCGCGCATCCCACGTCCTCGACGTAGCCGATCATCCGCGCGTCGTCCATCTCCACGAGGCCGAGTATCATTCCGCCGCCGTGGATCCAGTACAGGCAAGGCAGCGGCTCCGCAAGCCCCGCCGGTCGGTACACCCGCATCCTGACGTCCGGGTCGCCGTCCGGTCCCGGCACCCGCCGGTCCTCCACCGCGACCCCGGGGCTCGTGGCGGGAGGCATGGCGGCGAACGCCGCGGCCATCTGGCGGCGCAGGGCCGGCAGGTCGTCCGGCGACAGGCGGGCGAAGTCGACGGGCGGCAGGAAGGCGTGCTCGAGCCCGGCGGCGAGTCCGGGGTCGAGATTGGGGTGAAGCGGCATGTCATCCACCTTGTGCGGTAGGTCGTGGAAGCGTGCGGCGCGCCCTTGTGACGGCCGGTCGCGCGCCGGGCGTACATCCCGAGCATGTGACGGGTGGACTGCGCTCACAACGGCGACATGGCGACGATGACCTGCTATTTCCCTTTCAATCGGCACCACCAGGAACCGCCGACGGCACCCTGCGGGAACGCGCCCGCCGGCGGTCCGGGCCGTTCGTCCTACCTTGTCGTCCTGACCCAGGCCCGGCGGACGGCGCCGGGGCGCGAGCGCCTCTCGGTCCAGTTCAGCCACCCGGCGCCGGCCATGGTCACCGCTCCGACCGCGATGATCACGGCTGGACGGCGCCTGGCCTGGAAGGAGATCTCCTTGAGCATGCCGGGCACGGTCTGCCGGGCCGTCCCGGCCTTGTCCGTGGTGGCCTTCGCCGAGTGCGAGGCGACCTCGCGGAACCGGCCCGCCATCTCGGCGGCCTTCTCCTTGGCGACGACCTTCGTCTCCGCCATCTTCTGCTGCGCCCGCGCCTTCACGTCGACCTTCTGCGCCAGCGCCTCGACCGTGCGGCCGAGCTCCTCGCGGGTGCGGACGATGTCGTCGCGCAGCAGGTCCTCCTCCGACAGTCGCGGCTCCTTGTGCTTCTTCTCCCTTGTGACCTCCGGGCGGGCCTGTAGGGACGGCTCGGAGAGGCCGGCGAGAGGGTCGCCCTTCCCGTGGCTGACCACGGGTTTGACGTACGGCTTCGGCGGCGCGTGGACCTCGGGGACGTTCAGGGACGGCCCGGCGGACTCGGGCGTCGCCGTGCCGGGCTCCTGCCTGCGCAGGCCCACCTCGCCCGCGGTGGGCCGGTAATGGGTCGCGATGGGATCGGTCTCGGTCATCGGTGTGCACTCTCCTTCAGGACGTCGACGTCGGCCTTGAGGCTCCGGATGGCTTCTTCGGGGAGCGGCGGCGTGGCCTTGCCCACCTGGCGCTTGCCGACCAGGGCGAGCACGGCGGCGACGATCAGCAGCGCCACCCCCACGACCGCGGCGGCGATCCAGGGCGTGAGCACGTGGGCGACCAGCAGGATCAGCGCCGCGACCAGCGCGCCGCCGCCGTACAGCGCGACCACTCCGGCGCCGCCGAACAGCCCGGCGCCCAAGCCGGCTCGCCGTCCCTTGCGCGTGAGCTCCATGGTCGCGAGCCGGATCTCGTCCCGGACGAGCCGGGACACCTCCTCGGACAGGTGCTTGATCAGCTCGGCGGTCGAGAGGGAAGCGTACGGGTTGGTCATGGCCCGGTCTTCCTTCAGGTCGGTCATGGCGTTTCCCCTTTCCTTTCCCCCGGCACCGGCGGGCAGCGCCGGACCGGAGCGGCTATGAACGGCGCAGCAGGGCGATGACGGCCTGCTCAACGCCGCCGTGCGTGGCGAGCTGCCCGAAGCGGGCGTCGGCGCCGAGCTCGGTGAGCGCCCTCTCGATGGTCCGGCCCTTCTCGTAGGCGGTGAGCACCCGCGGATCGACGTAGGACGCCCGGGCGACCGCCGGCGTGTTGCCCAGGTAGTCGGCGACCTCGCTGATGACGCGGCTCACCGCGCGCTTCCTCCCGGTCCTGTTGCGGGCCCGCGAGGAGACCGCGAGGCCCACCGCCGCCAGCACGGTCGCGTGCCAGGTGCGGAAGTCCTTGGCCGACACCTCGAACTCCAGGGTCTCGCGCAGGTAGCCGTTGATGTCCTCGCTGCGCACGTCGACCCACTGCGAGCCCTGCTGGTAGCGGAGCAGATCGCCCTTCTCCCCTGTCCGATGCAGCGTGGTGACGACCTCACACACGTCGGCGTCGACGATCTCCACCTCCCGCATCTTGCCGCCCTTGGCCGGGTAGACGCAGGTCACCTGGCCTTTTCGGCAGGTCACGTGCTCCATGCGGAGCGTCGCCAGGCCGTACGACTCGTAGGCCTCCCCTCCCACCCGGAAGAAGCCGATGTCGAGCATCCGTGCCGCGGCGGCCAGGACCCGCTCGCGTCTCATGCCCCGCGCCTGGAGGTCCTTCACGATCCGCTCGCGGAACGCCGGGAGCCGCCGCGCCATCTCGCACACGCGGTCGAACTTCGCGCGGTCCTGCTCCTCGCGCCAGACCGCAAACGGGCGACGGACGCGCAGCGGGTGTGGCGGGGACTCCGCCACACCCGGAGGCTCCCTCACTACCTTGTGGGCATCTTCCGGGTCCCCACCGCCATGGCACCCAGCCCGAGCAGCAGGATGACGATGCCGGTGATGACGTTGTTCCAGATCGACCCGGTCGTGTGGGATCGTATGATCCACGGGGACAGGATCGTCCAGACGCCCAGGATCGGCGCTATCCACGTCAATCCGTACGTGCGGCCGTACGCGGACGCGAATCCCAGGGCCAGCGCGGCCAGCGCCAAGCCGGTGACCATGTTGCTCACCGATAGCCTGGACAAGCCGTTGAACCCCACCACCCAGGGCGATATCGCGAGATAGAGCCCTGCGAGCAGCGTCAGCCCGTCGATGACCTGAGCGGCCGTGCTGGAACTCGCCCGTTCGTACTTGGCTCGCATCGCGACAATGTCAGGATGCGCTTCCAGGCCGGTCGGTCTTGTCATGACCTCACCGCCTTCCCACTTACTTCGCGGAACGGATCAATGTCGCCATACCCCTGCGGGGAGGCCGGTCACGGTGAGCTGGGCAAATATTTCGGCTGATGATGGCCGATCATCGGATTTATTACCGAAAATCGGGCCAGGCCTGGACCCCGTGACGCCCGGGGCCAGGCCTGGCCCACCGGTCAGGTGCCGTAGACGTTGAGGTCCCACAGCGAGTAGCCGTACGGCGTCAGCGCCCGCTGCGTGCCGTAGACGCGCACGTAACGCCCGGTGCCGGCGACGGTCAGGTCATCGACGCCCCCGTCGCCCGCGCTGGTGGAGAAGACGGTCGTCCATGTGGAGTTGTCCGGTGAGGTCTGCACCTGGTACGCCTTGCCGTAGGCGGCCTCCCAGTTCAGCCTGACCCGGTTGATCGAGTGGGACGCGCCCAGGTCCACCGTGATCCACTGGGGATCGGAGTACAGGCTGCCCCAGCGGGTGGCCGGGTCGCCGTCCACCGCGTTGGCGCCGACCAGCACATTGCCGGTCTCCACGCTGGACACCGTGGTCGGCCGTCCCCGTGCGAGGTCGGTGGACCCGGTCGGAGGCGTGCTCACGCCGGCGCCGGTGAAGGTGTAGCTGTCGACGTCGAACAGCGCGTTGGTGCCGGTGTTGTTGCCGGTGAAGACGAGGTAGAGGTCGTGGGTGCCGTCGTCGGGCTTGGTGATCGTCGCGTTGAGCTCGACGTAGTTGTCCCAGCCACCGGTGCCCGCGACCGCGACCCGCCCGACCTCCGGGCCGGTCGGGGAGTCGAAGCGGAAGGACAGGGTGCCGCCGGCGTTGGCGGAGGACACCCGCACCTTGACCCCCGTGATGCCCTTGAGGCTGACGGCGTGGTGCTTGACCCACTCGCCGCTCTGGATGTCGCCGAGCCGCCTGCCGCCCTCGGCCGCCGCCTGGTCGACGACCTTGGGTCCGTTCAGCTGAACGTAGTGCTCGGCCTGCCACTGCTTGGGCCAGACCGTGATCTCCTTCTCGCCGGTGAGCGCGACCGTGCCCGGCGCGCCCTTGTCGGTGTAGGAGGAGCGCAGGACGAAGAACTGCACCGCGTCCAGGCCGGCGTGGATGGGGCCGGTGTTGACGGTGAAGCCGCAGCCGGTGCCCTGGCCTTCCTCGTGGGCGTGCTCCTGGTGCCCGAGCGCGGCCCGGATGATCACGTTCGCGCACGGCGGGGTGCCGTCCTGGGCGTCGGTGGCGCTCGCCGCCGAGGTCAGGTTGTCACCCCAGCTGTAGGTGCCGCCGTTGGGAACGCCGGACAGGGTCAGGACGGGGCGGTTGTTGCCCACGACCACCGGGACGACCGCCGTGCCGCTCTTGCCCGTCCCGTCGTTGACGGTAAGCCGTGCCCGCTTGTCGCCGTTGGTGGTGTAGGTGAACGACGGGTTCGCGGCGGTCGAGTCGGTGGTCCCGTTGTCGTCGAAGTCCCAGGCGTAGGTCAGGGGGTCGCCGTCGGGGTCGGAGCTGCCGGCGCTGGAGAAGGTCACCGCCAGCGGGGTCAGGCCGTTGTCCTTGTTCACCGTCACCACGGCCATCGGCGAGCGGCCGCCCTGCACATAGTTGATCTTGTACAGGCCCGCGTCGGCGGCGCCGGAGAAGTAACCGCTGCCGTACTCCAGCAGGTACAGCGACCCGTCCTGGCCGAACTCCATGTCGATGGGGTGGACGAGGTTCATGCCCTGCAGCACGGGCTCGATGACGGTCGGCGTTCCCGTGGCCGGGTTGCCGTTGTCGAACTGCACCTCCTTGATCCAGTTACGGCAGTACTCCGAGATGATCCACTTGTTGTCGTAGTAGGCCGGCCACTTGTTCGGCGAGTTCAGGCTCGCGTTGTAGTGGTAGACCTCGGTGTGGTTAGGCGAGCCGCAGCCTCCGGGGCTGTCCAGGGCCGGCCACTCCTTGCTGCCGCCGTGCTGCTCCCAGACCAGCGCCGGTTTGGTGGGGGGAAGCTGCTGAAGGCCCGTGTTGCGCGGGGAGTTGTTGACCGGCCCGGCGGTGCCCCCGCAGGGGAACCAGCCTCTGGGGGCGTTGGCCGCGAAGTCCCAGTCGTTGTAGGCGACGTTCGGCCCGCCGCAGTACGGCCAGCCGTAGTTGCCAGGGCCGGTGGCGCGGTTGAACTCGTCGTAGGCGGCCGGGCCGCGGTTGGCGATGGTCGCCCCCGCGTCGGGTCCGACCTCGCCCCAGTAGAGGGTGTTGCCCGCCTGCTTGTCGACCCAGACACGGTACGGGTTGCGGGTGCCCATGATGTAGACCTCGGGCCGGGTGGACGCGGTACCCGCGGGGAAGAGGTTGCCCGACGGGACGGTGTAGGTGCCGTTGCTCTCCGGGTGGATCCGGTTGATCTTTCCCCGGAGGTCGTTGGTGTTCCCCGCCGTGCGCTGCGCGTCGTACTGGGGGCTGCGGCTGGTCCGCTCGTCGATGGGCGCCATACCCGCGGAGTCGCCGCCTGAGTTGGTGTTGTCACCGACGGCGAAGTACAGGTTGTTGTTCGAGTCCCACGTCATCGACCCGGCCGAGTGGCAGCACAGGTCACGCTCGGTGGGCCACTCGATGATCATGTCCTCGCTGGCCGGGTCGAGGACGTTGGTGCCGGTGTTGAAGGTGAACCGCGAGATCCGGTTGACCAGCGGGGTGACCTTCGGCGAGTAGAAGAGGAAGACCCAGTGGTTGGCGGCGAACTGCGGGTGGATCGTGATGCCGATCAGCCCGTCCTCGAACCGGGCGTCGAGCTGGAGTGTCAGTGCCACCGTGGTCTGCTTGGTCGCCGGGTTGTACAGGCGGACCTGGCCGCCGCCGGAGCTGGAACCCCGGTTGATGTAGAGGATCTTGCCGTCGGGGAGCACCGAGAGCTCGATCGGCTCGCCCATCGACAGGCCGCCGTCCAGCTTGACCTTCTCGAAGCCGCTGGTCGGCGGCGGTGCGGCGGGCGCGAGGGGTAAGGCGGCGGGAGGGACGGCGGCGGGCGCCGAGGCCGACGCGCCTGCGGCACCGGACACGCCGGCGACGAGGGCGAGCACGACAGCGCCGACGACCGTACGAAGGCGCGCGAAACCTGACAACGGAGTCTCCAGGGGGTGGGAGGGTGGCTCCGGCGGGGGCTCAGGGTGCCGGCTGAGGTGCGCCGCGCGAGGAGAAGGGGCCGTAAGGGCGCACCGGCCCGCGCCGCTGTGGACGCGGGCGGGCCGGTGGTGGCTCAGGTGCCGAAGACGTTCAAATCCCAGAGGGAGTAGCCCCACTGGGTGGCACGCTGGGTGCCGTAGATCCGTACGTAGCGGCCGGTGCCGGTCACCGTGACGTCGTCGACGCCGCCGTCACCGGTGGTCGTGGAGTAGATCGTCGTCCAGGTCGAGTTGTTGGCCGAGGTCTGGATCTGGTACGCCCGGCCGTAAGCGGTCTCCCAGTTCAGCCTCACCCGCTTCAGGGTGCGGGTGGCGCCCAGGTCGACCGTGATCCACTGCGGGTCGGAGTAGGCGCTGCCCCACCGCGTGCCGGCGTTGCCGTCGACGGCGTTCGCCCCGGCGTGCGGGCTTCCGGGCTCGACGCTGGAGACCGTGACGGGACGGCCCCGGGCCAGGTCGGTGACGGCGGCGGTGTCCTGCTTGATCCGGATGTTGCGGTAGTTGATGTCGGCGCCCGCGCCGTCGTTCTGCACGCCGATGTAGCCGTTGGCGATGGCACGCGTGCTCATGTAGTCGTTGATCTTGACCCCGTTGAGGTAGATCTCGACATGCTGCCCGTGCAGTGCGATCTCGTAGGTGTTCCACGACCCCGGCGGCTTGAGCGCCGCGGCGCGGAGGGCCGAGTCGGGTGCCTTGAAGCTGTAGACGCTCCCCGTCGTACGGGTCGGGTCGGCGTCGGTGGCGTCGATCTGGATCTCGTGGCCCGCGTCGACCGGCTTCCAGGGATCACCCTGCGGGTCAGGGAACCCGATGAACACTCCCCCGTTGTCGTCGCCCGGCATCATCCAGTCGAGCTTGAGTGAGTAGTCACTGAAGGTGCTCACCGGGTACCACAGCAGTCCCATGCCGCCGAAGGAGGTCAGGGTGCCGTCGGCCAGCGTGAACCCGCCCGGCCCGGCCTGCCGCCACTTGCCGAAGCCGGCCTGGGTGCCGTCGAACAGCGCGGTGTAGCCGGTCTCGGGACGGCAGTCGGCGGGCTTGGCGCCCGACGCGATCTGGATGCCACCGAGCACCATGGTGGTGAACGCCGGATCGGCGTAGGACTCCTCGGTGTGGCCCAGGCCGGTGTACCAGGACCTGCCGCCGCCGTAGTTCTGGCACCAGGTGATGGGGTGGTCTCCCATGGTGCCGCCGGTGTATGACGACTCGTCCAGGTTGGCCAGCACCTTGACGCTCGACCGGGGGTTGCTCTGGTAGTTGTACCACTCATCGGTGCGGGTCCAGCTCGCCGGCAGGTGGGATGTGGAGACGTTGGCCCTGTCCTCCACGCGCACCGTGGCCTGCTGGGTCGCGGGGTGGGAGCTGAACCACGCGCCGACCAGGCCGCCGTACCACGGCCAGTTGTATTCGGTGTCGGCGGCGGCGTGGATGCCGACGTACCCGCCGCCGGCGGCCATGTAGGACTGGAACGCCGTCTGCTGGGCGTCGTTCAGCACGTCACCGGTGGTCGACAGCCAGACGACCGCCTGGTACTGCGCCAGGTTGGCCGTGGTGAACGCCGCGGCGTCCTCCGTGGCGACCACGGTGAACCCGTTGGCGGTGCCGAGCCGCTGGATCGCCGCGATGCCGTTGGGGATGGAGGTGTGCCGGAAGCCGGCGGTCTTCGAGAAGACGAGGACCTTGGTCAACGGCGCCGCCGACGCCGTGACCGGGACCGACAGGATGCCCGCCGCCACGATGACCAGCGCGATGGCGGCCCGTGCGGCGATGGAGAACCTCAGGAACGCCCGTAACGCGCGTGAGCCGGGAGGTCGAGACTGTTCTTGGGAGAGCGCGGAGAGGGGTACGTGCTCGTCCATGACGGACTCCTTCACGATGGAGGAGCGCGCCGCCGCACCTGTTTTATGGGGGAAGAGATTAATTCAGCGCAACTTTCGCCGCTGTGGACGAAACTTTGACACGTACGAACGGAAGCGTCAAGCGTCCCGGGCATGGGCTCCCGGCCCGCGTCGAGCCGCTAACCGGCCAAATACGTCCGATCATTGTGCCATCCTGACACCTCCGATGTCTGTGCCTTCGGTAGAGACCAATTCGTGGAGCCCGGCCTACGGACAAAAGAGCTGGTAGACCGCATCTCCCGGCGCTGTTGGGCATCTCTGGCACAGGCAGTGCATCGCTGATGCCCCTTGACGGTCGGAGACATCCAATGTTAACTGCGCCTGACAGTCCTGTGGTTGGCATAGTGCGATGGTTTTCGGTGCCGGAAGACCATCGTGATTCCGCAGGACCGTTAACCGGGGAGGGACTCGGAGGCCCGTGCACGAAACCGGTCGCCGATAGCCGGACGTGCCGGCCCCGGGTTCCTCCTCGTCGCAGTGAGCGACCAAGGTAGACCCGCCGATGTGGGCGTCTCGAGGCGCACTCTCGTTCCCTGCCGGGCTGTTGAATCAATTCCTCGCCGGCGTCTCGCCTTCGGGCGGCATGACGATGGGCCGTTCGCGACGTCGCGAACGGCCCATCGGCGCGAAACAATTACATGGCTCCGGGGAGATTCCCGTAGTACCCGGCGAGACGCGCCCGGTAACCGGCGTCCTTGTACGATTTCTGGTCGAATTCCGGAGCGTTCTTGATTTCCTGCTTCGTCCGGGCGACGTAGATCTTCCGGTCCGGCTGGTTGATCTGGGTGACGACGAGCGCGGGGAGGACGACCTTCTTGCCGAAGATCCACGGCCCGGTGTCGACGACGATGTAGCTCTCGCCGACGACGTTGCTCGCCTCGTCCACCGAACCGATCTTGCCGTCGACGGCCTCGACATCGAAACCGACGATGTCCATGGTCTGGTCGTTGCCGTATACGTCCGGGCGGTATGTCCACAGGTTGTCGCTGATCATGCTTGCGCTCTCCTCTTCGCTGGTGAGTCGCGCGCCGTCTCCCCCGTCCCGGGATCACCGTACCCGGTGGCGAAAGCACGGCCTCCGCTCCGCAATACAGTCGGTACCCGGCCTAAAGAAGCGCGACCTCAGCACGAGGTAAAGCATTTCGATTCGACGTCGTGGCGATAATGGTCTTCTCATTCCCCGGCACGGGGAAAGGCGGAAACGCTTTCACGGAATACCGCACCCGGCGGAGGACGCCGGCCACCGTCATTGACCGGACCATTCACAACGACGACGAGTACGGGCACCACCGGGAGGCAGTCCGCGCCGAGCCCCACGCCCGCGACCGCGCCGCTTCGTGACCCGTCCCGGAGGTCCAAAGCAGGACACCGCGCTACCGGCCGACGCCGGTCGCGCGGTCCTGTCGTGCCCGGCCTCAGGGGCACTGAGCGTCCGCGACCACCCAGTAGCCCGGGGCGGTCTGCTTGAGCGTGTGGCTGGTGAAGGTGTTCCACAGCCCCATCGCGTCGTTGGAACCGTTGGCGTAGGTGTTGCCGCCGGACTGGTAGGCCCGTCCGGCCGTGGTGTGGGCGTAGTTGCTGGCCGTCACGCATACGGGCGGCGTGACCGTCGGGGTCGTGGTCGGAGTCGCCGTGGGGGTGACCGTCGGGGTGGCCGTGGGTGTGCCCCCTGGGCCGTCTAGACCGAAGAAGGCGGCGTCACGGTAGGCGGAGCAGATGCTGTCGAGGAAGTACGCGGCGGCGGTGCCGCACTGGTCGGCGCCGGTACCCGGGTGAACAGGGGTGCCGTGGCCCGCACCCGCGATCTTGTAGAGGCGGACCGCGTCGGCGCCGTACTTCTCCAGAGTGGTGCTGCCCGGGAGGGTTTCGGTGGAGACGGGCGCCTGGGAGACGCCGAGGACGTCGGTCCACTGGTCGCGCAGCTCGAGCCCGTTCTTCGGCACGACGACGGCGTCGGACTGCCCGTGCCAGATCGCGATCCTCGGGCGCGGCCCGGTGTAGCCGGGGTAGGCGTTGCGTACCAGGTCACCCCAGGCCTTCGGGGTCTTGTCGACACCGGAGTACTGGCAGGTGGAGGTGGACGCCGGTGGGGAGCACCGATAGGGCAGGCCGGACACGATGGAGCCGGCCGCGAACAGGTCCGGGTAGGTGGCGAGCATGACTGCGGTCATCGCCCCGCCCGCCGACAGGCCGGTGATGTAGACCCGCTTGGAGTCCAGGTTGTAGGTCTGGGTGGCGAAGCCGACGATCTGCGCGACGGACAGCGCCTCCCCCTGCCCCCTGGCGATGTGGGACTCCTGGAACCACTGGAAGCAGTTGGAGGGGTAGGACGCCGAGTCGATCCGCTCAGGGAAGACCAGGGCGAAGTGGTACTGGTCGGCGTACTTCTTCCAGCCGGAGTTGGTGTAGTAGTCGTTCGCCGTCTGCGTACAACCGTGCATCGCCACGACGAGCGGGGCGCCGGCGGGCAGGTTGTCGGGCCGGTAGACCCACATGTTGAGCGCGCCCGGATTGGAACCGAAGCCGGTGACCTTGGTCAGAGCGGCCGCGCCGGCGGGTCTCACGGTGAGCTGTAGCGCCGCGACCACGGACAGGACGCCCACCAGCAGCGTGAGGGACGAGTACAGGAAGCGCCTCAATGACCGCTCCTTCCACGGGAACCGATCTCACGGCTGACGCGAGATGGTGTGATGCCGATCACACCTCCGGTTGCCGCAAAGTTAGATCGCCCGCCGCACGTCCGAAATGTGCGCGACACCCACAATCAACGTGCCGTCAGTGGGAAGAGAGTGACGTTCCCGGGCAGCCGCGGCTTGGGGGTTGACGATGGCTGTCTCGAAAGAAGCCGGAGAACCTGCGCCGGTACTTCAAGCCGTCGCCGGAGGCCATCGCCGAGGTCACCGGGAGCGAGCAGAGCTTGTCTGAGCGGTGTTTCAGACGGGCAGGGGGGCAAGCCAGCCGGTCAGAATCTCGTTGACCTCCTCGCGGCGCTCCTGCTGAATCCAGTGGCCACAGCCATCGAGAAGGTGCGAGGAGACCAAGCCCGGCAGAGTGACGGGGTATGCCTCGATGGCGTCGGCCAGCCAGGTGATGGAGGCGTCCAGCGCGCCGCCTATGAACAGGGACGGCTGGGTGATGGGGGAACCGTCGAAGTCGGCGAGGTCTTCCCAGTCCCGGTCCATGTTCCGGTAACGGTTGAGCGCCCCGCTCATGCCGGTCCGCTCGAACTCCGCGGCGTAGACATCGAGGTCGTCCTCACTGAGCCAGGCAGGCAGCCGACCGGCGGGGAACCGGTCGCGCAGCGTCCCGCCCCGGGAGGCGAAGTGCGGGTCAGGGGCGCCGGCGGCCGACATGGTGTCGGCGGACAGGGCGGCGTAGAAGCCGGCGAGCCAGCCGCGGACGTCCGGTTCGATCTCAGCCTCGGCCCGGCCGGGCTCCTGAAAGTAGCTGACGTAGAACTCCTCCTCTCCGCCCATCTGCGCGAACACCTCGCTGGGCCGCGGCCCGCCGCGCGGTGCGTAGGGCACGCTCAGCAGCCCGACCGCGCTAAAGACGTCGGGCCTGACGAGGGCGGAGTTGGCAGCGATGGTCGCGCCCCAGTCGTGGCCCACGATCACTGCCGTCTGCTCGCCCAGGGCCTGCACCACGGCGACGTTGTCCTCCACCAGATCGAGCATCCGGTACGCCGCCGCGCCCTCAGGCTTGGAGGAGCGGCCGTAGCCGCGGACGTCGACGGCGACGGCCCGGTAGCCGGCCGCGGCCAGTACCGGCAGCTGGTGGCGCCAGGAGTACCAGGACTCCGGAAACCCGTGCACGAGCAACACCAGCGGCCCAGAGCCCTGCTCCACCAGATGGATGCGGCCGGCAGGAGAGGAGACCAGACGATGTGTGATCTCCAGGACCGGATCGGGCTGCGTCATCAAACCTCCAAAGCTTTAGATCCTCCGCGCGCCGAGTGCACCACCGGCCGGTACCAGGCCGGGCCGCCGTCCAACGGCTCTTGCGTTCATCATGCGGAGCACGGTCGGGCCGCCGCGAATCGTGTTGCCACTTCGGCAAACCGGCTCCGGGATACGGCGCCGTGTCAGGCCTACCCGGGGCTTGAGGAACCACCAGCCTGCTGGCGCCGGGCTGACGGCCTTGCGGGGTCACCTCCTGCCGCCCGGCATGTCCGGTTGCTCCACGAGTGTCTGAGTGCCGAGCACGGCGAGTGTCTTCGGCGTGGTGCGCGTCACCCACGCATTCCTGCCGCTGCCGCAACGGTCCGCCGCCCCGGTCGTGGTGAACGTGAGCAGCGGCCTGGGCTCGAAGACCCTCGTCACCACCCCGACACCCCGACGTACGCCTTCCCGGGCGTCGCCTACCCTGCGTCGAAGACCACAGTCAACATGATCACCGTGCAGTACGCGAAGGCAGGGCGGCCACTACACCCGCTCCACGATCACCACTGGAATGTCTCTGCTGGTCTGCCGCTGATAGTCCGCGTAGGAAGGCATGATGGAGACCATCAGCAGCCAGAGCGGCGGCTTTTCCTCCGCCGTGGCGGTACGGGCTCGCGCGGCGAACGTCTCCGTGCCGACCTGGACCGTGACCTCGAAGTCGTCGAGCAGATTGAGGTACCAGGCCGGGTGGTTCGACGCACCGCCGTTGGACGCGGCTAGCACAAAGCGATCGTCGTCCCGCCCATAGACGAGTGCCGTGCGGCGCAACTTGCCCGACTTCCGGCCGCGGGTCGTCAGCAGCAGGTCGTTCATGCCCGGACGCGCTTGGCCGCCGGTTTCGAGAAAACTGTGGATGTGCCGGGCAACCCAGTCGTTCGGATTGTCGTGAACCTCTTCGCCGGCTCGGCTGTCCATCACCCCTCCTCGACGCCGAGATGGGTGCGGTGGTGCCTTGGGGTGTCGATCTCGTCGAGCAGCGCGATCGCGAAGTCGGCGTAGGAGATGCGGCTGGCCGCGTCCGCCCGGGCCGTCCGGTACCGGCCGCTGCGTGCACCACCGTGGTCGAAGTCGCCAGCCGGGCTGATGACCAGCCAGTCCAGTGTGGTGACCGCCGCATGCAACGCGTCCGTCCCAGCCGCGTGTCCCAGGTAGAACGATCGGTACTCCTGGGGATAGCCGGTGGTGTCCATCAGCTTCACCCCGGAGGCGGTCTCCAGGATGGAGGCCAGCCCGACCACCACCAACCGCCCCACCCCGGCCGCCTGCCCCAGACCATCGACCAGGGCCCGCGCCGAGCTGACGAAAAAGTCATGCGGATCAGAGCCCGGGTCGTACACGGCGCTGATCGCGGCGTCGTGACCGGCGGCGATCGCGGTGATGCCGCACGTGTCAGTGACATCGCCCGCAATGACCTGTATGCCCTCGGCCGCGAGGTCGCCGTACTTGGACGGATCACGGACGACGGCGGTGACGTGGTGGCCACGCCCGCGCGCCTCAGCGACGGCCGCGCGTCCGGCCCGGCCACCAGCCCCGAAGACCACGATCTTGCTCATCGGATGACCCCTCTCACCAGGGCTGGGCTTGAGCTCCAGCCGCTGCCCCGGACGCTATCCGGGGCAGCGGTTACCAAGGGGGTACCGGATATCGTGACACCCATGAACGAACGGCTCGCCCCCGACATGTTCGACGAACTCTGCCCGTCCGCGCTCTCACCGATCCGGTTCGGCGACAAGTGGGCAGGGATGATCATCCGCTGTCTCGAGCACGGCCCGCGGCGGTTCACTGAACTGCGGATCCCCCTGCGCGGCATCACCGCGAAGGTGCTCACGCAATCGCTCAGGGGGCTCGAACGGGACGGCCTGATCTCGCGTACCGCCTACAACGAGGCCGTGCAGCGGGTCGAGTACGAGCTGACCCCGCTTGGCCGCAGCCTGCTGGGACCGATGGCGGTCGCGTGCGCCTGGGCGGAGAAGCACTGGGAGGAGTTGCTCGACGCCCGCGAAGCGTACGAAACCCCCGTCTCCGGGTTCGGCCGCACCGGCTGAGCCTCATGTCCATGATTTCGCCACGTGGCCTCCAACCACAGCCGGCGGCGTGCGATTGTTCATGCCCCCGCCAAGACCCGTGCGATCTTCGACGATGACCACGTGATCGCCTACGGCGGGCTGGCCTCGGCGATGCGACTGGCCGAGCGCTGTGACCTGGGTGGACTGGTCGGCTAGCACGTCCTGCCCGCACCGAAGGTGCCGTTCAACCAGACAATCATGGCGTTGAGCATTTGCATGTGGACGAGACTCGGTGCGACGAGGGATCATCGGCTGTAAAAGCAGTGCTCCTAGCGCTTTCCTCGCTTACGAATCGAGTTTAGCTGCGCAACAAGCATTACTACAAACGCGAGCACCGCAACAGCGTGCCTTTTCCATTTATCTACAATGAATACAATGGCAATTATCACCGCCAATTGCATGAGCCAGACCGCGACAGTTGCTCGATTCGGACGCAAAGTTACCCACATTTCAAATTAGACAACTATTCTTCGAAAATCTTTGACTCGAGTAACAGTGTCGAGTCGTCCGCGGGAACACGCCGCACGGACGACTCGACACGGACCAACCCGTCAGCCGGTAGAAAGATTGACGCTACTATGATGCTTACCCTTCGACCGAGATGATCCAGATCACCCGGCCGCAGACCCTGGCGCACGGATTGCATGACTCCCCGGTCGGGCAGTTGGCCTGGATCGTGGAGAAGTTCAAGGAGTGGACCGATCCGGCCGCCGAACTTCCCGAGGACGCGGTGGACCGGGATCTGTTGCTCACCAACGTGATGCTGTATTGGCTGACCGGCACCGCCGGGTCCTCGGCCAACGGCTACTACGAGACCGCGCATGCCGGAGCCTGGGGCGCGAGTGAGCGTTCCACGGTGCCGACCGGGGTCGCGGTGTTCCCCATGGATGTGTCGATCCGGCGCACTGTCGAGTTCGAACACACTGTCGTGCACTGGTCCGAATTCGGCCGCGGCGGCCATTTCGCCGCCATGGAGGCGCCCGACCTGCTCGTCGGTGACGTCCGGGAGTTCTTCAGCAAGCTGCGCTGAACCACCGCGGCGCCGACCTCGATCAGGTGGGCGCCGCGGTGGTGTTCGGTGCTCGGGCTCAGCGAAAGACCAGGATCGACATGGTCAGCGGCTCCTGGGCCGCGGCGGCCCTGGCCCAGCACCGCCCGTGACGGCCACCAACTCTTGTCGCCAAGCAGGGTCATCAGCTCTGGCAAGGATCATGATCCGGATAAACGGCCACTTCGTCGCGATGGAGGGCGCCGATGCGGTAGCCGCCGACCTGCGCGCGTTCTTCGTCAAGCTCCGCTGACGAGGACTGCCTTCTGTTCCGGTGCCGGCACCGGCATCACCAGACTCCGATCGACGACATACCAGGAGATGTGCCCGATGACCAACCGTTCCGCCGCCGTGCCGCGGCTGTCCTGGGCCGACGTATGTGGCCGGCGGCTCGACCGGCACGGACTGTTCGCCCCGGCGCGCGACGGCCGACCAGCCGACGCCGTCGCCGCCATGTGCGGCGCGCATGCCCAGGTACTGTCCGCCGCCGAAGTGTCCATCGGGCTCCGCGTCGCCGGTGCCACGCGGACCACTGTCCGGGACGCGCTGTGGAGCGAACGCAGTTTGGTGAAGACGTACGGGCCGCGCGGCACCGTACACCTGCTGCCGACAGTTGACCTGCCACTGTGGACCGGCGCGCTCAGCGCGGTACCCCCGGCGACGAACCCCATGCCCGCCAACGTGCGACTGACCCCCGAACAGACCGACGAGGTCGTCGCGGCGATCGCGGCGACCCTAGCCGACGCCGAACTCACCATCGACGAACTCAGCGCGGAGGTAGCCGTCCGTACCGGGCCCTGGGCCACCGACCCGGTGGTGCCCGCATTCCAGGGCATGTGGCCACGCTGGCGGCAAGCCATGCACCTCGCCGCACATCGCGGCGCGCTGTGTTTCGGCCCGAACCGCGGGCGAAACGTCACCTATACCAGCCCGCAGCGGTGGCTGCCGGGATTCCAGCCGGCCGCGGCATCCGACGCGCTCGCCGGCCTTGTCCGCCGCTACCTGCACGCCTACGGCCCGGCCACGCCGCAGCACTTCGCGCAATGGCTGTCCGCCCCGCGCGGTTGGGCGACCGAACTGTTCGACTCCCTCGCGAGTGAACTGGAACAGGTCGAGGTTGGTGGCGCCCGCGCATGGGTTGCCTCCGGTGACACTGCCGCGGCATCCCTGCCACCGTGCGGCGTGCGGCTGCTGCCGTACTTCGACCACTACACGGTTGGCAGCCATCCCCGGGAGCTGCTCTTCCCGGGACCAGCCGCACGACGCGCGCTCGCCGGCGGCCAGGCCGGCAACTTTCCAGTACTGCTGATCGACGGCACGGTCGCAGGCGTCTGGCATCAGCGCCGCTCCGGACGCAAGCTGGACATCACGGTCGAGCCGTTGACCCTGCTCACCCCCTCCCAACGTCGGGAACTCGACGACCAAGTGGAGCGCATCGGAGAGATCCTGGAGGGAGAACCGCGGTTGACCATCGGCACGGTGACCGTTGGGGGCCATGCATAGGTCATTCAGCA
>JAOPYI010000203.1 GCA_025964675.1 Sphaerisporangium sp. | reverse complement strand
GCGCGATCGTCCACCGCGAGAAGTCCTACGCCTACGGCGTCGAGATGGCCAAGAAGCTCAAGGACCTGATTCCCCGGCAGCAGTTCGAGGTGCCCATCCAGGCGGCCATCGGCGCCCGCGTGATCGCCCGCGAGAACATCCGCGCCATCCGCAAGGACGTCCTCGCCAAGTGCTACGGCGGTGACATCAGCCGTAAGCGCAAGCTGCTGGAGAAGCAGAAGGAAGGCAAGAAGCGCATGAAGATGGTCGGCCGCGTCGAGGTGCCGCAGGAAGCCTTCGTCGCCGCGCTGTCCACCGAGACCGCGGGCGCCGACAAGGCCAAGAAGTAACCTCCGCCTGTACCTCGACCTGGCCGGTGGCGCGGTTGTCCACAGGCCGTCCGGGGCACGCGCCGGGGAGCGGCAGACTGGGACCGTGCCTTCCGTACTTCTCGACGGCGACGCCGTGCCCGCGACGGGCGAGCTGCCCCCGAGCGCCCATGAGGGCCTCGGGACGCGGCCGTTCGGCTTCTACGTCCACGTGCCGTTCTGCGTGACCCGCTGCGGCTACTGCGACTTCAACACCTACACCTCCTCCGAGCTGGGCCCAGGTGCCTCACGCGCCGACTACGCCGAGACGGCCATCGAGGAGGTGCGGCTGGCGCGCAGGGTGCTCGGGGACGCCGACCTCCCGGTGCGGACCGTCTTCTTCGGCGGGGGCACGCCGACCCTGCTGCCCGCCGGCGACCTGGTCAGGATCCTGCGGGCGGTGGACCAGGAGTTCGGGCTGGCGGCGGGCGCCGAGGTCACCACCGAGGCCAACCCGGAGTCCGTCGACCCGGCCTACCTCGAAGGGCTCCGCGAAGGCGGCTTCAACCGCGTCAGCCTCGGCATGCAGAGCGCGAAGGAGCACGTGCTCACCGTCCTCGACCGGCGCCACACCCCCGGCCGTCCGGCCCAGGCCGTCCAAGAGGCCCATGAGGCGGGCTTCACCCACGTCAACCTCGATTTGATCTACAGCACGCCGGGGGAGAGCGACGACGACTGGCGGGCCTCGCTGGCGGCGGCGATCGAGGCCGGTCCCGACCACGTGTCGGCCTACTCCCTGATCGTCGAGGAAGGCACCCGGCTGGCCGCGCGGATCCGCAGGGGTGAGCTGCCCATGCCCGACGACGACGTGGCCGCCGACCGCTACGTCATCGCCGACACGATGCTGTCGGAGGCCGGTTTCTCCTGGTACGAAGTGTCCAACTGGGCCACCTCCGAGGAAGCCCGGTGCCGCCACAACCTGCTCTACTGGACCGGCGGTGACTGGTGGGGCGTCGGCCCCGGGGCGCACGGCCACGTGGGCGGCACCCGATGGTGGAATGTCAAGCATCCGGCGGCCTACGCCTCGCGCCTGTCCACCGGTTCCTCCCCCGGTCACGCCCGCGAGGTGCTGTCCTCTGGCGACCGGCACGTCGAGCGGCTGATGCTGGAGCTGCGGCTCGACTCGGGTTTCCCGCTCGCCGAGATCGGCCCGCACGCCCGTACGGCCGTGGCGCGCGCCCTCGGCGACGGGCTGCTGGAGCCTGAGCCCTTCAGGACCGGCCGCGCCGTGCTCACGCTGAAGGGGCGGCTGCTCGCCGACGCCCTGGTACGCGACCTGACCTGAGCGACCCGCCTTCAGCGCATGGGTCTCTGGCTCAAGCTTCCTGTCCGATGGTCACGAAGTCGATCAGCTCTTCGACACGGCCCAGAAGCTCGGGCTCGAGGTCGGTGAACGTCCGGACCGAGCCGAGGATGCGGCGCCAGGCGTCCGCCGGCTCCAGCCGCCAGCCGAGGGCGTCGATCACCCCTTCCTTCCACGGCACCCCGCGCGGGACCACGGGCCAGGCCGGGATGCCAACGACGGAGGGCTTCACGGCCTGCCAGATGTCCACGAAGGGGTGGCCGGCGACAAGCACGTCGGGGGAGGACACCTGGGCCGCGATCCTGCTCTCCTTGGATCCCGCGACCAGGTGGTCGACCAGCACCCCGAGGCGGCGTCCGGGCCCGGGCTCGAACTCCTCCACGATCGCCGGGAGGTCGTCCACGCCTTCGAGGTATTCGACGACGACGCCCTCGACGCGCAGGTCGTGACCCCAGATCTTCTCCACGAGGGACGCGTCGTGCACGCCCTCGACGTAGATGCGGCTCTCCTTGGCGACGCGCGCCCGCAGCCCGCTCACGGCGATCGAGCCCGACGCGCTGCGAGCGGGGCCCGTCGCGGCGGCCGGAGGCGGGCGCACGAGCGTCACCGCCTTGCCGTCGAGGAGGAACGCGGCGGGCGCGAGCGGGAACACCCGCCGCCGCCCGAACCGGTCCTCCAGCGTGACGGCCTCCTTGTCACAGGCGACCACGGCGCCGCAGAACCCCCCCTCGGCGTCCTCAACCACGAGGCCGGTCTCGGCGGGGACCTGCGGGATCTTCCCGCGTAGCGGCCTCCGCCAGTCTCCGGCCAGCACGTCCCGTCCGTAGTCCCGCATAGCAGGGCACGCTAGCAAAGATCACGTGCCGGTCGGGGTGCCGTGCGGCCACGCGCAGCCGATGCGGGCGAGTTATCGCACCCTGTCGGCCGGAGCCGTACACTTGGCACTCGGGAACACAGAGTGCCAGACCAGGCGTTTACGCAGGCACGAACGCAGGCAGGAGGTGAGCACGTTGCTCGATGAGCGTAAACTCGCAGTCCTGCGCGCCGTTGTCGAGGATTACGTGTCCACCAACGAGCCGGTCGGGTCGAAGGCGCTGGCGGAGCGCCACAATCTGGGGGTCTCTCCAGCAACCGTCCGCAACGACATGGCCGTGCTCGAGGAGCAGGGCTACATCACGCAACCGCACACCAGCGCGGGCCGCGTGCCCACCGACAAGGGATACCGGCTGTTCGTCGACCGGCTGTCCCAGATCAAGCCGCTGTCGGGCGCGGAGCGGCGGGCGATCGAGACGTTCCTGGCGGGCGCCGTCGACCTCGACGACGTCGTGACCCGCACGGTCCGGCTGCTCGCGCAGTTGACCCGGCAGGTCGCCGTGGTGCAGTATCCATCGCTGATCCGCTCCGCGGTCCGGCACGTCGAGCTCGTGCCGCTGGCCGAGCGGCGGATCATGCTGGTGCTGATCACCAACACCGGGCGGGTCGAGCAGCGGGTCGTCGAGCTTCCCGACGTGGTGGAGGAAGACCGCATCGCGCATCTGCGGGCGGTGCTCAACGTCTGCCTGGACGGGTGCCGGCTCAGCCGCGTGCCGGAGACGGTGGCCGACCTGCAGGAGCGCCTTCCGGAGGAAGACCGGCCGGTGGCGAACACCATCCTGTCCGTGCTCCTGGAGACGCTGGTCGACCGGCACGACGAGAAGATCATCTTCGCCGGGGCGGCCAACCTCGCGGGCGACTTCAGCGTCGGCCTGCGTGAAGTTCTCGAGGCGCTCGAGGAGCAGGTCGTGCTGATGCGGCTGCTCGGCGAGGCGAGTGACTCAGCCGCGCTCACGGTGCGGATCGGTTCGGAGAACCCCTACTCCGGACTTCACGGCACCTCGATAGTCGCAGCCGGATACGGTTCGGGCGACAATGAACTGGCTCGGCTCGGAGTGCTGGGCCCGACGCGAATGGACTACCCGGTGACAATGGGAGCGGTGCGCGCAGTGGCACGCTATGTCGGCCAGATCCTGGCGGGGTCCTAGGTGGCCCGCGACTACTACGGCATCCTCGGGGTCCGCCGTGACGCCAGCCAGGACGAGATCAAGAAGGCTTATCGCCGCCTCGCGCGAGAGCTCCATCCGGACATCAACCCCGACCCGGAGATCCAGGAGCGCTTCAAGGAGATCAACCAGGCGTACGAGGTCCTGTCGGACCCGAACAAGCGCCAGATGTTCGATCTCGGCGCCGATCCCTTCGGCGGGGGCGGCGCACCCGGGGCCGGTGCCGCGGGCTTCGGCGCGGGCTTCCCCTTCAGCGACATCATGGACGCCTTCTTCGGCGGCGCCGGCGGGTCCCGAGGGCCCCGCACCCGGGCCAGGCGGGGCCGCAACGCGACGATCCGCGTCGAGCTCGACCTGTCGGAGTCGGCGTTCGGCACCACGCGGGAGCTGGTGGTCGACACGGCCGTGCTGTGCGAGGTCTGCCAGGGCTCGGGCGCCGCGTCGGGCACCCACCCCGACACCTGCGACATGTGTCACGGTCGTGGCGAGATCTCGCAGGTCACCCGTTCGTTCCTCGGCCAGGTGATGACCGCTCGTCCGTGCCCGCAGTGCGGCGGTTTCGGCTCGATCATCCAGCATCCCTGCCAGGAGTGCTCCGGCGACGGGCGCGTCCGCACCCGCCGCACGATCAAGGTACGCATCCCGGCCGGCGTCGAGGAGGGCACGCACATCCAGCTCGCCGGCGAGGGGGAGGTCGGTCCCGGCGGAGGCCCGCCCGGCGACCTGTTCCTCGAGATCGTCGAGCGGCCCCACGAGATCTTCGAGCGGCACGGCGACGACCTGCACTGCACGGTCGAGATCCCCATGACCGCGGCGGCTCTGGGCACGATCCTGACCGTGGAGACCCTCGACGGCCCCGAGGATCTCGACGTGCGGCCCGGCACCCAGGCGGGGCAGGTCATCCCGCTGTACGGCCGTGGCATCCAGCGGCTCAACGAGACCGGCCGGGGCGACCTGCTGATCCACGTGAACGTCGAGACGCCGACCCGCCTCGACGCGCCCCAGGAGGAGCTGCTCAAGGAGCTGTCCAAGCTGCGTGGCGAGGAGCGCCCTCCGGGCAAGTTCGCTCCCGGGCAGCAGGGCTTCTTCTCCCGGCTCAGGGACGCCTTCAACGGCCGATGATCCCGAGCACGTGAGCGTCCCCGTCTTCCTCGCCGACGACCTGTCGGGGGACGAGATCGTCCTTTCCGGCCCCGAGGGGCGGCACGCCGCGACCGTCCGTAGGCTGCGCGCCGGAGAGCGCGTCGACCTGACCGACGGCATGGGCTCGGTGGCCGAGTGCGTCGTGCGTGACGTCGCCAAGGACTCGCTCCGGCTGGCGGTCCTCCGGCGCTGTGCCGTGCCTGCGCCGTCTCCCCGCCTCGTGGTCGTCCAGGGCCTGCCCAAGGGCGACAGGGGCGAGCTGGCGGTCGAGATGATGACCGAGGCCGGGGTGGACGTCATCGTCCCATGGGGGGCCGCCCGGTGCGTGACCCAGTGGAAGGGCGACCGCGCGGGCAAGGCGTTGGCCCGCTGGCGGTCCACGGCCAGGGAGGCCGGCAAGCAGGCCCGGCGCTTCCACCTGCCGGAGGTCACCGAGCAGGCGACGACGGCCGAGGTCGCGGCCCTGCTGCGGAGCGCGGCGGTCGCCGCCGTGCTTCACGAGGACGCCGCCGAGCCCCTGTCCCGCCTGGAACTGCCCGCGACAGGCGACATCGTGACGGTGATCGGCCCCGAAGGCGGGATCACCGACGAGGAGATCGACCGGTTCACGGAGGCGGGCGCCACGCCCGCCGTGCTCGGCCCGACCGTGCTGCGCACCTCCACGGCCGGCGTGGCCGCCGCCGCGGTGCTGCTCGCCCGCTCCGGCCGCTGGTGAACCAGCCGCTCCTGAAACGGCCGCCGGGGCGCTTCTAGCTTGCGGGCACGGCCGTCTCGGTGACCGTCGTCATCTGCGGGGTGATCGTCGGCGGTGGGGTGTCCGTGGGCGCGGGGGTGCAGGTCGGGCACGGGTCGGCCGGTGTCGGGCTTGCGGTCGGGCTTGCGGTCGGCTTCGTGGTGGGTTTGGGGGCGGTCTTCGTCGGCGTGGGGGTCGGAGTGGGCTTCGGGTTCGGCCTGGTGGTCTGGTCCGGCTGGGGTTCCGTGGCCGTGGCGGAGACACAGGGCTGGGGCGATTCGGAGGGGTCAGGCTCCACGCTCGTCGGGACGGAGGTCGCGCAGTCGTTGCCCGGAGACGTCGTCGTGGTCGGCGTCGGCGTGATGGGCGGCGTCATCGCGGCCGTCGGACTCGGCGTGAGCCCGTGTGGACCAGCGGGCGGGAGGTGCGCGTCGTTCTGCGGTCTGCGCGTGCTCGACTCGTCGGGCGGTGAGGTGTCGAACTGGACCGGCACGATCGACCGGGAGTCTGTGTTGAACTGCTCCCGCAGACCGGGGACGACCATCACCACCGTGGCGGCCACCAGGACGGCTCCACATGCCGACGCGGCGGCTCGCCACCAAAAAATGCCCCGCATGCCGCGCTGGTCGACGCGGGTGCGGATGATCTGCAGTCCTGCTGCGGAAGGGATGACGGACTCCGCCTCCGCGCGCAAGACACGGCGCAGTACCTCGCCGTACTCGTCGGGGGACTCGGTCATGACAATTGCTCCAGTACCGTGCGTAAGGCGGACATGCCGCGGGCTGTGTGGCTCTTCACCGCACCCTTGCTGATGCCCATGGCGCTCGCGATCTCCGCTTCCGAGAGGTCGCCGTAGTAGCGCAGCACCAGCGCCTCGCGCTGTCTGGTGGGGAGCCCGCGCAGCGCCTCGATGACGGCAGACCGCTCGAGCTCTCCTATGGCTCCGTTCTCCGCGCTCGGCGCGTCGGGAAGGCCCTTGGGGGCGTACTTCTCCACGACGGCACGGTGGCGGAGCACTGAGCGCGATCGGTTCACGACCGATTGGCGCAGGTAGGCGAGTGCCTTGTCGGTGTCACGCAGACGACGCCATGCTCCATGGAGGGCCACGAACGCGTCCTGCACGACTTCCTCCGCGGTCGCGCTATCGCGGACCAGGAGCATGGCGAGACGCACAAGCGACCGATAGTGGGCGCTGTAAAGCGCCGTTACGGCCATGTCGGCGTCCCACCCGACGGGCACCGCCCCGAGCGACCTTTCGGCCACGAGGGTCTCGGTGGTCACATCTGTTGGACGCACGGCCTTCCCAGAGGGTTTACGCTCTTCCGGTTCTTTAGGGGGCATGACCCAGTTGTGTCCTCGCCGGTGGCCTCGCCGACACGACCGCTGTCTGACGCTGAAGTGTCGCACACCACCTTAGCCGTGCGGATCTTTCGGCGGGACCACCTCGGTATTACCGATTGGCAACAGAGGTGACTACCATTCGGGCGTGACCGACTGCCTGTTCTGCAAGATCGTGACCAAGGAGATCCAGGCCACGATCGTCTACGAGACCGACCGCACGGTGGCCTTCCGCGACGTGAACCCGCAGGCCCCGACCCACGTGCTGGTGATCCCGAAGGACCACTACGAGAACGCGGCGGCGCTGGCCGCGGCCGACGACGGGCTCGCCGACGAGGTGCTCAAGACGGCCCACGCGGTCGCGGTCCAGGAGGGGGTGGCCGGCTCGGGCTACCGGCTGGTCTTCAACACCGGCCCCCAGGCCGGTCAGACCGTCTCTCACGTGCACGGCCACGTCCTCGGAGGCCGTGAGCTGCACTGGCCTCCGGGCTGAGTCCGGCCCGGATACGATGGGCTTAGCCAGCGGCGCGGGGCCGATGCGAGAGCACCGAACGCTCATCCGAGCGAGCGCGACGAACACGCACACCAGACCGGGAGGCGAGCAGGCCGCAGGGCCGCCCATGTCCGAGTCACACGAGCACCGCAGCGCGCCCAACGGCGCACAGGCAGGCGAACCACCGCGCACCAAGGGCCCGTCCCGCACGCAGGCCAAAGTGGTGATCCCGGACGAGCACCCCATGGTGAGCATTCTCGGCTCCCGTGACGAGCTGCTGCGGGTCATCGAGGGCGCGTTCCGCGCCGACGTCCACGTCCGCGGCAACGAGATCACCATCAGCGGCAGCCCCGAGGAGAGCAGCCTCGTGGTGCGGCTCTTCGAGGAGATGGTGGAGCTCGTCCGGTCCGGCGCCCAGCTCACGGCCGACGCGGTCGAGCGGAGCATCGCGATGCTCCGCATGAGCTCCGGCCGCCCCGCCGACGTGCTGTCGCTGGACATCCTGTCGTCGCGGGGGCGGACGATCCGCCCGAAGACCGTCAACCAGAAGCGGTACGTCGACGCGATCGACAAGCACACGATCGTGTTCAGCATCGGCCCGGCGGGCACAGGAAAGACCTACCTGGCGATGGCCAAGGCGGTCAAGGCCCTCCAGGCCAAGGAGGTCAACCGCATCATCCTGACCCGGCCCGCGGTCGAGGCGGGGGAGCGGCTGGGATTCCTGCCCGGCACGCTCTACGAGAAGATCGACCCCTACCTGCGCCCGCTCTACGACGCGCTCCACGACATGCTCGACCCCGACTCGATCCCGCGCCTGATGGCGGCGGGCACGATCGAGGTGGCCCCGCTCGCCTACATGCGCGGGCGCACGCTGAACGACGCCTTCATCATCCTGGACGAGGCGCAGAACACCTCGCCCGAGCAGATGAAGATGTTCCTCACCCGCCTGGGTTTCGGGGCCAAGATCGTCGTCACGGGTGACGTCACCCAGATCGACCTCCCCGGTGGTACGGACAGTGGTCTGAAGGTCGTCCAGGATATCCTGGAGGGCATTCCGGACATTCATTTCAGCAGGCTGACGAGCGCGGACGTCGTGCGGCACAAGCTGGTGAGCGACATCGTCGACGCCTACAGCCGTCACGACCTCGCGACCGCCGAGCCGCATGCCATCAAGGGCGGCAAACGCCCTCGGGGGAGATAAGAACACCATGAGTATCGAGGTGGCCAACGAGTCGGGCGTGGAGATCGACGAGTCTTCGCTCGTGAAGCTGGCCGGTCACGTGCTCGGGCGCATGGGCATCCACCCGCTCGCCGAGCTCTCCGTCCTGATCGTGGACGAGGCGGCGATGTCCCAGCTCCATGAGCAGTGGATGGGCGAGCCCGGTCCGACGGACGTTCTCGCCTTCCCGATGGACGAGCTGCGGCCGAGTCCCGGCGGTTCCCGCCAGGAGGGCGACGCCCCGCTCGACCCGGCGCTTCTCGGCGACGTGGTGCTGTGCCCGCAGGTCGCGGCCAAGCAGGCCGACGAGGCCGGTCACAGCACCCGCGACGAGCTCGAGCTCCTCTGCACGCACGGCATCCTGCACCTCCTCGGCTACGACCACGCCGAACCGGAGGAGCACGCGGAGATGTTCGGCCTGCAGGGCGAGCTGCTCGACGCGTGGCGGGAGGTGCGGCGGGAGCCGTGAGTTCCCCCGGCGGGTGGTTGCTGTCAGCCGCCCTTCTGATCGTCATCGGCGGCCTGCTGGCCAGCGCCGAGACGGCCCTTGCACGCATATCGCGGGTGCGCGCGGAGGAGTTCGCGCGCAAGGGCAGGCGCGGGGCGCAGCGCCTCCAGGCGATCGTCGCCGACCCGCCCCGCTACCTCAACCTGCTCCTGCTGCTCCGGCTGAGCTGCGAGCTGATCGCCACGGTGATCGCGACGCTGCTCTTCGTCGACGCGCTCGGTGACGAGGGGCAGGCGTACGCCGCCGCCGCGGGCGTCATGATCGTCATCAGCTACGTCATCGTGGGGGTCTCTCCGCGCACCCTGGGCCGCCAGCACGCCGAGCCCATCGCGCTGGCGAGCGCGCCGATCGTGTACGGGCTGACGCGCATCTTCGGGCCGCTGCCCAAGCTGCTCATCCTGCTGGGCAACGCGCTGACGCCGGGCAAGGGATTCCGCGACGGCCCGTTCACCTCCGAGGCCGAGCTGCGCGACCTCGTGGACCTCGCCGAGGAGCGCCGGGTCATCGAGCCCGACGAGCGCCAGATGATCCACTCGGTGTTCGAGCTGGGGGACACCCTCGTCCGCGAAGTGATGGTGCCGCGCACGGACATGGTGTTCATCGAGCGCGGCAAGACCCTCTCGCAGGCGCTGGCGCTCGCGCTGCGCAGCGGCTTCTCGCGCATCCCCGTGGTGGGCGAGAACGAAGACGACGTGGTCGGCATCGCCTACCTCAAGGACATCGTGCGGAGGGTGCACGAGGCCACCGCGGGCGGCGACGCCGAGCAGGAGAAGGTCGGGTCGCTGATGCGCCCGGCCACCTACGTGCCCGAGAGCAAGCCGATCGACGAGCTCATGCGCGAGATGCAGGCACGGCAGATCCACCTGGCCATCGTCATCGACGAGTACGGCGGCACGGCCGGCCTGGTCACCATCGAGGACGTCCTGGAGGAGATCGTCGGTGAGATCGCCGACGAGTACGACCAGGAGGCCCCGCGCGTCGAGTGGCTCGACGACGGCAGCGCCCGGGTGACCGCGCGGCTTTCGGTCGACGAGCTGGGCGAGCTGTTCGACATCGAGCTGGAGGTCGACGACGTCGACACGGTCGGCGGCCTGCTGGCCCATGCCCTCGGGCGGGTCCCCATCGCCGGTTCCCGTGCCACGGTCGACGGCCTGAGCCTGACCGCCGAGAGCACCGCCGGCCGCCGCAACCGCATCAGCACGGTCGTCGTGCACCGCGTGCTCCCCGCCGAGGACGTCCCTGTTTCGGCCTCCGCCGAGCAGGACTGACACCTGCCGCCCGAGCCTTGGCCGGTGGCTACCCCACCAGGACGAATTGGTCCTAACACGGATTCGTATGGGCTTGCGTCAGGTGTGATGCTCCTGATGCCTGACCCGGGTTGGCACATTTTGTGCAACTTATGGGGATTTGTGGCAAGCGTCCTTTAAGCGAGTTGCAAGTGGCGCATGGGAGATTCTTCTCAGGCGCCCACCGGCTCGGGGCGCCGGTAAGGGGAGGCCGGTGTGCTGGGGAGGGGTTCGCGGCACGCCGGTAGGGCCGGGGGGATGCGTGGCGGCCCTGGCCGGGCGACCGGCCGGGGACGGCACGTCAAAAGGGTGCCCCACCTGCACAACGCAGGTGGGGCACCCTTTGGCGTCCAGCGCAAGGGATGGCGGTGATCCGTGGGGCACGCCGTTGCCGGGTGGATCGCCTAGGGGGCCTCGCTGGTGTCCGTCGGGTCAGCAGATCACTCCTGGGGCTACCGGGCCGTCGCCGCCCCAGACGCTCTCGTCCTCGGTGAGCCAGGTGGAGCGCTCGCGTTCCTGGTTGCCCTCGCCGCCGGCGCCGCCCATGGGCATGAACGGCATGCCGTTCATCGGCCCCGATCCACCGTTGGCTCGCGAGGCCAGGCCCTGGCCCACCCCGGCGGCACCCGGGCCGCCGTAGGACGCGCCGCCGGAGCCGAAGGGACTCGTGCCCGCCGGCCCCGTGCCGAGCGGTCCGAGCCCGGACGGGCCGGTGACGTTGGTGGGCGTCCCGCTCAGACCCGGTGGCGTGTTCAGCGCGCTCGGGTTCGTGAGGCCGTTCATGTTCGGCGAGGTGAGGCTGGTCGCGTTCGGCGGGGTGTTGAGCCCGGCCAGGTCGGTGCTTCGGGGATCGTTGGGGTTCAGCCCACCGGACGCGCTTCCGCCGTTCACCCCCGAGTCGCCGGGCGGCTTCGAGGGATCGGCCACGCCAGGGACGGTCGAACCGGGACCGCCGGCACCCCCTGAGCCGTTGCCGGGAGGCGTGCCAGAGCCGTTGCCCGTCGCGCCCTGTCCTGTACCGCTGGGATCTCCGGACCCGGGGAAGCCAGGTCCGCCGGGGAATGTCGACGAGCCCGAACTGCCCGGCATCCCGGCCGAGTCGTACGCCGGCCCTATGCCCGTGTGGGGCATGCCGCTGTACGGATCCGTCGGATAGGTGGGCGATTTCGGGGGCTGGACGACCGGCGGCCCGGGGTTCGGAAGCACCGTGCTGACGCTGTCCGGGAGCGTCTGGTACACGATGCTGATCTGCTTGTTGAGGTCTTCGATCTGCTTGCGGGCCCGGCTGTTCTCGGAGTCCCAGGTGGCCGCGCCGTCCGCCGCCCACCCCCACCAGTCGTCGTCCCAGCTGGCGAGGCCGCTGTCCGGCAGGTTGGCCTTGGCCTTTCGGAGCTCTTCGGCGTAGTCGTTGTGGGCCGCGCCCACCTGGCGTGCCCTGTACGCGAGCTCACGGGCCGACGCGTGAAGAAGCTGGAGAGCCTTCTGGGCTTCCTGGGAGGACTTGTCCTTCCAGTCGCCCGCCATGGTCCCGGCCACCGACTCCAGGGTCTGGATCATGCTGTCTAGCACGCCGGCCGCGCTGAGGTACGCCCCACCGGCCTGTGCCACCCCGGCGGGATCCGTATTCGACAGCTTGGTCCTGACGCTCTCGACACCGCCGTAGGTGCCGGAGTCACCGTGTGGTTCAGCCGTGCCGGCCCTGATGGCTTGAATATCGCTGATGCTGCCCATATCGCCCCATCACTTGGCGCTGACTACGCCGACTTGTTCCCGTTCACGTCGCTTGCCTTGTCGGCGTTCACGATGTTGTCGAAGGATGTCCTGATCACCGCGAGTGCCGCCTCGTACTGGGCGATCAGGTTCTCGTAGCTCGTGGTGATGGACGTGTGGCCCTGGGTGAAGACGGCGTTCAGCTGCTGGGCCGCGTCCCACTCCCCGACGTGCCCGGGTGTGACCTTGCCGTACACCCGCAGGTGCTGCACCGTGCCGGACCCGACGCCCCTCAACCCTGTGATGTCGTCTTCGAGGGCCTTGAGCAGGTTCTTCACGGACGAATGGTGGACCTCGACCCCGTCCTTGACTTCGAGCCCGGGCCATTGAGGGTCGACGTAGAAGCCGCCGTAGCCGCCACCGCCGCCGTCTCTGGTCATTGACTTGCCCCCTTATAAGCTCTCGCCCTGCCGTCGTGATGGCGGCCTGCCAGGGCGGTCTACTGCCTCACTTGCCGTCGAACATCGAGACGTTGGCCTTCTCGGCGAGGGAGAAGTTCTCGTGACCCTGCTCGATGACGCCGCCGAGCTGGTTCAGGAGGGCGGCCATGCGTCCCGACGCGGCGTCCCACTGGCCCCTCGCGGCGTAGTAGGCCGTGCGCGCGTCGCCGTCCCATTCGCCGAGCAGGCGGTCGAGGTCGGTCTCGAGCTGCTGCAGCGTGCCCTCCATCGCCTGCCACTGCCGGGCGAAGTCCTGGCGCCCGGTGGCCATCGTCCCGAAGTTGACCAGGGTGCGGTCGACGTCGTTGTTGATACCAGCCATGATGATCTCCGTTTGTCGCGGGCGGGTCAGACGTTGATGTTGGCGCTGAGCCGGTTGGCGGTCGCCGTCTGCTCATGCTCGGTCGTGCGGTACCGGGCCTCGGCCTGGTGGAGCTTCCTGGACAGCTCCTGCAGCTCCCGCAGCACGATGCCCAGCTCGTGGTTCCACGAGTTGTACACGGACTCGAACGCCATGCCCGACTGGCCTCCCCAGCCCGCGCGCAGGTCGGCCACGTGGCCTTGGAGCTGGGTCTGGATGGTGCCGATCAGCGTGTGGGCCGAGTCGGTCCTCTTCGCTGATTCGACGATCTGGGGGAGATTCGCAGCGGTCTGCTGGCCCACGGGGTGCCTCCATGGAGTGTGGCCTGGGCGTGCTCACGGCGGCCCACCATGCGGCTCGCATCGTCGGCCCCCGCGATGCTGATCACGTCAAACACTAGGATCATTCACCACAGTGCGGACATAGGTCACATTGCGAGTCAATAACGGTTTCTAGTACCAGTGGCCCCTCATGTGGTCACGGCTTGACCACCTCCGCCTGCGTGATCGGCACGGGCATCCTGGCGGCGGCCGGATCCAGGACGGGCCCTTCCGGGATCAGGTGCAGCAGGTGAGCAGGCAGCGGCGCGACCTCGCTGAAGTCGTAGCCGAGCTTCGGCAGCAGGTCGCCCGAGGCGAGGGCGAACCTCCGGCCCTGATCGGTGACCAGCGAGTAGTTCTGGACCGCGCCAAGCTGCCCCTCTCCGGGGAGCAGTCCCGCGAGGACCGCGCCACCCGGCGGCAGCAGCACCTGGTCGAAATGGTCCTGGTCGGAGGCGGCGCCCTGCGGAACGGGGATCGGCACGCGGCTGCCGATCGTCAGCCGCGCGCGGGTGGAGCCCTTCGCCGTGTCGGAGTAGACCGTGCACAGCGGGGCGGCCGGGTCGGGCGTGCTGATCTTCGGCATCGTCGCGGGCATGCCTTCGGCGGCCAGCGACGTGCGCGACCTCGGGGCCGCGTTCGCCCTCGCCGCGTCCACCTCGATCGCCCGCACCGGGCTCCTGCCGTACGCGCCCTTGCTGGCCGGGTCCTGGAGCAGCAACGTCGCCTGGGCCTGGGAGATCGGCGCGAGACCGTCGCCCAGCAGGACGTACCAGCGGGCGTCTCCGCCGGTCACCGCCGGCACGGTGTACACCCTGCCGGCCGCCGAGACGCGGCCGTCCGGCCCCTTGACCCTCCGCCCAAGGCCGGGAATGCGCGGGCCCCGGAAGTCGGGGCCGATGGGCAGCGCGTTGAGCCAGGTCGCGGGCACCTGGCGGGGTTGCGCGCCCGTCAGGGCACGGACCCCGGCGTCCGACACGCGCATGCGGCGGTCCGCCAGGATCACCCACGACTGCTGCCCGTCGTCGGCGACCATGGCCTCGTCGCCGAACGGCCTTCCGCCGACGTCCATGCCGCCGACCAGGGACACGTACGGCTTGCGCGTCCCAGCCGGGTCGACGATCTCGGCCACGCATGCCGACCAGGGGCCGCGTACCAGCTTCTCGCGCGCGGGCAAGGAGTCCGGAGCCCCCGGGATGCCCACCAGCGTGCCCCGGGAGAAGCCCGCGAGCGACGCCGACGACACCGTGCGCACCGTCACGTCGGCGGTGTCGAGCAGCAGGCGGGCCGAGGTGTAGTTGGCGACCGGGATGAGCTTGGCCTCCTGCCGGCTGTACACGTACGTCGCGCCGGTCTGCTCCTCGACGATCAGCGTCCCGGGCGCGGTGAGGGAGGTGGCGCCGCCAGGCTTCATCAGCCCCCAGATGCCGAAGGCCGCCGTCACCAGGACCGCCACCAGCACGCCGCAGAACATCGCGACGTTGTGCCTGCGCATCGGGGACTCCGGGACGTCGGGCTCCCCTTGCAGCAGGGCCATGCCCAGGCGCTGCATCATCAGCCGATGCGCCTGGTAAAGATCACGACGAGTCTGCATGCCACCTCAGCCTTGCCTGGCGGGTCATCGCGGACAGCATAGAAGCGCGGGGCGTCACGCTCGCACGCCTTCCTGTACGGCCCGACGGGCGCTGGGCTAGTCTGCACTTTCACGGCTGATCAAGTGTTGGCGGGTGCGAGACGGGGGCAGGAGTGAGCGAGCAACGGGGCATAGAAGCGCTGCTGAACGGGTCGGTTCCGGCGCCCACCGCGCCTGATGGCGGCGCCTTCGATCCGGCCGCTTCCACCCCCTCCGACGGCGGCGCCTTCGATCCGGCGGCGCTCGGCTCGGTCGCGGGGGGCCCGTACGCCGTGCAGGACGGCGGACCCGTGCCACACGCCGACGGGCCGGCCGGGTCGGTCGATCCGGGGAATCCGCTCTCCAGCGGTGACGCGGGCGGCATGGATCCGCTGTACCAGCTGCAGGGGCCGTCATTCCGGGACACGCGGGACCCGACGTCGCGGAACGACCTCAGCGGCCCCGACGACCCCGTCCAAACGGACCCGATCCTCGACCCTCGTCACCTGAACGGTCCTGCCGGTCCGGACGATCCGGTGGATCCCGGGCAGCCGGATCCCGCTGATCCGAACATCCCCGACCCGTCGGTTCCCCAGATCCCTGACCCGAACGCTCCCGGTCAGCCCGATCCGAGCGTTCCGAAACCGCCCGATCCGAACGTCCCCGGGCAGCCGGCTCCGAACGACCCGAGTGTGCCGGATCCGTCGGTTCCCCAGATCCCCGATCCGAACGCTCCCGTGCAGCCGAATCCGAAAATCCCGGACCCGAACGTGCCGCACGTGCCCGATCCGTCGGTGCCTCAGGTGCCCGATCCGAACGCGTCCCACGGGAACGGCACGGGCACCGGCACGGGCGTGCCGAGCCTGCCCGGCCTGCCTGCCTCCAACGGCGGCGGCGGCCAAGGCGGTGGCCCCTCGGCCGGCGGCCTGCCCAGCGTTCCACGTACGGGAACCCAGCAGCCGTGGGTGCCCACGAACCCTACGATCCCCAAGAATCCCACCCAGACCCGCAAGGCCGATCCCGTCGCCCTCCGCACCCTCGGCGACAACA
>JAOPYI010000176.1 GCA_025964675.1 Sphaerisporangium sp. | reverse complement strand
TGCCGGACCTGGTGGCCACCCTGGCGGCCGAGGTGGGCATGCTCGCCTTCAAAGAGGCATACGCCACATGGGTCACGACGGACAACCAGCAGGAGTTGGGCGAACTGGCCCGAACGGGTTTGGACCGGCTGCACAGCGCGCTCACCGAGCTCGGCTGACCATCCGCCGCAGCGCGCGACGGCCGGCACGAGGCCCCGACCGCGGAAAGGCAGGCCAGTCCCGGGAACTAGGGTCTGGTCAGAAGTGGATCAAGGGATGCAATGATCACTTCTCGTGGCTCGGGGAGATCTGACGGACGCCCAGTGGGCGGTTCTGGAACCGTTGCTGCCGAAGGGCGTGAAGCCTGGTCGGCCGCCGGTTCACACCAAGCGGCAGCTGATCAACGGGATACGGTTCCGCACGCGGACCGGTGTCCCGTGGCGGACCTGCCCGCGCGGTACGGTCCCTGGGAGACGGTGTACGGGCTGTTCCGCCGCTGGCAACGCGACGGCACCTGGCACCACGTCTTCGCGCAGCTCCAGGCCCGGGCCGACGCGAAGGGCCTGATCACGTGGGACATCTCGGTGGACTCCACCGTCTGCCGGGCCCCCCAGCACGCGGCCGGAGCGCGCCGAAGTTCGACAAGGCCGACTACAAGGCGCGCCACGCCGTGGAATGCGGGATCAATCGGCTCAAGCGCCACCGCGCAGTGGCGACCAGATACGACAAGCTCGCCGTCCGCTACGAGGCCACCGCGCTGGTCGCAGCAATCAACGAGTGGCTATGACCAGCACTTTCGAAACACTCCCTAGTCCTCGCTGCGCTCCATCGGCCGGCCGCGTCTCGTGGGAAACCTGAGCGCCTCCCCCTGGCGGATGCCGAGATGTTGGGCCCTTTGGGATGCTTGCGTACCCGGATCCCGGGCCCGACGAGGCCTTCCCCATGGGTTGACGATACGCATGGCGGCCCCAAGACGACGAGAAGCCGGCATGGCTTCCGCCCGCCTGTGAACCTGAGAACAGCGCCTGACCTACCAAAGGGGAAAGTCCACGCTTATGGGCGGACGGGCGCCGAGGCCGTATCCAGCAGCGGCAGTCGAAGGACGAACCGGGCGCCTCGGGGCGAGTCCTCGATCGTAAGAGTTCCATGGTGAGCGTCGGCAACCGCACGGCCGAGGGCAAGACCGAGCCCGCTGCCTCCGGGGTCGCGACGGCGTCCGTCGTCCAGGCGGACGAAAGGTTCGAAGACGCGTTCGCGGTCCTGCGGCGCGATGCCGTCACGATCATCGATCACGGTCAGCACGGCCTGGCCGTCCGAGCATTCCGCGGTGACCTCGACGCTCGCGTCAGCGTGCCGCTTTGACCACGAGGTTGGTCAAGACTCCGATCAATTGCAGCCGGTTACCGAGAACCGTCGCCCCATCGGTGGTGTGGACGTGCACCGGCACACTGTGGACTCGGGCCGCCAACTCCTCCTTCACCAGCGCGCCGAGGTCGCCAGATCCGAAACCGCGGTGCGCCCCAGACCAACTCCGAGACGCGCGGGTGCGCCAGTGGCCGCGGCCTTGGCTGCGCAAGGGGCGAGATGATGTCCGCATGGCAATCACCCGCTGTCCACAGTGCCGCCATGACGGTCTTGCCCTCTACCGCATTCTTGGCTCAGAAGATGATGCATTGGTCTGCGCTGCCTATGATGCCAGTTCGTTGCCAGGCGACGAGCACTCTGCCGCCAGTTCCATGGACATCACAATTCGGCTCGCACAACGCGTACATACATTCAAGTACAGAGACGGCGGGTGGCACCTACTCGAAAGAGTGCCTCCCGAGGCAGACTCGGCATCCGAATAATCGATTAGAGCGGCCGTATCTCCGCAGGTCTGCTAGGGCTGTTTTCGAAGTCTCGGTGGTGCGATCGTGGACGCCGGTGCATACAGCGCCGCTGACGGGCTGCGGGTCGGGTCCGAGAATGCGGTTGCGGACAGGATCGCCGCTTTGCCATGGTTTCCGCCATGAACTCTGAGCCGAGCACCGATCCGGCCCGCCACCACGACCCGGGACGGTGGTTGGCTCAGTTCGCTGGCCGAATGCTCGTGGTCTGCCCGCAGTGCGGCGGTTGTGCGCTCGTCGTTCCCCGGCCTGGTCTTCCCGAACGTAGATACTTCAGTGAGCTGTTGTTCCAGCCACGCCGCCTGGCCTGCGCGGAGTGCTGTGCCGTCGCCGATTGGGCACCCGAAGTGCGGGGCGCTGGGCTGGTCGGCGCGGTGCTGGGCGGCACTGAGGACCCGTTCTTCCGGCGACCGCTATGGCTGCAGACCCGTTGTGTCGGCCAGATCCTTTGGGCCTACAACGAGGAGCACATCAACGAACTGGCAGGCTACATCGCCGCCCGGTTGCGCGAGCGCGGCGGCGCTCGTCCGACGATGGCGATGTTCGCGCGGTTGCCAAGATGGATGAAGAGGTCTGACAATCGCCCTGATGTCCTGGCCGGCCTGGAGACGCTGCGAGCTCTAGCCAAGCGGTCGGCACCCGCCGACCGGTCCGACGTCGCACATGAGCGCGGTGACCGTCCCCGGCCGCACGGGAGCATGTACTTCCGGGGCGGTCCGTACTGAATCGCATCGGCTTTAAAGTGCGACATGGATGACGCGCCCACCCTCCACAGACGAGCCCCCAGCCTGCCCCGCGTGCGGTGCTGGACCCGAGCAGTCCAGCGACCCCGAACACATGTGGACAAGCATCTGCTACTGAGCTCTTCGAGCCCGCTTCCCCTTCGGGCGGGTCGACAGCAAACGGGATGATCAGCCGGGCGAAGGCGTGTGCGGACACCGCACCAAGGCGTTCATGATGGAGGGATGCTGACCGAGCCCGAAGCCCGAGGCATCGCCGAAGAAGAACTCGCCCGAATCTATGAAGAGGTTCGCGGATACTCCGACTACGGCGGCGGCTTCGTCATCGTCGACGCGCAGGAGTACCCCATCGGCTGGGCCTACCACTACCAATCTGCCCAGCACCTACGGACCGGGGACATCAGCGCCATGCTGGCGGGCAACGCACCCATCCTCATCGACCGCCAGGACGGCACGATTCTTCTCACGGGTACCGCCCACCCGCTAGAGCATTACATACATCAATGAGCACACACGATCTCGCGCCGACCGGTGACGGGGTCACAGACATGATCGTCGTGCAATTAGCGTGCAATTAACCAGGGTGACGAGGGGGCAACCACGGCCACTCAGGACCAGCCGGAGGCCCAGGTCAGCGGCCCTACGTGCTGTGATCGATGTACTTCCCAAGCTGACAGCGCGGGTTCGATTCCCGTCACCCGCTCCAACGACGAAAGTCCAGGAGGCGAAGGTCCGGCGTCCGCACCCGGGCTCGGCGCACACCAATCGCGGGACCTTCAGCACGATCATCACCCGCTGGCCGCCCACTGCGGTGTCGTCCAGCCGCCGCCAATACCGGCTGTGGACCTTCGAGGATGCGTTCCCGCAGCTCGGACAGTTCACCGGCTCCGGCCGTGTCCGAGCCAGGACCCGGACGTGACTCCCC
>JAOPYI010000166.1 GCA_025964675.1 Sphaerisporangium sp. | reverse complement strand
TTCCAGCGCCGATGGTACTGCACCGGGGACGGTGTGGGAGAGTAGGACGCCGCCGGACAATCATTCGCATGATGGTTATGCAGGAAAAGCCACCCAGGCTCTGGGTGGCTTTTCTGCGTTATAGGGGCCTTTCGCGGTCAGGCGCGAGCGTCTTCCGCCAGCACGGCCCCCTCTCGAGGGAAGCATCCAGGCATGTGCCCAGGCCCCGCGTTATCGCCGCGCGCGTCCCGTGGGCTTCGAGGCCTTGCTAGGCTGGAGGTGCCGGGCCACCCCACCACGGGTGGCCTTCGTCGCGTAAGGCGCCACGGGCGGGCAGCGACAGAGTGAACGGGCCTGTGTCCCGCGGCCGGGTAGACCGTCCCCTCCGCACATGGTCGGCGCAATGGGTGAACGCGGATCACGGTGGACGCGGTGAGCGAGCAACTAAAGGACAGAAGTGAACAGAGATAACGGACGTGAGGACTCGGGCCGTCCCGAAGACGCTGGACAGCGCTCGGACGGGGGTTCCGGAGGGTTCCGCAGTGACCGCCCCGAGGGAGACAAGGGCGGCCGGCCGGCTGCCGGAGATCGCGCGGGAGCCCCTGGAGAAGGACGCCCCGGCGACCGCCCGCGGTATGGCGAGCGACGCGAGGGCCGCCCCGCCGGCTCGTACGGGTCCCGCGACCGTGATTCCCGTGGAGGACGTCCGTTCCAGCGCGAGAACCGCGGCGGCGACCGCCCCTCCGACCGTGATTCCCGTGGAGGCCCCCCCGGCGGACGCACGTCCGGCAGGGACGACCGCGGTGACCGCCCGGCCCGTTCCTTCGATCGCGACGACCGCCCGGCCCGTTCCAGCGATCGCGACGACCGTAACGATCGCCCGGCCCGCTCGTTCGATCGCGATGATCGGAGTGACCGTCCCAGCCGCCCCTTCAATCGCGACGACCGAGGCGGTTCCGGCGGCGAGCGCCCTACTTACAACCGCGGAGACCGGGATCGCGCGCCCGGTGACCGTGGTTCGTACGCGCCGCGTGGTGACCGTCCTCATCGTGATGGAGGCGCCGGTCGTCCGGAGTCACGCTACGGGGACCGGCGTGAGAGTGGACCGGCGGGTTCCTCTGGCTCGCGTGACCGTGACGACCGTGGCGGGCGTCCCACCGACTCCGGCGACCGTGGAGGCCGTCCCTTCCAGCGGGACGACCGCCGTGGCTCGGGCCCGCGTTCGTTCAGCGGCGGCGGTGATCGCGGCGGTGCGGCGCCGCGTCCGTACAACCGCGACGATCGCGGTGATCGCGAGAGCCGTCCGCCGTACCGCGACGACCGGGGCGGCTCGGGTGACCGTTCGTTCGGTGGTGACGATCGTGGCGGCTCCGGTGCGCGCCGCCCGTTCAACCGTGACGACCGAGGTGGTCGCTCGTTCAGCCGTGACGACCGTGGCGGTTCCGCCGAAGGCCGTCCTCCCGGCGCCCGTGACGATCGCGGTTCTTCCGGCGGCCGTGGCGGCTCGTACGGGACGGGTGGCGAGCGTCCTCATCGTGGCGGTGGCCGTCCGGAGTCCCGTTACGGCGACCGGCGTGAGGGCCGTCCGGCGGGTTCCTCCGGCTGGCGTGACCGTGACGACCGTGGCGGGCGTCCCACCGACTCGGGCGACCGTGGCGGACGTCCTGCGGATTCCGGCGACCGTGGCGGGCGTTCCTTCGATCGTGACGATCGCGGTGGACGTTCCTTTGACTCGGGTGACCGTGCCGCGCGTCCTGCGGATTCCGGGGACCGTGGCGGGCGCCCTGCGGATTCCGGCGACCGTGGCGGGCGTTCCTTCGATCGTGACGATCGTGGAGGTCGTCCTCCGTTCCAGCGGGATGACCGCCGGAGCTCCGCCCCGCGTCCCTTCAGCCGTGAAGGCCGCGACGACCGTGGTGGACCAGGGGGGCGTCCGGCTCCCCGGGACGACCGCGGTGGTCGCTCATTCAACCGTGACGACCGTGGGGGCCGTCCTCCGTTCCAGCGGGATGACCGCCGGAGTTCCGCGCAGCGTCCGTTCAGCCGCGAGGCCCGCGACGACCGTGGTCCCCGTGAGAGCCGTCCGTCCGCCGGCGACAACGCCCGGCCGTACGGACACCGGGAAGGCGACGGTCCCCGGGAGCAGCGGGGCGACGCGCCGCGCTCCGACAGCGCGGGCACCCGCGCCCGGTACGGCAACGAGCGTGGCCGCCCGTTCGATCGCGAGACTGAGCACGCTCCCCGCGAGGAGCGCGCCGCGCTGCCTGAGCTGGCGGCGGACATCACGCCCGAAGAGCTCGAGAAGGACGTGCGTGACGAGCTGCGCTCGCTCCCGAACGACCTCGCGGACTTGATCGCCTGCCACCTGGTGGCGGCCGAGCGCGCCCTCGGAGACGATGACGCCGCGCTCGCCTACGAGCACGCGAAGGTGGCCCGGCGGTTCGCCGCGCGCATCGGCGTCGTACGTGAGGTCGTGGGCCTCGCCGCGTACCGTGCGGGAAACTACGCCGAGGCCCTGAGCGACCTGCGTGCCGGGCGGAGGATGACCGGGTCGGACGAGTTCCTGCCGATCATGGCCGATTGCGAGCGTGGCCTCGGGCGCCCGGAGCGCGCGCTCGACCTCGTTCGCTCCAAGGAGGCCGAGCGTCTCGACCGCGCGGGGCGGATCGAGCTGGCCATCGTCGAGTCCGGGGCCCGCCGTGACCTCGGTCAGCACGACGCGGCGGTCATCACGCTGCAGCGGGTGCCGGAGCTGCGCAACCAGGAGCCGCATCCGTGGTCGGCCCGCCTGGCCTTCGCCTACGCCGACGCTCTGGCGGAGGCCGGTCACGAGGGCGCGGCGACCGACTGGTTCGAACGCGCGATGATGTTCGACGAGGGCGGCGAGACGGACGCGGCCGAGCGCTACGCGGAGCTGACCGGCTCGGTCATCGAGGACGTCGAGGAAGACGAGCAAGACGGGGACGAGGACGGGGACGTCCTCGCGGATGTCTACGACGACACCGACGTCGCGCCCGCCGAGGCGCGGCGGCCTGATGGGAAGCCCGAAGCCGACGTGGAGCCGGCCGCAGAGGCGACCGTCGCGCTGACAGACGAGGAATCCGACGCCGGAGAACTCGATCTGATCGGTGAGGAGCCGGAGATCGGGCCGGTCGCCGAGGAGTCTGGCGCGGTAGCCGGACCGGATCTGAGCACGCCTGCCGAGAAGGATGAAGCCGGTCCTGGCGAAGACCTCGACGCAGACGTCCAGCCGGAGCCGGCGGGTGTCCCTGACGGGGCGATCGCGGGATCCACGGAGGATGACGAACCTCAGGCCGACCCGGCCGGTCGTTCCGAAGGTGATCTGGGGCGGGTTGTCGACGGCCCGCCCGCAGCGGCGACCGCCAAGCCGGAACTGAAGACCACGCGCCTGGAGCCCGGCATGGCCCCGGCGTTCATCGAGCCGGACTTCGGCGTTTCGGCGGGCGGAATTCCTGGGGATGTTCTCGAGGACGATGACGTCGAGGTCGAACAGCCCGACAATCGTAAAGCCTGAGGCAGGAAGAAGACTGACGAAGGATGGTGGGCGCCGCAGGACGTGAAGGCGTGCGGCGCCCGCCACTCATTGTTCCCATGCCGGGTCGATCCTATGCATCGCATATGGATTCGGGCCCGGCGTGGCGCGTTTACCTGGCGCTGGGCGTGGTGTGGTCAAGCCAATGCATGATGCCGGACACGTTCGACGTCGCGCCGCTGAGCAGCTCGAACCGCTGCGCCGTCTCGTCGTCCCCGGATGTCAGCGCGGTGTAGCGCTCGCGCGTCCTATCGCGCACCATCGCCGCCGCGTGGTCGAGGTCCAGGCCGTCCGAATGTGCCTGCCTGGTGAGATCCACCCATACCCGTAGCTCCTCGGCTGAACGCTCCAGCGTCGTGGTGACGTCGGGGACGGGCCCGTAGTGGCTGAAGAGCAGCCGCTGGGGGCCGAGGGCCACGAACAGCGCCAGGGAGCCCAGAGCCGTCTGGAGGTCGAAGTCGGGCGGCGGGGTCGCGGGACGCAGATCACCCGTTTCTGGGAGATACACCCCGGCGGCGTCGCCCACGTACAGGTCCCCGGTCGCCGAGTCCAGGAGGCCGACGTGGTGCTTGGCGTGGCCGGGGGAGTAGTGGCTGGATAGCGTGCGTCCGCCGCCGAGGTCGACCGAGCCGGCGTCGCCGAGGGCCCGGATGCGAACGACCTCGGTCGGCGCCAGGGAGCCGAAGAGGCTGTCCAGCTTGTCGCCCCAGACCATGCGGGCGCTGGCCATGAGGCGTGAGGGATCGGCGAGGTGCCGGGCCCCCTTCTCGTGCACCACGATCTCCGCGGACGGATAGTAGCCGGCGATGTCGCCGACGCCTCCGGCGTGGTCCAGGTGGATGTGCGTGACCACCACCGTGGCCAGATCGTCCGGGCCGACTCCGAGAGAGGTCAGGGCGTCGCGGACCACGGGAGCGGACGTGGAGGTGCCCGTCTCGACGAGGCACGGCCGGTCGCCGAGGATCAGATATCCCGCCGTGATCCCGGAGTATCCGGCCATCCGCGTGTCGATCTCGTAGACGTCGCCGCCGAGCGGTGTGACGTTGTCCACAGGCCACTCCTTTGGTTCCCGGGTTCGCACACGAGCGTAGGGCACGGGTGTGATGCCTTTACGCCGCTCATGGCGCGGGCCCGGGCTTCTACGGGCGGGGACGACCGGCTTTTACCCGGTCAAGACCTGTCTTGTACGCGGAGAGTGCGGCGTGTCCGGCGTGGAAGTGGTTCCGCTGTCCACAGAACGGCGTTCGGCGCGGCCTGTCACCGGCCCCACCTCGGAGAATGATCGCGTTCCCATCGAAGGAAGGGCATCCGATGCATCGCAACGAGGTGAAGCTGGTCGGGCGAGTCTCCAAGCCGCCGACGGGCAAGGTGCTCCCGAGCGGTGACCGCATAACGACGTGGGGTCTCGCCGTCCGCCGTCCGCCCGGCCATCCCAGCAACAAGAAGTCCGACGGCATCGCCTGCGTCACCTTCGACCCGCAGGTGGGGGCCCTCGTCGGCCGATGGCGGGTGGACGACGTGGTCAGCGTCGAGGGAGCGCTGCACCACAGGTTCTGGAGCGTGCCCGGCGGCGGCTCCAGCACCTACGAGGTGGAGGTTCACCACGTGACGAGACTCGAGCGCGGCCGGCACTCGCTCGCGGCCGACACGGTGGCCGACACGTAGCTATCAGCCGGTGGCGAAGGTGCGCAGGACGAGGCCGGTACGGGGCTTCGGGCCGAACGAGGTGGACTTTCGGGGCACCCGCTCGCCCTCGGCGGCTATGGCAAGCACGTCCTCCACGCTCAGCGGCGGGATGATCACCGCCGTGCCCGACTGCTGGCGGGCCATCCGGATCGCCAGCGACGCGTCGTGGTGCACGATGCGCACCGACTCCTCGTCGTCCTCCATGCCCCAGACCTTCGGCAGGAGGAACTCCGACAGCACCGATGTGACGAGGGACTTCCACCGGGCCGATCGTGACACGGGCATCGCGTGCTCGACCTGCACGGGATCGGGGTTGGTGAGCAGGTGGGTCGGGCCGTTCCCCGCCAGGACGAACGCCGGGCCGACCGCCGAGGCCAGCGCAGTGAGAGCCTCGTCCTCGTGGGCGAACTCATGCACCTGCCAGGCCCCCTTGGCGCGTGCCGCCGCCTCTTCCAGGGGCAGTCCGGGGATCACCCGGTGAATGGCCTTGAGATCGGGCGGGTAGGCCGTCGAGTCCACGAGGAGGGCGAGACCGAAGTCCCAGGGGCCGGGGCCTCTTCCTTCGGCGTGGTGCTCGTGCTGGAGGGCCAGGTAGGTGGCGTACCTGTGGTGGCCGTCGGCGATGAGCGCCTGGTGGTCGCGGAGATCGTCCGCCACGGCGTCGAGCTCGGCGGGCTCGGTGAGTGCCCACAGGCGGTGATCGATGCCGTCGTCCGTGCGCACGTCGACCAGCGGCGAACGTGTCGAGGCCACGTCGTCGACCAGACGCGCGGTCACGCCGCCGTCGCCTTCGTAGAGCAGGAAGATGGGCTCCAGATTGCTCTCGGTCGTCCGCATGAGCGCGAGGCGGTCGGCCACGGTGCCCGGCATGACATCCTCATGGGGCAGCACGATGCGCTTCAGCGGGTCGGAGAGAGCGAGGTCGCCGATGAGGCCACGCAGCAGGATTGCCGGGCCGCTCTGCTCGTAGACGTAAAGAGCAGGGAGATCATCTACGGCGAGCACGCCGGAGTGCAGCCATGACAGCAGTGTCTCACGGGCCTCGGCGTAGCGGTGCTGGTCCGCGCCGGGAAGGATCAGCCGCACCACGTTGTTTGGGTGAGCGTCCAGGAGACTCTGGACGTCCTCCCGCGAAATGAGGTCGTACGGTGGGGAGGTGACTGCCGCCAGATCGTCGACTGCGAAGCGCACACCGCGCAACGGGCGCAGCACCAGTCCGTCAGGCGACGGCAGTTCAGGAATGGCCATACCGGGCATGGTGCCATAAACGCCTGAGTCGCTCAGAGACAGCCCCGACGTCGTAGCGTTGCCCGGCTCGACAGGAAGCCGGATGACTTGTCGTCTCAAGGAGGCCTCGGAAAGATGATGCAGGGACGAAGCGGCCAGTCTGAATCCCCCGACTACGAGCCCAGCGCTCCCACGGGTGATGTCTACGAGTGGTTTCAAAGAGGTGTCAAGCTGCTGAAGGACGGCAGCCCGGCCGCCGCGGCGGCGATTCTGGCGCGGGCGGCCGACGCCGAGCCGGAGTCCCGCAGTATCCGGGAGACTCTCGCCAGAGCGCAGTTCAACTCGCGTCGCTACGAAGACGCGGCCGACAGCTTCCGGTGGATCGTCGCGGCCAATCCCACCGAGGATTACGCCTATTTCGGCCTGGGCATGGCGCTGTGGCGCACCGGCGACATGGAGGCGGCTCAGGAGCCTTTGACAATCGCTGTCGCCATGCGTCCTGATCTGCGTGATTATGTCTCCGCGTTGAAGCAGGTAAAGGCGACCCTGAGGGCCAGGGAGGCCTGAAGGCCTTGAAGTCAGCAGTTCATCCCGAAATCGGAAATAGTAGGTGCATGGAGACCGCACTGATCGACCACTACGACACCCTGCTGCTCGATCTGGACGGGGTCGTCTATCTCGGCCGTGAGGCGGTGAAGGGCGCCCCGGAGGCGCTCACCCGCGCGCACGGCACCGGAGTACGGCTCGCGTACGTCACGAACAACGCCTCGCGCACCCCGGCGGCCATCGCCGAGCATCTGGTGTCTCTCGGCGTGCCGGCCACGCCCGACGACGTCGTGACCTCCGCCCAGGCCGCAGCCCGGCTGATCGCCGAGCGGGTGCCATTCGGCTCGGCGGTCCTGGTGGTCGGTGGCATGGGCCTGCGCTGCGCCGTACGGGCCCACGGCCTGCGCCCGGTGACCACCGCGGCGGAATCTCCGGCAGCGGTCGTCCAGGGCATCTCGTCCGACCTGTCCTATGGTCTGCTGTGCGAGGGCGCGCTCGCCGTCCGGCAGGGAGCCTGGTTCGTCGCGGCCAACGGGGACACGACCATGCCGACGAACCGCGGAGTGCTGCCGGGCAACGGCGCGATGACCCGGGTGATCGTCACCGCCACCGGGGTGGAGCCCGTCTCAGCGGGCAAGCCTGAGCCGCCGCTGCACAGGGAGTCCATGCTCCGCACGGGAGCCAGGCGGCCGTTGATCGTTGGAGACCGGCTGGACACCGACGTGGAAGGCGCGACCCGGGCGAACGTCGACAGCCTGCTGGTGCTGAGCGGGGTCAGCGGTCCCCTGGACCTGCTCACCGCTTCCCCCGAGCACCGCCCCACGCACATCGCCGCCGACGTGTCCGGCATCCACCGGCCCCCCGCGCCGGTCGAGCGCGACGGGGACGAGTGGAGGAGGGACGGCTGGGCCGCGCGCTGGGAGGCCGGTGGCCTGCGCCTGACGGGCGGCGGCGACCCCCTGGACGGGCTCCGCGTCGCGTGCGCCGCGGCCTGGGCCCACGCCGGCGAAGGACGCGCGGACGAGGACACGCTCAAGCAGGCCCTTGCGGCCCTGAAGCTCTGACCCGGCGGGGTCAGGAGCCCGGAGCGGTGCGGCGGGGGGCCCCTCATGGCTTCCCCACCCGGCGTCGCTTCGAGGGACTCAGAGGAGTTTGCGCAGGCGAAGCAGGTCTCCCAGGCTGGCGTCGATCTTCACGCGTCCCCCGAACAGAGCCCGTCCCATGTCGAGCTCGCCGTTCACCATGGAGAGCAGATCGTCGCTGGAGATCCGGATGCGCACATCGGCGGGCCGCCCGTCCGCCGGGGGCACGTCGGTGAACGCCTGGAGCCCGTCCTGGTGGATCCGGCCGTAGAACGTCACGTCCAGGTCGGTGATCCGGCAGCTCAGGCTCCTGTCCACCACGTGCTTCGTGCGGGTCTCCTGGTCAAGCTCGCCGAACTGCTCGCCGAGCTTGTCCAGCGCCGCCCGGCACTCGTCGACGGTCGCCATGCGTCGTACCCCTTCTCATCCGCTGAAGCTCCTCTGACCTACGGAAGGTAGCGTTTCACTTGAGTACTACGCGAAATCCGGCGCGCGGGCGTGGCCTGGAAGAGAAGAGCATTGCACGGGTGGCTGGTTCCGATACCGTCAAGGTATACGGCCGTCGCCGTGACGCCGCCGGGACCATGACGCAGGGCGGGTGGAGAGAGCGGAATGACCGAGAGCGGCGAGGTGCGGGTGGCGGCTGCCCTGGCCCGGCTGAGCGGCCTCGGCGACGTCCCCGTGCGGGACCACGTCGCGGTATTCGAGGAAGTGCTGAGCGGTCTGGAGGCTACCCTCGCCTCGGTGGGCGAGGCGTCCGCCGGCCCGGGGGACGGTCGCCCGTGAGCGTCCGGCGGCACACGCTCCCCGGCCGTACGGCGGGGGGCCGCCACCGGGCCCAGAGGTGGGGCCGTTGAGCCGTCGCATCCGTCTCGACAGCGAGCTGGTACGACGCGGCCTGGCACGTTCCCGCGAGCAGGCCGCCGATCTCATCGCCGGCGGCCGGGTCAGCGTGGGCGGCCGCACGGCGGCCAAGCCGGCGACCCAGGTCGACACGGCCTCGGCCATCGTGGTCGCCGAGACCGCGGAGGGTCCCGACTACGTCTCGCGGGGCGCGCACAAGCTGCTCGGCGCGCTCCAGGCGTTCAGGCCGCGCGGCCTGACCGTCGAGGGGCGCCGCTGCCTGGACGCCGGCGCCTCGACCGGCGGGTTCACCGACGTGCTCCTCCGCGGCGGCGTGGCCCACGTCCTCGCGGTCGACGTCGGGTACGGCCAGCTCGCCTGGTCGCTCCGCACCGATGAGCGGGTCACCGTGATGGAGCGCCTCAACGTCCGCGATCTCACCCCCGAGATGGTGGGCGAGCCGCCGACGCTGGTCGTCGGCGACCTCTCGTTCATCTCGCTCCGCCTGGTGCTGCCCGCCCTGGCGGCCTGCGCGGCGCCGGAGGCCGACTTCGTGATGCTCGTGAAGCCGCAGTTCGAGGTCGGGAGGGAGCGGGTGGGAGCCGGTGGCGTCGTGCGAGACCCGCGGCTGCGCGCCGGAGCCGTGCGCGATGTCGCGGCGGCCGCGTCCGCGCTCTCCCTGGCCGTACGCGGCGTGACGGCGAGCCCTCTGCCCGGCCCCTCGGGCAACGTGGAATACCTGATCTGGCTCGGGAAGGGCCCCGGGCCCGCTCCGGTGGCCGATCTCGACGCCGAGATCGAGCGCGCCGTCGTGGAAGGTCCCCAGTAGTGCCCGCCGGACGAGCGGAGTGACGATGGATGGCGCGAAGCGCACGGTGCTGATCACCGCCCACACGGGGCGCGAGCCCGCGGTGGACAGCGCGCGGCTGGTGATCCAGCGGTTCCTCGACGCGGGGTTCACCGTCCGCGTCATGGAGCCCGAGGCGGAGGAGATCGGCGCCCCGGGGGTCGACGTGGTGCCGGGGAACTCCACCGCCGCCGAGGACACCGAGGTGCTGATGGTGCTGGGCGGCGACGGCACGCTGCTGCGGGCCGCCGAGCTCGCCCGCCCCGCCCACACCCCCCTGCTCGGGGTCAACCTCGGCCATGTGGGCTTTCTCGCCGAGGCCGAGGTGGCCGGCCTGGCCGAGGCCGTGGACCGCGTCGTGACCGGCCGGTACACCGTCGAGGCGCGCATGACCATCGACGTGAAGGTCCGGGCCAACGGCGAGGTGCTGGCGTCCACCTGGGCTCTGAACGAGGCGAGCGTCGAAAAGCGCGACCGCATGCTCGAAATCGTCGCCGAGATCGACGGCCGGCCGCTGTCCCGGTGGGGGTGCGACGGAGTGATCTGCGCCACTCCTACAGGTTCGACGGCCTACGCCTTCTCGGCGGGCGGCCCGGTCGTCTGGCCCGAGGTGGAGGCGCTGCTGCTGGTGCCCAACAGCGCACACGCGCTCTTCGCGCGCCCGCTGGTCGTGTCCCCCCGGTCGACCATCGCCGTGGAGCTTCTGCCGGGCACGCCGGGTGGCGTCCTCTGGTGCGACGGCCGCCGACGGTTCGATCTCCCGCCCGGCGTCCGGATCGAGGTCCGGCGCGCCGATCTTCCCGTGCTGCTGGCGCGGATGCACGACGACGACTCGACCGGAGCCCCCTTCACCGATCGCCTTGTCGCCAAGTTCGATCTTCCCGTCCAGGGGTGGCGGGGTCGCGTACGACCCTAGTCATCGAAAACCTTGGCGATTTCCGCGTAGGATCGACCCGCACGGGAGAGGTGACCGAGCCAAGCTCCACACGGTCCGGCGAGGTGTGCCCGATCGGAGGCAGCGCGGCGAAACGGCGGGAGGGACCCAGTGCGGCCACGGGTCGATGAGGTCCGGATCAAAGGGCTCGGCGTGATCGATGAGGCCGTCCTGAAGCTCTCGCCGGGCTTCACGGTCGTCACGGGCGAGACCGGCGCGGGCAAGACGATGGTGGTGACCGGGCTCGGTCTGCTGTTCGGCGGCAGGGCCGACCCCGCGCGTGTCCGGCCGGGCGCCGAGCGCGCCACGGTGGAGGGCACGCTGGTCGTGGAGGCCGGCGGCCGGGTGGCCCAGCAGGTCGAGGACACCGGCGGCGAGATCGAGGACGGCGAGCTCATCATCGCGAGGACGGTGTCCGCCGAGGGCCGGTCCCGGGCGTGGCTGGGCGGCAGGTCCGTTCCGGTGGGCACGCTGACGTACCTCGCCGAGGACCTCGTCGCCGTCCACGGCCAGATGGACCAGCAGCGGCTGCTCCAGCCGGGCCGGCAGCGCGCCGCCCTCGACCGCTACGCGGGCGAGGAGCTGGTCAAGCCGCTCCGCGCGTACGTCCAGGCGTACAGACGGCACAAGGAGGTCGGCGAGGTCCTCGGCGAGCTCACGACCAGGGCCCGGGAGCGGGCACAGGAGGCCGACCACCTCCGCTTCGGCCTGGAGGAGATCGAGAAGGCCGATCCCAAGCCCGGCGAGGAGCTCGAGCTCAAGCAGGAGGAACAGCGCCTCGCGCATGCCGACTCGTTGAAGAACGCCGCCGTCTCCGCCCATACGGCCCTTCTGGGCGATCCCATGGGCGCCGCCCAGGGCGCGCAGGACGCCATCTCGCTGCTCGGGCAGGCCCGGTCGGCGGTCGAGGCGGTCCGGGCGTACGACGCGACGCTGTCGGGCATCGGCGACCGGCTCGCCGAGGCCGGATACCTCGTCTCCGACGTGGCCACCGAGCTCGCAGCCTACTCCGAGTCCGTCGACGCCGATCCGGCGAGGCTCGCGGCCGCGCAGGAGCGGCGCGCGGTGCTGACCGGCCTGATCAGGAAGTACGGCGAGGACACCGCGGGGGTCCTGGCCTGGGCGGTGAAGGCCGCCGCCCGTGTGGCCGAGCTGGAGGGCGACGACGACCGCATCGCCGAGCTCACCCGCGAGCACGAGGAGCTCACGGTCCGGCTGACCGAGCTGGCCGCCGAGCTCACCGGCATCCGCACCGCCGCCGCCGAGCGGTTCGGCGAGGCGGTGACCGCCGAGCTGACCGCGCTGGCCATGCCCCACGCCAAGGTCGTCGTCGGGCTCACGGCGAGCGGCCAGTTCGGCCCCGACGGGGTGGACGACATCGAGCTGCGCATGATGTCGCACCCGGGTGCCCCCGCTCTGCCGCTCAACAAGGGCGCCTCCGGGGGCGAGCTCAGCCGGGTCATGCTCGCCATCGAGGTGGTCTTCGCCGGCGCCGACCCCGTGCCGACCTTCGTGTTCGACGAGGTCGACGCGGGTGTGGGCGGCAAGGCGGCGGTGGAGATCGGGCGGCGCCTCGCCCGCCTGGCCCGTACGGCCCAGGTCATCGTGGTGACCCACCTTCCGCAGGTGGCGGCCTTCGCCGACCAGCACCTCGTCGTGGAGAAGTCGAGCGACGGGAGGGTGGTCCGCAGCGGTGTGACCGCGCTCGACCGGGAGGCGCGCGCCAGAGAGCTGTCGCGCATGCTGGCCGGTCTGGAAGACTCCGAGCTCGGCCGCGCGCACGCCGAGGAGCTGCTCTCCATCGCCGCCGCCGACAAGGCGGCGGACTGACCATGACCGCCGGATGTCCCTGCCCCAGGGGCATACCAAGGGCTCGTCAGGGTAAGCGGTGACGCATGTCCACGGACGCCGTGTCCGCGACTCGCCGACAGTGACATATCTGACACGCCGTTATGCGGGCCCATCTTGGTCGCACGCTCTGGCAGGATGGTTCGTGATGAAGGTGCCGACCTTGAAGGTTCAGGGCCTCCGCCGCAGGAAGGTTTCAGACCTTCCCGGGGTGACGGCAGTGGCGAGGATCGATCGGCGGACCAAGAGGCTGACCAAGCGCCTCAGGCCCGGGGAAATCGCGATCATCGACCACGTCGACGTCGACCGGGTGAGCGCGGAGGCTCTTGTCGCGTGCGGAGTCTCGGTCGTGGTCAACATCGCGGCCAGCATCAGCGGTCGCTATCCGAACCTCGGCCCGCAGATCCTCGTCAACGCCGGGGTGACGCTCGTCGACAACGCCACCACCGAGGTGTTCGACCGGATCCGCGACGGTGACGTGGTCCGCGTCCACGAGGGCGAGATCTACCTCGACGACGATCTCGTCGGCAAGGGTGAGGCGATCACCTCCGAGACCATCGACGCCGCGATGACCGAGGCGCGGGCGGGCCTGTCGATCCAGATCGAAGACTTCGCCATGAACACCATGGAGTACATCCGCAGGGAGCGCGACCTGCTGATCGACGGCGTTGGAGTGCCCGACATCCACACCTCCATGGAGGGCAAGCACGTCCTTGTAGTGGTGCGCGGCTACCACTACAAGGAGGACATCGCCACCCTCCGCCCCTACATCCGCGAGTACCGCCCGGTCCTCATCGGCGTGGACGGCGGCGCCGACGCCCTCATGGAGGCCGGTTACCTGCCCGACGTCATCGTGGGCGACTTCGACTCGGTGTCCGAGCGCGCGCTGTGCTGCGGCGCCGAGCTGGTCGTGCACGCCTACCGCGACGGCCGGGCGCCCGGCCTTGAGCGGGTGCAGCAGCTGGGCCAGCCGGCCGTGGTGTTCCCCGCCACCGGCACCAGCGAGGACATCGCGATACTCCTGGCCGACGACAAGGGCGCGAGCCTGATCGTCGCGGTCGGCACCCACGGCACGCTGGTGGAGTTCCTCGACAAGGGCCGGTCGGGCATGGCGAGCACCTTTCTCACCCGCCTGCGGGTGGGCGGCAAGCTGGTGGAGGCCAAGGGCGTGAGCCGCCTTTACCGCAGCCGCATCTCGATCGGCTCGCTGCTGCTCCTGGTCGCCACCGCTCTCGTCACCGTCGGCGTGGTCCTGTGGTTCTCGCCGATGGGCAAGGTCTGGCTGAACGGACTCCGGGACGCCTGGAACGCTTTCATCTTCTGGTTGGTCGGGCTCTTCTCGTGATCGATTTCCGCTACCACATCGTCTCCATCGTCGGGATCTTCCTCGCGCTGGCCATCGGCATCGTGCTCGGCAGCACGGTGCTGAACGCCCCGCTGGTCGCGTCCACCGAGAGGGTCACCGCGCAGCTGCGAGGCAACAACGCCGAGCTGCACACGGAGATCAACGTCGCGCAGACCCGTGGCCGTGCCAGCGACTCCTTCGTGGCCGACCGGCTACCGCAGCTCGTTCAGGGCGTGCTGGCCGGCCAGCGCGTCGTGATCGTCGAGGCGCCCGGAGCCGACTCCAAGCTGCGCGACCCGATCCAGCAGGTGCTCACGGCGGCCGGAGCCGTGGTGAGCGGGCGCGTCACGCTGACCGAGAAATACCTCACCGCCGACCAGGCGGGCGCCGTCGACCAGCTCGCCACCACGGCCAAGCCCAGCGCCCTGGTGTTCCCCGCGGCGGCCACGCCGTACGACAAGGCGGCGGCGGTGCTGGCGAGCGCCATCGTGACGGCCGACAGGACGCAGGCCGGCAAGGAGAACCCCTTGGCCACGGGAGTGCTCGGCTCCTTCGAGAGCGACGGCCTGCTGACGCTGGAGGGCGAGCCCGCGAAGCGCGCCACGCTCGCCGTCGTGGTCGTCCCCGCCACCCCCTACGAGGGCGACACCGCCGACGCGCAGACCTCCGCCGTCGTCTCGCTGGCCTCGGGCCTGGACGACGGCGGCGAGGGCACCGTCCTCGCCGGCGCGGTGCCGACCTCGACCGCCGCGGGCGTCGTCGCCGCGGTGCGCGCCGACAGCGCCGCCTCGGCGAAGGTCTCCACCGTCGACAACGCCGATATGGCCTCCGGGCAGGCCGTGGTGGTCTACTCTCTGCGGGAGCAGGTGGCCGGTGACGCCGGGCAGTACGGCCTCGCCTCCGACGCCACGGCCACCGAGCCGGCCCCCGCGGCCACACCCACGCCCACCCCCGCGGCGGGCTCGGGCGGCTGACCTGCCCCTGACCACCACGCTGTCCGGCCATCGCGCCGGGTGCCCCTGACGAAGAGGGATCTGCTGTGGCCCATCGCTCCTGGCTCGGAGCCCTGGCCGGCGCCGCCCTCGGCGCCGTCGCCGCCCGCACCGCCTACTCCGCGTTCACGCGGCGCCCGCCGGTCGGCGACGAGAAGACCTGGACGCGCACCAACCACCGCGGCGAGCCGATCACCCTGCTCGAGGGTCCCGCGTTCGTCGCGGGCGCGGGCGCGGCCGTCGCCCTGTCCCCGGGCCTGCCCGCGCGGGTGCGCGCCGCGGCGGTGCTCGCCGGGGTCGGCAGCGGCGCGCTCGGAGCGTACGACGACCTGCGCGGGGCCACCTCGTCCAAGGGGTTCAAGGGACACCTGACCGCGCTGGCGCGGGGCGAGGTGACGAGCGGTGCAGTGAAGATCCTCGGCATCGGCGCGGCCGGCCTGCTGGCCGCCGCCCTCCTGCCCCGCCACCCGCGAGGCCCCGGGCAGGGGCCGGCCGCCTTGGCCTTGGACATCCTCGTCGACGGCGCCGTGATCGCCGGCAGTGCCAACCTCGCCAACCTGTTCGACCTGCGTCCGGGGCGCGCCATCAAGGTCGGGTTGCTGACCGGCGGGCCTCTCCTCGTGGCGTCGCTCGCCAAGGGCACCCCGGTGAGCGCCGCCCTCGCCGCCGTGCCGCTCGGTGCGGGAGTGGCTCTTCTGCCCGAGGATCTCGGCGAGCGGGCCATGCTCGGCGACGCCGGAGCCAACGCGCTGGGCGCGCTGATCGGCGTCGCCGCCGTGACAGGCCTGCGGCGACCCTCCCGCCTCGTCGTGCTCGGCGCGGTGGCGGCGCTCACCGCCGCCTCGGAGAAGGTCAGCTTCACCAAGGTCATCGCGGGCAACCCGGCTCTCAACCACCTCGACATGCTGGGCCGCCGTCCCAGATGACCAGACGGGCAGGCCAGGGCGTCGCCGCCGCGGCGGTCCTGATCGGGGTCGTCACGATCCTGGCGCGGGTTGTCGGTTTCGCCAAGCAACTCGTCCTCGCCCGTACGGTCGGCACGAACTGCCTGGCCACGGCCTACTTCACGGCCAACCAGGTGCCCAACATCGTCTTCGAGGTCGTCGTGGGCGGCGCGCTCGCCGGGATGATCGTCCCCGTGCTCGCCGGAGCGGCGTCCCGCTCGTTCACGCCGGCCGCCAGTGGCACCCGCGTACGGACAGGCGGGCCGGCGACCGAGGTTTTCGCCGGCGCTGGGGCCGAGGCGGCCCAGGCCCGTGCCAGGGTCGGGTGGATCACCTCCGCCCTGCTCACGTGGGTGCTGCTCCTGCTCGTGCCCTTGAGCGTCGTCACCGTGCTCGCCGCCCGGCCGGTGATCCAGCTCTTCGCCGGCGACGTGGCGGGGTGCGCGAGCGGAGACCTGGTGGCCGTCGCCACCCGGATGCTGGTCGTCTTCGCGCCGCAGATCCCCCTGTACGGCCTCGCGGTCGTGCTCTACGGCGTCCTGCAGGCCCATCGGCGGTTCACCGGCCCCGCCGTGGCGCCGCTGGTGTCCAGCCTCGTGGTGATCGTCGCCTACCTCGCCTTCGTGCCGCTCAGCGAGGGGATCAAGGGCCCGCTCGCCGCCGTGCCGCGCCCGGCGGAACTGGCGCTGTCAGTGGGCACGACGCTGGGCGTCCTCGCCCTCGTGATCACCGTGATCGGGCCGTCCTCCCGGCTGGGCCTGCGGCTGCGGCCCACCCTGCGCTTCCCCGAAGGCGTCGCCGTACGGGTCCGCAGCCTGGCCTTGGCCGGGCTCAGCGCCCTGGTCGCGCAGCAGGCCGCCATGGCCCTGGTGGTCTGGCTCGCCAACCACGAGGTCGGAGCCGGAGGGCTGGCCGGCTACAACTACGCCTGGGCGATCTACCAGGTGCCCTACGCCGTGCTCGCGGTCCCCATCGCGACCAGCGTGTTCCCGGCGCTCTCCGCACGGGCCGAGCGCGGGGACGCGGACGGCTTCGCCGCATTGTCCGCCCAGACCACGCGGGCGGTCGTGCTCGTCTCCGGGCTCGCCGCCGGCGCGCTCGCGGCCGTGGCGGCGCCGGTGGCGGCGGTGTTCGTCGACGGCATGGACAGCAGCGTCCCCGCCGGGGAACTGGCCAGGTCGATCGCGCTCTTCGCCCCGGGGCTGGTCGGGTACGGGCTCGTCGCCCACCTCAGCCGCGTGCTGTACGCGGACGGGAAGGGAAGGGCGGCCGCCGCCGGCACGGTGATCGGCTGGGTGGTGGTCATGGTGGCGCAGACGGCGTTCGTGCTGACGCTCCCCGGCACCTGGAAGCTCGGCGGCCTCGCCCTGGGCACCGCCGCCGGCATGACCGCCGGAGGAGCTCTGCTGCTGGTGGCCGTCGCCCGCACCCGGGGCTCAAAAGCGCTGGTGGGGGTCATGCGGGCACTGCTGGCCGCCGTGCTGGGCGGTGGGGCGGGCTTCCTCGCGGGTCTCTTGGTCACCTCACGCCTGAGCGTCCATGGACCCGTCGAGGGCGTGGGTGTGGCTCTGTTGGCAGGTCTCGCGGCGGTGGCGGTGTCTTTGGGTGTCGCGTTCCTGGTGGACGGGCGAGACGTGGCATCGGTGCTCTCCCGCGTACGGCGGCACGACAGGCAGGAGGGGACCGATGGGGACGGCTGAGGCGGCGCCACACGTGCTTCTGGTGCTCGGGACGAGCGCGGGCGGGGTGGGGCGGCACGTACGGATGCTGGCGGAGGGGCTTGCCAGAGAAGGACACGAGGTGATCGTGGCCGGTCCCGCGAGCACCGACCAGGCGTTCGGCTTCTCGGGTGTCGCGGGGTTCGCCGACGTGCCCGTCTCCGACCGGCCACGTCCCATGAGCGACCTGCGTGCCGTGGGCCGCCTGAGGGCGCTGGCGGCGGAAGCGGACATCGTGCACGCCCACGGCTTGCGCGCGGGAGCGCTGGCCGCGCTCTCCCTGGCGCGGCGCCGTACCGGCCTGGTGGTCACCCTTCACAACGCGCTGACCGCTGAAGGAGTGATCGGCGCGATATACGGCCTTTTGGAGCGCATTGTCGCGAAAAAAGCTGATCAGGTGTTGGTCGTCGCGCCTGATCTCGGACAGCGGATGGCCGCCCGTGGCGCGCGGAACGTCGCCGCCGCCGTCGTCCCCGCGCCGCCCCTCCGGCCGCCCCGGAGGACGGTCGCCGAGGTCCGTGCCGAGCTTGAGGCTCCGTACGAGGCGGTGTCCGCAGAGCGGCCGATCTTCCTCACCGTCGCTCGCCTGGCCCAGCAGAAGGGGCTGGATACGTTGCTCGACGCGTCGCGCGGCCCGTACGAAGGCGTCCCGCTGTTCGTGGTGGCGGGGGAGGGGCCGCTGCGCGGCGGGCTCCAGGCACGGATCGACGCCGAGGGGCTTCCCGTACGGCTGCTGGGCGACCGCGCCGACGTGGCCGACCTGCTTCAGGCGGCCCACGCTCTTGTCGTACCGAGCCGGTGGGAGGGGCAGCCGCTGAACGTCCAGGAGGCGCTGCGGGCGGGCAGACCGATCATCGCGACGGCGGTCGGCGGGGTGCCCGGCATGGTCGGCGACGCCGCGTTGCTGGTGCCTCCGGGAGACCCGGCCGCTCTGCGGAGGGAGATCACGAGGCTTCTCGCCGACCCCGCCCTCGCCGGTCGTCTCGCCGCCGAGGCGGCGGCGCGCCCGCTGCCGGACGAGGATGCCGCGTTGCGATCGGTCCGCGCGGTGTACGCGGCGGTCCTGAGTGCCGGAATCGGATGATGGCCGGTAGGGGTGAGACACGGGTCGCAGCGACGTGCTTGTGACCTGGGGGAAGGACACGCGCCGGCGCGAAACCTCCGGCGTGGTTCAAAGGCTGATTAGGTGAGGCTTATAAGCTCGCCTATACTCCTCATCTGAGGGGGGGAGTATCCCTTCGCGACAGCCTCGTCATCACGGTACGTCCGTTACGACGTGCCCGGGGCTGCCGGTCCGAGGCCGATGGCACGGGCGGGAGAGACCTCCGGCACTTTGACGCGGGCCGGAGGTTTTGTCTTGGACGTATCCGTATGGGCATGGGCGGCTGTCATCGGCGGATTGCTGGTGGTTCTGGCCGTAGATCTCTGGATCGTCGACAGGGGTGAGCCCCGCGAGTTCTCGATACGGCAGGCCGGCTTCTGGGTCGGGTTCTACGTCGGACTGGCCGTGTTGTTCGGCGTGGGCGTGCTCGCCGTCTCGGGAGTGGACAAGGCCGGTGAGTTCTTCGCCGGATATCTCACCGAATACAGCTTGAGCGTCGACAACCTGTTCGTGTTCTACATCATCATGGGCCGTTTCGCGGTTCCCAAGATCTACCAGCACAAGGTGCTGCTGGTCGGCGTGCTGCTGGCCCTGGTCATGCGGGGCGTCTTCATCGTCGTGGGCGCCGCCGCCCTCGAGCGGTTCGGCTGGCTGTTCTACGTGTTCGGCGCGTTCCTCCTCTACACCGCCGTGAACATGCTGCGCGGTCAGGACGAGGAGGAGTTCAAGGAGAACCTCCTGCTGCGGTCGGTGCGCCGGCTCTTCCCCACCACCGACGGCTTCGTCGGCTCGAAGGTCACCGCCCGGGTGAACGGACGCCGCATGGTGACCCCGATGCTCATCGTGATGGTGGCGATCGGCACAACGGACCTGCTGTTCGCCCTCGACTCGATTCCGGCGATTTTCGGGCTTACCAAGGACGCTTTCATCGTGTTCACCGCGAACGCGTTCGCCCTGATGGGCCTGCGGCAGCTGTACTTCCTGCTTGGTGGCCTGCTGCAGCGGTTGGTCTACATCAGCTACGGTCTGTCGTTCATTTTGGGCTTCATCGGGGTTAAGCTCATCCTGGAGGCCTTGCACACCAGTGGTGTCTCCTGGGCGCCGGAAGTGCCGATCTGGGTCTCCCTCTCGGTCATCGGCGTCACGATGGTGGTCACGACCGTGGCCAGCCTGATCAAGGCCAGGCGCGACAAGCGTGCCGGCGACGCTACCGCCCCTGCGAAGGTGCCCCAAGGGTAGCGAATTGGCGCATGAGGCGATTTGCTTGTCTCGTATTGCTATGCAACGGCCGCGAGATGGGTAGCATTCGGCGACAAGTCACAAACTGGTCTCTGACCGCAAACATCACAAAAGGTTCCCTGTGTCCAACGATTCGCCAAGCCACAGTCGCCGCCGCGTACGGTTGGCACGTGGCGTTTCCCCCTGGCTGGCTCCCACCGTGGCCGCCGCCGCCCTTTCGGCGGCGCTGGCCCGGCGATCCCGCCCGTGGGTGCTCGCGGCGGCTCCGCTGACGGCCCTCACCGGCGCGATGCTGTGGTTCTTCCGCGACCCCGACCGCGACCTCGGCGCCGGGCTCTTGCTGAGCCCCGCCGACGGCGTGGTGCAGAGCATCGACCCCCAGCCGGACGGGCGCACGCGCGTGGCCATCTTCATGAGCCCGCTGAACGTCCACGTGAACCGAGCACCGCTGGACGGCACGGTCACCTCGACGCGGCACGTGCGCGGCGGGTTCAGGCCTGCGTTCAACAAGGACAGCGACCAGAACGAGCGGGTCGTCTGGCACTTCGACACGGCGCTCGGCGACATCGAGCTGGTGCAGATCGCCGGAGCGGTGGCGCGCCGCATCGTGCCGTACGTCGGCATGGGCGCCAAGGTCTCGCGCGGCGAGCGGATCGGGCTCATCCGGTTCGGCTCGCGGGTGGACATCTACCTTCCAGAAGGGATCGCCCCGGCGGTGAGCGTGGGGCAGCGGACCACGGCAGGAGTGACTCGCATTGACCGCGGCTGACGCAGGCTGGTCCATGGAAGGCCTGGACGAGGACGAAGAACCCCGGGGACCGGTCGGGAAGGCGTTCCGGCTGTCGGCCGCGGATTCGCTTTCCCTCGGCAACGCGATGTGCGGGTTCCTGGCGGTCTGCGTGCTGGCGTGGTCGGCGATCACTCAGCTCCAGTCAGGGGCCGAGTTCCAGTCAGACCCGCGCTACTTCGCCACCGCCGTGGTCCTGCTCCTGATCGGCGCGATCTGTGACCTGTTCGACGGCCTGGTCGCGAGGAAGTTCCGGGCCTCGGCCATGGGAGCCGAGCTGGACAACCTCGCCGACGTGATCAGCTTCGGCTTCGCGCCCGCCTTCATGGTGGTCGCGTGGGCGGGCTTCTCCCACAAGCTCCCGCTCTTGCTGGTGCTCTGCGCCGCCGTCTCCCTCCTGGTGGCGGGTGTCGTACGGCTGGCGCGCTTCGCCTGCGTGAAGACCAAGAGTGGCGACTTCATGGGCCTGCCCATCCCCATGGGCGCCATGACCGTGGTGTCCATCGTGCTGCTGTTCAAGCCGTCGTACGTCACGGTGATCGGCATCTTCGCGGTGGCCTGGCTCATGGTGAGCCGTATCGAGTACCCCAAGCCCAAGGGCAACCTGGCGGCGGTCGTGTTCGCCTGGATCATGGTCAACGTCGCCTGCCTGATCCTCTGGGCGGCCGACCTGACCGGCGGCGACCTGCTCATCCAGATCGGCGCCTCGATGCAGATCGCGCTCGTGTCGGCGATCCCGCTGCGCGTGCTGATGTTCAAGCGCGAGCAGCGCAAGGAGCGCAAGGACACCACGAGCATGGTCCCCTAGAGACCCGCACGGCACGCCAAACGGCCCGGTTCCTCAAGGACCGGGCCGTTTCGCTTGGAAAGGTCCTACCAGCCCCGCTCGCGCCATTCGGGGAGGGAAGGACGCTCGGCGCCGAGCGTGGTGTCCTTGCCGTGGCCGGGATACACCCAGGTCTCGTCGGGCAGCCGGTCGAAGACCCGCTCCACGACATCGGTGTAGAGCTGCTCGAACCGGGCGGCGTCGCGCTGGGTGTTGCCGACCCCTCCGGGGAACAGCGAGTCGCCGGTGAACAGGTGGGCGTCCTGGTAGAGCAGGGCGATCGAACCGGGGGTGTGCCCCCGCAGGTGGATCACGTCGAGCGTGACCACGCCCACGGTGACCTTGTCGCCGTGCTCCACCGGCTGGGTGACCGGCACCGGCAGCTCGGGGGCGTCCAGCGGGTGGGCGACGATCTCGGCTCCGGTCCCTTTGGCCACCTCTGCGAGGGCCATCCAGTGGTCCGGGTGCCGGTGGGTTGTGATGATCTTGCTGATCGGCCGGTCGCCGATCAGGTCGAGAAGCCTGCCGGCGTCGTTCGCCGCGTCGATCAACACGCCGTCACCGGTCTCCCGGCACCGCAGCAGGTACGCGTTGTTGCCGAAATCGCCCACCTCGATCTTGCTGATCGTCAGGTCGGGCAGCTCGCGCACGTCGGCGGGGCCGTCAGCGGTCACATCACCGGTATAGGTCATGGGTACTCCTCAGGTGGTGTCGCCGGAAGGCCGGGCGGTGCCGGCATCGTCAGCCACGGCGGTGCCGCCGGAGGCTTCTCCGCCAGCCTAAGCCTCCCGTACGTCACGAGCCCCGCGTCCCCGTGCCCGTCATCCGGCAGGCGGCCCGTCACCCAGGCGAGGACGGCCGGGGCGGTGCCCTCGATCACCGGGCCCTCACCCAGGCCGGACCAGCTCCGGTCGCCGGCGCGGACCTCGCTGACCGTGCTCTCGGGGTGCGGCCAGCCCGCCATCGCGTCGTGGAGCTCCCGCCGGACGAAGACCTCCGGCCAGTCGTCCCACGCGTAGCCGGCGCCGAGATCCACGTGATGGACCTCGACCTCCCGGATCCTGCGCACCAGGAGGTACCACGCGGGGTGCTCCGGCGGTCGCGTGCCTTCCACTCTGGCCGCCCACGCCTCCGGCGGCATCGCTCCCATCTCGGTGTCGAGCCGCGACGCGCTGCCGGCGATGTCGGCGTGCTGATCCTTGATCGGCCTTCCGGCGCCTTCGGCTATCTCGGCCTCCCGGGCGTCGGGCGTTGGGTACTGTGGGGTGTACAGACCTGTCCTGGCCCAGGTCACCAGGTTGACAAGGCTGTCCGCGTTGCGCGCGACGTGGGTGAGCACGTGGCCGCGGGTCCAGCCCGGAAGCAGGGAGGGGGCCGTGACGTCCGAGTCGGACAGCGCGGCCGTGGTGGCGAGCAGCCGGTTCGTGGCCGCGGCGAGTTCGGCCTGAAGGTCGTCAAGAACGGTCATGCACGCCATCATTTCTCCACACGCCATGATTTTTCCACACGCCGCCCGCGCGGATGCCTCTCCCGCGGCCGGTTCCCGGCTCCCGGACCCGGCCCTTCCGCGGACTGGCCGGAGCGGAAGAAAACTGTCGGACCCCGTCGTTAGAGTGGCGGCGACTAGTCAGAGGTGGCCTCGTCCGGCTGCCGTGGATCGCAACCCAACATGAGAGATCTGCTGTGGCCGACCGCTTGATCGTTCGTGGCGCCCGCGAACACAATCTCAAGGACGTCTCGCTTGATCTGCCGCGAGACGCTCTGATCGTCTTCACCGGGCTGTCCGGCTCGGGTAAGTCCAGTCTGGCCTTCGACACCATCTTCGCCGAGGGCCAGCGGCGCTATGTCGAGTCGCTCTCGGCGTATGCCCGGCAGTTCCTCGGGCAGATGGACAAGCCCGACGTCGACTTCATCGAGGGCCTGTCGCCGGCCGTCTCGATCGACCAGAAGTCCACCTCCCGCAACCCCCGGTCCACCGTCGGCACCATCACCGAGGTCTACGACTACCTGCGCCTTCTGTGGGCGCGCATCGGCAAGCCCCACTGCCCGGCCTGCGACCGGCCCATCGCCCGGCAGACCCCGCAGCAGATCGTCGACCGTGTCCTGGAGTTGCCCGAGGGCACCCGCTTCCAGGTCCTGGCCCCGGTGATCCGCGGCCGCAAGGGGGAGTACGGCGAGCTGTTCCGCGAGTTGCAGACCAAGGGCTTCGCGCGCGCCCGGGTCGACGGCACGATCGTCAGGCTCGAGGAGCCGCCGGCCCTGAAGAAGTACGAGAAGCACGACATCGAGGTGATCGTCGACCGCCTCTCGGTGAAGGACACCGCCCGCAGGCGCCTCACCGACTCGGTGGAGACGGCGCTGCTGCTCTCGGGCGGCACGATCACGCTCGACTTCGTCGACCTCCCCGAGGGCGACCCCGGCCGCGAGCGGTTCTACTCCGAGCACCTCTACTGCCCGTACGACGACCTGTCCTTCGAGGAGCTGGAGCCGCGGTCGTTCTCGTTCAACTCGCCTTTCGGCGCCTGCCCCGACTGCACCGGCCTCGGCACCCGCATGGAGGTCGACCCCGACCTCGTGGTGCCCGACCCCGAGAGGTCCCTCGGCGACGGCGCCATCTCGCCGTGGGCGGGCGGTCACACCAGCGACTACTTCATCCGGCTGGTGGAGGCCCTCGGCCTGGCGATCGGCTTCGACCTCGACACCCCGTGGGAGCGGCTGCCCAAGCAGGCGCAGAAGGCCCTGCTGCGCGGCCACGACGAGCAGGTCCACGTCCGCTACAGCAACCGCTACGGCAGGCAGCGCTCCTACTACACGACCTTCGAGGGCGCGATCCCGTGGGTGCAGCGCCGGCACGCCGAAGCCGAGAGCGACTCCACGCGCGAGCGGTTCGCGGGCTTCATGCGGGAGATCCCCTGCCCGACCTGCAAGGGCGCCCGGCTCAAGCCGGTGTCGCTGGCGGTGACGGTCAGCGACTCCTCGATCGCCGACGTGTCGGCCATGTCCATCGGCGAGTGCGCCAAGTTCCTCGGGGGGCTCACGCTCTCCGAGCGTGATATGCACATCGCCGAGCGGGTCGTCAAGGAGATCAACGCCCGGCTGGGCTTCCTCCTCGACGTCGGCCTCGACTACCTCACCCTCGACCGCGCGGCGGGCACGCTCGCCGGCGGGGAGGCCCAGCGCATCCGCCTCGCGACCCAGATCGGGTCCGGCCTCGTCGGCGTGCTCTACGTCCTGGACGAGCCGTCGATCGGCCTGCACCAGCGCGACAACCAGCGCCTGCTCGACACGCTGATCCGGTTGCGCGACATGGGCAACACGCTGATCGTCGTCGAGCACGACGAGGACACGATCGCCGCCGCCGACTGGGTGGTCGACATCGGCCCGGGCGCGGGCGAGCACGGTGGCCAGGTCGTCGTGTCCGGCACCGTGGAAGACCTGCTGGCCAGCGAGGATTCTCTGACCGGCGCCTATCTGTCGGGGCGCAGGAGCATCGACCTGCCGGCGAGCCGCCGCAAGCGCGACCCCAAGCGCAAGCTCGTCGTGAAGGGCGCCCGGGAGCACAACCTCAAGGGCGTCGACGTCGAGTTCCCGGTGGGCGTGTTCACGGCGGTGACCGGTGTGTCAGGGTCCGGCAAGTCCACGCTGGTCAACGACATCCTCTACAACGCCCTGGCGAAGGAGCTCAACGGCGCGAAGACCGTGCCGGGCAGGCACTCCCGGGTGACCGGCACCGACCTGATCGACAAGGTCGTCCACGTCGACCAGAGCGCGATCGGCCGCACGCCGAGGTCCAACCCGGCGACCTACACCGGGGTGTTCGACCACGTCCGCAAGCTCTTCGCGCAGACCACCGAGGCCAAGATCCGGGGGTACCTCCCGGGGCGGTTCAGCTTCAACGTCAAAGGCGGGCGCTGCGAGGCGTGCGCGGGCGACGGCACCATAAAGATCGAGATGAACTTCCTCCCGGACGTCTACGTCCCGTGTGAGGTCTGCCACGGCGCCCGCTACAACCGGGAGACCCTGGAGGTCCACTACAAGGGCAAGACGATCTCCGAGGTCCTCGACATGCCGATCGAGGTGGCGCTGGAGTTCTTCGACGCCATCCCGCCGATCCAGCGGCACCTGAAGACGCTCAACGACGTCGGCTTGGGTTACGTCCGGCTGGGCCAGCCCGCGACGACGCTGTCCGGCGGTGAGGCCCAGCGGGTCAAGCTGGCGTCCGAGCTCCAGCGCCGGTCGACCGGCCGCACGGTCTACGTCCTCGACGAGCCAACCACGGGTCTCCACTTCGAGGACATCCGCAAGCTCCTCGGCGTGCTCGGCCGTCTGGTCGACGGCGGCAACACGGTGATCGTGATCGAGCACAACCTCGACGTCATCAAGACCGCCGACTGGGTGATCGACATGGGGCCAGAGGGTGGCTCCCGGGGCGGTGTCGTGCTCGCCACCGGCACTCCGGAGCAGGTCGCCCGCATCGAGGACAGCCACACCGGCCGCTTCCTGAGCAAGATCCTCGGCGGCTGACCCGCCCTTCTCCGCTCTCACGGTGGCCCTCGCCGGCTGGACCTGGCCGGGCTCGTGGATGACCCGCGCATCGAGTCCGTTTGACCTGCGCGTTACGTGTAACTGTCCATACTTCCTGAGTTACGTGGCTCACATGCTGAACCAAGTCGGGGTGCGAGCCGTAGCAGAGATATACAGACGTTCTAGGAAGGCGAATATGACGGACACGGATACGACACGGCGTGCGGTGATGCTGGGCGCGAGTGGCGCGGGCCTGGCCGTGGTGCTGACCGCGTGCGGTGGATCTAACTCATCCGCCACGGTCGACAGCGGCGCCACCTCCTCCTCCGACCCCGCCCCGGCGTCGTCCTCCGCGGGAGACGCCACGGGCGCCGCGGCCGCGGCTGCCGGTGCCGCGCTGGCGAAGGTGAGCGACATCCCCAAGGGCGGCGGCAAGATCTTCAAGAAGGAGAAGATCGTCGTCACGCAGCCCAGCGACGGTCAGTTCAAGGCGTTCAGCGCCATCTGCACCCACCAGGGATGCCCGGTCGGCTCCGTTTCCGGAGGCACCATCAACTGCCCCTGTCACGGCAGCAAGTTCAGCATCGCTGACGGATCCGTGGCCAACGGCCCGGCGAGCAAGCCATTGGCCGAAAAGCAGATCAAGGTCGACGGCGGCTCCATCAGCCTCGCCTGAGGTCCGGTGGCGCATGGCCCGGCGAGCCGCTGGTGAACCAGCAGATCAAGGTTGACTGCGGATCCACTGCGCTTGCGCGGCGGGTGAGCCGGTGGCGGAGTAGCACGTCAAGGTTGACGGCGGCTTCATCGTCTGAGGCTGGGTCGTATCTCTGCTTCATGAACGGGCGGGGGTGAAGGGCGTCGGCCCTTCGTCCCCGCCCGTTCGGCTGGTGGGACCCATGGCGCGTACAGGTGCTTCCGGAGGTGCGTGAGCCTTTGCCGGACCTTGACCTCAAGTGGCCGGGTGCCTCCCGGCGGATGTGATCGCATGCGCTGTGGGAGGAGCCATGCGCGTGCGCGGCGGGGGATACCTGCTGCTGTCGGCGATCGTGTCGGCCTGGTCGGTGCTCGTCGCCGGCAGGCATGTCTGGGTAGGCGACTGGCACCTCCATGTCGCGACGGTCCGGGCCGTGGCCAACCATCCGACGGCGCCAGAGGATCCGCTGGTGGGCGGCCACGTGCCGAGCCCCTACTTCACGCCGTACACGCTGCTGCTGGGCGTGGTCTCACGGCTCGCCCGCCTGGACCCCGAGACCGTCCTTGAGTTGGCGGGGGCGGTGAACATCGCGCTGTTGCTGTGGGCGCTGCGGGTGTTCTGCCGCCGCCTCAGCGCCCGGACGGCGACGGCCGTACTCGCCGTGATCTTCGCGCTGCTGCTCTGGGGAACGCTGCCGATCGCGTGGAGCGGGTTCTTCCCCTTGGCCTCGCTGTCGTTCACGCAGCCGTACCCCTCCACGGCGGCCCTGGCCCTCATGCTGCTGTGCTGGGCGGCCCTGGTGCGCTTCCGCGACGAGGGTCGGCAGGCCGACCTGGCCTGTCTTGTGGCGCTGCCCGCCCTCATCCTGCTGGTGCACCCCTTCACCGCCGCGGAGACGGCCTTCGTGGCGGCCGCCTTCCTGCTCGCCCGGCCGGGCGCCTGGTCGAGGGGACGATTGGTCGCGCTCGCCTGCGCCGGTATGGGCGCCATCGCTCTGGCGTCGCTCTGGCCGTACGCCGAGGTGTCGGCGCTGGCGCGGGCGGGATCGGGGTTCTCGCGGATTCACGCCGGGCTCGCCGCGAACGCATGGCAGAAGTACTGGCTGGTCCTGGTGGGCGTTCCGGCCCTCTGGCATGGCAGGAGACTGCCGTTCGGCCGTGAGCTCGCCGCGGGGTTCGCCGCCGGGGCGGCAGCGGTGATCGTCGCCGTGCTCCTCGGGCGGTACGAGTTCGCCCGGCTCATCCCGGCGATGGCGCTCATGTCCCATCTGGCCCTCGCCCGCTACCTCGGGGACCGGCTCGCGGGCTGGAAGCCGTACGGCGCGCTTGCCGCCGCGGCCTGCGTGGCAGGTGTGTGCGGCGCGGCGCCGGGGATCGCCCGCGCGCTGCCGCCGGAGGTTCCCGCGAGGTTCGTCCCGGCCGGGGTGATCGAGAGCTGGCCGGGTGCCAGGACCGACCACCGGGACGACTTCGCCCGGCCGTACGTGCGTGACGGCGACGTCGTGATGGCGAGGCGCACCGACGCCACGCGCCTGCTCGTCGGATGGGGGGTGCGCGCGGTCGCCCCGCCGTACCCCTATCCGTTCGTCACGGACGAGGCCGAGCGCCGTACGGCGCATCGGCGCATGTTCGAGGTGGGGACCCCGACGGAGGAGCGGCTGAGCCTCGCCGACCGCTACGGTGTGCGATGCCTGCTCGGCCGCCGGCCGCCCGAGGTGCCCGGCTTCGTCCGGGTGGCCGCGTCCGGTCGTGAGACGCTGATCTGCAGGCGGTGAAAAAGGACCCGGAGCAGAGATCTTCACCACCTTCATCAGGCCCCTACGCGGCGCTGGATCGCCCTGTTCTGTCGGCGGGTCCGGATAGGCTTTCAGTGTGGCGAGACCCGCGAACAGCCCCCTGAGCTTCCGCCCCGAGCAGGGGTCGATCCCGGAGTCCCCGGGCGTCTACCGCTTCAGGGACGCCCACGGCCGGGTCATCTACGTGGGCAAGGCCAAGAGCCTGCGCCAGCGGCTCAATTCCTACTTCGCCGACTTCGCCGGGCTCCATCCGCGCACCCAGACCATGCTCACCACGGCCGAGGGCGTCGACTGGACCGTCGTCGGCACCGAGGTCGAGGCCCTCCAACTCGAATATTCGTGGATCAAGGAGTTCGACCCCCGGTTCAACGTCAAATACCGGGACGACAAGTCCTATCCCTTCCTCGCCGTCACCATGGGCGAGGAGTTCCCCCGGGTGCAGGTGCTGCGCGGTGCCAAGCGCAAGGGCACCCGCTACTTCGGGCCCTACTCCCACGCCTGGGCGATCCGCGAGACCGTCGACCTGCTGCTCCGAGTGTTCCCGGTGCGCACCTGCTCGGCGGGGGTGTTCAAGCGGGCGGGGCAGATCGGGCGCCCCTGCCTGCTGGGCTATATCGGCAAGTGCTCGGCCCCGTGCGTCGGCAAGGTCACCGAGGATGAGCACCGCCGGCTCGCGGAGGATTTCTGCGACTTCATGGCCGGCAACACCAGCCGTTTCATCCGGCGGCTCGAGCGGGCCATGCGCGACGCCGCCTCCGCCGAGGAGTACGAGAAGGCCGCGCGGCTCCGCGACGACATCCAGGCCCTCCAGCGGGCCCTGGAGAAGCAGGCCGTGGTGCTCGGCGAGGGCACCGACTGCGACGTGGTCGCGCTTGCCGAAGATCCGCTGGAGGCCGCCGTCCAGGTCTTCTACGTGCGCGGGGGCCGCATCCGCGGCCAGCGCGGCTGGGTCGTCGACAATGTCGAGGAGTCTTCCCCGGGCGAGCTGGTGGAGCACTTCCTGCTCCAGATGTACGGCGAGGCCGCTCCCGAGGCAGTGCCCCGCGAGGTCCTGGTGCCCGCCGTCCCTCCGGAGGTCGACGCGGTGGCCGAGCTGCTCACCGAGCAGCGGGGCGCCAGGGTCGAGGTTCGGGTGCCGCAGCGCGGCGACAAGAAGACGCTGATGGAGACCGTCGAGCGCAACGCCAAGGAGTCCCTGGCCCAGCACAAGCTGCGAAGGGCGAGCGATCTCACCACACGTAGCCGGGCCCTGCAGGAGATCGCCGACGCGCTCGACCTCGACCAGGCTCCGCTGCGCGTCGAGTGCTACGACGTGTCCCACCTGCAGGGCGACGACGTCGTGGCCTCGATGGTCGTCTTCGAGGACGGGCTCGCCCGCAAGAGCGAGTACCGCCGGTTCGCGATCCGCGGCACGGCCGGGCAGGGCGATGTCGCCTCGATCTACGAGGTGATCTCCCGGCGGTTCAGGCGCCACATCGAGGAGCGGGCGGCGAGGGGTGAGCTCGATCCCGAGCCGATCGACCCGGAGACGGGCAAGCCGCGCAGGTTCGCCTACCCGCCCAATCTGGTCGTGGTCGACGGCGGCCCGGCTCAGGTGGCGGCGGCGCAGCGGGCGCTGGACGAGCTGGGCGTGGACGACGTGTCGGTGAGCGGGCTGGCGAAGCGGCTGGAGGAGGTCTGGCTTCCCGGCGACGACCAGCCTGTCATCCTGCCCCGGAGCAGCGAAGGGCTCTATCTTCTACAGAGGGTGCGCGATGAGGCTCACCGATTCGCCATCGCCTACCATCGATCAAAACGCGCAAAGTCTCTCAAAGAGAGCGCTCTGGACGAGATTCGCGGGCTCGGATCCGCGCGTAAGCAGGCTTTGCTGAAGCGCTTCGGATCCGTCAAGCGGTTGCAGGCGGCCACCGTCGACGACATCCGCGAGGTTCCTGGCATCGGGCTCTCGACGGCCGAGGCGATCGTTGCGGCGCTGAAGGGGGAGGGCACGTGACCGAGCAAACCAGCGGAAACGGTAATGAGCACGACACCTCGCGGTCGCTGTCCGGCGAGCCGCCTGGCAGGAAGGGTGCGGTGAACGACACCGCGTTCGTCATCGTCACCGGCATGTCCGGAGCCGGGCGCAGCACGGCGGCCAAGGCCCTGGAGGATCTTGGCTGGTTCGTCATCGACAACCTGCCGCCCGGCATGCTGTTCGCCATGGCCGAGGAGGCCGGCCGGGTCAATCTCGACACCGACAAGGTCGCCGCCGTGGTCGACGTGCGCAGCCTGGCGTTCACCACCGACCTGAACACCGCGATCGAGGAGCTCGAGGCGCGCGGCGTCGGCGTGCGGGTGGTCTTCCTGGAGGCCAGCGACGAGGAGCTCGTCCGCCGCTTCGAGAACGTCCGGCGCCCTCACCCGCTCCAGGGCGAGGGGCGGCTCGTCGACGGCATCGCGAGGGAGCGCGGCATCCTGCGGGAGGTCCGGGCCAACGCCGACCTGGTGATCGACACCTCGTCCCACAACGTGCACGAGCTCCGGGGCAAGATCGTCTCGTTCTTCGGCGGCGAGGACCGGCCCGGCCTGCGGGTCAACGTCGTCTCCTTCGGCTTCAAGTACGGCCTGCCGGTGGACGCCGACCTGGTGGTCGACTGCCGGTTCCTGCCCAACCCGCACTGGGTGCCGGAGCTTCGCCCGATGAGCGGCCTGGACACCCCCGTACGGGAGTACGTCCTGAGCCAGCCGGGCGCCAAGGAGTTCCTCGACGCCTACGAAGAGGTTCTCCGCGTCGTGGCCACCGGCTATGTCCGCGAGGGCAAGGGGTATGCCACCCTGGCTGTCGGCTGCACCGGCGGCAAGCACAGGAGCGTGGCCATGTCCGAGCAGATCGGGGCTCGATTGCGCGATCGGGGCATGGAGGTGCAGGTGAGCCATCGGGATGTGGGCCGCGAGTGAGCGAGCGAAACGGGGCACCCGCGGGCACGTCCCGTGGTGAGGTCCCGCCGGGCGGGCGATCAGTCACGAACACCGGACAAGACGAGGAGCGGCGCTCGGAGACCGCAGATGGCGAGAAACACCGTTCGGCCGGGGGAGCACGCCTCCAGGGCATCGAGACCACCGGGTTGGAGTCCGTGCACCCAGGCGCCGAGGAAGTGGGCCGGCTTCCTGACGTGAGCGGTCATGATGGGGAGCCGATAAGTCCGGTGCGTGACCTGCGGGTCGTCGCGTTCGGCGGTGGGCATGGCCTGTACGCCTCTCTGTCGGCCCTGCGCAGGGTCACGGGTGAGCTGACGGCGGTGGTGACCGTGGCCGACGACGGCGGCTCCAGCGGGCGGCTCAGGCGCGAGCTGGGGGTCCTGCCTCCCGGTGACCTGCGGATGGCGCTCGCGGCCCTGTGCGGCGACGACGACTGGGGCCAGACCTGGAGCAAGGTCGTCCAGCACCGCTTCCGCAGCGAGGGAGAGTTACACGGCCACGCCGTCGGGAACCTCTTGATCGTGGCGCTCTGGGAGCTGCTCGACGACCCCGTGGCAGGGCTCGACTGGGTGGGCCGCCTGCTAGGGGCGCATGGCCGGGTGCTCCCGATGGCGTCGGTCCCGATCGACATCGAGGCCGAGGTGGAGCTCGACGGCGTGGTGACGGTCGTCCGGGGGCAGGTGGCCTGCGCGCTCACTCCGGGCAACGTCCAGGCGATCTCCCTGGTGCCCGCCGACCCGCCCGCCTGCCGCGAGGCCGTCGAGGCGGTGCGCGACGCCGACTGGGTCGTGTTGGGGCCGGGGTCGTGGTTCACCAGTGTGCTGCCGCACCTGAAGGTGCCGCGGCTCGCCGAGGCGCTGCACGACACCCGCGCCCGGCGGCTGGTGGCGCTCAACCTGGCGCCGCAGCCCGGTGAGACCGACGGTTTCTCCGCCGAGAAGCATCTGCAGGTGCTGCGCGAGCACGCCCCCGGCCTCACGGTCGACGTGGTGCTCGCCGATCACGGGGTGGTGGAGGAGCGTGAGGAGCTGGAGAAGGCCGCCGACGCGCTCGGCGGGCGCCTGGTGCTCGCCGACGTGGCGGCCTCCGACGGCTCGCCGAGGCACGATGCACGACGGCTTGCCTCGGTCCTGGACGAGATTTTCCGTGGGAAGCGTTGATCCTGGTCAGCGCGCCCACCGGGTGCGAGAGACTTGCCGGGGGCAGATGGAGCCGCGTCGGGCGCAGACAACGTTCACGGGGCGCGACGAGGCGGTTTCGACCATGAGACGCGTCTGTTTGGGGGAGGACACAGGCACATGGCCATGACGGGTGTGGTGAAGGACGAGCTGAGCCGGCTTGCGGTGCTGAAGCCTTGCTGCCGCAAGGCGGAGGTTTCGACGTTGCTGCGGTTCGCGAGCGGGCTGCACCTTGTGGGCGGGCGCATCGTCATCGAGGCGGAGCTCGACACCAATGTCACAGCCCGGCGTCTGATCAAGGACATCGGAGAGGTGTTCGGGCACAAGGCCGAGGTGCTGGTTCTCGCGCCCGCCGGCTTGCGCAAGGGCTCGAGATATGTGGTCCGGGTGTATCGCGACGGCGAGGCGCTGGCCCGCCAGACGGGGCTGATCGACAACCACGGGCGTCCGGTGCGCGGGCTGCCGCGCCAGGTGGTGTCAGGGGCGACGTGCGACGCGGAGGCCGCCTGGCGGGGCGCGTTCCTCGCGCACGGCTCGCTGACGGAGCCGGGCCGTTCCATGTCGCTGGAGGTTACCTGCCCCGGCCCCGAGGCGGCGCTGGCGCTGGTCGGCTCCGCCCGGCGGCTGAAGATCCACGCCAAGGCGCGCGAGGTGCGCGGGGTCGACCGGGTCGTGGTCAGGGACGGCGACGCGATCAGCGCGCTGCTCACCCGACTCGGCGCCCACGACAGCGTGCTGGCGTGGGAGGAGCGCCGGATGCGCCGCGAGGTTCGCGCCACGGCCCACCGCCTGGCCAACTTCGACGACGCTAACCTGCGCAGGTCGGCCCGTGCCGCGGTGGCCGCGGGGGCGAGGGTGGAGCGCGCGCTGGAGATCCTCGGGGACGACGCCCCCGAGCATCTGGTGATCGCCGGGCGGCTGCGGGTGGAGCACAAGCAGGCGTCCCTTGAGGAGCTGGGTCAGATCGCGGACCCGCCGCTCACCAAGGACGCCATCGCGGGGCGGATACGGCGGCTGCTCGCAATGGCCGACAAGCGCGCCTCGGACCTCGGCATCGCCAGCACCGACGCCAACCTCACCGCGGAGATGCTGGCGCCGTGACCCCTGCCGGGTCGCTCCCATGATCACGGTGCCTCAGACACCGCGTGAGCCCGTCGATGACGTCCTTGAGCTGGGACGACGTCGCCGCGTGCGTGCGGGTGGCGTAAAGGGGAGAGCCACATGGTCTACACCAATTATTACCCGGTAGGGTTATCTGAGGTTTCAGCCCGCCATGGCGCCGGCACGAGCCGGCGCACGAAGTTCGAGGAGATCTGTTTCCGTGAGCATCCGCGTAGGCGTCAACGGCTTCGGCCGTATCGGCCGCAACTTCTGGCGAGCCGTAGCGGCCAGCGGGAAGGACATCGAGGTCGTCGCCGTCAACGACCTGACCGACAACTCCACGCTCGCCCACCTGCTCAAGTACGACAGCATTCTGGGCCGCCTGCCGTACGAAGTGAAGAGCACGGCCGAGGAGATCACCGTCGACGGCAAGGCGATCAAGGTGTTCGCCGAGCGCGACCCCGCCAAGCTGCCCTGGGGCGACCTGGGCGTCGACGTCGTCGTGGAGTCCACCGGTCTGTTCACCGATGCCGCCAAGGCCCGGGCCCATGCCGACAACGGCGCCAAGAAGGTGATCATCTCCGCCCCGGCGAAGGGCGAGGACATCACCATCGTCATGGGCGTCAACCACGACAAGTACGACCCGTCGGCCCACACGATCATCTCCAACGCCTCCTGCACGACCAACTGCCTGGCCCCCATGGCAAAGGTCATCAACGACACCTTCGGTATCGAGAAGGGCATGATGACCACGGTGCACGCCTACACCGCGGACCAGAACCTCCAGGACGGCCCCCACAAGGACCTCCGCCGTGCCCGCGCCGCCGCGCTGAACATCGTGCCCACCTCCACCGGCGCCGCCAAGGCGATCGGCCTGGTGCTCCAGGAGCTCAAGGGCAAGCTCGACGGCTTCGCGCTGCGCGTGCCGATCCCCACCGGCTCGGCGACCGACCTGACCGTCGAGCTCAAGCGCGAGACCACGGTCGAGGAGGTCAACGCGGCGCTCAAGGCCGCCGCCGAGGGCCCGCTGCGCGGCATCCTCACTTACACCGAGGACGACATCGTCTCGTCCGACATCGTCACCGACCCGTCCTCCTGCATCTTCGACGCTGGCCTGACCAAGGTCATCGGCAACCAGGTGAAGGTCATCGGCTGGTACGACAACGAGTGGGGCTACTCCAACCGCCTCGGTGACCTCATCGAGCTGGTGGGTTCGCAGCTCTGATGCGGACAATCGACTCCCTCGATGTCAAGGGTCGGCGCGTGCTCGTGCGCGCCGACCTCAACGTCCCCCTCGACGGGGACACCATCACCGACGACGGGCGCATCCGCGCGTCGGTCCCGACGATCACCGCGCTCGCCGGCCGCGGCGCGCGCGTGATCGTCTGCGCCCACCTGGGCCGCCCCAAGGGCAAGGTGGCGCCGGAGTTCTCGCTTGCCCCGGTGGCCGCCCGCCTCGGCGAGCTGCTCGGCCGCCCGGTGAAGTTCGCCTCCGACGTCGTCGGTGACTCCGCCCGGAGCACCGCCGAGGGCCTTGCGGACGGCGAGGTCGCCCTCCTGGAGAACCTCCGCTTCGAGCCGGGCGAGGAGTCCAAGGACGACGAGGTGCGCGGCGCGTTCGCCGGCGAGCTGGCCGAGCTGGCCGAGCTCTACGTCGGCGACGGGTTCGGCGCGGTGCACCGCAAGCACGCCAGCGTCTACGACGTGCCGAAGCTGCTCCCGCACGCCGCGGGCGGCCTGATCGTGGCCGAGGTCGAGGTTCTGAAGAAGCTCACCGAGGAGCCCGCCAGGCCGTACGTCGTCGTGCTGGGCGGCGCGAAGGTCTCCGACAAGCTCGGTGTGATCGCCAATCTGCTCGGCAAGGTCGACCGCCTCGTCATCGGCGGCGGCATGGCGTACACCTTCCTCAAGGCCCAGGGCTACGAGGTCGGCAACTCCCTGCTGCAGGAGGACCAGCTCGACCAGGTACGCGGGTTCATCGCAGAGGCCGACAAGCGCGGCGTCGAGCTCGTGCTGCCGGTCGACGTGCTGGCGGCCACCGGGTTCGCCGAGGACGCCGAGCACGAGGCGGTCGACGCGACCGCCATCCCCGCCGACCGCGAGGGTCTCGACATCGGCCCGAAGTCCCGCGAGCTGTTCGCGGGCAAGCTGGCCGACGCCGCGACCGTCTTCTGGAACGGCCCGATGGGCGTGATCGAGTTCGACGCGTTCTCCGGCGGCACCCGAGCCGTGGCGGAGTCGCTGATCGCCGCGGACGCGTTCAGCGTGGTCGGTGGTGGCGATTCGGCGGCCGCCGTGCGTAAGCTCGGCCTCCCTGAGGACGGCTTCTCCCACATCTCGACCGGTGGCGGAGCCAGCCTTGAATACCTCGAGGGCAAGACCCTCCCCGGACTCGCCGCGCTGGAGGACTGAGCGATCCATGAGCACAGCCCGCAAGCCGCTCGTCGCCGGCAACTGGAAGATGAACCTCAACCACCTCGAGGCCATCGCGCTCGTCCAGAAGCTGGCGTTCACCCTGACCGACAAGGACTTCGACCGCTCCGAGGTGGCCGTGCTGCCACCGTTCACCGATCTGCGCAGCGTGCAGACCTTGGTCGACGGTGACAGGCTCCGCATCGAGTACGGCGCGCAGGACCTGTCGGCGCATGACAGCGGTCCCTACACCGGTGAGATCTCCGGCTCGATGCTCGCCAAGCTGGGCTGCACGTTCGCGCTGGCGGGCCACTCCGAGCGGCGGCAGCACCACGGCGAGGACGATCAGCTCGTCAACGCCAAGGTGCAGGCGGCCTACCGGCACTCGCTCACGCCCATCCTGTGCGTGGGCGAGGGCCTTCCGGTCCGCCAGGCCGGCGGCCACGTCGCCTACGCCCTGTCGCAGCTGGACGCGGCGCTGAACGGCGTGAAGACCGAACAGGCCAAGTCGCTGGTTGTCGCCTACGAGCCGGTCTGGGCGATCGGCACCGGTGAGGTGGCCACGCCCGACGACGCGCAGGAGGTGTGCGGCGCCATCCGCGTGCGACTCGCCGGGCTGTACGACGACGAGGTGGCCGCGCGCGTCCGTATCCTTTACGGTGGGTCGGTCAAGTCTGACAACATCGCCGGCATCATGGCTCAGCCCGATGTCGACGGCGCGCTGGTCGGTGGCGCGAGCCTCGACGCGGCGGAGTTCGCAAAGATCTGCCGTTTTGGCGAAATGTCGGGCTAGCTGAGCTGTTTCGGAGGTACGAGTTGACATTACGACGTACCCTCGAAGAGAAACTTTGAATCGTCACCCCGGCGATTGCCGGGCACGTCAGGTCGCGCTTCGGCGCGCGTAACAGGGAACAGGTCAACGGTGACTATCGGAATCTCCATCGCCCTCATCCTGTCGAGTGCGCTCATGGTGCTGCTCGTCTTGCTCCACAAGGGCAAGGGTGGCGGCCTTTCGGATCTCTTCGGTGGCGGCTTCACTTCGTCATTCGGCGGATCCTCGGTGGTGGAGCGGAACCTCGACCGGCTAACCGTCATCACCGGCACGATCTGGTTCGTCTGCATCATCGCGCTCGGGCTGCTGCTCAAGCCGGCGTAGCCGCTTCCCCGGCAGGGCCTGACAGAGATTCTTTTTCCCGTCGTTCGACGGGCGATCAAGCGAGGAGTTCATCCGTGGGTAGTGGCAACGCCATCCGTGGTAGCCGTGTCGGCGCCGGTCCGATGGGAGAGGCCGAGCGTGGCGAGGCGGCCCCTCGCGTACGGGTCCCGTTCTGGTGCGCCAACATGCACGAGACGCGTCCGAGCTTCGCCAGTGACGCGGCCGTCCCGGAGTACTGGGACTGCCCAAGGTGCGGTCTCCCCGCCGGCCAGGACGAGTCGGCCCCGCCCGCGCCTCCGCGCAACGAGCCGTACAAGACGCACCTGGCCTACGTGAAGGAGCGGCGCAGCGACACCGACGGCGCCGCGATCCTCGCCGAGGCCCTGGAGCGGCTCCGCAACAATCGGTCGCCCTGGTAGTCCCACCCGGGCAGAGCTTGTGGGGAGGGCCCCCGCGGAACACCGCGGGGGCCCTCTTCGCGTTTCCCGGGCAGCCGGACGGCTGGTGCTGGCCGGGCCTAGCGCTCGTACACCGCGTCGCCGGCGACGAAGGTCATGTCGACCTGGGTGGTCCAGATCTCCTTGGCCGGAAGGGCGTACGGGTCGCGGTCGAGCACCACCAGGTCGGCGCGGTTTCCCTTCGCGACGACCCCGGCCTCGTCGTCGTGGTTGATCCAGGCGGACCCGGCGGTGTAGGCGGTCATCACCGTGGCCAGATCGAGGCTCTGCCCGGGAAGGAACGGCGTCTGGGCCGTCGGGTAGCCCGCGTGGACGGACCCGCCGGGCTCGGTGCGGTTGACCGCCACGTGCATGCCCTGGAGCGGGTCGGCCGAGGAGACCGGCCAGTCGCTGCCCGCGCACAGCCGGGCGCCGGTGCGCACGAGGTCGGCGAACGGGTACTGCCAGGACGAGCGTTCCTCGCCGAGGTAGGGGATGCACAGCTCGTCCATCTGCAGGTGGTGGGTCGCCCACAGGGGCTGCAGGTTGGCGGCGACGCCGAGCCTGGCGAAGCGCGGCACGTCGGAGGGTTCGACGATCTGCAGGTGGGCGATGTGGTGCCGGTTCTCCCTGGCAGTCCCCTCGAGCGCGTCCAGGGCCTCGCGTACGGCGCGCTCGCCGATGGCGTGGAAGTGCACCTGGAAGCCCAGCCGGTCCAGCTCGGAGACGTAGCCCTTCAGCAGGCCGGGGTCCACGTACGACAGGCCCCGCTGGTCGGGGCCGCAGTCGCAGTAGGGCTCGATGACGGCGGCGGTGAAGTTCTCCGCGATGCCGTCCTGCATGATCTTCACCGATCCGGCGGAGAACAGCCCTCCGGCCTGGGAACGGCGCTCGGCCATCTCCTCGATCTGGTCGGCGCCCCGGGTCCTGTCCCACCACAGGGCGCCGACTACGCGCGCCCTCAGCCGTCCCGAGCCGGCCGCGGAGAGGTAGGCGGGGAAGTGGTCGTCGGAGCCCGCGTACGAGCCGACGATCGCGTCCTGCCAGCCGGTGATGCCGAGGGAGAACAGGTGTGACTGCGCGTCCATCAGCGCGGCGTCGACGTCACCGGCGGTCGGCCGGGGGGTGAGCAGGCCGGCCAGGTCCATGGCGCCCTCGTGCAGGACGCCGCTCGGCGTGCCGTCGGGGTCGCGCTCTATCCGGCCGTCGGCGGGGTCGGGCGTGTCGGCGGTGATACCCGCGATCTTCAGCGCCTGGGTGTTCACCCAGGCCGCGTGGTGGTCGCGCTGGATGAGGTAGACGGGCCGGTCCGCGAAGTCGATCTGCGTACGGTGGGGGAGGCCGCCGGGGAAGGCCGCCATGTCCCAGCCTCCGCCGTCGATCCATTCCTTGTCCGGATGCGCCTTGGCGTACACAGCGATCTTCTGGACGTACGCGGCCAGGCCGAACACCTCTGACAGCTCGCACCTCGCCCGTTCCAGACCGGCCTGCACCGGGTGGATGTGGGCGTCGGTGAACCCGGGCGTCAGCAGCCGCCCGTCCAGGTCGACCGTCTGGTGCCCGGGGAGTGCCTGCCGTACGACGTCGGTCTCGGCGCCCACGGCGGCGATCCGGCCGTCGCGGACCAGCACCGCCTCCGCGAAGGCGGGAGAGCCCGCAGGGCCGGAATATGGGGAGGTGCCGGTCGAGCCGGTGAAGACGCGGCCACCGCGGAAGAGCAGATCGGTCATCGAGAATCCGGGGTCCCGGGCCGCTACGGGCGGGAACCCCTCCTCCTGCCTGGTTGGTGGTGAGGGTGGTGGTGTCGCTCACCGTCACCGGGGTTCCGGCGAGCTCGCCACCGGCGCGCGCGCCGGCCAGGGGCGGAGGCGGTCAGGTCTCCTCGGCGGAGGACGCACGAGCTCCTACCGCCACATCCTGCTATATGCGTCAGGTCTCCGCAGCCTGCTCACGGAAAGCACCCGCGATTCACGACACCTCGTATGAAATCACGTGTTTGGCAACAAAGCATGTAAACGAAACCGTGGGCTCATGCCTGTGTAGCAGTTTCGTAACAGTCTGGCGGCATTCTGATGCCAGACAACAGGGGGTTTCGATGGGATTTTTGCGGATTCGCACCACGGTCGACGAGCGGCCGGGCCGGCTGGCCTCCCTCACCGCCGCGCTCGCGGCCAAGGGCGGCAACATCCTTGGGCTGAGCGTCCAACCCGACACCGACGGCACCGTGGACGAGTTCGTCGCCGACATCCCCGCGTCCGCCGAGAACGTACGGCTGGCCCTGGAGGCGGCGGGCGGCCGGCGCGTCCAGGTCGTGCCCGCCACCGCCCACGAGCTGACCGACGAGCCCACCCGCGCCCTCCTGCTCGCCGCCCGCCTGCGTGCGACGCCCTGGCGGCTGCCGGAGGTGCTGGGCGACCTGCTGAGGGCCGACGACGCGCGCTGGGTCTACGGGGCCGACCTCTCGTCCGACCTGCCGGACCCGACGCTGCTGACCGTGCCCGTGGCGCCGCGCCGCGCCATCCGGCTCCGCAGGATCGGGCTCCCGTTCACGTTGACCGAGGCCGCCCGCGCGGCGGCCCTCGTACGGCTCGCGCAGCCTCCGGCCGGAGCCCCGGCAGCGGAGCGGCCGGTGCTGCTCAGCGACGGGGTGGAGGTGCAGGTGCGCCCGCTCACTTCGCTCTACCGCGAGGCCATCCGAGACCTGCATGACCGATGCTCGCCCGACTCCCGGAGGTTCCGCTACTTCACCTCCATGCCGAGCCTGCCGTCCCGCATGTTCGACCGGCTCTGCGACCGTGACCGAGGCCACTCGCTGGTCGCCGGGCACGACGGCCAGGTCGTGGCCCTGGCGAACCTCATCTTCAGCCCGGAGCCGGGCATCGCCGAGATGGCGTTCCTGGTCGAGGACGGGTGGCAGGGGCGCGGCCTCGGTGGCGCGCTGGCGCGCATGCTGCTCAGTGAGGCCGTCGACCTGGGCTTCGCCGAGGTCAAGGCGACCCTGCTTTCGGACAACGTGCGCATGCGCCGCCTGCTGGTCTCCCTCGGCGCCACGCTGTCCTACACCGAGGACCCCGGCGTGCTTGAGGCGAGGATCCCCGCGGGCGCCATGGCGCCGGCCCGCCGCGCCTGAGCCGAGGGGCCGCCGACCGCTGTGATCCGGGGACGCTCGGGGACCCCGGATCACAGCTTTCCGTCACGTGGGTTCCGTGGCCTGGCCGGGGTCGGGCGGTACGCCGAGGGCGTCGAGCCGCCGTTCGATCCGGTCGAGGCTCTCCTGCATGCGGTCGACGCGTGACCCGATGGACAGCGTGGGGCTCAGCAGGACGGCGTCCTCGCCCAGGTTGCCGAGGCGGCGGACCCTGCGGGTCTCCGCGCCCTCCACGAGCTGCTCTCTCACCCTCTGCACGTCGATTTCGTGCAGCTCCATAACCTGGGTGGCGACGCCCTCGCCCTCACGGATCAGGCCGAGCAGGATGTGCTCGGTGCTGATGTAGTTGTGATGGAGCTGGAGGGCCTCGCGGAGGGACAGCTCCAGAACCTTCTTCGCCCGAGGGGTGAAGGGGATGTGCGCTCCCGGGGTGCTCTCCCCAGGCCCGACGATCTCCTCGACATCGGCCCTGACGACGTCCAGGCTGAGGCCGGAATCTTTCAGAACGGTCGCCGCGAGCCCTTTGCCCTCTCCCAGCAGCCCGAGAAGCACGTGCTCGGTGCCGATGAAGTCGTGGTCTAGCCGCCTCGCCTCTTCCTGGGCTGCGACCACGGCACGACGGGCGGAATCGGTGAAGCGCTCGAACACGGGGGTCCTCCACGTACGTTCGGTGAAGCATGGCCGATTTTGTTCGGGTGGAGGCCGACTTATTACGGCTTCTTCTACTATGCGGCACACACCCCCTGATGCGGCGCACAATCGCGCCGCGGGGACGCGTCGCGCCGTGGTGTTCAGGCTCGCGCCGGGTGCTCGGCGAGGCGGTCGAGGAACTCGAGCCGGCCTTTCCTCGAGCCACTGGCATGCGCTTCGTCGAACATCGCTCTTCCTTTCGTACGGCCCCACATGGAGGCGGTCCAGGCCGCGGTTCGCGAGCGCCGACGGCGCGCCGGCCGGTGGCATGGCTTCTGATCCCTGCCCCGCCGGCATGCGGTGACACGCTCCCGCGGAAAGTTTGACCTTCAGCCAGGTGGGGCCTCCTCCGTGGTCCGGCGATGTTCCCGGATTCTGGGCCACGACAAAACAGCCGACGCATGCTGCGAGCCGAAGGGCCCGCAGCGGCCGCATCCCCCGATCTGCATCGGTGGCAGCGGCGAGAAGCGCACACTGCGCACCGCGGCGAGGTACGCCCAGCACTGGAACCTCGTCGGCGGGACGCCCGAGGAGTTCGCGCGCAAGCGGGACGTGCTCTTCGCGCACTGCCAGGACATCGGCCGCGACCCCGAGGAGATCACGCTGTCCAGCCACATCTGGCTGAACTCCGATCAGCAGGTGGGGCGCGCCGTTGACGAGGGCGCGCCCGGAGCGAAGCGGGGCTCGGTGAGGATCAGGTCGGCCCAGGCCTTGATGTGGACGGCGACCCCGTATGCCATCTGCTCGACCGCGGCTAGACCCGCCGCGGGAGGCATGAAGTCGTCCCAGTCGCGGTGGAGGGCGTCCAACCAGACCAGCCCGGCCACGTCCTGCGGGTACAGCTGCGCGAACCGATGCGCG
>JAOPYI010000153.1 GCA_025964675.1 Sphaerisporangium sp. | reverse complement strand
TGTCGATCCCGGCCGTGCTGACCCGGGCCGTCGCCGGAGAGGTTTCTATTTCGCATGATGCGCCGCTTTACGAAAGGCCCGCGGCATTCGGTGGACGCGACCCGAACTGACCGAAATCCCCATACCTGGCACGTCCGATCAGCCTCGAGCGAGAAGAGCCGCTCGGGGCTGATCGCCGTCAAGCGGCAGTCGAGCATTTCCCCATCGGGGGCCGCTATGAATGAGCCTTCGCTTCACGCCGCACACGGCTGAGCGAGCACACGGGCCGGTTCTCCTCCGGCGGTGGCTTGTTCGTCGACCCGACATCGATATCTCACCGGAAGCGCGATGTCTAAATGAGTAAGACAATCACCTCACCGGCAGACGTATTCGTGGATTCTTTCGTCTATGCCCTTGGCGAGAGGAAAATTCATATCAGCGAGTCGGCGGCGGCCGGGCGGCTGCTGTCCGAACCCGACGACCTGGAATCGTCGGGCTTCCGCTGGCACCACATGTGCGGCCCGGACACCAGCGCGTACGACCTGGCCAAGATGGCCACCGCGCAGCTCGCGGACTCCGGCAGGCTGGGCTCCGTCGACGCCATCGTGTACGCCACCGGCCTGCCGATCAACGGCAACTCGGGGAAGCACGACGACTGGCTGCGCACCCGCGACGTGAAGCACCTCATGGACTTTCCCGCCAGCAGGTTGCAGGCGGACTTCGGGCTCGACGGCGCCGTTGTCATCGGGCTGAACCAGCAGGCGTGCACCGCGATGCTGGGGTCGCTCCGCATCGCGCGGGCCATGCTCGCGGTGGAGGAGCAGTGGCAGCGCGTGCTGTGCGTGACGGCGGACCGGTTCCCCGAAGGCGCGCTGTACGAGCAGGCGTACAACCTCATCTCGGACGGAGCGGCCGCCTGCGTCGTCAGCCGCCGCCCGTCCGGCTTCCGGCTGGTCACGGCGCACCAGATCACCAACGGCGCCCTCGGGCAGGCCACGGACGACGAGACGATCGGCTCCTACTTCGCCTTCACCCACCATCTCTTCAACGAGACGCTCGCCCGCGCCGGGCTGGTCTCCGCGAACATCGACTGGGTCGTCACGCAGAACACCAACGACAAGGCCTGGCAGATCCTCGCCCGCCTCCTCGGGGTGGATCACGAAAAGGTCTGGTTCCCGTCCATGCCGGACACAGGCCACATCATCTCCGCCGACAACGTGGTCAACCTGTCCGCGCTCATCGACTCGGGGCGGCTGCGGCCCGGCCACCGGGTCGTCCTGGTGATGGCGGGATTCGGGCTGAACTGGCAGTGCGCCATCCTCGAGGCCACCGAGGAGATCGCCGCATGAGCGCGGGGAGCTCCGCGGTCCGGTTGAAAAAGGAGCTCGCCTCGCTCGCGGAGACGACCGAGCGGCTCAGCCGCCTGTCGCGGCGGTCCTACCAGAACCCGTACTCGGCGGTGGAATGGCCCGCGACCGCGCGCCCCGAGGATGAATGGTTCAGCTCGCCGGAATATTTGAGCCTCTACGGCACCCCCGAATGGGAGAAGCTCGACGACCCCGGCCGGAAAAGGCTGGCCTTCTACGAGGCGGTCAACTTCTACAGCCTCAACATCCACGGCGAGAAGGGTCTCATGGAAGGGCTCGCCGCCCGCCTGTACCGCAAGGACCTGCTCGAGATCTCGGAGTACCTGCACCATTTCCTCGACGAGGAGAACAAGCACAGCATCTACTTCGGCGGATTCTGTACGCGGTACGCGAAGGTGTACCGCAGCCGGCAGCTCCCGGTCGCTGAGAAACCGCCCCGCGAGGTGGACGACCTCCTCTTCTTCGTCAAAACGATGGTCTTCGAAGAGATAGTCGACGACTACAACTGGGTCCAGTCGCGGGATCCCAGGCTGGAGCGGATCGCGCGGTTCATCAACCACAACCACCATTTCGAGGAATCGCGGCATCTGATCTTCGGGCGGCAGCTCGTCACCGCGCTCTGGCGGGCGTACTCGCCGGGCTGGAGCGCCGAGACACAGGAGGACGTCCGGGCTTACCTCGAACAGTTCTTCATCATGACCTGGCGTGAGTACTACAACCCCGACGTCTACGTCGACGCCGGATTCCAGGACGCCTGGGAACTCGCCGAGTCCGCCTGGTCCTTGCCCGCGCAGCGAGAGCATCGGCGAGCTGTGTCGGCCAAATGCGTGGAATTCCTCCGCGGAATCGGCCTTCTCCTCAAGGAGCCATCGGATGCGTTCTAGCCAGGAGATCCGGGAGGAGCTCCGTACCTGGATCCTCGCCAAGGCGAAGAGACTGGAACCGGAGACGCTCACCGGCACGACCGCCTTGTTCGAGGAGCGGCACCTGCGATCGGTGCACCTTCCCGAACTGCTGCTCCTCATAGAGAGGCTGACCGGCGCCCCGGTCGACGTGGAGAACCTCCAGGCGGGGGACTTCCGGGACCTTGACACGATCATGCTGCGGTTCTGCGGGGAGGGCCGGCCCCGATGACCCCCGCCGACCTCGGCGCGCTGCAGCGGGCCGGGCTCACATGGTTCCCCTCGGGGCAGGTCGCCCTGCGGGGCCCCCTGCTCCGGCTGGCGGAGGCGTGCGACGGCGCGTTCGCACGGCTCGCGGCAGCCTTCGACGCCGATGAGGAGCGGCACCCGGCGTCCCTGCCCGCCGACCGGCTCCTACGCGCCGACTACCTGCGCTCCTTCCCTCATCAGGCCACGTTCCCCATGCGGATGGTCCCCGAGGAGGCGAACATCGAGGCGTTCCTCGACGGCCGCGTCCTCGACGGCGACGGCCACGTGGCGCTGGCCGAGCTGTCCCCGGTGTCGGACCTGCTCACCCCGGCCGCCTGCTACCACCTTTTCAGCGCCCACGAGGGCGAGGATCTCGTCGGCCCGCTGCACCTGACGACGCGCAACACGTGCTTCCGGCAGGAGGCCGAGTACGTGCCGCTGCGGCGGCTCTGGAGCTTCTCGATGCGGGAGATCGTCTGCGTCGGTTCCAAGGCCGAGGTCGAGGGCTTCCGCCAACGCGTCCGGGCCTGCGTCGACGCCTTCCTGCAGCTCATCGACCTCCCCATCGAGTGGCTCACGGCCACCGACCCGTTCTTCCAGCCCCAGCGCAATCCCAAGCACCTGCTCCAGCGGCTCCAGCCGGTCAAGAAGGAGGCGACGTACGGCGGTGACCTGGCCATCGGGTCGATGAACTCCCACTACGACCACTTCGGCGTGAACTTCCAGATCAGCCGGGACGGCGAGCCGGCGCACAGCTGCTGCGCCGCCTTCGGGATCGAGCGGTGGCTGTTCGCGATCACCGACCGGTTCGGCACGGACCCCGCACGCTGGCCCGCCCTCGAGGACGCGGCCGTCCAGGCGGCCGCCATGACCATGGGAGCCCGGGTATGACGGGCACCACCCTCATCACCGGTGCGGACGGCTACCTCGGCGGGCTGCTCGCCGCCGACCTCCCGTCCTGGAGCGACGACGCCCTGATCCTCTCCGTACGCGCCCGGGACGAGGCGGAGTTCGCGGACAGACGCGCGCGGCTCGAGCGCGCGCTCGGCCCTGAGGCCGCCGGGCGCGCCACGATCGTCCCAGCGGACCTGCGCTCGGACGACGCGTTCGCGGACGTCGACCCCCGCAGCGTGACCAGGATCGTCCACACGGCCGCCGTGACCCGTTTCAACGTCGACCGCGACACCGCGCGCGCCGACAACGTCGAGGGCACCGCCCGGGTCTGCGCCTTCGCGCTGAGGTGCGACAACCTCCAGAGGTTCGCCCACGTGTCCACCCTGTACTCGGTCGGCCGGCGCGAGGGCTCGATCAAGGAGGTGCGGTACGACGACAGCGGGTTCGTCAACCACTACGAGTGGTCGAAGTGGGCGTCAGAGGAACACGCGCTGGACACCTGCTCGGACCTGCCGCTCTCGCTGCTGAGACTGCCCACCCTCATCGCCGACGACGACAGCGGGCACGTCACGCAGTACAACGCGTTCCACAACACCCTGAAGCTCTACTACTACGGCCTGCTCTCCCTGGTGCCAGGGAAGGCGGAGACACCGATGGTGCTCGCCACCGGGGCGTTCGCGACCGCGGCGACCAGGCCGCTGCTGGACCCGGCCGCCCCGGACGGCATCTACCACCTGTGCCCGGACCCGCCGGCCAACGCCGACCTGGGCCGGCTCATCGACACCGCCTTCACCGTCTACGAGCGCGACGAGCACTTCCGCCGGCGCAGGCACCTGCGGCCCGTCTACTGCACCAGGGACAGCTTCGACGACATGGTGGATCTCGCCGAGCACATGCGGGGCGGCCCCATCAACCAGGCCATCGGCTCGGTGGCCCCTTTCGCCCATCAGCTCTACCTGCCGAAGACGTTCCACAACGAGGGACTACGCGCCGTGTGGCAGGACTACACGGCCCCCGATCCGGTCGAGCTGATCGAGGCCACCTGCGAGTATCTGGCCGCGTCTCGCTGGGGCCGCAATTCTGAGGAGACACCATGACGCTGTCCGAGAACGAACGGTGGCTGCTGAGCTTCTACCGCACCTCTGAGATCAACGGCGCTCTCTTCTTCGGCCGGGTCGCCCGCATCGTGCAGGGGCCGCTCCAGGTGGACGTGACGCACCACTTCTCAGACGAGGCCAACCACGCCACGTACTGGACACACTGCCTCGACGACCTCGGCCTGCGGCCCATCAAGGTGGCCCGTGCCTACCAGGACCAGTACCTGGAGGCCGTCGGGCTGCCCGCCAACATCATGGAGGTGATGGCGATCACCCAGGTCTTCGAGAAGCGCGTGATCAACCAGTACCGCCAGCACCTTCGCTACTCCGGCACCCATCCGAGGGTCAAGGCGACCATCGAGAAGATCATGAAGGATGAGCGCTGGCATGTTCAGTACGTGAAGAAGGCGCTGGAGGACATGGGGGCGAAGTACGGGGCAGAGGTGATCCAGGAGACGCTGGAGCGCTTCACCATGGCCGACCAGGAGGTCTACCACAAGACCCTGCTGGAGTACGGCGAGCGCATGGAGTTCCTCACAGAGACCGCCGCGAACCGGGGCCTGCCTGGATGACCGCACCCTGGGGCGGTGACAGGCTCAGCGTGCTGGCGGTCTGGACGACGAGGCCGCTGCCGCTGCCGGTCCTCACCGCCAGAGAGCGCGCGTACGCGGCCACGCTCGGCGCGGGGCTGCGTCACTGGCTGACGTCGCGGAACGCGCAGCGGCTGCTGCTCGGCCTGCTCGGGATGGAATGCGAGACCACCGCTTACACCTACCCCCACCGCCGCCTGTCCCTGTCGCACACCGAGACCGGAAGCCTGGCCGCCGGAGTGCGCACGCCGATGCCGGCGGGAATGGTTGGCCTCGGCGCGGACCTGGAGCCCGACCACGCGGCCGATCCCCGCACGGCCCGCTTCTTCCTGGACGAACGCGAGCGCCGGTGGCTCACCGGCCTGTCGCCGAAGGCCGGCGGAAGCGAACACGTCCGGCTCTGGACCGTCAAGGAAGCCCTGTTCAAGGCCGACCCCGCCAACTCCGGCGCGACCCTGCGCGACTACCTCGTCGACGAGCCCGAGGCGCGCTGCGGTCAGGCCCGGCGCCGGCGGCACGACACGATCTTCGGCTACGCGTCCGGCCGGCTCGGCGGGGCGCATCTCTCCGTGGCCGCCTCCTTCCGCCCTACGCACACCAGAACCCACCACGCGCCAAGGAGAAACATGGGCATTGAGACCATCGGTTTCGCACAGGTGGCCGAGAAGATCGGCGCGACCCTGTCCATCCCCGCCGCTGCCCTCACCCCGGACACGCGCCTCAACGAGCTCGCCGTCGAGAGCTTCAGGATGGTCGAGATGGTCATCGATCTCCAGGAGGAGTTCGACGCCGTGTTCTCCCAGATGCAGCTGCGGGAGGTCGACACCATCGGGCAACTCGTCGAGCTCATCCGATCCACGCGATCTTGACCCTGTGGCCCCCTAAGGAGATACGCCGTGAGCCCTCCCGTCTACGCCCTGCTCCTGCTGAACTTCGTGGCCATCGGCCTGCTGCCGCGGATCTTCTTCCGCAAGGACGGCAGCTTCAACCTCATGTGGTGGGTGACGGCAACTCCGTTCTTCGCCGTCCCGCTCGTCCTGACGGCCGGCGTCGCCGGATATCTGGACCCGGTGACCCCAGGCGCCTGGCGCGGCACGCTGGAGGTCGTCGCGGTGGTGCCCGGCGTCGCTTCGATCGCGCTCATCTTCCTCACCTTGGGCACTCACCGGATCCCCATCGCGCTGTGGCACCAGGAGGACGACGCCCCCCGGAACATCGTGACCTACGGGGCCTACCGTCTGATCCGCCATCCCTTCTACTCCTCCTTCCTCCTCGGCTTCGCCGCCGCGTGCATCGCCTTCCCGCACTGGCTGACGTTCCTGATGGCTCTCTACACGGTCGTCCAGCTCAACCTGACCGCCGCGAGGGAGGAACGACGGCTCAGCGCCTCGGAGTTCGGGGCCGAGTACCGGGAGTACGTCATGGGCACCGGTCGCTTCGTGCCCCGGCTGTCGCCCCGGCGGCAGCAGCGGATGGCGACGGCGCGGCAGGAGAGCTGATGGCCATCTCACCGTTCATCTCCTGGCTCACCGATCCCCGGCCGGGACGAGGAATCCACTTCGCCGACGATTCAGGCGGCTGGCACTACGTCGAGTGGGCCGGGCTCGCCGCCTCCGCGCGCAGGGTCGCCACGGAGCTGATCTCGGAGGGGGTGCGGCCGGGCGACGTCGTCTGCCTGATCATGCCGACGGGACGGCCCTGCCTGGCCGCCCTCTTCGGGGCGTGGGCGGCGGGCGCCACCGTCTCCCCGTTGGTGCCCCCGGCCCTCCAGCCGGACGAGGACTACATCGCGCACGTCGCGTCGATCGCCGAACAGGCGGAGCCCGCCCTGACCATCACGGGCGAGGAGTACGAGCCGCTGGTCGGGCGCGCCCTGAAACAGGCCGGACTGGCGCGTGCCCCGTGGATCTTCCGGGAGGGGACGACGGAGGCCGAGCCCCGCACGCCCGGGGACATCGCGGTCCTGCAGTTCACCTCGGGGTCGTCGGGGGAGCCCCGTGGCGTACGTGTGTCGTGGGACAACCTCGGGGCCAACCTCGAGATCACCAAGCGCCTGTACAGATGGGAGGACGGCGCCGGGTGCGCCTCCTGGCTTCCCCTCTACCACGACATGGGCCTGATCGGGATGCTGTTCTTCGCCACGGCCACCCAGGAGGACTTCTGGCTGATGCGGCCCGACCAGTTCATCCGCAACCCCCTCCAGTGGGTGGCCTGCTTCGACCGGGGCAAGGCGCGCATCACCGCCTCCCCGTCCTTCCCCTACGCCTATATCGCCCGCAAGCTGCGGCCCGAGCAGCTCACCGGGCTCGACCTGTCCGAGTGGCGCGCGGCCATCATCGGCGCCGAGGCCATCGACGTGTCGGCCCTTGAGTCCTTCGCCCGGTTCGCGGCCCCGGCGGGGTTCTCCAGACGTACCTACGCGCCGGCCTACGGGCTCGCCGAGAACACGCTGGCCGTGATGGGGGCCAGGCAGGAGCAGACCGCGAGGATCGCGCGGCCCGACTGGGGCACGATGCGCTTCGGCGAGCCGGTGTCGGTGCGGGAGACCGCCGTGCTCGGGGACGTGACCGTGGAGGCGGACGCCGGCTGGATCGCCGGCCACGGGTTGCCGTACGACGAGGTGGACGTCACCGTCCGCGTGGTCGACGGCGACGGCGAACCGCTCCCCGAAGGGTCCCTCGGCGAGATCGTGGTCGGGGGCGCGTCGGTGGCCAAGGGCTACCACCGAGGATACGAAGGCAAGTCGACTCGGTTCGTGGATGGAGAGCTCCGCACCGGGGACGCCGGTTTCCTGCACGAGGGGGAGTACTACATCCTTGGCCGCATGGGGGACAGCCTCAAGCTCAGCGGCCGTACGGTCTACGTCGAGGACCTGGAGGGCAAGGTAGCGGCGGTCACCGGCCTGAACAAGGGACGGCTCGCGGTCGTCAGCATCTTCGAGGGGCACCGGGCCGGGTTCGCGGTCTTCGCCGAAGCCGAGCCCGACGCCTGGATGGACGCCGCCGCGGGGCTGCTGCGCCGGCAGTTCGGCCAGGACCCGCCCATCACCCTGGTGTCGGGCTCGCACGGCCTCGTCGCCCGGACCTCCAGCGGCAAGACCCGGCGCCGTCACATGTGGCAGCAGTTGCAGCACGGGCCGCAGGAGGGCGTCACCATCGTCCGGCGATAGCCGCTCCGCCGAGGTTCCTAGGAGGTGGCGGGCTGTTCCCGGCGGGCGCGCTCGGCCAGGATCAGGCGTCCTCGTACGGTGTGGATCTGAGCTGTGCGGGTGCCCCAGGCGGTCTCATCAACCAATACGAGGCCGCATAGATCGACCAGCAAACCCGCAGGTCAATAGCCGATCCTATTGCGTGGGCACAGGGTTTGCCTTCCCTCTATGACGGGGAAACGATAGTTTGCTAGCAGCTGCTGTCATGGATGGCCCGACAGCGAGTCAATCGGGAGGTTGGTCGATGGCAACGTTGCCGGTTTACATGCAGCGTCAGGAGTTCGACCCCATTCCGGAGCTGGCGGTGCTGCGCGAGGAGGAGGGCATTCGACGCGTCACCACGCCCCTAGGCATCGACGCGTGGGTGGTGGCCCGGCACTCCGACGTCCGTGCGATGCTGAGCGACACGGAACGGTTCAGCAACGCGCGAAGCTTCCCTCTCCGCGAGGCCGGAATGCCGGCGTTCAGCGAGGAGGAGACCGCCGCGATGCGCGCGGGCAACCTGCTCGCGGCCGATCCGCCCGATCACACCCGGCTGCGCCGCCTGCTCACGCCGGAGTTCACGGTACGCCGGATGCGCCGGCTGGAGCCGCGGATCCACGAGATCGTCGAGCAGCACCTGGATGTCATGGAGCGCGCCGGTTCGCCGGCGGACCTGGTTTCGGCTTTCGCGCTGCCGATCCCGTCCCTGGTGATCTGCGAGCTGCTCGGCGTGCCGTACGAGGACCGGGCCGACTTCCAGGAGCGGACGGGCAGGATCCTGGATGTGTCCCTGCCGATGCGGGAACGGCTTGAGATGCAGCGGAAGTCCCGCGAGTACATGGCCGGCCTCGTGGCCCGCACCAAGGCCGATCCCGGCGAGGAACTGCTCGGGATGCTGGTGCGTGAGCACGGGGACGACCTGACCGATGCCGAACTGGTCGGCATCGGCAACCTGCTGCTGGTGGCCGGGCATGAGACGACCTCCAACATGCTCTCCCTCGGCACGCTGGCGCTGCTGCGCCATCCCGATCAGCTGGAGCTGCTGCGGCAGGAGCCGGACCGGATCACCTCCGCGGTGGAGGAGCTGCTGCGCTGGCTCAGCATCGTCCATTCGGGACTGGCCAGGACGACGAAGACCGAGGTGGAGATCGCCGGCCAGATCGTCGGCCCTGGAGAGATGGTCGTGGCCGGGCTCGCGGTGGCCAACCGGGACCCTAAATCCTTCCCTGACCCCGACGTTCTGGACATCGCCCGGGATGCCGCCGGCCACGTGGCCTTCGGGCACGGCCTGCACCACTGCCTGGGCGCGCCGCTGGCGCGGATGGAGATGCGGATCGCCTTCCCCGCCCTGCTGCGGCGCTTCCCGGGGCTGCGGCCGGTGGAACAGGAGTTCCGAGCCTTCCACTTCGTCTACGGTCTCTCCTCCTTCCAGGTGGAATGGTGACGGGACAGCAAGAGGGCCCCATCGGTGTCCGGGCGGATCGGGATGTGTAGCCGCTCCGCCAACCGCCTGGGTACCTAGTGCAGCGCCGCAAAGATCCTTAAGGGGTTCAGTCGATCACTTGGCGTGATCGCCGGTCTCGGCGAGGTGGACGGTGCAGGCGCAATCGAGAGCCTGGCTGGGCGTGCCGATACGTTGACCGTGGCGCAGCACTGTCGCCTCTGCCGTTGCCGCGGGTTGCGGTTATCGGTGCCGGGCACGTGGGTCCCGTGATCGCGCGAGTCGCTGTTGCCAGCGGGTATGACGTATCGATCGCGGCATCAGGCGATCCCGAGAAGATTGCACTCATCACCCAGGTGCTGGCGCCGGGGGCCGCGCCACGGTGGGTGGCCGACGCTGTCGAGAAGTCCGACATTGTGGTGCTGGCGATCCCACCTCATGCGTTCTCGGCGTTCGACCCTGCCCTGGTGGCCGGCAAGCTCGTCGTTGACACGATGAACTACTGGCCCCCCGTCGACGGTGTTCGGGAGATCTTCGAAGACCGGCGGTACGGCAGCAGCGAGATTGTTCAGCACCGGCTTGCCCGGTCGACGGTCGTGAAGACGTTCAACCACACCGGCTACCACGAACTCGAGGACGAGCGCCGGCCTGTTGGCTCGCCGGACCGCCGCGCCCTGGGTGTCGCCGGTGACGACCCTGGCGGCGCCGGTTCCGTGGCTGCGCCGTGTACTCGGCGTCTGAGCAGGTGGCGGTGCCGTCTGCTGGTGTGGAGTGGCGGCGGCAGAAGGCGCGCGGGATTGCGCGATGTACAGGATCTGAGGGGCATGTCCGAGGGCGGAGCGGGGCTGACATGCCGGTCAGGGGCGGCAGACGCGCTGGACGAGGTCCTGCCAGGCCCGGGCGACCCGCTCCTCGATCCCGGCGGCGGCTTCGGTGAGGTCGGACGCCGACAGGTAGAGCAGCAGGGGGCCGTCCAGGGCGGCGGTGAGCTGGACGGCCAGCATGTCGAGGTCGGCGCCGCCGAGCCGCAGTTGCCCCAGCAGCATGCGGATGTGCGTCCGGGACAGAGGTGTCTCGGAGCCGGCCGGTACGGACTGGCTGCCGTCCAGCGTGGCGCGGGCGATCTCGCGGTGGCCGAGCATGAACGCGAACCGGGCCCGGCCGTATGCGATCAGGCGGTCCAGCGGGGCGGCCCCCGGGCCCAGCGGCGGCGGTCCTGCCATCACCTGTTCCTGGAAGGCCCGTTCGTCGTCCTCCAGCAGCGCCTGGAAGATCCCCGCGCGGGTGCCGAACCGGCGGAACACCGTCCCTTTGCCGAGCCCGGCCCGTGCGGCCAGCGCGTCCATGGTGAGTCTGTCCGCGCCGCCCTGCTCGGCCAGCATCTCGCGAGCCGTGGCGAGCAGATGCCTGCGGTTGCGTACGGCGTCGGCACGCTCGGCGCGGGGCGCTCCCAGGGGCAGGACGGGTCTTTCCATCGGGCCCACCCTACCGGCGGAATACTAAGCGGGGTAAAGTCCGTTTATGCTTGTGCGTGGCGACACACCGCCCGCACGCCACCGGGACCGTCCGGGTGCGCACCGCACTGACCTGGAGAAACGCTGATGAGCCTGTTCCGTTTGGACGCCAGCATCCTGCCCGGCACCTCGACCAGCGCCGAGCTGGCCGACCTGCTGGAAGCCGAATACCGTGCCGGCCGGCCCGATGAGCCGGTCGTCCGCCGCCACCTGGGCACCGATCCGCTGCCGGCCGAAGCTTGGGCCCACGCGACCGTCGCCGGCTTCACGCCCGAGGGCGACCGCACCACGGCCCAGCGCGACGCCCTCGCCTTTGCCGCGCAACTGGCCGGGGAACTGACTAACGCGGATGCCGTCCTGCTGGCGGTCCCGCTTTACAACTTCGGCGTCTCCCAGCACTTCAAGACCTGGATGGACCTCGTCATCGCCGGGG
>JAOPYI010000142.1 GCA_025964675.1 Sphaerisporangium sp. | reverse complement strand
GCAGGCGTTGATCGACGGGCAGCGCGATCCCAAGACGCTGGCCCAGATGGCCCGCGGCCCGATGCGCTCCAAGGTCCCGCTCCTGCAAGAAGCGCTGACCGGGCACTTCACCGACGAGCACGGCTTCTTGTGCCAGCTGATGCTCAGCCGCATCGACGGCCTCACCGCCGCCATCGAGACGGTCTCCCGCCGCATCGAGGACAAGATCGCCCCCTACGCCGCCGCGGTGGCCCAGCTCGATGAGATCATCGGCGTCGGCGCGATCGCCGCCCAGGAGCTCATCGCCGAAATCGGCATCGACATGAGTCGCTTCCCCACCGCCGGCCATCTGGCGTCCTGGGCCAAATTCGCGCCCATCGACAACAACTCCGCCGGCAAGAAGAAAGGCGGCTCCACCGGCAAGGGCAACCCCTGGCTCGGCGCCACCCTCGGCGAGATCGTAGCGGTCACCTCCCGCTCCAACACCTTCCTCGGCGAACGCTACCGCCGCCTTTCCAAACGCCGCGGCCGAAAACGCGCCATCGTCGCCGTCGGCAACTCCGTCCTCACCATCGTCTGGCATCTACTGTCCGACCCCGACGCCCATTACCGCGACCTGGGCCCTGACCACTACCAATCGCGTATTGCCGGCCAACGCCGCGAACGCGACCTCGTCCGCCAACTCGAACGCCTCACCGGCAAAACCGTCACCCTACAACCGGCCGTCTGACCACACCCGCACCCACAAACCTCGACCCGAATCACCGGCCGAGGTTCGCTGCCGCCTGCCCACTAACGGACCCATTTTCGAGCCAGGCGGACCAATCACCCTGGTCGGGGTAGCGGAGACCGTGGTCAGAGGGTGGTGAACGGTAGCCGAAGTGAGTCCGTGTGTGGGGACGTTGCTGTCAGGGCTGCTGTCACCTTCGACCATGGTCATCCGGTGGCAAGCCCCGACGAAGCCGTTTAGGCTCACCCGAAGGGTCTTGTCACTGGGCGGCTTCGGTTGTGCCGCCCGAATTGATCAACCGCGGGTCCGACTGATCCGATGCGACGAGTCAGTGACGCCCTGGTGTGGGTGATGGTCCACATGAACCGGCAGGTCCGCCCGGCGATCGCGCTGCCAGGCGAGCAGCGTGATCGCAACAATGATCTGCACCGCCACGATGGATGCCTGCGTCATGGGCGAACTGACGCCCAACAGCGCCATTGTCGCGTTGACGCCAAAGTGAACCGCGATCGCCGCCGCAACCCCAGCACGCTCGTAGGCGTAACCGGTCAGCAGCGCCATCGGGATGACGCTGAGCGTGAACAGCAGCCCACTCCAGCTGATCAGACCGAATGCAGCCTGGACAGTCCCGGGGATGAAGAACAGCGGCAGATGCCATACCGCCCAGACGACACCCAGCAGTAGGCCGGCCTGAAGGCGGCTCAACGACGCACGCAGGCGTGGATATGCCGTGCCGCGCCAACCGGGCTCCTCAGCCAACGGACCAGCGATCAGCATGCTGACGAAGAACGGCACAGGTCCGCCGACGGTCGCGATCAGACTCTGCCCCGCTGCCAAGCTGACCATGGGACCACCCAGGAGGTGTGCGAGCAGCGCGGCTGCCAGCACGGTTGCCGATGCCATCACCAGCAGGGGCAGCACCCAGAACAGCCGCATGCTCAGCCGGAGTCTCACCGTATGAGCAGGGGCGGGTTGACGGCGGCGGGCGCGGCGCGCTCGGATCACGATCGCGCCGATCACCGGGCCGAAGCCACCGAGCAGGTAGGGGATGACGGTGGGGAAACTCATCGGCGGTCCACCGAGTGTGATCGCGATAAGCCAGAAAACCCAGCTCGTCGTGAACGTGACAGCCCAAAAGAGGGCAAGGCCGCTTTTCTGGCGAACGGGGGGTGCGATAGTCACGTCTTTTTCCCTTTCACGGGTATCGCGTGAAGGAATTCCTGATTCCTTCCGCAGGAGACGAGCGGAAACTGCAATTGAAGTGTTCTCGACGGTCAGCGCGGAATAATACGGCCAGCAGCGAGCCCGAGAGCAACGAAAACAAGTGCGCTGACCAGACGCAGTGCCCAGTCGACACCTGACCGGCCGGAATGGTCGGACTAGGGAGTTTTGACTAGGTGCTTTTCCATTCCGTCAGGGAGATCCGTCCGCTCTGCGGCGTAAATCTCCTGGGAGGTTTCCTGAAGTCGGTGGGCGAGCCAGCCGGCCACCTGCGTGAGCAGGTCGGTGTCGACCGGCTGGCGCAGCAGCCGGGGATAGGAGCGCACCGACGGGCGACCGGGGTCACGGCGCAACAGGTGGGTGAGGTCGGGGATCCGGTGGACCTCGACCTCGCCGGGCACCAGCCTGCGGATCTCGTCCAGGTCCGCGGGGTCGACCTGGATGTCCTTGCCGCCGGTGATCGCCAGGACGGGGACCTGGATGTTCGCCAGGTCTGGGCGCGGGTCGTGGTTGAGCATCTCCCGCATCCACCGGGCGTTCACCGGCATCCCGGCGACGCGCGCCACGTCCGTGCTGGTCGTCTTGATCCGAGCCAGTTGCCGGGCGGCCAGGGCTCGCAGAGCCGGCAGCAGCGGCCGTACGGGCGCAGGGAGATCGCGGGCGATCATCCCGGCCTGCCAGCGCAGGGCGTCCTCACCCAAGCGGGCGAACCCGGCCAGCAGCACCACCGCTCCGACCTCCGGGTGCGCGCCGAGGGACATGGCGTGGACGGCACCCTCACTGTGCCCGACCACGCCAATGGCGTCTGCCCGAATGTCGGGTCGTCCGGCCAGGGCGCGTAGTGCGGCGGCGGCATCGTGGCGGTTGTCGGCGAATCCGGTCGCGCGCCAGTCGCCGGATGTGGCGCCGACGCCGCGCCGGTCATAACGCAGTGTGGCGATCCCGTCCTTCGCGAGCGCGGCGGCCAGCGGCGGTCCGAGCTCCATGCGGAGCCGGCCGGTGTCGGCGTCGCGGTCCAGCCGCCTGGATCCGTGCAGCAGCAGGACGGCCGGGTGCGGGCCGGGGCCCGCGGGCAGGGTCAGGGTGGCGACCAGGGGCAGTCCGTCGTCCGCAGTGGCTGTAATGTCGACATCCCGCATGTCCCTCCCGCCTCCCATCATTCTCGAGTTTGAGAACGTTATCATAAGTGAGAATATTGGTCCATGGCAACCGCAGACGTCCTCCTGCATCCCATCCGGATGCGCATCCTGCAAACGCTGTTCGACGCCGATCCGATGACCACCGCACAGCTGCGTGACCGCCTACCCGACATCGCACCGGCGACGATGTACCGGCACATCGCCGTGTTGGCCGACGCGGGCGTTCTGGAGGTGGTAGGCGAGAAACGGGTGCGCGGCACGGTGGAGCGCAGCTACCGGGTGCGCCCGGAGCAGGCGGTGGTCGACCCCGCGGCGCGGGCGGCGATGACGCGGGAGGACCACCAACGGGCGTTCACCACGTTCGCGGCATCGTTGATGACGGATTTCGACCGCTACCTCGCCTGCGAGGATGCCCATCCCATCTCGGACGGCGTGGTCTACCGGCAGGCAGCGGTATGGCTGACCGAAGACGAATTCGCCGCGATGATCGAGCAGATCGAGAGCACGGTACTCGCACGGGTCGGCCACGCTGAGGATGACGGCCGCACCCGTCGCATCGTCAGCCTCGTCGTCGTGCCGGACAAACCCGGGACGAAACCCGGGACGGACGCCGACGCCGAGCGGGTGGCTGATTGATGCCCTTCGCTGCGGGCACTGACGGTCCGTTGCGCCTGTTTGCGACCCAGTTCATCCACGGCCACCGCGGTGTGGGTCTGCTTGTGCGGGTCGATGCCGAACACCATCATGGAGGTGTCTCCTCC
>JAOPYI010000118.1 GCA_025964675.1 Sphaerisporangium sp. | reverse complement strand
CGTGAGCACTACGAGGAGAGCGATCACCCGGTGGCCGCCGCGCTCGACGCGGACCCGCCGTGGCGGTGGTGTTACGTCCACGAGCGCGGGGTTTGAGCGGGTCTTGATGCACGTCCACGGACGCGTGCGAGCGGAAGCCGGTTGGCCGCGTGCAGCAGCGTCGCCGTCACTCCTCCGATGCCTGAACTAACCCGGTCACATAAGCATTAATCGTTACATAAGGGCGCTTAATAAGGCACTGATACTGTCACAGTGACGTAGGTCCCGCCATCCACCGCGGGGATCACGACAGCCGGGCCCCGCACAAGGACGGCCCCGGTTACAGGCTCAACGCCATCCGTCACACACGCTGACTGATGGACGTCCTCACCGCGTGAGGCCCGCGTCCGTTACCCGGAGCGGCCGATGACCGGAAGGCAGAGCAGTTGGCCTGCACATACGGATTCCTCAGCACCCACCCGCCCACGCAATGCGGTCTGGCCACCTTCAACTCCGCCCTCGCCTCCCACCTCACCAAAGGCGGCATGCGCGGCGGGATCGTCCGTGTAACCGCGGAAGGCGACGACGAACGCCCCGTCTCCGGCGTCGTGCACACCTGGGGCCCCGGCAGGCCGGACGGCTGGAAGGCCGCCGCGTCGGCCCTGGAGAACTTCGACGTCGCCATCATCCAGCATGAGTACGGCATCTACCCCGGCCCGGACGGCCACGACGTCCTTCCGCTGCTGCGCCTTCTCACCGTGCCGAGCATCGTGGTGCTGCACACCGTGCTGACCAGGCCCACCCCTCGACAGAGACGGCTGCTGGAGCAGATCGTGTCCGCCGCCGGCGCAGTGGTCACCATGACCGGCACCGCCCGCGACCGGCTGATCGCCGGCTACCACGTCGACGCCGCCAAGATCTCCGTCATCCCGCACGGGGCCGCCGACCACACGCGCGTCTCGGCCCAGCGCCGCCTCCGGCCCCACCTGCTCACCTGGGGTCTGATCGGCCCGGGCAAGGGCATCGAATGGGCGTTGCGCGCGCTCGCCCTCCTCGGGGACCTCACCCCCCCACCTACGTACACCGTCGCGGGGAAGACCCATCCCAAGGTGCTGGAGCACCACGGGGAGGCATACCGCAACCGCCTGCACCGGATCGGTACGAAGCTGGGCGTTTCCACCGCCGTGCGCTACGACCCGGTCTACCGTGACGACGCCTCGCTGAGCCGGCTGATCAGGTCCGCCGACGTCGTCGTGCTGCCGTACGACTCGCCCGAACAGGTCACCTCCGGCGTCCTCATCGAGGCCGTGGCCGCCGGCATCCCGATCGTCGCGACGTCGTTCCCCCACGCCGTGGAGCTGCTCACCGGCGGCCCCGGCCTGCTCGTACCGCATGAAGACCCCGAGGCGCTGGCCGCCGCCGTACGGCGGATCCTCACGGAACCGGGCCTGGCGGGCGACCTCACGAGCCGCACGCGGGCCCTGATACCGACCCTGTTGTGGCCTGCCGTGGCGGCACGCTACGACGACCTGGCGCGGTCTCTCCTGGCCGAGCGCCCGACCGCCGCGGTTCCGGCACTGCCGTGACCCCTACCGTCTCGGAGCGCCGTGGTCGCCACACCACGGTCGGCTCCACCGCTTCGGACTTCAGGCACCTGTCCCGGCTGAGCGACGACACCGGCCTGTTCGAACACGCCCGGCACGCCGTCGTGCGCCGCGAGCACGGCTACTGCACCGACGACGTCGCCCGAGGGCTCCTCGTCGCCAGTCGCGAGCCGGCCCCGGCAGCCCGGGTGCTGCGACTCGCGGAGTGCTACCTGGCCTTCCTCACGCATGCCCAGGATCCCACCGGCGCGTTCCACAACCGGCTCGGACACGACCGGCGCTGGACCGATGAGCCCGGCGTCGGCGACTGGTGGGGACGGGCGATGTGGGGCCTCGGTACGGCCGCGGCTCGCAGCCCCGCTCCCTGGATCCGCGAGGAGGCCCTGGTGGCCTTCACCATCGGCGCCGCGCGGCGCTCCCCGTACCCCCGCGCCATGGCGTTCGCCGGGCTCGGCGCGGCGGAGGTCCTGCGTACCGATCCGGACAGCACATTGGCGGCCACGCTGCTCGCGGACGCCGCCGTCGCGGTCGGCGTTCCGGGCGAGAACCCTGACTGGCCGTGGCCGGAACCACAGCTCACCTACTCCAACGCCGCCCTGGCCGAGGTGCTCATCGCCGCAGGCCACCTCGGGGGCGACAGATCCATGCTCGCCGATGGCCTGCGGATGCTGGCGTGGCTGGGCGACATCCAGACCCGGAACGGCCTGCTGTCGGTCGTCCCCGTCGACGGCTGGCGGCAGGACGGCCCGCGTACCCTCTACGACCAGCAGCCCATCGAGGTGGCCGCGCTCGCCGACGCCTGCGCCACCGCCGCCACGGCGACCGGCGACCCGGGCTGGCAGGCAGGCGTACATCAGGCGTCGGCGTGGTTCCAGGGCGCGAACGACCTGGGCAGGGCGATGTGGGACCCCGCTACCGGAGGCGGCTACGACGGCCTGACGGAGAACGGCCCGAACCTCAACCAGGGCGCGGAGTCGACCATCGCGCTCATCTCCACGACGCAGCACGCGAGGTTGCTGTCATGACCGGCCAGGATCTGGCCACCCGGCTCGACGTGAAGCTGGCGCCCGACCCCCGGCGAGTGATCATCAAGCTGTTCGTCCCGGGCGAGGACGCCGCCCTGGCGCGTAGCCGCGCCGCCGGATTGATCGACCGCATCACCCTTTTCGGCGAGCATGAGACCGCCGCGATGCTGCGCGAGACGCTGCGGCGGTTCGGTGACCGGCACCACGACCTGGAAGCCACCTTCCTCCACCACTATGACCTGGTCCGCTACCGGGTCCCCCGCCACATCGACCTGCCCCCATCCGCCCGCCTCCTCGTCGGCGCCTACTTCAGCCACGAGTACGCCGTGGAGGCCGCCGCGCTGTGCAATCCCTCGCTGGTGCCGCATCCCGACCAGTCCGGCCTGGACCCCGGGCGGCTCCGTGTGGCGATCAGCATGCGGCAGATCGGCGAGGGCCACGTGTCGTCCATCGGCTTCGCCACAGCGGTGCTCGGGCCGGGCGCCGACCTGACCGTCGCCGACCGCTCGGGGCCGCTGACGGTCGGCCAGAGGCACAGCACCCAGCACCGGCGAGACCTGCTGGCCGCCGGACTCGCCGACGAGGACTGGGACAACGAGGTCTCGGCCACCGTGCTGGGATCGCTGCCGGAGCTCTTCGAGGACGACGACTTCGAGCAGGCGGTCTCCAAGCTCCCCGCCGACCTGCTCACCCGCACGACCACGCACAGGACCCTCGAGGAGCTGCGCCGGGCGATCACCTCCGACTACGCCGTGACCTTCCCCGCCGGCGTCCCCCTCGACCAGCGGGTGCTCTGGCCCGCCAACGCGGCCGAGAGCAACGGGATGGAGGACGCCCGTTTCGTCCGGATCCTCGACGAGGACGGCGTGCCCTCCTACCGGGCCACCTACACCGCCTATGACGGGCGGCAGATCCACTCCCGCATGCTGGCCAGCGACGACATGTGCCGTTTCGAGGTCACTCCCCTGCGCGGACCGGCCGCCACCAACAAGGGAATGGCGCTGTTCCCCCGGCCGGTGGGCGGGCGTCACCTGGCGCTGTGCCGCTCGGACGGCGAGACGATCGGCCTGACCTCGCTGGACCGGCACAAGATGTGGGAACGGCCGGTCACGCTCCACACCCCCCGCGACGGCTGGGAGCTCATCCAGGTCGGCAACTGCGGATCTCCAATCGAGACGGAGTTCGGCTGGCTCGTGCTGACCCACGGTGTCGGCCCGATGCGCCGCTACGCCATCGGCGCCCTGCTGCTCGACCTCGACGAGCCGCACCGTGTCATCGCGGAACTGCCGGGCACGCTGCTCACTCCCGATGAGACCGAGCGGGACGGCTACGTGCCCAATGTCGTGTACTCGTGCGGGGGCCTTGTGCACGCGGGCGCCCTCTGGCTGCCGTACGGGGAGAGCGATGCCCGTATCGGGTTCGCCCGCGTGCCCCTCACCACTCTTGTGGAAGCGATGCGTCCGCCTCGTGAAGCCGTCTGATCACCACCCGGCCGTCGGGTACCACCCGTAGCCGAACATCGCGGGAAGCCGCACGTCCCAGTACAGGAAGGTGAAAGAGCCCGCGACGATGAAGGCGACCGCCGTGACGGTGGCCAGGCGGCTCGGCTTCGCCGCCAGCCAGCGCGCGAACCGCCCCTTGGCCACCAGCATGAGCAGCGCGAACAGCACCGACATCACCACGACGTTGCCGAGGGACTGCAGGATGAACACCGCCGCGCCGTACAGGGGGTTGTGGGTCTGGGCGGCGTAGGCGAACAGCTTGTGGAACAGCGGGAACGGCCGCCCGATGAGGAAGCCCCCGACCAGCGCGCCGAGGACCACCAGGCGCGCGTTCGGGAAGCGGCGCTCCAGCCGCGCCAGCGGGTCAGGCAGGAGCCCGATCGCGGCCAGGCCGAGCCAGATGAACGCCAGCCCGATGATCCCGAAGACCACGCTGGCCTGGATCAGCCGGACGGGAAGCCCGTCGCCCACGGTGGCGGTCGACAGCTGCGGCAGCCGTTCCCCGATGAGAGCGCCGATGGCGCCGTACAGGCCGCTGACGACGATCATGCCGACCGCGAGGCGGCTGAGCGGGCGCATCGTCTCGCCCAGGCGGTGGTGCCAGGAGTCGCCCTGCCGTACGAGCGGGACCACCGCGCCGAAGGCCGCGACGTTGCAGGCGGTGAACGTCCCGGCCAGCCCCGATACGAACGCGAAGATCGCTCCTGCTGCGACACCCGTGATCGCGGTGCCTTTGGCGTTGTGGCCGAGCAGCGTGTTCGCGACGTTGTCACCGATCACGCTGTCCACGAAGGTGAACGACCACAGGGCGGCGGCGATCGCGCCGGCGAGCACGCCGAGGACCACCAGACGGGCCCGGTGGCGCGGCAGGGGGATGTCAGGGAGTGGCTCGTGGCGGCTCCCGGTCGAATCGGTAAGCGTCATGGCGCATCCTCGCGAAGAGCGAAACTGGGGACATTTGCTGATCGGTGGCCACCTTGATTTTGACTCTGAGGCCGCGATCTTCTGCCGTCAAGTGGGCATTCGCACTGTGGGGTCGGATCAGGGGGTCACACGTATGGTTGGGGGAGACGGTTCGCATCTGCGCTCCCGGCTGGAAGGGGGGTGGCGGCCATGGAGCTACGTCAACTTCGCTACTTCGTGACTCTGGCGGACGAGCTGCACTTCGGCCGGGCGGCGGCACGCGAGCACATCGTCCAGTCGGCGCTGAGCCAGCAGGTGCAGCGTCTCGAGCGGGAGCTCGAGGTACGCCTGCTCAACCGCAGCACCCATCACGTGGAGCTGACCCCGGCCGGTGCCGCGTTCCTGGTCGAGGCACGGCAGATCCTCGACCACGTCGGCCGCGCCACGCAGGCGGCCCGCAGCGCCGCCGGGTCAGCGCCGACGCTCCGGGCGGGCATCATCGACGCCGCCTACGACTCGATGCCACAGATCCTGCGGAACGTCCAGCAGCGCCATCCGGATCTGACCATCCACCAGGTCGAGATCGGCACGCCCGACCAGTACCAGCAGCTCGCCGACGGCCGTCTGGACGTCGGGATCGGGCGCGCGTCCCTGACCCCACCCGGCGTGGCGTCCGAGCTCGTCCGCCTCGACCCGCTCGGCGTGCTGATCCGCGAGACGCACCCCTTCGCCACCCGGAACGGCGTGCCCGTCACCTCGCTCGCCGACGAGGCCCTCCTGCTCGGTGAGGAGGCCCGTACGCCGGAGTTCAACCAGTTCGTCATCGAGTTGTGCCGCGCGTCAGGGTTCACGCCGAACATCTACGAGGGCACGGTGGAGAGCAACCGCGCCGCGGCCGACCTCGTGCTCCAGGGGCGGTGCGTCCTCTGTGTACCGTCCTCCTCGCGTACGTCCAGCCGGCCCGGCACCGTCTGGAAGCCGCTGACCGAGCCCGCGGCCTACTATCCGTGGTCGCTCCTGTGGCGGTCAGGAGATCCGTCGATGCACGTCACGGCGGTGATCGAGAGCGCCAGGCTGCTGGCGGACCGGCTCGGATGGCTGGTGACCGCCGACCTGCCGGCGGACTCGGGCTGATACCCTCCGTGAAAGGGTTATCAGTAATAGTGATGGCCGTTTCTCATATTGATCGTTTCCCCGGGCTCCAGATACCGCTTTACTTGAGGTGCGGGCACCCGGGCCGGGCCCCGGTGGTGCGCATGCCCGGCTGACGTCCACCCGCTTTACCCGCAGGACCGTCGCCGGGCCGCGAAAGGCCTCGCATCTCAGCGTGGTCTTCGCACAACGGACGCCGACGCCTGCGAAGTCGCCGGCGGCGTCCACCGATTGGAGGTCCGCATGGACCTGTCAACACGCGTACTTTCCGACTGGACCATCTGCGCCGTCGCAGGAGACGTCGACATCTTCACGACATCCGTCTTCCGCGAGCATCTTCTGGCCGCCTTGCAGAGCGCGGGGCCCCGGATCCTTGTCGACCTCTCCGGAGTCACGTTCATGGACGCCAGCGGGCTCGGAGTCCTGGTCCTGATCAGGCGCATGGCCATGCGCCGTGGCGGGACGCTGCGCCTGTACGCGCCGACGCAGGTCATGCGCCGGCTGCTGGCGGCCAGCGGGCTGTCCAGGACCTTCACCATGAGCCTGGAGCTGCCGGCCATACGACAGGCCGGACCGACTGTGCTGACCGCCTGATTCCTGTCGCAGTTCATCCCGGGCCGGGGCTCTCGACCGGCACGGCCGGGGCGCCGCGGCCGGAGTACGCTGAGAGGGACGCCGGCAACCCCGCAGGGTCTATAACTTGGACGGCGAATCATGGACGACATCGAGCCAACATGCGAGCTTCATCTCCGGATGGCCGGGCAAGCCCATGACCTCATGTTGCGCCTGCACGGCGCCGAGCCCTCCGAGGACGACGTGGCGGCGTGGATGCAGGACGGCTCAGTGATCAGGCTCCAGGTCACGGAAACGGCCAGCCGGACGCCCCACACCATGCTGGTGAACTTCGGCAGTGTCGTTTTCGCCTGGCTCTCCCCGTACAAGCCCAGCGGAGACGTGACCCTGTGAGACGACCCACCCACCGCGGGCGGGCGGCCCACACCTCGTGAAGGTAGCTCTGCTGGGGCCGGTCGCCTGGCGCACGCCCCCGCGCCACTACGGACCATGGGAGCAGATCACCAGTCTCCTCGCCGAAGGGCTCACCGCCCGGGGAGTCGACGTCACACTTTTCGCCACCCTGGACTCCATCACCGCCGGGTCGCTCGACGGCGTCTGCCCGCGGGGCTACGCCGACGACCCCTCCCTCGACGGGCGGGTGTGGGAGGCGATGCACGTCGCGCACGCGCTGAGCCGCTCCGCGGAGTTCGACATCGTGCACAACCACCTCGACTGGCTGCCGCTGGCCTTCGCCGGCCACTGCCGCGCCCCGCTGGTCACCACGATCCACGGGTTCTCGGGGGCCGGAATCCTGCCCGCCTACGCCAGTGCCCGATCTGCCTACGTCTCCATCTCCGACGCCGACCGCTCCCCTGGGCTGGACTACGTCGCCACGGTCTATCACGGCATCGACCTCGACTCCCTGGGATTCAACCCCCGTGGAGGCGAGCGGCTGGTCGTGTTCGGCCGCATCCATCCGGACAAGGGCGTCCACACGGCGATAGAGATCGCGCGGCGTGCCGGCCTGCCGCTGACCATCTGCGGGATCGTCCAGGACAAGCGGTACTTCGACGAGGAGGTCGCCCCGCACATCGACGGGAAGCAGGTCAAATTCCTGGGCGCGGTCGGCCCGGAGCAGCGCGGTGAGATCCTCGGGGGCGCCAGGGCCCTGCTCCACCCGATCGCGTTCGACGAGCCGTTCGGCCTGTCGGTGGTCGAGTCGATGGCCTGCGGCACCCCGGTCATCGCCTTCCGGCGTGGATCGATGGCCGAGGTGGTGGACCCGGGCGTCACGGGGTTCCTGGTGGACACGGTCGACGAGGCCGTGTCGGCCGTCTCGCGCGTCGACACGATAGACCGGGCGGGATGCCGTGCCCAGGCCGAGCACAGGTTCGGCGCCGACCGGATGGTGAGCGGCTATCTCGGCGTCTATCGCGACCTGATTCGCGGCGCCTAGTTCCTGACGTCCTCTGGGACGTACAGCCCTATTCAGAGCGCCCTCCCGCTATCCGTCCCCTACCGGCCGGGCGGCCGTGGCCGCGTGGATCCGGAGCGGCGAACGCGGCCGGGGTTCGTACGTCACACGATTTCCATTTGGCGGGCTGAACCGGGAGAAAACACCTTCCACCTGGTGTTCCCTGCTCCGCAAAGCCTGCTGTCAGACCCCGGTGACCTCGGTCTGGAAAGCGCTATCCGCAGCACAGGCACCCGGCCATGGCGGACGAGAAGCGTACCGATAACGAGCGGATAGCGACCCCTAATAGCTTCTTGATTGCGAGCAGGGAAACAGCACGGACGTGAGCCACCGGCCACAGACGAGGGGTCAGCTGAAATGAAGGAATACTTCAAGACCACCGCCGCACGGATCATCATCATCACGATCATCACGGCAGGCGGCAGCGCGGCCCTCAGCACCGTGGCGATGGCAGAGACGGCACCCGCGAACAGCGCGCACGCCCTCACCGCCAGGTCGGCCCAGGCCCCCGTCCCGACGATCCCGCCCCGAGCCGTGCTCAACGGCAACACCCCCTGGGGCTGATCCCCACCTGCTCGGCATGCGGCCGGAGGCCAATCCTCCGGCCGCATGCCGCTTTTCCGGTCTGTTTGTTATCCCTGCTTTTACGTACGAGATACGTGCTGGAAATATTTTGTCACGCGTTTTATCATCCAGCCGTATTCACGGATACGGCGACGCTTTTCTCTTCTCCAACGCAAGACCAGTTCACAAAGTCAACATCAGTACATCCTGGGTCAGGTGACGGGAACGATGTCGGCGATCACGAGACGGCCTTGCTCGATCCGCAGAAGGCCGACGGTGCCGTGAGGCTGGCGGCGACGGTCGGTCGGCGAACCCGGGTTGAAGATCCGCAGGCCGTCCTCGAAGTGGTCGAGCGGGATGTGCGAATGGCCGAAGACCACGAGCTCCGCGGCCGGGAAGCGGCGGCGCATGCGTGCCCACCGGCCCGTCGCGGCTCCACTGTCGTGGATCATCGCCACCTTCAGCCCCGCGAGGTCCAGTTCGAGAGTTTCCGGGGCCTTCACGTCGGGGCCGTCATTGTTCCCCTTGACCGCGTGGACAGGGGCGTACGCGGCCAGCTCGTCGAGCACCCAGCCCGTGCACACATCACCGGCGTGCAGGATGACGTCCGCGCCCCGCAGATGCTCGGCCACCCTCGCCGGGCAGCCCTTCCACCGCCGCGGAGCATGCGTGTCCGCCAGCACCACTACATTCATCACGCCCCCGTGCCCTCATACAAGCATCGCACCCACCAACCGGTTGGTCCCGGTACGGGTGGGTGAGTAGGGGGTTACTCATGTGCTCATGACGTTCGGCGCGGAGTCTCGCTCCTGGAACCATCCCAGGAGTCAGGAGGCCGCCATGCGGTTGTGGAGACGTCGGACGCGCACGCTCGGCGGGGCGACCGCCCTGCTGATGGCCGTCGCGCTCGCGGGGTGGCCGGCGCCGGCGCCGCCGGCGTCGGCGGCTGCCACGGTGCCGCTCAGCGTGACCATCACCAAGGTCGAGTGCATCGCCGCCTGCCGGAACGAGGGCCTGGAGGCGGCCGGTGAGAGCGCGCCGGACTTCTACGCCAAAATGACCATCGACGGGTCCCCCACCTTCACGACGCCGCGCGCGGCGGACGACCAGGAGTCGGTGACGCCGACGGGCTGGACGGTCACCTCCCAGGTGGACGGCAACGGCGACGTGCCGGTGGGCATCCAGATATGGGACTACGACGACACGAGCCCGGACGACCTCGGCGACGCCAGTCCGAGGGCGGGCACCGGCAACCTCGAGTTCAAGGTGAACATGAAGACCGGCATACCCAGCGGCGACCTGACCGCGCCGGAGGGATGCGTGGACGGCAACGGCGAGCCCGGTGGAGGGCTCTTCGGCGACGACCCCAAGCCCTCGGTGCGGGTCTGCCTGGAGATCGGGCCGGACCGGGACCGGGACGGCCTGCCGGACGTGTGGGAGAAGAAGGGCATCGACGTCAACGGTGACGGCGTGGTCGATCTCGCCCTGAACGCTCCGCCGTTCAACGCCAACCCCAACCACAAGGACCTGTTCGTCGAGGCGGACTGGATGGACTGCACCGCCGCCGCCGGGTGCGCGAACCCGCACTCCCACGCGCCCCAGCCGGGCGTCCTGAACTCGGTGACGAACGCGTTCTCCAACGCGCCGGTGCCTAATCCGGACGGGGTCACCGGCATCACCCTGCACGCCATGCAGGACGAGGCGATACCCGAGGTCGCGTCGATCCTGTTCAAGAGCGATGGCCCAGGCGTCATGGATGACTTCAACGACATCAAGCTCGGCAACCCACGGCTGGCGTGCGGCGGCCGCTTCGGCACCGCCGCCGACAGGGCCTCGACGAACTGCGCGAACATCCTGCGGGCCAAGCGCGACGTGTTCCGTTACATGATCTTCACGCACAGCTTCGCCGAGGCCCCGACGTCCTCGGGGAACTCCGAGCTCGACCCCCAGGGCGGCAACGACTTCATCGTCAGCCTGGGCGGCGTCAACTCCACCTACATCCCGTACGGCGGAGGCCAGGCGGCGGTCGAGACAGGGACGTTCATGCACGAGCTTGGCCACACCCTCGGCCTCGGCCACGGCGGGCGCAGCGACGACGGGGTCATCGACGGGACCAACTGCAAGCCGAACTACCTGAGCGTGATGAGCTACACCTACCAGACGCTCTCCGGCGACCCGAACCGCCCGCTCGACTTCCAGCCCGTTCCCCTGGGCGACCTGGACGAGACCGGCCTCGACGAGACGGCCGTTCCCGGACTTCCCGGGGCGGGCAGCCGGATCCTGACGTACGGCCTCGGCGGTGCGATCCGTACCGCGGCGGCGAACCAGCGGATCGACTGGAACGGCGACGGAAACTTCAAGAAAGGCCAGCCGGCCGACATCAACAACCTCACCGCGATCGACAACGCCTGCGGCGCGTCACCGGGCCAGACGCTCAAGGGCTGGAAGGACTGGGACCGCCTGGTCTACAGCTTCCGTGACAGCCCGTTGTTCGCCGACGGCTCCCACGGCCCGCCGTTGCGCGAGCTGACCGGTGAGGACCTCCTGCTGTTCAACCCGCCCGCCGACCTCACCGTGGCCAAGACGGTCGACAAGGCGGACGCTCGAGGCGGGGACACCCTGACCTACAGCGCCACCACGACCAACAAGGGCCCGGCCAAGGCCGTCGCGGTCTCCATGACCGACACGCTGCCCGACGGCACGAAGGCGACGCGGACGCTGCCCGACCTCGCCAAGGACGGGTCGGCCGCCGAGACCTTCACCTACCAGGTGCCCTGCGCGACCGCCGACGGTGCCACGATCACCAACCGGGTGAGCACGACGGGCACGAACGAGCGCGGCCTCGCCGAGCCCGACACCCTCACCGGGGACGACAGCGCCTCGGTTTCCACGACGGTGCACGCTCCGGTCATGCTGCTGGACCAGACCGCGACGACCGCCGTCGGGGCCGGGGAGGCGATCACCTACGGCCTCGCCTACCGCAACGCGGGCACGGCCGCCGCCGCCGACGTGACGGTCACCCAGACCCTTCCGGCGCAGGTCTACTACAGCGAGGCGCTCGACGGCGGCACGGGACCGCGTCCGACCAGCGTCACCCGCAACGCCGACGGCACCACCACGCTGCGCTGGAGCGTCGGCACGGTGGCGGCCGGCTCGTCCTTCGCGATCGGCTTCACCGCGCGCCCGAGCCTGCTGCTGGTGGGCGGCACCACGGTGACCGGGTCGGCGTCGCTGAGCTTCGCGGGCCAGGGCGGCTGTGCCTTCGCCCCCGTCACGGACTCGGCGGCGACCACCATCACCACCGTGCCGCCCAGCCGCAACCCGCAGACCACGGCGATCTGGGGGGTGTTCCCGAGCCTGCACACCCCCGAGGCGCTGGCCCGGGTGCAGGCCACGGACACGCGGTTCGACGGCGCGGACGGCTCTGCGCCGGATGGCAAGCTCGTCCGTGAGGAGACCTCCGCCACCCTCCTGCTGCCGGTGCTCCAGCCGCGTACGCTGCGCGCCGAGCTACTGGCGACCTGCCTCAACCTCGCGACCCGGCGGATCAACGCCGGTACCTCCGTCCGCACGCTGACGACCACGCGGCTCGGCTTCGCCACCGTGGGCGACGCCGTACGGTACGCGCAGGCCACCCTGGCCCTGCCACCAGGGAGCAACCTCCTGCGCTACACCGACGCCACGCTGGCCCTCGTCGAGATCAACTCAGGTCTGGCCGAGCGGTACTAGACGCCCGGATCTCCGGCGGGCACGGCGCCCGCCGGAGATCTCAGGGCACGCAGGTGACGGCGATCCGGTCCCAGGAGTTGTTGGCGTAGCCCTTGGGGTTCCACAAATGGCGGGCCTGCTCGGGCTGGGTGGCGCCGGTGGTGTCCCAGGCCCGGGCGGTGATCGCCGTCTCGCCTTCGGGGAGGTCGACCGTGACGCGCCAGTGCTGCCACGCCCAGGGACCGTCGGGTGGGGCGAGGCGGGCCTGGGTCCAGGTGCGGCCCTCGTCGAGGGAGACGTCCATGCGGGCCACGGCCCGATCGTCGCCCGCGTAGGCGTAACCCGTGACCTCCACCAGACCCCTACGGAGCCGGGCGCCGGCTGCCGGGCCCAGGATGGCGCAGTTGAGTGCGACCGAGCCGAGGGAGATGCCGTCGCCTGGCCGGGCCCTGTCGGGGTCCGACTCCGCGGGCAGGATGCGGTACGCGACGGCCTGGAAGTAGTTGCCGGAGGGCTCCGCCTGGGCGGTGACCCGCTGGAGCCACTTGACGCTGCGGGCCCCGATCCAACCGGGTACCACCACGCGGAGGGGCGCGCCGTGAACCCGGGGAAGCGTCCGGCCGTTCATGGCCCAGGCCAGAAGCACCTCTCCGGCCGTCGCCTTGGCGGTGGGGATGGAACCGCCGTACGGCTCGCGCGGGCCGGCCAGCTCGGAGACGTCGGGGGCGGTGAACGCGATGTGCGCGGCTCCGGGACGCAGGCCCGCTGAAGCGAGCACGTCCGCGAGGCTCACACCCGTCCAGGTCGCGGTGGAGGTGGCGCCGGGGCCCCACGGATCCTCGCCGGGGATGTCCCGTACCTGGACGAACCCGGCGCGGCGGTTGCCGGCACACTGAAGGGTGGCCACCAGGGTCCGCTCGGGAAAGCCGGCGCGCAGCTCGTCCAGCGACAGTGTCAGCGGCCGGTCTACCAGGCCGTCCACCGCCAGCCGCCAGGCCGAGGGGTCCAGGTCGGGGATGGCGCCGTGGTTGCGGCTGTAGAAGGTGTCGAGTGACGTGACGGCCTGGTCGGCCAGGGCGTACGGCGGCGGTTCGGCGTTGTAGGGCTCGGCCCGGTGTACGACCATGTCATCGCGTTTATCCCATATACCCACATCGTTGCGGTTCCCTTGGGCTGGTGTCGTGACACCTGAGAGCCTAGGACTGTGCTCGACGAGCTGCCGGTCCGCGCCGTCGAGGAGGCGCTGGGCGCCCGCCGGCTTCGACCAGCCTCAGGATGTCGCGGTCGCGCCGCAAGTAGGGCTCATGGAAGGCCGGGGGTAGGAACGATACTTATGTTGAAAGTCTGCCGGTGATCGGCACATCGGACTTCCGGAGCGCACCGTGTCTCGCCTGACCAGAACAATCGACCTCAACTCCGACCTCGGTGAAGGGTTCGGCCGCTGGGAGCTCGGCGACGACGAGGCACTGTTGTCGATCGTCACCAGCGCCAACATCGCCTGCGGGTTCCACGCGGGAGATCCGACGATCATGCGGCGCACATGCGAGACCGCGGCCGGGCGCGGGGTGGCGATCGGCGCCCAGGTCGGCTACCGCGACCTCGCGGGCTTCGGGCGGCGTTTCATCGAGGTGCCGCCCGAGGCGCTCGCCGATGACATCGTCTACCAGATCGGCGCCCTGGACGCCTTCGCGCGCCTCGCGGGCACCAGGGTGAGCTACGTCAAGCCGCACGGCGCGCTCTACAACGCGATCGTGCACCACGAGGCGCAGGCGCGTGCCGTCGTGGCGGCCGTGCGCGCGTACGACCCCGGCCTGCCCGTGCTCGGGCTGCCCGGCTCTGAGTGGCTGCGCCAGGCGCAGCGTGCCGGACTGACCACCGTCACGGAGTGCTTCGCCGACCGCGCGTACACCCCGCAGGGCACGCTCGTGCCACGGAGCAGCCCGGGCGCGGTGCTGCATGACCCTGGCGAGGTGGCCGGGCGTTGCCTCCGCATGGCGCGGGGCGAGCCGATCGAGGCCGTCGACGGCACTCCGCTGTCCGTTCACGCCGAGTCCATCTGCGTGCACGGCGACAGCCCGGGCGCGGTGGCCATGGCCCGCGAGATACGCGCGACGCTCGCCGCCGCCGGGATCGAACCGGCGCCGTTCACCGGCGGACCGGTGCGTCGCGACGCCACCACGGCGGCGTCCCGGACCGATCCGCTGCCGCGTGAACAGGAAGGCCGATGAAACCGGCCTTCCGGCGGTGCGGTGACCATGCGCTGCTGGTGGAGGTGGGGGGCGTCGGGGAGGTCCTCTCGCTGTACGACGCGCTCACCGCCGACCCGCCGCACGGGGTCACCGACATCCTTCCGGCCGCCCGCACTTTGCTACTCCGCTTCGAGCGGCCCGCCCATCACGACACGGTGCAGTCGGCCGTCCTGAGAGCACGCCCGGCTGACGGGTACCGGCCGGCGGCGGGCGAGGTGACGATTCCCGTCGTCTACGACGGCGCCGACCTGGCCGACGTGGCGTCGCTGACCGGGCTCTCCGAGCGCGAGGTGGTGGACGCGCATACCTCCACGCCATGGACGGTGGCGTTCTCCGGATTCGCCCCCGGCTTCGGGTACCTCGTCGGCGGCGATACCCGGCTGCACGTGCCACGCCGGGCCGAGTCGCGCGTCCGGGTGCCGGCGGGGTCGGTGGCGCTGGCGGCGGGATTCAGCGCGGTGTATCCCCGCGAGTCGCCGGGCGGGTGGCAGCTGGTCGGGCGTACCGACGTGGTGGTGTGGGACCTCGCCGCCGATCCGCCCGCGCTGTTGCGCCCGGGCACGCGCGTACGGTTCACGGAGGTGCGGCGCCCATGATGGGCTCGTCGCGGTACGGCGGTCGTGAAGCGAGGCTGCTGGAGGTGCTGGCCACCGGGCCGATGGCGACCGTGCAGGACCTCGGGCGTCCGGGCCGCGGCGACCTCGGCGTGGGACGCTCCGGAGCCGCCGACCGTGGCGCGTTCCGCCTGGCCAACCGGCTGCTGGCCAACCCGGAAGGCGCGGCCGCCCTGGAGGTCACCCTGGGAGGGCTCAAGGTGCGTGCCCACGGCGACCTGCTGGTCGCGCTGGCGGGGGCTTCGTGCCCCGCCACGGTGACCGACGCCGCGGGACGTACATGGGGCATCGGCCACCAGGCCGTCGAGCGCCTTCCTGACGGGGCGACGCTGCGGCTCGGCGTGCCGAGCCACGGCCTGCGAACGTACGTCGCGGTGCGGGGCGGGCTGGACGTTCCGGAGGTGCTGGGGTCGCGGGCCACCGACATCATGGCCGGGCTGGGCCCGGACCGCCCGGCACCCGGCTCGCTGCTGCCGGTCGGGCCGCCGCCCAAGGGGTTTCCCACCGTCGACGTCGCGCCGGTGCGCGATCCCCATCCGGTCGAGCCCGTCCTCGGCATACTGCCCGGCCCGCGTGACGACTGGTTCAGCCCGGAAGCGCTGAAGACGCTGTGCGCGGAGCCGTACGAGGTGACCGTCGACAGCAACAGGGTCGGCATGCGGCTGCGCGGGCCGCGCCTTGAACGGGCGCGGGAGGGTGAGCTGCCCCCCGAGGGGATGGTGCCCGGCGCGTTGCAGGTGCCGCCCTCCGGGCAGCCGACGCTCTTCCTGGCTGACCATCCGGTCACGGGCGGCTACCCGGTCATCGCGGTGGTGTGCACGCGCGACGTCGACCGCGCGGCGCAGACCCGCCCCGGCCAGCGCATCCGCTTCCGGCTGAGACGGGCCTGAGCCGGCTCGAGCACGGCCTGCCCTGAACGTCTACCAGCCGAAGCCGGTCGGATAGGTGATCTGGGCGAGCAGCCGCTGGCCCGTGGCGTTGGGGTGGAAGTAGTCCCAGGTGCTGACCTCCGACACGGCGAACGGGTAACCGAAGACGGCGCCCCCGTCGTACCGGCAGTTGGCCTGCTCCCCGCACACCCTGGCCATGACCGCGTTGAAGTCGACGACCCGCTGGCGCACCCGGTCGCGCCTGGCGACGTCGGCCGCGTCAGTGGACTGGGGACGCGCGAGCATCGACTGGCAGACGCTGAGAGCCGCCCACGTCGAGCGCGCCGACGAGCTGTCCTTGCCTACCTGCCATAGGCGCTTGATGTCGGGAATGCTCGCCACGAAGATCGCCACTCCGGGCAGACCGGTGGTCAGCGTGCCGATCGCCGTACGGAACCTCGACTCGAAGTCCGCGACCGAGGTCATGCCGGCCTCCGACGAGGTGCAGGCGTCGTTGGCCCCGATCAGGATCGTCACGTAGTCGGCACCCTGAGAGACGGCCTGCCCGGCCTGCCCGGGCATGTCCGCCACCTTGGCTCCCGACTTGCCGTCGTTGTAGGCCACGAGGGACGGGTTGGCGGTGCGGATACGTAGGTAGTGGCTCTTCACGGTGGTGTTCGATCCAGTGGACCAGGACCTCGACGTGCAGTCGACGTAGAAGCCGCAGGCGTTGAAGCCGCGGGTGATGGAGTCGCCCATCGAGGCCATGGAGTCGGGGACCGGCGGGGTGTCGGCAACGGCGGCCGCGGGGACGAACGCGAACGCCACTGCTGCGAGGAGGACGAGGGTACGGCTGCGGATGTCCAAGCTGGGCTCCTGAGGCTCTCCCCGATCGGCTGTGTCGATCAGAATGTCAGCCAGCTTGACCTGATTTACAAGCTCACATTACAAGTTACTTACCTGTTAGTAAGATTGATGGCCGCCGCGAGGGCGGACGACGTGGACCTCCTCGCCCAGGTAGATCACCGGTCGAGGCCGCCATTGTGCACCCGCCTCGCCCGCGCGGGTTCCCCGAGATCGGCGAGATACGTGAATACCATTGACGATCGACGGCAGCCGGTGGTCCGTACGCCACCACCTGCCGTGATGGGAGCGGTCAGCGTCACGGCGGCGAGGAGACGGTCACCGCCGGGACGGCCGAGGAGGCTGCCGGTTTCGCGGCGGCCGAGGAAAGAGGGAACCGATGATCCGTCGCTGGAATCCGCCCGGCGTGGCCCCGCCGGTCGCGCAGTACAGCCACCTGGTCTCGGTACCCCCCGACCACGAGTTGGTGCTGATCGCCGGCCAGTTCGGGCTGCTGCCGGACGGCACCCTCGCCGGCCTGGACGCCGAGTCCCAGAGCCTGCAGATCTTCGCCAACATCGAGACCCTGCTCGCCTCGATGGGGGCTGGGCCCGAGCACCTGGTGAAGCTGTTCACGATGGTCACCGGCGTCGAGCACCTGGAGGGCAGCCGCGTCGCGCGGCAGCAGGTGTTCGACCGGTGGTACCCCTATGGCGGCTACCCCACCAACTCGCTCGCCGTGCTGGCGGGGCTGAGCACGCCCGAGCTGATCGTCCAGATCGACGGCATGGCCGCCATACCGGCGCGGCTCCCCGCGGAGCAGGCCGACGGCCTTCCGCTGGCGGAGGCCATAGAGGTCGTCTGACATCCGGACGGCTACCGGCTACCGGCACCCGCCCGGAAGTTCCGCTTCGCATGCCGCCTTACGCTTGTCCCGTCCCCCGATGGAGGAGGCCTGGCGTGACGGCGGATCCGGACCTCGTCGTGGAGGCGCTGGCCGACGTGTCCGCCATCGGGCCGTATTTCGCGATCTCCACCGACCCGGGTCACGAGGACGACCTGACCTGGCGGCCACTCAGCGAACTTGCCTCCGGCACCGGCGCGCTGCGGGCAAGGATCATCGACTTCGAGCGGCGTCTCGGCACCGGTGAGAGCCGTGTCGCGGCGTCGATCCTGTTCCAGGGCTTGGCGGCGCGGCTGTGGTCCCCGGTCGTCGGTGCCGTCACCGCTCACGGGCTCGTTCCCGTCGCGGCCGGGACGCACCTGCGCTGGCGACCGGTCGCCACCGGCCCGCTCCCCCTCTGGACCCCTCGCACGGCGGGCTGGGCGACCGTACGCGACGAACGGCCCGGGACCGAGGGACGGGTCGCCGCGCTGCTGTACCGCGCCGTCGTGACCGAGCTGCTCGAGCCACTGGTCCAAGCCGTTCAGAGCGTCACCAAGATCGCGCCCTCACTCCTGTGGGGCAACGCCGCGTCAGCGCTGGCGGGAACGCTCCGCACCCTGCCGGCCGCGCGTCCCGACCTCGGCCCGTCGGCGGCGCGGCTGGTTCACGAGGTGCTCCAGCTGGGCGTGCTGGCGGGTACGGGAGAGCTCGCGGAGCCCGCGCCCGGCCACCACTTCTTCACCCGGGTCAGCTGCTGCCTCTACTACCGTGTCCCCGGCGGCGGGATGTGCGACGACTGCGCCCTGCTCGACCCGGCGGCCCGCGACGGCCAGTGGGCGCGAGCCGTACGACATGCGGGAGGCACCTGGTGAACCACCGGTACGCGAACGGGAACGAGGCATGACCCTCCTGGATGATCTCGGCCTGCCGGTCCGGCCGCCCCGGGAGGTGCGCCGAGTGGTGTCGCTGGTGCCCTCGCTGACGGAGTCGGTCGCGGCCACGGCGCCGGGCGTGCTGGCCGGGGCCACCGACTGGTGTTCGCATCCGGCCGATCTTGACGTGGCACGGGTGCGCGGCACCAAGAACCCCGACCTCGACGCCATCGTGGCCCTCGGTCCCGACCTGGTGCTGGCCAACGAGGAGGAGAACCGGGTCGCCGACCTCGACGCGCTGCGGGCGGCGGGGGTGCCCGTCTGGGTCACGGTCATCCGTACGCTCGACGACGCGCTCGCGTCGCTCCGCCGGATGCTGGTGACGGCCATGGGGCTGCCCGAGCCGGAGTGGCTGTCCGCTGCCGGACGGGCGTGGGACGCCGACCTCGCGCGCGGCGACCGCCGTGCCGTGATCCCGGTGTGGCGCAAGCCGTGGATGGTCGTGGGGCGTGACACCTTCGCCGGTGACCTGCTCCTGCGCCTGGGCGTCCGCAACATCTACGCCGATCACGCCGAGCGCTATCCCCGGATCCCTCTGCCCGATCTGCGCGCGACGCGGCCCGATGTCGTCGTGCTGCCGGACGAGCCCTACCGGTTCACCCCCGGGGACGGCCCCGGGTTCTTCCCTGGAGTTCCGGCGGCGCTGGTCAGCGGCCGCCACCTCACTTGGTACGGCCCGTCGCTCGCCGAGGCTCCCGGCGTGCTCGCGGAGGCTCTTCAGAACGCGAAGGTGGCGCAAGATACGCCTGAATGATAAATGGCGATATATGCCTTTACAGAGGCCGATTGAGTCTTACAGATCACATGCGAACTGATAGTACGAGATATGCAGGGTCCCACTAAGAACATCTTGAGCTGGACTTATTTACCGCCGACACCATTACCCACTCTGACCTGCGAAGGTACGGTCTGCTCTACCCTGGGTCGATGGCGCTGGCATATCTGGGTGACCTCGCCGGGCAAGGCTGGAAACAGGTCGGGCAGCTCGCCCTGGCATTCATGCTGTCGGCCTCGATCGGCCTCGAGCGGGAAATTCGCCAGAAGAGCGCGGGACTACGCACCCATACCCTGGTCGGCTTCGCCGCTGCCCTTATCATGCTTGTGTCGAAATACGGCTTCAGTGATGTTCTCGGGGAGCACATCACCCTTGACCCCTCCCGCGTCGCCGCTCAGATCGTGTCCGGTATCGGCTTCCTCGGCGCCGGTCTGATCTTCGTCCGGCAAGACGCGGTGCGTGGGCTCACCACCGCCGCGTCGATCTGGCTCACCGCCGCCGTCGGTATGGCGGCCGGGGCGGGGCTGTGGCTGCTGGCGCTCATCGTCACCTTGGGGCACTTCCTGGCGGTGTCCGTCCTCAGCCCGCTGGCCATCCGGCTGCCCCGCTCCAAGTACGCTCCCTCGCGGCTCCACCTCACCTATCTCGACGGCCGGGACGTGATGCGGCAGGTGCTGGCGGAGTGCCTATCACGGGGCTTCAGCGTGACCGAGCTCTCCATCGACCAGCGGAGCAAGAGCCAGGATCCCGCGACGGTCTCCCTCTGGCTCACCCTGCACGGTCCCGGCTCGATCTCCGACCTGATCGCCGCGCTGTCCGAAATCGACGGACTGCTCACCGTGTCAGGTCAGGACGCCGACTCCGCGATGCCCTGAGGCCACGCGGGGAAACCCTGAATCGATCATCGGTTTTTCCGTATGCGGGCGAGGGCACGTAGCGGCAATGATTCGCAACCTCGTGAACGGCGCCGTCAGCGGCGTGCTCGCCACCGCGGCGATGAGTGCTGTCATGCTGGCGGGAGACCGCGCGGGGCTGATGGGGGAACACCCGCCCAAGCGCATCGTCCGGGCGATGCTCCCCGGCCACAAGCGCCGGCCCAAACCGGCCGAGGGCGTGCTCGGCACGGTGGCGCACTTCGGGTTCGGCGCCGCCTGCGGCGGGCTGTTCGCGGTGGTCGTGGACGGTCGCGAGCCGAGAGTCCCCCTGGGTGCCGTGTACGGCCTGGCGATCTGGGCCGTCAGCTACCACGGGTGGGTGCCCGCCCTCGGGATCCTCCCGCCGGTCCACCGTGACCGGCCAGGACGCCAGGCGGTCATGGCGGTTGGCCACGCCGTGTACGGAACGGCCCTGGTCCTCGCGCTGAACCGCCTGAGCCGCGACGACCGGGCCCTTCCCCTGAACCGCCTGCGCCGCGAGGACCAGGTACCCGCCCGGATCTGACCTGCCCCAGACGGCGTGCTCCCCCCTGCTCCACCGCCATTCAGCGGCGGCGCCGTGCTGCTTCGAGATCTTCCAGACCACACCAGACGGGCCGTGAAGGTCCTGCTCAACGCTTGATCGGGGGGTTACGACGATGACCAGCGACGACCGTACGGAAAAGGACCGGCAGCTCGACGGCTACCGTGTTGACCAGCGGGACTCCTTCCTCACCACCGACCAGGGCATTCCAGTCGACGACACCGACAACTCGCTGAAGGCGGGCGAACGCGGGCCGACGCTGATGGAGGACTTCCACCTCCGCGAGAAGATCACCCACTTCGACCACGAACGGATCCCCGAGCGCGTCGTGCACGCGAGAGGCGCGGGCGCCTACGGCTTCTTCGAGCCCTACGACGACTCGCTGTCCTCCCTCACCCGGGCGGAGTTCCTCGCCACGCCAGGGCTGCGGACGCCGGTGTTCGTCCGCTTCTCCACCGTGGCCGGATCGCGCGGGTCCTCCGACACCGTGCGTGACGTGCGCGGGTTCGCGACGAAGTTCTACACGCGGCAGGGCAACTTCGACCTGGTCGGCAACAACTTCCCGGTCTTCTTCATCCAGGACTCGATCAAGTTCCCCGACTTCGTGCACGCGGTGAAGCCCGAGCCGCACAACGAGATCCCGCAGGCCTCGTCGGCGCATGACACGCTGTGGGACTTCGTACAGCTCCAGCCGGAGACCATGCACATGATGATGTGGCTGATGTCCGACCGGGCGCTGCCCCGGAGCTTCCGCATGATGCAGGGCTTCGGCGTGCACACCTTCCGGCTGGTCAACGAGGACGGCCGGAGCACCTTCGTGAAGTTCCACTGGACGCCCAAGCTCGGCAAGCACTCCCTGGTCTGGGACGAGACGCAGAAGATCGCCGGCAAGGATCCCGACTTCAACCGCCGGGACCTGTGGGAGGCCATCGAGCGCGGCGCCTACCCCGAGTGGGAGCTGGGCCTCCAGCTCGTGCAGGAGGAGGACGAGCACTCCTTCGACTTCGACATCCTGGACTCAACCAAGATCATCCCTGAGGAGCAGGTGCCGCTCCGCCCCGTCGGGCGTCTCGTGCTCGACCGCAACCCCGACAACTTCTTCGCCGAGACCGAGCAGATCGCCTTCCACCTCGGCAACGTGGTGCCCGGGATCGACTTCTCCAACGATCCGCTGCTCCAGGGGCGCCTCTTCTCATACCTCGACACGCAGCTCATCAGGCTCGGCGGCCCGAACTTCCCGCAGATCCCGGTCAACCGGCCGGTCGTGGAGGTGCACAACCACCACCGCGAGGGTTACCACCAGATGCAGATCCACAAGGGCCGGGCGGCGTACCACAAGAACTCCATCGACGGCGGCTGGCCGGAGCAGGCGGCCGACAAGGGCTACACCCACTACCAGGAGCGGGTCGAGGGGTACAAGATCCGCAAGCGCAGCGAGAGCTTCAGCGACCACTACAGCCAGGCCACCCTGTTCTGGAACAGCATGGCCGACTGGGAGCGGGAGCACATCGTCGCGGCCTTCCGCTTCGAGCTCGGCAAGGTGGAAGCCCGCCACGTGCAGGAAGGTGTCCTGCACAACCTCAACGAGGTCGACCATGACCTGGCGGTGCGGGTCGCCGAGGGCATCGGGGTGGACGCCCCGGGTCAGCCCACCACCCCCAACCACGGCCGCAGCTCCCCGGCGCTCAGCATGGCCCACGAGCCGGCGGACGACATCACCACCCGCAAGGTCGCGTTCCTGGTGGCGGACGGCGTCGACGCCGCGCAGGTCCAGAGCATCGTGTCGGACCTCACGGCCAGGGGCGCCATCTGCGAGATCCTCGCCGCGCACGGCGGCGCCGTACGGGGAACCGGCGGCGAGCACCTCATGGTGACGAGGCCGCTGCCGACCACGGCTTCCGTGCTGTTCGACGCCGTCGTGGTTCCGGGCGGGGAGGAGAGCGTACGGGCTCTGGCCGAGGACGGCGACGCGGTCCACTTCGTGGCGGAGGCATACAAGCACGGCAAGGCCGTCGGCGCCCTCGATGAGGGCGCCCGGTTGCTGGAACCGGCCCGCGTCACCGCCGCCCCGGAACAGGGAGTCGTCACGACGCCGGGACCGGATCTGGAAGGGTTCCTCGCGTCGTTCGCGGCGGCCGTGGCGGCCCACCGCTTCCACAACCGTCCCACGCGAGCCGTGCCGGCCTGACCTATCCGGCCCGAGTCCCCGCAGGCTCGGCTGATTTGTATCGGTCTTGGATCTTTCTTATATGAGTCCTCCTGACGCTGTACGACACGGCGTTCCAGCAACCCGAAGGCCTGTCCTGAGGAGGACTCATGATGGCTCCCCGAGCGCTCCGGCCCCACCGCTGGGCGGTGGCGCTGGCCGGCCTACTCGCGACCCCGCTGTGCCTGCTCGGCCCTCCCGCGAGCGCCGAGCCGGCCGGGCCCCTGGCCGACGCCTTCAGCCGCGCCGCGGCGGCGTACGAGGTGCCCCGCGATCTGCTCGTCGCGCTCGCCTACTCCGAGACCCATCTCGACGGGCATGACGGCAAGCCGAGCGCGAGCGGCGGGTACGGCGTCATGCACCTGGTCACCAACCCGGCCAGGCACGCCCTGGAACAGGCAGCCGCGCTCACCGCGAAGCCGGTCGCGACGCTGAAGTCCGACAGCGCGGCCAACATCGCGGGCGGTGCGGCGGTGCTCCGCGCCGAGGCGGACAGGATCGGCCTCGGCGCGACCGGCCGCGAGGACATCGGCAAGTGGTACACCGCCGTGGCGAGGTACGGCGGTGCCACGAGCCCGGGGTCGGCCCGTCTCTACGCCGACACGGTGTACGACCTGCTGGCCGCCGGCGTCCGGGCCGTCACGCGCAGCGGAGAGACCGTGACCGTGAAGCCGCGGGCCGTGGCACCCGACCGAGGCCAGTACGCCGACGCCCCCGACCTGAACGCTCCACGCCTGGCGGCGTCCGCGGACTATCCGAGCGCCCACTGGGTGCCGGCCAGTACCAGCAACTACCGTGTCGCGAGCAGGGACTCCGGCACGATCGACCGCATCATCGTTCACGTCATGCAGGGCTCGTACGCCGGCACGATCTCGTGGTTCCAGAATCCCAGCTCCAAGGTCTCGGCGCACTACCTGGTGCGGTCGTCCGACGGCGACATCACCCAGATGGTCCGAGACAAGGACGTCGCCTACCACGCGACCACCTACAACGGGCGGGCCATCGGGATCGAGCACGAGGGCTACGTCAGCGACGCCTCCTGGTTCACCGACGCGATGTACCGCTCGTCGGCCGCGCTGACCCGCTACGTCGCCGACAAATACGGCATTCCCAAGGACCGAGGCCACATCATCGGCCACGTCGAGGTGCCGGGCTCCGACCACACCGACCCCGGGCCCTACTGGAACTGGACCACGTACATGCAGTACGTCACGGGTGGCAGCGGCAACCCGTACACCCCCGAGCAGATCTGCGGGAGCGGCTACAACCTGATCGACTCCGCGGCCCTGGGCTCGTCAGGCACGGTGTACCTGCTGTACAGCTCCGCCACCGGCTCCAACTGCGTGACCACGATCAAGAGCACCTCGCTCGGCACGGCGACCGCCACCGCCGCGTACCTGGAGGTGGAGGGGTCGGCGAGGATCACCGACTCCGGGAACTTCGCGTACTACGCGGGACCGGTACGGGCGTCCGCCTCGAACAGGTGCGTGAGATGGGGAGGAAGCGCCGGCTCGTCGGCCTACGACAGCCCCTTCGAGCACTGCGGCTGATCGGGCGACGACGGGGCCTCTGACCTGCGGGGCGTACGCTGAGACGAGCAGTGCGATGTGTCCAGCCGGCCGAGGCGGACGTCGCGGCCGGCACGGCGGTCATGGTCAGTCGAGGAGATCCGCCATGTTGTCGACCAGCATGCGCACAGTCACGCTTCCCTCCGGCGAGGCCATCCCGGTCCTCGGGCAGGGCACCTGGCACATGGCCGAGGATCCGGCCTCCCGCGAGCGCGAGATCGCCGCACTACGCCTCGGGCTCGATCTGGACATGACTGTGATCGACACCGCCGAGATGTACGCCGAAGGCGCCACCGAGCTCCTCGTCGGCGAGGCGATCACCGGGCGCAGGGATCAGGTCTTCCTGGTCAGCAAGGTGCTGCCGCACCACGCCACGCGCGAGGGCACGATCGCCGCCTGCCAGGAGAGCCTGAAGCGCCTGGGCACCGACCATCTCGATCTCTACCTGCTGCACTGGCGAGGCTCGGTCCCGCTGGAGGAGACGCTCGCGGGCTTCGCCGAGCTGATGCACACGGGCCTGATCCGGCACTGGGGTGTCAGCAACTTCGACGTCGCCGACATGCAGGATCTGTCACAGCTTTCCGGCAGCGCGGCGGTGCAGAGCGACCAGGTGCTCTACAACCTCATGAGGCGCGGCATCGAGTGGGACCTGCTGCCATGGTGCCAGGAGTACCAGATCCCGGTCATGGCGTACTCGCCCATCGAGCAGGGCGGGCTGCTCAGCCATCCCGCGCTGCGCGGCGTCGCCGAACGCCATGACGCGACTCCGGCTCAGGTGGCGCTCGCCTGGGTGATCAACCACGACAACGTCAACGCCATCCCCAAGATGGGCACACCCGGGCACGTCTACCAGAACCGCGCAGCCGTAGGAATCAACCTCACCCCGAACGATCTGTACGTACTCGACGAGGCCTTCCCCCCGCCCTTCCACAAGGTGCCCCTCGAAATGCGCTGACTCCCCGAAGCGGTCCTTCGACGGCGGGCCGGGTGCTCACAGCTGGCCGAGCCGGCGCAGCAGCTCCTCGCGTCTGGCTTCGAGCGTCGCGGCGAACGCCTCCTGCTCCTCCGCCATCGTGATCAGCGTGGCCATCTCCGCGGCGTCGGTCGGGGCGTCGGCGCGCTCTCCGACGCGCTCGCGCAGCTCCGCCGCCGTCTGTCGCAGTCTCGGGAGGTCTTCCTCCAATAGGCGGAGTTCCTCGCGGAGCGCGGCCTCGTCCTGGGTGGCCATCAGCACCTGTCCCCTTCCGATCAAACCGTTCGCGACGCCTAGAGCAGCAGCTCGAAGATGCGCTGAACGCGCTCCCAGTCGCGGGTCTGCGGATTCTTCATCCCCGGGTCCAGAATCTTGAAGGCACGCGCGAGTGCCATCGACAGCCCTCCCACCACCCTGGGCAGCCGCTCCTGGGTCTCCTCGCTGAGGGTCACGTCAAGCGGCGGCCTGGCCGTGAGCTGGTCCAGGATGGGACTCACCTCGATCTCCTGGTCCAGATCGCGGAAGACGTACATGATCTCCTGCAGGCCCTTGGTGATGGGCAGGTCGTACGGCTCCAGGATGTCGCGACGGTTCGCCTTCGCCGAAGCCTGGCCGATCACAAGCAGGTCGTAGACCTTCTGGTTGAGGAAGTCGTAGTAACGCTTCAGGTCGTCCTTGTCGATGTCCAGTCCTCCGGCCGCGCGGAAGAAGCGCTCGAACTTGCTTACCTCGCCTACCACCATGTCGCGTCATCTCCCCCCATCCGTCCCCGGCGGGCTCGCTCCACCGCGCCCAGGGCAGGCGAATGCGCTGCGGCGCTCCTCGCATCCTCGCGAGCGGCGGCCCGCCTCACATCCCCCGGTCAGGTAGTACGCACCC
>JAOPYI010000098.1 GCA_025964675.1 Sphaerisporangium sp. | reverse complement strand
GCCTGGAAAAGTCGCTCATGCCGATCCTCCCGGCGCATTCGAAAGCCTGTACGAATGTTTTCACATTCACAGGTCCCCCGCAACCCATTCTCACCAATGTTAAATAGGTGGTATAAGCAACTCGCCTCTATTGCAACGATAGACATGAGTTGTCGGGAATTGGTCGCGCCTACCGGACAGAAGACTTACCGATAAACCAGGACCTCGGCTAATTTGCGATTTGGGTAGATTATTCCCTCATTACCATCTTGAACCCGGCTGATACGGGTTGATGACCCGCCGATCTGGCCGAACTCGTGGTGACGTTGACCATGGCGACGGCGTAGCCCGCGCGGCACAGGGCGCCGATGGCCGGGGTGCCGAAGACGGCCAGGGCGCGGGAGCGAATGGTGAGTCCACGTGGGCAGCATCGTCGAGCGAACTCGCCCTTGCGGCCCTGGGGCCGCCCATCAGCGTCCTCGACAGCGCACATGAGCCCCCCAGCCGCTCTGTTGTCGGACGAACGACAAGACTCCCGGCCGGCTCAACGAACGGACTCCGCATGGCGAGAGCCGCTGATCTAACGGGCGGAGCCGCGGACAGGCATCTACGCTATTCAGCACGCATGACGAACAGGAGCAATCGGTCCAAGCCGCCTTCAAGGCAGATATGCGACTTATTCATTCCGAGTTTCGTGCATCCCCGGCGCTCAGCTACCAATTCCTCGATCCTGAGTTCGTGGAGAGTTCGGAGCGTCCGGCCGCACGTCCATCCTTTCTGCCATGGCACCCCCAACCGGAGATCCAACAACCCCGGCATATCGGAATCAGCGCATGAAGCTGTGACAGGCGATGGCGGCGGCGGCGACCACGTTGAGGGAGTCGACGCCGAGGTCCATGGCGGTCGGGCTCATGGCGATGCAGACGGCTTGATCGGCCTCGTGGAGCCATCGCGAGGACAGGCCATCTCCCTCGCACCCCAGCATGAGTGCGACCCGCTCCCCCATGAGGACTTTGTCTATGGGAATGGCCGACTGATCAGGGGTGAGAGCGAGAGTCTGGAAACCGAGCGCTCGCAACTCGGCCAGCCCGTCGTACCAGTTGGTCATGCGTGCGTACGGCACCGCGAAGACCGCGCCCATCGAGACCTTGACCGACCTTCTATATAGAGGGTCGGCGCATCGCGGCGAAAGGATCACGGCGTCGATGCCCAGAGCCGCCGCGCACCTGAAGATCGCCCCGACGTTTCCGTGATCCACCAGGTCTTCGAGGACCAGGACTCGACAGGGCGGCCCCTCATCCAGGGACAGACCGCCCTCACCAGCGGCCTTCCTCAGTGTCCCCGAGAGCAGGCTCTTCACGGCCGGAAGCTCCAGCCGGGCCATGGAGGCGAGGGCGCCGCGGTGGACGGCGAAGCCGGCGATGCCCTCCATCACCTCGTCCGAGGCCACGTAGACGCGCGCACCGCCCAGCACGTCCTCCAGACCGGGGAGCCAGCGGCGCGTGGTGAGCACCGACCTGACCGGGTAGCCGGCCGCGACGGCGCGCCGGATGACCTTCTCGCCCTCCGCCATGAACAGACCGCGCTCAGCCTCCAGGCTCTTGCGCAGTTCGACGTCGCGCAGCCGCACGTAGTCGGCCAGCCGGGGGTCGGCGGGGTCCTCCACCGGGATCAGCTCAGGCACGTGACAAGCGTACGACCCGTCTGAGCTGCCAGAGCAGGGCGTAGACGGTCAGCACCGCGCAGAAGCCCACGACCAGGCCGACACCGGTCTTGGTGATGAGTCCGGCCCAGCCGAAGACGGGGTTCGGCGGGTCGACGAAGCTCCACAGTCCGGCGGAGCAGCATGCCCCTCCGCACACGCAGGCCAGCACGCCCCAGCGCATCGCGGCGGGGAGCGTGAGCCGGGCGGGCAGCGGCTCGGTGCCGGGCGAGCGCAACGCCCGGGCCACCCACCAGGCGGTCACCACCAGGCCCACCACCGACGAGACGTACTGCGTCAGCCGGTAACCGGTCACCCATCCGAACACCGGAGCGGTCATCCAGCTCCAGCCCCAGAACGCGGCGCCCCAGTCGTGGGTGAACGAGTCCCAGAACACGTGGGTGGCCGCGCCGGCGGCGGCGCCGAGCGCGATGGCGGGGAACCTGCGCCAGCCGGGTCCCGGCAGGGCGGCGATCCGCGCCGCGAGCGGCTCGGGAAGCAGCGCGGTCAGCGGGTCGCGTACCACGAACTGGAAGAGCGCCAGCAGCACGAAGACCGCGACGACGTCGTCGGTGACGATGCCCACGGGCGAGTGCCACCGGGTGTAGTCGTCGAGGTAGGGCAGGAACATCGGCAGGTCGGGCACCATCGCCCCCACGCCGAGCGCCCACGGGTCGAGCACCTTCCGCACCCGGGGGGAGGAGATGAGCGGGATCACCGCGGCGACGTGGCTCGGGGTGAACGGCACGGGCTCTCCTCCGTAGGGCCTGCACGCCTGTCCACAGCTTTGCGTGGACGGAGACGTGACACTATCCGTAGCGGGTAGACTACTCACCGCTGTCGGGGCCAGGTTGACGATCGGGGGCCATGGTGCCAGATCAGGATACGGACGTGCGCCTAGCGGCTCCCTCGGCGACCTGGATGCGCGACGCCCGCCTGGCGAGGACCCTATCGCTCGCCACTCTGGTCTGGCTGGGCGCCGAGAGCTCCCTGGGGCTGGCCGCGGGCCTGTCGGCGCACTCCGTGGCGCTGATCGGCTGGGGCTGGTCGTCCCTCGTCGAGGCGCTGGCCAGCCTGATCGTCATCTGGCGCTTCACCGGGAGCCGGCTTCACTCCCACACCGCCGAGCAGCGCGCGCAGAAGGCCGTGGCTGTCAGCTTCTGGCTGCTGGCGCCCTACCTCGTGCTCCACGTCGGCTACGACCTGCGGGCGGGTGAGCGATCGGTGCCCACGGCGCTGGGCATCGCCGTCACCACGATCAGCCTGGTCACCATGCCTCTGCTCGGGCTCGCCAAGCGCCGGCTGGGCGACCGCCTCGGCTCGGTGGCCACGACGGGCGAGGGCACCCAGAACCTGCTGTGCGCCCTGGTCGCCGGAGGGGTGCTGGCGGGGCTGACCGCCACATCGTTCGGCTGGTGGTGGCTCGATCCGGCCGTCGCGCTCCTGCTGGCGGCGGTGGCGGTGCGAGAGGGCGGCAAGGCCTGGCGCGGCCACTCGTGCCGCCACTGAAGGATCACCACGGCGACCTGTACGCACACGACACATCGCGCTAGGCATCGAGATCTGTCGCGGTGTTGGTGTCGGAAAGTGACCAGCTTGAAGCGATATCACTGCACTAAATGATCGGTTTTGCCCGGATAAGTCTTGACGCTATGGTTCCGTAAGCATTACCCGGGATCTCCCTATATGGTCGCTGCGAAGCGCGCCACGTTCGGGAAAAGATCGATACCTTAAGAGGACACCGTGGGCGGACGCCACCGCACAGACGAGCTAGAGGGCGGCTACAACCCTTACCAGGAGCCGTCGGGCCGCCGTCGCGCGGGCCGGGGCAAGGTGCTGGTGCCGCTGGCGGGTGCTGTGGCGCTCGCCGTGCTGCTCGGCGTCGCGGCGTACGTGATCATGAGCCGTGACAAGAACTGCGGTGCCAACAAGGTAGCGCTCCAGGTCGTGGCATCGCCCGACATCGAGCCCGCCATCACCAAGATCGCGTCCGGCTTCAACAAGAGCGCAGCTTCCGTGAGCGGCAGGTGCGTCACGGTCACGGTCAAGGGGAGCGACCCGGCCGGCGTCACCAACTCGATCACCGGATCCGGTGCGACCGCGGGCAGGTTCGACGCCGACCTCTGGATCCCGGACTCCAGCCTGTGGGTCGCCAAGCTGCGGTCCACGCCCAAGGGCTCGGGAATCTCCGCCCCCGTCGGCTCGGTCGCCCGCTCCCCCGTGGTGCTGGCGGCCCCCAAGCCGGTGGTCGCGAAGCTGCAGAGCGCCTTCGGCGAGCCGAGCTGGAGCGGCCTGATGTCCGCCGCGAACGCCGCCACCCCCGACGGCCTCGGACGCAAGATCCAAGTGCTCCCGCTCGACCCGACCCTCAACGCCGCGGGGCTGAGCGCCCTGCTCGCCGGGTCCGGCATCCTCCAGGCGTCGGGCGCGGGCGAGGCGCAGCTGGTGGGCGTGCTCAGGCAGCTCTCGGAGAACGCCGTGAACAGCCCCGCGACCATGTTCGCGACCATGGCGAAGCAGTCGTCTCGGGTCCCGATCGGCATCGCCTCCGAGCAGGGCATCTGGGCGTTCAACGCCAAGACCAAGCCGGGTGAGATCGTCGCGCTCTACCCGGCCGAGGGCACGATCAGCCTCGACTACCCGATCGTCGTGACCGCCAAGGACCAGGCCACCCGCGACGCGGCCAAAGCGTTCGCCGCGGCGCTCTCAGGCGCCGACGCCAAGAAGACAATCCACGAGTACGGCTTCCGCACCCCGGACGGCAAGGGCGGAAGCGCCATCAGCCAGGCGAACGGCCTGAACCCGGCCACACCGCGAAGCATCAAGGTCCCAGACGCGACCTCGGTGACCAAGCTGTCGCAGGCGTGGTCGCGGCTCAAGCTGGGCGGGCGCCTCCTCGCCCTGCTGGACATCTCGGGGACCATGGCGCTGCCCGCGGTCGGCGCCCCGGGCGACCGCATGCGGCTGATCGCGCAGACCGCCACCGAGGGCCTGAAGCTCTTCCCCGAGAAGACCGAGATCGGCACCTGGATCTTCTCCACCAACCTGAACGGCAAGGGCGTCGACTACCGCGAGGCCGTGCCCGTCGGCCCTCTCGGTGGCAAGATCAACGGCGCCACTCGCAGGGACGTCATCTCCCAGTCCCTCGCAGCCATAAAGGCGAAGAAGACCGGCGACACCGGGCTCAACGACACGCTCGCCGCCGCCTACGACAAGATGAAGGCGGAGTACGAGGCCGACAAGGTCAACACGATCCTGGTCTTCACCGACGGCGTGGGCAACGACGACCCCGAGGGTGGCATCTCCAACGCGGAGATCCTCAAGAAGCTCCGGACGGAGTTCGACGAGACCCAGCCCATCAGCATCATCATCGTCGCGCTCGGCGCCAACGACCCGGCCGGGCGGCGGCAGATGATGTCCATCGCGAAGGCCACCCAGGGCCAGGCCTTCTTCCCGAACACCGCCCTGGAGATCCGCAAGGTCTTCCTGGAGGGCATCTCTCGCCGCCTCTGCGCCCCCAACTGCAGTGTTACCGGATCACCGCAGTAGCCGCGCGCCGCGCACGAGCGCCCGATCCCGGCCCCTCACGGGCCCGGGATCGGGCGTCTTTATTTGCCACGAACCGGCACAGGATCATTTCCCCGGGTCCGGTACGAGACCTTTTTCCGGGACCGGTACGAGCTCGGCGTCCACGGGCGGCGGAGAACCAGGAAAATGACGGTCTGTCACGGGAAAGGCCGGTGCGCGTGACCGATCTTCGCCCCAGACCTGCCCCCAGGAAACATGAGTACCAAAGGTCCCCTGCGACGCTGTTTCCCCAGGTCATACCCGCTGATTATCAAACAATCTCGGGTGAACCGGGTCCGAGGAACGGGCGTCATACGCGTGTGGGGCCTGGCGCGGGCAGGGTTGATTCTCGCGAGCGTGCGCGACCAAATGCCAGGTGCCCGTCCTGCGGGGAGGGATATTCGTGCCCGGATGGCCGAGCGTCGGCCGTGCCGACGATCAACGACTGGTGGAGGCTCTGTGCCGGGCGGACAGCCGCGCGGCGGACGGCCTCTACGACGCCTATGCCGACCGACTGAACGACTATGCCTGTTCACTGCTCCACGACACCGACACGGCCGCCGACGCCGTGCACGACGCGATCGTCACGGCCCACGGCCGCTCGGAGGCGTTGCGCGAGCCGGCGCGCCTGCGGGCGTGGCTGTACGCGCTGACGCGTTTCCAGTGCACCGCCCGTCGCGGGCGGACACCGGCGAACGGCTCCGCGATGGAGCAGTTCCTGGAAGGAGACCAGGAAGATCCGGAACTCGCGGCCATCGTACGGGAGGCGCTCGCCGAGCTCGGGCAGAAGGAACGGGACGTCCTGCTCCTCGCGCTGCGGCACACGCTGAGCACCTCAGAGATCGGGGCCGTGCTGGGCCTGAACTCGCGCCAGACCACGAGCCGGCTGACCCGCGCGCGCGACCATCTGGAGAACGCCGCGGCGGCGGTGATCCTCGCCAGGACCGGCCGCGCGCACTGTCCCGACCTGTCCGCCCTGCTGGACTCCATCGAGGGCCCGCTCCCGCAGGCGCTGAGGCGCCGCCTGACCAGGCACATCATCGGGTGCAAGGAGTGCACTGAGGGGCGGCACCGCCGGGTGTCGTCCGAGCGCCTGCTCGATGTCGTCCCCGTGGGCTTCCCTCCCCTGTCGCTGCGCCGGCGTGTCGCGGAGACCTGCGCCAAGTCTCAGCGCGACGCCACGCGAACGGCGATCATGGCGATGGCCGACCTGTTCGACAAGAACGGGTTCCCTCCGGTGGGGGCCGAGCGCCGCGTCCGTGGCGAGCGCCGGGGTGCCAGAGAGGACCGCCGCGCGTCGGCGGACCTGGCGGAGACCCCTCGGTACGGAAGCACTGTGACCCACGGGGAGACGCCACGGCACGGCATGAGAGCCGAGCCCGGGATCACCACCGTATACGGGCAGACTCCCGGTCACGGGACCAGGGCGGCGCACGGGGAGACTCCTGGTCACGGGACCAGGGCCGCGCACGGGGACCCCCCCGGCCACCGGACCAGGGCCGCGCATGAGGAGACCGGCGGGCGCCGGACGAGGGCCGAGCGTGGCGGAGCGGGCCGGCGTGGCCCCAAGGGCGCGCGCAAGGCCTCGCGCAAGTCGACGCCCGTCTTCGCGACCATCGCGTGCGTGCTGGTGGCGACCGCCGCGATGGTGGTCGCGACCGGACAGGACGCCTCCAAGCCTGACGGCCTACAGACCCTGCGCTTCCCCAGCCGCACACCAGGCGAGCTGCAGATCAGCTACGGTCCGCAGCCCACGGACGCGCGGCCCTCCTCCGAGCCGCCGTCGCCCAAGCCGTCCTCGGCGGCGTCTGCGAAGAGGTCCCCCGCGCGGAGTGCGGCGGCGGCCCCGGCAGGGCCGTCCACCGTGCCGCGCACGCCCCCCACGCGGTCGGCCTCCGCACCCGCGGCCAAGCTGGTCGTCTCCTGCCCGGGCGCGCTCGGCGAGGAGAGCACGGGTGTGATCCTTGTCTCGGCGCGGAACGCTGACCTCTCCTGGACGGCCACCGTGACCGGCGGCCTGTCCGTGACGCCCGGACAGGGCGCACTCAAGTCTGGCGTCAAGGCAAGGGTTTCGGTGGCGGTCTCCGAGCCGGGGAAGGCCGGTGAAGGCACGGTGACCTTGCGTTCCGCGACGAGCAGTGCCTCGTGCCGGATCTCGTGGGCCGCGCAGGAGCCCCCTCCGGCGTCCGATCCTCCGCCGGACCAGCAGCCCACCTCGGAGCCGTCCGCGTCCGACACGCCGACGGGGCAAACAAGTGGTGGTCCCACCTGATTCCACGCCCGACTCCACACTTGGGGCAAACCGGGGGTACCTTTTGAATACCCCCGGTCCCTGGCGCCCCATTGGTCTCGGGGGCATCAGTCGTTGTGTGGGTAACGTGATTGACTACACAACGGTTCTTGCCCTCGTCGGTGTAAACCAGTGACCGGGTTAGGGCGTCGGCATTGACGATCGCATAGCGTGGTTGATCCTATGAGAGCAGCGATCAACCATGTCTTTAGTCGCCCTTGACCAGCGGAGCCAGGAGAGATGCGTACGAACAGGACAGTGCTCACATGGGTTCTGGCGGTCGCGTGCGCCGCGGGAGCGGTGATCGCGCTCGCCGACATCCATACTCCGGCGCGCCTGATCCTGACTCCCCTGTTCCTTCTTGTGGTTCCAGGGGCGTCCGTCGTCGGACTGTTGCGTGATCGTGACCCTCTCGCGGCTCTAACGGTGGGCGCTGCGGCGAGTCTCGTTATAAACGTTCTGTTAGCCGAGGCCATGCTTTTGTTCGACGCTTGGTCCCCTCGCGCGGGAGTGGCCACCGTCGCGGTGCTCGGTGGGTTCATGTGGGTGCTTCGGTCTCTGTACCGGGGGAACAGCAGTGTGCACACCGAACAGGGGGCCGGGTCAAGGTGAAAGTCACGGTCGTTCGGCCTGGGGAGCTCGGTCAGCCCGAGCTGGCTCGATGGCGTGAGATGCAGCATGCGTCACCATCACTGGACAACCCTTTTCTATCAGTCGAATTCGCTCTCGCCCTGGGCCGGATCCGCTCGTACGTCCGCGTCGCCGTCATCGAGGACGACGGCAAGGTGGTCGGGTTCCTCCCGTTCGAGCGGCACGCGTTCGGCATCGGAAAGCCCCTCGGCAGTTGGCTGACCACGTGCCACGGGCTCATCTCGATCCCCGATCTGGAGTTCTCGGCCCGGGGCCTCCTGCGGGCCTGCGGCCTGTCGGTCTTCGACTTCGACCACATGGTCGCGGGGCAGCCCACATGGGCTCCGCACGAGTCGGCGGTGCGCCCCGTGCCGCTGATGGACCTCACCGGTGGCTTCGACGCCTACATCGACCACGTCCGCGCCAACTCCCCCAAGAACTACAAGACGGTTCGCTACAAGGAGCGAAAGCTCGCCCGCGAGCAGGGCGAGATCCGTCTTGAGTGGCGCGCCACCGACCCCCAGTCGATGCGCACGCTCACGAACTGGAAGTCCGACCAGTACCGCCGCACCGGCCGGGTCGACCGGTTCGCCCAGCCGTGGATCGTCGAGCTTCTCGACGAGATGCACGCCTGTGACTCCCCGTCGTTCGGCGGGGTGCTGACGATGCTCTACGCCGGGGACACCCCCGTCGCCGGGCACTTCGGCCTGCGCACCCATAACACCCTGGTCGGGTGGTTTCCGGCCTACGACCCCGAGTTCGCCCGGTACTCCCCCGGGATAATGCACCACTTGCACATGGCGGAGCAGGCCGCGTCCCACGGTCTGGGCCAGGTCGACATGGGCAAGGGGGGCCGGGAGTACAAGGGCTGGCTGAAGAACGGCGTCATCCACGTCTCCGAGGGCCGGGTTTCCCGTCCGTCGGCGACGGCCGCCGTCCACTGGATGGGGCGGACGCCTGTGAACAAGGCGCGCAACATCGTGGTTGACCGTCCATCGCTCTATCGGCTGGCCGACCGGCTACTGAAGGGCTTCGGAAGGGTCCGCACATCCCTCCAGCCCGAAACCGTCGAAAAGGAAGCCTCGGGGGCGCGCTGAGTCTCCCCCGAAAACCAGTCCTACACCCTCTACTGCTCTGACCGGGACGGAGAAACCCCTCTCCGTCCAGTCGCGCCGGTCCGATTGGCAGTCGCCGCCGATGTCAGACCGCCCGGAAGGACATCCCTCGAAAATGAGTCCCGAGATCACCAAGCACAATGGGAAACCTCAGGTTCACACCCTGAGGCCACTGCCGACAGTGGACCGTTTCACCCCCCTCACCCCGCACCTGGCCATATCCCCGACCGTCAGCGTGGTCGTACCGGCCATGAACGAGGCGGAGAACCTTCCGCACGTTTTCGCCACGCTGCCGCACTGGATCCACGAGATCGTCCTGGTGGACGGCAACTCCACGGACGACACCGTGGCCGTCGCCCGCCGCCTGCGCCCGAACCTCCGCATCATCACGCAACGCGGGAAGGGCAAGGGAGACGCGCTGCGCACCGGTTTCGCCGAGTGCACCGGCGACATCATCGTGATGATCGACGCCGACGGCTCCACCGACGGCAGGGAGATCATCCACTTCGTCGGCGCGCTGGTCACCGGAGCCGACTTCGTCAAGGGCTCCAGGTACGCCAGCGGTGGCGGCAGCGACGACCTCACGCTGAGCCGCCGCCTCGGCAACAGCGTCCTGCGCACGATGGTCAACGTCATATACGGCACCCAGTACACCGACCTGTGCTACGGCTACAACGCCTTCTGGGCACGCCACCTGGAAGTCCTCGACCTCGACTGCGAAGGGTTCGAGGTGGAGACGCTGCTGAACATCCGCGCGGCCAAGGCCGGCCTGCGCGTCCATGAGGTGCCGAGCCACGAGCGGTGCCGCATACACGGCGAGAGCAACCTCCGCGTCGTACGAGACGGCTGGCGCGTGCTCAAGACCATCATGCGCGAGTGGCGGCGTCCCCCGACCCAGATCGCCCCGGCTCCGGCGGCACAGCCCGCCGCGGACCAGGGCGCGGCATAGCCGGCATGGACATCTCCGTCGTCATCTGCGTCTACACCGAAGACCGGTGGGACGACATCAGGGCCGCCGTGCAGTCGGTGCGCAGCCAGAGACGTCAGCCGTACGAACTGATCCTCGTCGTCGACTACAACCCCGACCTGCACCTCAGGCTCAAGCGGGAGTACGCCGACGCGATCGTCGTGGAGAACACCCACGCGCGGGGTCTGTCCGGCGGCAAGAACACCGGAGTGGCGACCGCCTCCGGCGACGTCGTGGCCTTCCTGGACGACGACGCGGTCGCGGAAGCCGAGTGGCTGGCGGCGTTCGAGGAGGCGATGTCCGAGGAGACCGGTGGCACCCCGGCCGTCGTGGGAGTCGGCGGGTTGACCAAGCCGATGTGGGACACCGGCGACCGGCCGCGATGGTTCCCCGAGGAGTTCGACTGGACCATCGGGTGCACCTATCGCGGCCTGCCGGCCGAGAGGAAACAGATCCGCAACGTGATGGGCGGGAACGCCGCCTTCCGCAGGGAGGTCGTGGGCGAGGTCGGCGGGTTCCACTCCGGCATCGGCCGCAGCGTCCAGGGTCGCAAGAGCCGCCCGCTGGGCTGCGAGGAGACCGAGTTCTGCATCCGGCTCTCCCAGCGCAGGCCGGGCTCGATCATGATGTTCGAGCCCCGGGCGGTCATCGGTCATCGGGTGCCCGCGTCGCGGGCCACGTTCGGCTACTTCCGCTCCCGGTGCTACGCCGAGGGGCTCTCCAAGGCGCTGGTCGCGCAGAGCGTCGGCGCCGGCGACGGGCTGTCGAGCGAGCGTGCCCACGCCCTGAAGACCCTGCCGGCCGGCGTCCTTCGCGGCGTCGGAGACGCCCTGAGGGGCGATCTCGCCGGGCTGGCCAGAGCAGGCGCGATCGTCATCGGCCTGGCATGGACGACGTGGGGGTACGCCGTGGGATCCGCCCGGCTGCGCATGCGCGGGAACCGGCCGGGACGCTCCATCCAACATGAACGGTGACCACCATGCGCGTGCCGATCCTGATGTACCACTCGGTGACCGATCGCCCGAACGGCGCGACCCGGCCACTGGCGGTGCGTCCCTCGGTGTTCGAGTCGCAGATGACCTACCTCAAGGACCTCGGGTTCACGCCGCTCACCCTGGGAGACCTGGTGGCCTCCCTGTACGCCACGGGCGGCGGCCCGGCGCCAGAGCGTCCCGTGGTCGTCACCTTCGACGACGGGTACGCCGACTTCCACAGCGACGCGCTGCCGATCCTGGAGCAGCTGGGCTTCCCCGCGACGGTGTTCCTGACCAGCGGATGGGTGAGCGACGCGGGCGGTGACGCCGCCGGCAAGCCGCTCGACCGCATGCTGTGCTGGAGCCAGGCGCGCGAGGCCGTGTCCTGCGGCATCGAGATCGCCGGGCACAGCCACAGCCATCCACAGCTGGACCAGTTGTCCGAGGTGGCCCTTCGCCAGGAGCTGCGCCGCAACAAGGCGCTGATCGAGGACAAGGTGGGGCGCCCGGTCGCGACGATGGCCTACCCGTTCGGCTACTCCAGTGCACGCGTGCGCAAGGAAGTGCGCAAGGCGGGCTACTGGGCGGCCTGCGCGGTGGCCAACACGCTCGCGTCCGACTCCAACGACGTGCTGGCGCTGCCCCGGCTCACCGTGAGCCGGTCCACGACCATGAACCGCTTCCGCCGGGCGGTCGAGGGGCACGGCGTGCCGATGATCTATCTCAAGGAACACGCGCTGACCAAGGGTTACGCGATGGTGCGCCGCACACGGTACGGCCTGCGCCACGTGGTCGGGCGTGAGTGAAGTAACCGCGGGGAAGACGCCGCGCGTCGATGACGGGGGTGACGCGACCATGAAGACCACAGTGGCCGACGAGAGGCCGGAGCAGCCGGACGCCGACGAGGCCGCCGGCAGGTTGGCCGTTCTCTGGCGGCGCCTCCTTCGGGACCTGCGCAACCCGCTGTTCCTCAACGGCTACGCCCTGATGGCCAACACCGGTGTCACGGCGGTGCTCGGCATGGGCTACTGGCTGCTCGCCGCCCGGCTGTACTCCCCGGAGGACTTCGGGCGCAGCCAGGCGCTGATCACGGCGATGCGGCTGTTCGCCGGGCTCATAGCGCTCGGCCTGACGGGCGCGCTCGCGCGGTTCATCCCCGTGGCAGGGAAGCGGACCGGGGCGCTGATCAGCGGGGGCTACCTGGTCGCCACGCTGACGGCCGTCGTGGCGGCGGGGGGCTTCCTGCTGACACTGCCGTTCTGGGGCGCGAACTACGCGACACTCGCCGGCACGGGACCCGGGCTGTTCTTCCTCGCGTCCGTGGCGATCTGGTCGGTCTTCACCCTCCAGGACGTCACGCTCGCCGGGATGCGCAAGGCCGTCTGGGTGCCGGTGAACAGCCTGTGCTTCGGTCTGGTCAAGATGGGCTTGCTGGTGGCGCTGGCCGGGGCCCTGCCCGACGACGGCATCTATGTCTCCTGGATCGTCCCCACCGCTCTCGCGCTCATCCCGATCAACCTCTTCATCTTCTGCGTGCTCGTGCCGCGTCACGCCAAGCTGGCTCCCGCCGGGTCCCGGCCGCCACGGCCCCGGGAGATCGGCCGCTTCCTGGCCGGGGACTATCCGGGCGCGTTCTCGATCCTCGCGATCGTCTACTTCCTCCCGGTGTACGTCGCCTCGCGTGTCAGCGGGGAGATGTTCGGCTACTTCGCCATGGCGCAGACCTTGGGCGCGATGATCGAACTACTGGCGATCAACATGGCCACGTCCCTGACCGTGGCGGGGTCCGCCGACCGGTCACAGCTAGCCGCCAACTGCCGCCAGGCGTTACGCCGCTCGTATCTGATCATCGGTCCCGTGTCGTTGGTCACGGTCGTCGCCGCCCCGCTGATCCTCTCGGTGTTCGGGCCGGGGTTCTCCGAGCACGGCACGCCGCTGCTGCGCCTGATGGCCCTCGCCGTCCTTCCCCGCGTGCTGATCGAGATCTACCTGAGCGCCCTGCGGGCCCGGAGCCGGGCGCGCGGGCTGGCGCTCGTGCAGATCGGCCTCGCGGTGCTGGTGCTCTCGTCGTCGCTCATCCTGCTGCCAGTCGCGGGCATCACCTCGGTGGGGTACGGCATGCTGTTCAGCGAGCTTCTGGTCGCCTTGTTGATCTTCGGCGGGCTCCGCAAAATTCTTCAACATGCCGAAACGCCGCAACCGGCGAGCGCGCGGGAGGCGCCTGAGGCCGCATCATGGTCTTCGTGAGGCAACGGACGGGCAACGAGGTGGAACAGGAGACGGCGGCGAAGGTCGCCGACGACGACATGGACGCGGACGTGGAGGTGGACACCACGTCCGAGATGACCCGCCCTGTGTCCCTGCCGCTACCTGCGGACCCCGAGGATGCCGAGGACGACGCCACCCAGGTGATCCAGCTTCCCCTTCCGCCGCGGGCCGAAGCCGCCGCTCCGGCCGTACAGGCCGCTCCCGAGGCCGGGGAGCCCTTGAAGCTCGACGAGCCGCGCAAGCCCGCACAGGCGCCCGCACAGGAGGACCCCGCTGAGCCCCCGGCCGCCGTGGCCGTGCCGGACGTGGACCCCACTGAGCCCCCGGTCGCTGTGGCCGTGCCGGACGGTACGGACCCCGCGCCCTCGCGCATGACCCGTCTGGCGTCGAGCGCGGCCTCGTGGCTGCCTCCGCTGCTGACGCTCGAGGGCTTGGTCATGTACGTGCTGGCGCTGCGTGTGCCACACGGCATGATGCGCGGCGTCGACCTCGGCAAGATCGACGGGCTGGGGCTGATCTCGGTCCTGCCTATCACGGCCTTCGCCGCCATCGCCCTGATCATCGTGTCGTTCTTCGTGACGCTGACGCAGAACACCGACCGCAAGGGCCTGCTGCTGTTCCAGCTCGCCGCGGTGACGTTCACGCTGCACGGCGCCGCGGCGCTCATCGAGTCGGAGCCGCGCTTCCCGACCGCGTGGGTCCACGCGGGGTTCTCGGAGTACATCGGCCGTGCCGGCGAGGCACTTCCCGGCCTCGACGCCCGCTTCGCCTGGCCGGGGTTCTTCGCGCTGTTCGGGTTCGTGCTGCGCGCCGCGGGGATCCAGGACCCCTCGACCGTCCTGCAGTGGACGCCTTTCGTGTCCAACCTGCTCTACCTGCTGCCGTTCGTGCTGATCCTTCGCCAGCTCGTGGCGACCACCCGGGCCCGCTGGTTCGCCGCGCTGCTGTTCATCCTCGTGCAGTGGATCGGGCAGGACTACTTCTCGCCGCAGGGTTTCACCTACGCGCTCTACCTGGTCTTCGTCGCGATCCTGATGCGCTGGTTCGGCCGCGCGGAGCCGAGGACCGCGCCGCTGCCCGCGAAGGGGTTCCTGCGGCGCACGCTGGCCCGGCTCGATGGCCTGTCGCCGGGCGAGCTGCCCGCGAGGCCGACCACCGTGACCGACCGGGTGGTGCTGCTGACGCTGCTGGTGGCACTGTTCGTGGCGACCACCGCGACCCACCAGATCACCCCGTTCATGATGCTGGGAGCGCTGACCGGGCTGATCCTGCTCCGGCGCAGCACCCTGTCCCTCGCACTCCCGGTGTCGCTCGGGCTGATCGTGATCGCGTGGATCAACTACCAGGCGACGCCGTTCTGGAGCGGCCGGATCAACGAGCTGTTCGGCGGCATCGGCAAGATCTTCGCCAACCTTCAGGAGAACACCGGCGACCGCCTCGTCGGGACCGACCCGCAGCACGCCGTCGTGCTCCAGGTGCGGCTGGCCATCTGCGGTGTGATCCTGCTGTTCGCGGCGATCGGCCTGCTGCGCCGCCTCAGGCGGGGGGTGGGCGACCGTACGGCCGCCGTCCTGCTGTGCGTGCCGGTGCTGGCGCTCGGCCTGCAGAGCTACGGCGGCGAGATCGGCCTGCGGGTCTACCTCTTCGCGCTGCCCGCGGCCTGCATCCTCGGCGCGTACGCCTTCTTCCCCAACCTGCCCGCGCACACGAGCGACTCGCGCGAGGGCGAGACCGTGCCGATCCGGCGCCGCCCCATACGGTTCGACCCGGGGACGACGCGGCGCATCTCGGCGGTCCTCGCGGCGGTGTCGGCGCTGGCGCTGTCGGTCGGCTTCCTGGTGGCGCGCTACGGCAACGAGAAGTTCGAGCGGGTCACCACCGGTGAGGCCGCCGCCATGCACTACATCTACGCGCACGACAAGCCGAGCGCGCGGGCGATCTACGTGGTCCCCCTCCTCGGCGAGGAGGTCACGCCGACCATCCCGTGGCGGGAACGCGACATCGACCGCGTGGAGTACGACCAGGCGCTCGTCACCAAGAACCCGGCCGACATCGGCGGCGTACTCACGGCGCTCCGCAGCAAGCCGCCGAACTCCTTCATGATCACAAGCCGGGGCCAGTCGGCGTACCTGGAGCTCAACCACGGCTACCCCTCCAAATGGGGGGAACGCTTCCGGGCGGCGCTCGACTCCTCGCCGAACCTCAAGCGGGTCTACTCCAACGCCGACGCCGCGATCTACACGCTGCGCTCCTACCCGAAGGGCTCGGAGATCCCGCCGCCGGTGCCCGTGACCATGGTGGGCGACCGCTCCACGCCGTGGACGCCGCTCGGCCTCGTGGCGCTGGCCCTGGCCGTCTCCACGCTGTTCGCGGCGGAGCTCACGAGGCTGCGCGGCACCGAGCGCGCACCGCGCGGCCGGCGGAAGCTGGTGGTGCTCGGCATCGTCATGACGATCGCCGCGATGGCGGTCATCGTGGAGCGGTTCGTGACCCTGACCTCGGGCTGACGCGTACGCAACGCCGCGCCGGGGCGGCCGGGCGCGTCACTGGCCCCGGTCGCTCCACTTGACGTCGTACGGGTTGAGCTGGAACGACCTGCCGTCGACGCTGGTGGTCAGCGCGCTGGCCGTCGTGTTCACCATGACCATCTGCTTGTCGACGGCGAGCACCTGGACCCGCTGGTCGGAGACGGGGACGTCGACGATGCGGGCGCCGGCGGGGAACCAGCGGGTGAAGCCGCTGATCACGCTCGCCATGGGCATCTCGGCGCCGTCGGCGGGCGACCACATGCAGCCTGGGCAGTCGTCCCCGGCCTTGCGCTGGGGGTTCCAGTAGAGCGCGGTCGCCGCCCCGCTCCTGGCGAACTCCATCATGGCCGCGGTCTGGACCGCCGTGCGGTGCTGCTCGTCCCAGTCGATGTTGTCGGGTGCGATGTACCACTCGGCCCACCAGACGGGCATGTCGTGGCTCTTCTGCCGCAGCCATGCGGTGACCGCCGAGAACTTCTTGAGCGCCGTGAACTCGTCGGGGACCAGGCCCTGGTCGTTGGTGGCGGAGGAGGCGTCCACGACGATGAAGTCGGCGCCCCTCTTGTGCTTGAGCCAGTAGTCGATGCTGTCGAGCGTCCTGCGGTCGACGGCGCCCCACGGGCCCTTCAGGCTCGACGCGTTCGCGCTGGAGACGTGGCTGTCGACCGGGATGTACGGGCCACCGACCTGGATCTTGGGGTTGACGGCCTTGAGCGCGTCGTAGACGCGGTTGTAGAGATCGGTGTAGGCCTCGACATCCCAGTTGTTGTGCGCCTCGTCCCAGAAGCCCTTGAACTCGTTCCACATCATGAAGTGGGTCACGGTGGGGTAGCGCTTGGCCACTGTGGCGGCGAGCGTGGCGAAGTCGCCGAAGTGGTCGCGCCGGGGAGCCACCTCGATCTTGCCCCAGTTCGTGCGGCCCTCGGTGCCGCCCTTCATCCAGTCGGGAGCGCAGCACAGGGTGAGCACGGGCTGGGCCTTGGTGGCGGCCATCAGCTTGACCCGGCGGTCCAGGTCGCGGAAGTCGTACTTGCCAGGGGCGGGCTCGGGGTTGCCCGCGCCCCAGCCCATGATGTGCTGGTTCTGCAGCATGGGCACCCTGCTGAACAGGTCGCCCACCCGGGTGCGGACACTCTGGCGCTCGTTGTCGGCGCTGTACTGCGTGTGGGTGATGCCCCACCGCGGCCAGGTGTCGACGACGGGCGGCTGCTCGAGAGTGGGCGGAGGCTCCGGGGTGGCGAGGATCGTGGCGGCCACGCCATCGGAGCGGCCCCCGCCCCGGTGGGCGGCGATGGCCAGGAGCCCGACCACCATGGCAAGGGCGAGGATACCGGCGCCGATCGCGACCGGCCCACGGGGGACGTACCGACGCCGAGCATGCCGACCGCTGTTCTCCAACACTTCCTCACCGTATCCGCTTACCCTTGCAGAACCCTTTAATGGTCCCACGGTGGGCCACGAGGCATAGGCAGGTTGTCATCCCGCCACCCCAGGCCTGGCCAGCAGAGTGGCTCATAACCCCGCTAAGAGGCCAGGTCCGCTGATGAGAGACTTACTAATAATCAAGAATCATAAGGTGTCAACTCCTTCAGGAAAGGGGTATAAAGGCGGCGACCGAGGATTTGAGGGGGCATAGTGGCCCAGGCATGGCTGCCCGTCGCCAGTCGAATTCCCGCTCTCGAGGACTCCGGCCCCATGGGCGGAGGGGCTCCCCGGGTGGTCTGGTTCATATGGCCGACCGATCCCCAACGGGTGTCGGCCAGATCCGTGGCCCAGCGGCTTGTACAGATCAAGCGTCCCTCCCATCTGGTGTGGAACCCCGTCACCGGACAAGTCATCCAGTCCCTGCCCCCGACACGGGCGGCGAACGGGCTGCCGGGCGCGCTCAACCGGCACGGCCGGGTGTGCGTCCAGATCCGCGTGCTCGGCTCCGTGGATGAGCCCTTCACCGAGACCAAGCTGGACGGGCTCGACGACATCCTGGCGTGGCTGGACTCGTGGGAGGTCCCACGGAGGTGGCCGGCCGGCCCTCCGCTTCCCTATCCCCACTCCGTGGCCGCGCAGGGCAGCCTGCGGTTGTGGGCCAGAGGCGGCCACTTCGGCAACTCTCAGGTGCCGGGCACCTCGGAGGGTGATCCGGGGCCGATCGACGTCCATCGCATCGTCGGGGGGCATCCCGGGCCCCTCGAAGTGCCGCGTCCTCGCCAGGAGATGGACCAGGGATGCAAGGTAGAGCGGTAGAGCCCACTGCGATCACTGGCAGCAACGTGATCTGATCTTTATCGTACTATTACATCCCAGGCACCAAGCTGGGTCAAAGGCGCGGGCCTGGCCCTTGCCGTACGTCCACCCAGTAGGAGCCCATGCGCATCTCCGTCGTTCATCCTCGGGAGCTCGGCCCTTCCGAGACGGCCCGGTGGAGGGCGATCCAGAGCGGCGACCCCGCGCTGGACAGCCCTTTCCTATCCCCCGAGTTCACGATCGAGACCGGCCGGGTGAGGGAGCAGGCGCGCGTGGCCGTACTGAGTGACGGTGCGGACATCGTGGGCTTCTTCCCGTTCGAGCGGCACCCGCTCGGCATCGGCATGCCCGTGGCGGCCGGGCTGACGGACGCCCAGGGCCTGGTGCACGCCAAGGACATCGAACTCGACCCGCAGGAGCTGATGAAGGCCTGCGGGCTCGCGGTGTTCGAGTTCGACCACCTGCTCGCCGGCCAGCCTCTGGTCCCGGCAAAGCACACCCGCCACCCCTCACCCGTCATCGACCTGTCCGACGGCTTCGAGGCGTACGTCGAGACGCTGAAGCAGGTGTCGGGCAAGACGTACAAGTCCACGGCCTACAAGAGCCGCAAGCTGCAACGCGACTTCGGCGAGCTCCGCCACGACTACGGGATCTCCGACGGGCCCGTGCTGCGCACCCTCCTCGACTGGAAGACCGACCAGTACCGCCGTACCGGCCGCGCGGACAGGTTCTCGCGGCCCTGGATCGTGCGCCTGGTCGAGAGCCTGCTCCAGGTGGACACCGAGAACTTCGGCGGCTCGCTGGACATGATCTACGTCGACGGGCGCCCGGTCGCGGGCCACTTCGGGCTGCGCACCAGGACGACGCTCGCCGGCTGGTTCCCCGCGTACGACCCGGCCTTCGCGAAGTACTCCCCCGGGCTGATCCACCACCTCGCGATGGCCGAGCGCGCGGCCGGGGCCGGCATCCGCCTGATCGACATGGGACGCGGCGAGAAGGAGTACAAGGAGAAGCTCAAGACCGGGGAGCTCTGGGTCACCGAGGGCCGGATCGCGCGCCCTACCGCGGGGGCTGGAGTTCACTGGCTCGTCCGCGTCCCGGTCCGGAAGGCACGTGGAACGGTCCTCGCCAACTCGATGCTCCGCGAGACCGCTGACCTGGCTCTCAAGACCTACGGGAAGATCCGTACCTCAAGAGCGTCGTAGCGGCATCGCTCCCATGCGCTACCTTTCTGCTCTGGCCACCAAGCCAGTCCAGGCGGTGGAAAGAGGGAGCTGTGAGCCCCGAGAAACTCCTCGCGGCCCGTACCGGCCGCGAAAGCGTCTACCTGCCGTCCAACCGGCTGGGCCTCTACCTCGCCCTGCGCCACTGGTGCACGCCCGGGCAGCGGCTGCTGATGTCCCCCATCTCGGCCGACGAGATCCTGTTCCTGGTCCTCGCGGCCGGGCTCGTCCCGGTGATCGCGCCGATCTCCGTCCTCGACGGCAACATCGAGCTGGCCCGCGTGACGCTGAGCGCCGTCGACGCCGTGCTGACCACGAACCTCTACGGCCTGCCGGACGAGGTGATGGCGATGGCCGGTGTCGTGGTGATCGAGGACGTCGCCCACGCGGCCGAGACGTCGGTGGGCGGCCGGCCACTGGGCACCTTCGGAGCCGCCGGGGTCTTCAGCCTCTCCAAGCACGCCGGGGCCGGGTCCGGAGGCGTCCTCGTCGTCGAGAGCGCGGCCGACCGCCGCGCGCTGGAGCGAGAGCGCGACCTGCTGCTCCAGCCCGGCGCCCTTCGCAGGGACCTGCTCACCGTCGCCACCTCCGTCGGCCGCCGCCTCGCCCTGAAGCTCGACATGGCCCGCCCCGCCATCCGCCTCGCCCGCGCGCTCGGGCTCCAGGAGCCCCGCGAGGGCTACCGCATCGCCTTACGGCCGGACGAGCTGCGCGAAGCGCTCTCATCACCGCTCGGCCTGCCTGCGCTCGACGCGTGGGTACGCGCCGACCTGCACGACTACCGCTGCTCTCGAGGCGCCGTGGCACGGTGGTACCAGGGCCGGCGCCTCGAACGCCTGCCCGCGGATCGCGCCAGGAGGCTCGCGGGAGTCGCCAGGCTGGCGGAGCTGCCCACCGTGGCGGAAGGGGTGCTCCACCACGTGGACCAGCCGCTGTTCCGCGTGCCGCTGCTCGTGGCCGACCGCGACGGCGCCGTCGCGGCGCTGGAGCGCCGGGGCATCCCGACCGGTTACCTCTACCACCCGCCCTACGACGACTACGCCGAGCCGTTCGTCGAGCCGTCGACGGCCCCGGAGGCCGCCCGGTGGTGGGCACGGCACGTCCTCCCGGTCGACCCGCTGTACGCCGAGCGCGCGCTCCAGGTCGTCGAGTCGCTGCTCCCGGCGCCGCCGCCCCCCGGAGACCGCCTGCTCGACCGCGCGGCGGCCGCCTGAGCCCCACCGGCCTCACGCCCTACCGGCCGGAGCCGGCTGCCACCGGCCTTCCAGCCAGAGCCGGACGGCTCATCGGCCTTCCAGGAGGGCGGCGACGACCAGGCAGGCCTTCCTGATGTCGCCCAGCGACGCCGAGCCGTACCCGATGACCAGGCCGTGGTCGCGGACCGGCCCGTGATGGTGGCGTTCCGTCGTGTGCAGGAGCACCCCGCGCACTGCGGCGGCGGCCAACAACGGAGCGACGTCTTCCTCCGGGAGCCGGAGGAAGACGTGCAGCCCCGCCGAGTCCCCGCTGACGCGCGACCCGAGGATCTCCACGATGGCGGCGCGGCGGCGTGCGTACTCCAGCCGCATGCGCCGCAGGTGCCGGTCGAGGTCGCCGCGCTCCAGCAGCACCGAGACGGCCTCCTGGACGGGCCCCGAGGTCCTGTCACCCAGCATCTTCCGCGTGCGGGCGATCTTCGCGAGCAAATCGGGCGTGGCGACCAGCCAGCCGATGCCGACGTCGGGCGCCAGCGACTTCGACAGCGTGCCGAGCAGCACGACCCGCTCGGGGTCGAGGCCGTACAGGGCCGCGAGCGGTGCCACGTCGTAGCGGAACTCGGCGTCGTAGTCGTCCTCCACGACCATGGCCCCCGTGCGGCGGGCCCAGGCGAGCAGCCGTTCCCTGCGGGGGATCGGCAGCCTGCCGCCGAGCGGGAACTGATGGGCGGGCGTCGTGTAGAGGACCCGGAGGTCGTCCGTCAGGTCGGCGGGGCGGACGCCCTGCTCGTCCACGCGGCACGGCACGATGCGGCCGCCTCGCGCGGCGAAGACGTACCGGGCGACGCGGTAGCCGGGCTCCTCCACTCCCGCCCCGTCGCCCGGCCGCAGGAGGGTGGCGGCGATCAGGTCGAGCCCGTGGCCGGTCCCCCGTGTGACCATCACGTTCTCCGGTCCCGCCGGCACGGCACGCGCCCTGCGCAGGTGGTCGGCCAGCAGCTCACGCAGGCGGGGGTGGCCGTACGGGTCGATGACGTCCGAGGGCGGCCTGTCCGCCGCCAGGCGCCAGGCGCGCCGCCAGGCCGCGTCGTCGTAGTCCCGCACCCATGGCCGCCCGGGGCGCAGGTCGATCAGCCCCTTGCCCGCGCGGTGCGGCGTGGTCACGCCGCCGTTCCGGGGCGCCTCGCCCGCGGTCTCAGGACCGCTCGGGAACCGTGTGAAGTCGGCGACGTAGGTGCCGGACCCGTGCCGCCCCTCCAGCCACCCCTCGGCGTAGAGCTGCTGGAAGGCCTCGGTGACGACGGTACGGCTGACGCCCAGCAGCCGGGCGAGTCCCCGGCTGGACGGTAGGCGCTCTCCCGACCTGAGCGCGCCGGTCCGCATGCCGTCCCTGAGCTGGTTGCCCAGCTGGACGGAGAGCGGGACCGGCGCCTCCCGGTCGAGAGCGAGGGGAAGGTCGACATGGCCGCGCAAGTGGTCTCCTGGAAGTGGTCATCAGTGGACATATGCCACCAGTCCACTTGCTGCCTACGGTAGCGGCATGCTCTCCTCGACTCCTCGCACTACCCTCACCCGCTCGAAGGAGCGGGCCCGCGCCGACCGCTCCGAGCTGCACGCCATTCTCGACGCCGGGCTGATCTGCCATCTCGGGGTCGTGGTCGACGGCTCTCCCCGGGTGGTCCCGACGGGGTACGGCCGGATCGGTGACACGCTGTACCTGCACGGATCGACCGGCGCCACCTCGCTACGAGCGGCCGGGGACATCTGTGTGACCGTGACCCACCTGGATGGGATCGTGCTGGCCCGATCGGCATTCCACCACTCGGTCAACTACCGCTCGGCGATGATCTACGGCCCGGCGCGGGCCGTCGAGGACGCGGACGAGCGGCTGGCCGGCCTGCGGGCGATCACCGAGCAACTGGCCCCCGGCCAGTGGGACGCCGTGCGGGGGCCGACCGCGAAGGAGATGGCCGCCACGACCGTGCTGGCACTCTCACTCGCCGAGGCGTCGGTCAAGGTGCGCCAGGGACCGCCCGTGGACGACGAGGAGGACTACGCCCTCCCCACATGGGCGGGCGTGCTGCCCCTCCAGGTGAGCTGGGGCACCCCCGAGCCGGACCCGGTGCTCGCCCCGGGAACGGCCGTACCCGCCCACATCGCCGAGCGCGGCCACACGGGCTGAGCCCGCCGGGCACGCCGTCGGGCCGGACCCCAGGAAAGCTGCGGTCCGCAAATACTGACAACGGTGTCGACAATATGCCGAATATGTATTTAAACATCACGGATCAGCCACGCCGTCGTTAGGCTTCGTTCTCGCGTGATGGGTGGGGGCCCGGCCACATAAGGAGACCGCATGGACGGCCACACGGGGGCATGGCGAGTCCCCGGATACAGCGAGATCCGAGATCTCGGCACCGGAGGCTCGGGGCGTGTCGTCATGGCACGCTACGACGCCGACCAGACCTTCGTCGCGATCAAATATCTGTCGGACGAGCTCTGCGCCGATCCGGGATTCATCATCCGGTTCCGCCACGAAGCGCGCCTGCTGGAGCTGATGGACACCCCGTACGCCGCGCGATTCTACGAATACGTCGAAAACGACGGTGGCGCCGCCATCGTGATGGAACTCGTCGACGGCGTCTCGCTGCGCACGATGCTGCGCTCGGAGGGGCCGACCGGCGCCGAGGCGGCACTCGTGCTGCTCAAGGGCTCGCTGCTGGGGCTCGCGACCGCGCACGCGAGCGGGGTCGTCCACCGTGACTTCAAGCCAGAGAACGTGGTCATCGAAGGCACCGGCCAGAGCAAGCTGATCGACTTCGGCATCGCCGTACGCTCCGGCGACGGCGTGAGCGGGGCGGGCACGCCGCCGTACATGGCGCCCGAGCAGTGGTCGGGCGCACCGGCGGGCCCGAGCACCGACGTCTACGCCGCGACCATCGTGTTCTTCGAGTGCCTCACCGGCACCCGGCCGTTCCAGTCGCGGAACATCGCGGTGCTCGCCCGGCAGCACCAGTCGATGCCGCCCCCTATCGAGCAGGTGCCCGCGCAGCTGCGCGGCCTGGTCGAGCGCGGACTTGCCAAGCACCCCGCCGACCGGCCGCCGGCCGCCGACGTCTTCCTCGCGGAGCTCGAGACGGTCGCCGCCGAAGCGTACGGGCCGGACTGGGAGGACCGCGGACGCCGCAGGCTGGCGAGCCTGGCGGCGCTGCTGGCCCTGCTGTTCCCGCTCGCGGGCGAGGCGCCCGTGGCCGGCACCTCCCTCGCCGAGACGGATCTCGGTGGCCGGCGGGGCATGAAGAAGCTCAGCGTCAAGATCGCGGTCGGTGCGGTGGGCCTGGCGGTGGTCTCCGCGGTCACCGCCGTCCTGGTGGGGTCGATGGGGGACGCCAAACTGCAGGCCCAGACGACGATCACCACGCCGACGGCGACCCCGTCGGACACCAGCGAGGCCTCCAGCTCCCCCGAGCCCGCCATCGCGGACGGGCCCACGGAGACCCCCTCGGACACTCCGTCGGAGACCCCCACGGCGGACCCGACCACGGCGGCGCCGACGAGCACGGCCGCCGCCGCCCCGACGGGCGCGCCGGACCCCACCAAGAAGCCGGTCGTCCCAAAGCCCTCCCCGAGTAAGAAGCCGTCGAAGTCGCCGAAGGCCTCGGCGTCCGGCTCGCCCAGCCCTTCGCCCTCCGAGTCGGACACCTCCAGTCCCAAGGTCGACAACACGCTGCCCACCGGCAAGCCGAAACCGACCCCGACGCCCACCACGCCGTCGCCCGCCCCCACGACCGACTCCCCCCAGCCGACGCCCACTACCCGGACACCGGGGGATACGCCGTCGCCTACGGCGACGCCCCAGGGGGATCCGACGGGCGCCGTGGCCGTGGGCCTGCTGACGGCGGGCGCGGTACCCGCCACACTGATCCTGAGACAACGCATGGCTGGACGGCACCGGAGGCGGCGGTAAATGCCAGATGGCGAGAGCATCGCGGGACACTGGCTGACCGGCCGGTCCCGCACGGGTGAGGTCGGCGTCTGGGCCGACACGGTGACGCCTGACGGCTCCCGCGCCGGAGCCCTCCGGCTCGACCCGCTGTCCATGTCCGCGCCCGGCGCCAGGGAGCGGGTCGTCGCCGCGGTCAACGCCGACCGGCGCCTGCTGCAGAGCGGCCTTACGGGGCTGATGCCGATCGCCGACCTCGTGGCCGCGCGCGGGGACGTCTGGCTGCTCACCGGCCGCCCTGCCACACCGTCCCTCGCCGAGTTGATGAACGGGCGGCCCGGGCTCCCCCCGCCGGACGCGGGGAGCGCGGCCACCGTCCTGGTGGAGACCGCCCAGACCCTGCTCGCCGTACACGCGGCGGGCCTCGCCCACGGGGCCCTGCACGCGGGCACGGTGGTGATCGGCGACGACGGCACCGCGCTTCTCGCAGAGCGCGGGCTCGTCACGGCACTGCGGGGAGACCAGGCTTCCCCCGACCGCGACCTGGCGGCATGGGCGTCGCTCGCCCGGGGCCTCGGGGCGGGCTGGGCGGCGGACGACCCGCGCGCGGCTCAGCTTTTCGACCGGGCGGCTGCGGCGGCGACGACCCACGGCCTCAGCGCCGCCAGGGACGCCCTGCTGAGCGGGCGCGACCTGCTGCCGACCGGGTTCACCACCCGCGAGCGGCTCGTACGCACGATCCAGTGGTGGTCTGCGAGCGACGTCCAGACCCAGGAGCCCCCGCGCCCGTACGACCCTCCGGGGTCGTACGTCGGCTCGGGACTCCCCGGGCCGGGGGGCGGCGAGGTCCTCACGCTGCTCTCCCCGCCGGCCACGGGCGACTCGCCATACCAGGGGGTGGCGATCGGGGGTGCCGCCGTCGCGGGCGGGATCGCGGCGGCCGGGTTCGCGGGCGGGGCACACGCCGCGACGGCCGGGGCGACCGGCGCCACCGAGGCGGCGCGGAGCGGCGAGGTGCGCTTCGGGCCGGGGGTGCCCGCCGACACGACGGCCGCGCAGATCTGGCGCCAGGGGCGGGAGCAGGTCACCGTCCCCGCCAAGGAGCGGCTGAGGCGGCCACCGGCCAAGCGGCGGCGCAGCGCCCTCTGGTCGGGCCTGCTGTTCCTGCTCATCCTCGTGGCGGCGATCTTCCTGTGGCTGCAACGCGGCGACCCTCTGTCGGTCACGGCGGTCGACGTCAAGGCGCCGAAGGCCAAGGGCTGCGACATCACGGTGAACATCACCGGAAAGATCACCACCAACGGGTCGGCGGGCCAGATCAAGTACCAGTGGTGGCGCAGCGACAAGAAGGACCCGATCGAGCAGACCGACACGGTGCCGTCCGGGCAGACCGCCTATGAGGTGAGCCTGCCGTGGACCGTGAAGGGTCAGGGCAGCAAGAAACTCACGGCCCGGCTCCGCGTTCTGTCGCCGATCGGCTCGGGCACGCCTCTGGAGGACAAGGCGTCGTTCACCTACAAGTGCTGACGACCGCCGACGCTCGCGCCCGGCGGCATGCCGCCTGATCAACACGGCGACCTGACGGTCCAAATGCGCAATAAGGGTGGATGTCACTATTCTGACGGACATGACGCAGACCCCCGCCGGCTGGTACCCCGACCCATACGGAACCCCCCAACTGCGGTGGTGGGATGGCACGCAGTGGACCGATGCCACCCACCCGCTGGAGGGTGCCGCGGGTTTGGGCGCCCCTGTGACCACCGGCCAGTGGGCTCAGCCGGGCACCGGGCCGCAGCCCCAGCAGGGCGGCGGCCGGCAGGGGATGGGTCAGCCATTCCCGCCCGGCACCGGCCCGTACCCCCAGCCCGGCACAGGGCCGCAGGGGCCGGGTCAGCAGGCGCCGGGTCAGCCCGGCCCGGGTCAGCAGGGGGCGGGTCACCACCTCCAGCCCGGCACGGGGCCGCACGCCCAGCCCGGCCCTCCGCAGGACACGGGTTCGTACCCCCAGCCCGGCCGGCCGCAGGATCCGGGCAACCCGCAGCCGGGACCGGGCCCCTACGGGCCGCCCGGCGGGCAGAGGACGGAGCAGCTCGGCGGGCCTGGGAGCCCGTACGGCGCCCCCACGGGACCGCAGCCGCAGTGGGGCAACCCCCCGGGCGGCACGGCTCAGCTCCCGGTGCCGGACTTCGGGCCGCAGGGACCCCCGCCCAAGAAGACAAGCATGATGCCATGGGTGCTCGGCGGCGGCGCCGTGGTCGTCCTTCTGGTCGTGGCCCTGGTGATAGGCCTGAGCGTCATCAACCGCCCCACCACTCCGACGACGGCGGACACACCGGTTCCCGTCACCACGATCGAGCCGTCCGACCCGCAGATCACCCCGCCGCTGGAGACTCCTCCCACGCCGGATCCCAGCGCCACGAACTTCCCCGCCGAACTGCCGCAGCCCAAGGGGAACCAGATCAGCGACCCCCGCACCGGCCTGTCGTACGTGTTCCCAGGGACGCCGTGGGCGGTGCCGACGTGGGCGGAGCTGAACGGCACCGGCCCCGCCGACCCGCGCTTCCCCCTGTGGACGAGCGGCTACGAGGCCGTCTCCCAGGAGAACTTCGACGGCCAGAAGCACAACTGGGTCGGCCAGGTCGTGACCTGCCGACTTCCGGCGGCCTTCGACTACTCCGGGCCGCAGGACCTTCGCAACGTGGCGGGGACCGCCCTGGTCAACTACGAGCAGCTGTTCTACAGCCCTCCGCACAAGCGGAAGATCGTGAAGGACGCCGCGCTCGAGGTGAGCGGGAAGAAGGCGTGGGTGCTGCGGTTCGAGCTCGACTTCAGCGCCCAGGCCAAGAAGTCGGGCTGGAAGTTCCAGAAGGAACACGGCGTGTTCCTGGTCGTGGACCAGGGTTCTGGGCAGCGACCTTCCATGCTTTACGCCACCGTACCCGACAATTTGGACACGTCGGTGATCGATCGCGTACTGGGCTCTCTCAAGGCCTCCTGACCGGGCACTACGCTGAGCCTTATGAGTGACCTGTTGGTCTGGATCGACTGTGAGATGACCGGGCTTGATCTCGGCCGTGACGCGCTGGTCGAGGTCGCGTGTGTCGTGACCGACGGCGAGCTGAACCAACTCGACGAAGGCGTGGACGTCATCATCAAGCCGCCGCAGGAGGCGATTGAGCAGATGTCGGAGGTCGTGCGCCAGATGCACACCTCCTCGGGGCTGCTGAACGCCCTGGGCGACGGCGTGACGCTCGCCGAGGCCGAGTCCATGGTGCTGGAGTACATCCGGCGGCACGTCCCCGAGCCGAAGAAGGCGCCGCTCTGCGGCAACTCGATCTCCACCGACCGCTCCTTCATCGCGCGCGACATGCCGGCCGTGGACGCCTACCTGCACTACCGCATGGTGGACGTCTCCTCGGTCAAGGAACTGGTCCGCCGCTGGTATCCCCGCGTCTACTTCGCCTCGCCGGCCAAGCAGGGCGGCCACCGCGCCCTGGCCGACATCACCGAGAGCGTGCGGGAGATGAGGTACTACCGCGCCGCCGTGTTCGTGCCGCAGCCCGGTCCCGACTCCGCCACCGCGCGGGAAGTCGCGGAAGCCATCACCGGATCTTGACGCGCCGCGGCGTCAGAACCCCTCAAAGCCCGCTACACTTTTCCCTGTGCCGCGGTCCTGACCGCGAGCCATGGTGGGTGTAGCTCAGTTGGCAGAGCGCCAGGTTGTGGTCCTGGATGTCGTGGGTTCAAGTCCCATCACTCACCCCAGCGGTCGATGGCCGGTCCAGACGGACCGGCCATCGTGCTTTTCCGGCACTTCCCCCGTTTCCTACGGAAAGTAGGCTTTGTCGGGCAGCTTGGACCCCAAAGATTGCGACGGCGGGCTATGCTCGCACAGAACCGCTACGCCGCCAGCGCGGGGGGGCTCGGCGATCTGACAATGATTCGTGCCAGCGGAGGCCGGATGAGTGTCGATGACGCCACATACAACGAGCACGCGCACACCGGGCTGAGCAAACGCGAGGCCGAGGTGATGGAGCTGATCGCCACAGGTCACTCGAACGGAGAGATAGCACAACGGCTGTTCCTGAGCGAGAAGACCGTGAAGAACCACGTCAATCGCATCTACTCCAAGCTGGGCGCGGACTCCAGGGGGACCGCCATCGGTCTGTGGAGAGGCGACGCCGCGGGGCAGTCACGCTCATAGCGCGATGTGACATGAATCACGCATGCGACAGCGCCGATGGCCGTCAGGCCGGTACGGTCGTCGCGTCCCGGGCGGCGGACAGCGTACGGCCCAGCGCCGCGAGGCCGTACTCGATCTCCTCCGGAGTCACCGAGAGCGCGGGGCGGAGCCGTACCGACCGCTCCCCGCACGGCAGGACGAGCACCCCCTCGTCGTCGCGGAGCGCGGTGATCAGGCGCTCCCTGCCGGTGGACACGTCGAAGGCGCACATCAGGCCCCTCCCCCTGGCGTTGAGGACCAGGCCGGGGAAGTCCGCCTCCAGCGTTCGCAGGCCGCCGAGCAGGCTCTGGCCGAGCACTCCGGCACGGGCTATCAGCCCGTCGCGCTCGATGATCTCCAGCATCCGGCGGGAACGCACCATGTCGACCAGCCCGCCGCCCCAGGTGGAGTTGATCCGCCCGCTCGTCTGGAACACGTTGCCCTCGACCTCGTCCACCCTGCGCCCGGCCATGATGCCGCCGACCTGCACCTTCTTGGCGAAGGCCACGATGTCGGGGGCCAGGCCGAGCTGCTGGTAGGCCCACGGAGTGCCGGTGAGGCCCACGCCGGTCTGCACCTCGTCGAGGACGAACAGCGCGTCCCGCTCATGGCACAGGTCCTGGACGGCGCGCAGGAACTCCGCCCGCATGTGGTTGTCGCCGCCCTCGCCCTGGATGGGCTCGGCGACGAAGCAGGCGATGTCGTGCTGGTGGCGGTCGAAGGCCTCCCGCGCCTGGGCCAGCGACCGGGCCTCTGCCGCCTCCACGTCCCCGAAATGGATCGCGGGCACGTCGATCCTCGGCCACTCGAACACCGGGAAGCGGTCGATCTTGGCCGGCTCGGTGTTGGTGAGAGACATGGTGTACCCGCTACGGCCGTGGAAGGCCCGCGTGAGGTGCAGAACCTTGGTGCCGAGATCGCGGCGCCGGCCGTGCGCCTCGTTGTGGCGGCTCTTCCAGTCGAAGGCGCACTTGAGCGCGTTCTCCACGGCGAGCGCCCCACCCTCGACGAAGAACAGGTGGGGCAGCTCCGGGTCGCCCAGCACCCGGGCGAAGGTGTCGGCGAAGTCGGCGAGGTGGGTGCTGTAGAGGTCGGAGTTCGCCGGCTTGTTGGCGGCGACCCGGCCGAGCAGGGACATGAAGTCCGGATCGTCGTCGAACGGGTTCACGCCCAGCGGGGCCGAGGCGAAGAAGGTGTAGAAGTCGAGGTAGCGGCGGCCGGTGCGGGCGTCCACGATCCACGATCCGCCGCTACGCTCCAGGTCGAGTTCCAGCCTGTAGCCGTCGACGAGCATGTGGCGGGCAAGGCGGTCGAGGACGCTCATGTGCCCTCCGATGTGGGAGTCGGACACTTAAGCAAAAGCATTCCCTGCCAGCCGAGCGAATATGTGGATACTTTCCGGCACACTTGTGTTGTCGCCGGAAATTCGATGACGGTTACGACGTCTAGGCGGCGTGCGGGGCCGTGCCCGCCATGCCCCTGTGCCGCACTCCCCTGGTCCGGAAGGCCAGGTACAGCAGCGAGACGCCGTACACGATCGCGAAGATGCCGATCAGCCAGGTGAGCGCGAGAGCGCCGGACGCGGGCCAGGCGAACAGCAGGATTCCGAAGATCACCGCCAGCACGCCGCTGACGAGGTACATCCAGTCGGTGTCGCCGGCGGTGCGACGCCGCACCGCCGCGATGACCTCGGCGACGCCGACGACGACCGCGTACGCGGCGATCAGCATGAGCAGCGCGAACGCCGTGATGCCCGGCCAGACCCAGGCGATGATGCCGGCGACGATGCCGAGGACACCGGAGACGATCATCCAGATCTTGGAGTCGCGGGGATGGGCCCCGCGGAACGCCCCGATGAGCGTGAAGATCCCGTTGACGATCGCGAAGGCCCCGAACAGGATCACCAGCGTGATGAGCGTGATCAGGGGCCAGACGATGGCCAGGATGCCGAACAGGATCGCGCACACGCCCCGTACCCCGAGCACCCACCAGTGGCGGCCTGCCTCTTCTCGGACATCTTGCATGTCGTCCTCCTAGGTCGAGCGACGCGGCCGGGAGGCCGCCCATGATCGGCGGGATCACCCACCTCCACCCCACGTTTCCGTTCCTATCCGGAAAGGTCCTGGTAAGAGACCAAATAAAGGTCAAATGCTGTCTAGCTCCTATCAAGTCCGGCAATATCGTATGAAGTCCAACGGCATGTCAGAGAGGGAGGCGACGTCGGTGTCACTTCGCGAAGCCGCCAACGACATCAGCGGCGAGCTCGTACGGCTGCGTCACGCGCTGCACCGCGAGCCCGAGCTGGGCCTGGATCTGCCGAGGACCCAGGAGAAGGTGCTCGGCGCACTGGCCGGGCTACCACTTGAGGTGTCGACCGGCCAGGGACTGAGCTCGATCACCGCCGTCCTGCGCGGCGCGCGCCCCGGCCCCACCGTGCTGCTCCGCGGCGACATGGACGCGCTCCCCGTGACGGAGAGAAGCAACGCGGCCGTGGTGTCCGAGCTCCCCGGACGCATGCACGCCTGCGGACACGATCTGCACACCACCATGCTCGCGGGGGCGGCCCATCTGCTCTCGGCACGGCGTGACCGGCTGGCCGGCGACGTCGTGTTCATGTTCCAGCCCGGCGAGGAGGGTGAGGGCGGCGCGAAGATCATGATCGACGAGGGGGTGCTGGACGCCTCGGGGCGGCTCCCGGTCGCCGCCTACGCCCTGCACGTGATCAGCTCGATCATCCCGCAGGGTGTCTTCGTCAGCAGGGGCGGCCCGATCATGGCCGCCGCCGACCGGGTGGTCGTTACCGTACGCGGCTCGGGCGGCCACGGCTCGACCCCCCACTGGGCCAACGACCCGATCCCTGCCGCCTGCGAGATGGTCACCGCCCTGCAGACCATGGTGACGCGGGGCTTCGACGTGTTCGACCCGGTAGTGGTGACCGTGGGCAGCTTCCACGCGGGGACCGCCGACAACATCATCCCCGAAGAGGCCCGCTTCGAGGCGACGGTGAGGTCGTTCTCCGCGGCGGCCCACAGCCGCGTCAACGAGCGCATCCTGACGCTGCTCGACGGCATCGCCGCCGCGCACGGCCTCACGGTCGAGGCCGAGTACGACGTGAGCTACCCCGTCACCGTCAACAGCGCCGCCGAGGCGGACTTCGTCGGCGGCACCGTGCGCGAGGTCTTCGACGAGCACCGCTTCATCAAGGCGCCCCAGCCGTTCACCGGCTCGGAGGACTTCTCGTTCGTCTGCGACGAGGTGCCGTCCGCGTTCATCGCCCTCGGCGCCTGCCCCTCCGGGACGGACCCCTCCAGCGCGGCCTACAACCACGCGCCGGAGGCGGCGTTCGACGACGCCGTGCTGCCGGACGGCGCGGCGCTCTACGCCGAGCTGGCCGAGCGCAGGCTCGCCCAGGAGGCCTCCGCCGGGTGACCCTCGCCCCGCAGCTCGCGGCGTAGACCACAGGCGAGACCGCGACGTGCTGGACGACGTAGGTGGCCACGGTTGGTCAGAGCGCGTCCAGGAAGCGTGCCGCGATGGGGGCGGCGGCATCGGCTCCCGCGCCGCCGTGCTCCACGAACACCGCGAACGCGAGATCGCCCCGGTAGCCGACGAACCAGGCGTGGTCCTCACCCGAAGTGGGCTGCGCCGTACCGGTCTTGCCGGACACCCCCTTGGGCAGCCCGGAGGAGGCCGCCGTCCCGTCCGTCACGACCGCCCCCATCATCGACCGCAGCTGGGAGACGACCGGCGCCGGCAGCGCCCTCGGCTTCGGACGGCCGCTGATCTCCAGGCGCTTGACGGCCGTCTCCGACATCAGCCGGGGCGGGCGCCACGTACCGTTTTCGACGGCGGCGGCGACCAGCGCCATGCACAGCGGCGTGGCCTCCACCGAGTTCTGCCCGATGGCGTCCCCGCCGAGCTCGTCGCCGTTCCCGGCCGGCCGCACGGACCCGCAGACCCCGCCGAGGCCCGACTTGAGGTTCCCGCCGAACCCGAACTCGGCCGCCTGCCGCCGGAGCCTGCCCTGCCCCAGGCGCTCGACCGCGAGCCGGCTGAACGTGGTGTCGCACGACAGCGCGAACGCCTGACGGAACGTCACCGTGCCGTGGGCCTCGTTGTGGTAGTTGTCGAAGGTGCGCCCGGCCGGGATCGTGTAGCGCGCCGGGCAGCCCACCGCCGTGTCGGGGTTCATCTGGCTCTCCAGCAGGGCCGCCGCAGTTATGATCTTGAAGGTCGATCCCGGCGGATAGGCCTTGTAGAAGGCGCCCTGCCCCGGCAGCCGGTCGGCCACGGCCCGCACCTCCCCCGTGGACGGCTGGATCGCCACGATGGCGGCGGGTTTCCCGACGCCGTCGAGCGCGCGGGCCGCCGCGGCCTGCGTCCACCAGTCGAGGGTCGTCCGGTACGTCCGCTCGGTCGGCTCGCGGAACACCACGAGGTTGCGCGATCTCCCGGTGGCGGACACCACCTGGATCGCCCACCCCGCCGGCGGACTCGAGTCAAGCTCGTCGATCTTGCCGGTGAGATCCTTGAAGTACGTCTCCGCGCCGCTGTCGTGCGGCAGCGGTTTGCCCTGCCGGGTGAGCAGTTCCGTGCCGGGCACGTGGACCTCGGTGATGCGCATCTTCTCGTTCGCCGCGACCCCGGGATGGAGCGTCTCCGGCGTCCAGACGACCTTCCACTCGCCGTCCCTGACCGCGAGATGCAGCACGGAGGAGAAGGCCCACTGCCCGAGCTCCCCGATCTGCCTGACGCCCTGGAAGGGCATGTCGGCGGCCTGCTCGCCCCGCCGTACGATGGCCTTGGCCGTCAGCTTGATGGACAGGACCTGCAGGTCGGTGCTGAGGCGGCGGTGCTGGTCGAGGAAGTCGGCGGGCGGTGAGGCGACTCGCTCGCGCATCTTCGTGAGGTTCTCGGCCGCCCAGGCGTCGAGGTACGCCTGGCCCACCTGCTCGGGGCTGCCGCGCACCTGGCGCGAGTCGACGACGAGGGCCACGAGCGCCGCCGCGACGATGACGGCACTCACCACAACGAGAGCGAGCAGTCCTCGGCGGCGCATACGGTTCTCCCAAGGGTGCCGGGTATGGCACATCCGGATATATCAGAACCAGTGGAGGCAGTGTGGCCAAGCGTAAGGCTGAGGCCACTCCCGTACCCGGCCGGTACCCGGTTGACTTGGGTGAGGTCGAGCTTCTACGGGACCTCGACAGGCCGGCTGGATGGCTGCTGAGCATGGCCGGGGTCCCCCAGTCGTACGTCGATCTGGACGACCCCACCTATCTCGACTTCGAGTACGTCCGGCTGATGGCCGTCGCGATCGACGTGATCGACGAGGGCCCGCTGAACGTCGTCCACGTGGGCGCCGGCGCCTGCACCCTCCCCCGGTACGTCGCGACGACCCGTCCCGGCTCCCGCCACATCGTGGTGGAACCCGACGCCGCGCTGGTGCAGCTGGTCAGGGACCAGCTCCGCCTGAAGTCCGTACCCCGGCTGAAGGTCCGCCTGGCCGACGGCCGTACGGGCGCCGCCGGCCTGCATGACGCCTGGGCGGACCTGTTCGTGCTGGACGCCTTCAGCGGCGCGACCATGCCCTTGGACCTCGCGACGGCCGAGTACATGGGCGACGTCGCCCGTGTGCTGAAGGACACGGGCACCCTGCTGGTCAACATCGCCGACGGCAAGGGCCTGCCCTTCGCCCGCCGGGTCGTCGCCACCGTACGCGGCACGTTCGGCCACGTGGCGCTGCTCGCCGAGCCCGGCATCCTTCGCGGGCGCCGGTTCGGAAACCTGATCGTCGTCGCCTCGCCCGCGCCGCTGCGCCTCCAGGACCTGACCCGGAGGGCCGCGGGCGGCCTCACCCAGGCGCGGTGCCTGTACGAGGAAGATCTCGTGAAGTTCGTCGCGGGCGCTCCGCCGATCAAGGACGGCGACGCCGTCATCGCCCCGGTGCCTCCGGCCGCGCTGTTCGACTGAGCCTCTGCCGGAGTAAGCCTGACGGGGTCAGTCGAAGAGGTCGGGCTCCGAGCGGATGATCTGCTCGTAGAGCGGCTGGAAGTTGATCCAGCCCACGAGGTCGTTGCCGATCTGGCCGTGCGTGAGCTTGGCGTTCTCGTGAGTGATCGGGACGACCTCGCCGGCGGCCTTGGCGAGCAGCTGCGCCTGGCACGAGCGCTCCATGGTGATGAACCACCAGGCCGCGGCGTCCACCGAGTCGCCGACCGTCAGCAGGCCGTGGTTGCGCAGGATGACGGCCTTGTGGGAGCCGAGCGCCCGGGCGATCCTCTCGCCCTCCTCCGTTTCGACGACCACACCGGTGTAGTCGTCGAACAGCCCGTGATCGTCGTAGAAGGCGCACGCGTCCTGGGTCAGCGGTTCCAGCTTCTGGCCGAGCGACGAGAGCGCCTTGCCGTACACCGAGTGGCTGTGCGCCGCGGCCACGGCGTCCGGGCGGGCCTGGTGCACCATCGCGTGGATGGCGAACGCCGCCTGGTTGACGTGGTAGCGGCCCTCGACGACCTCTCCCCGATGGTTGACGAGGATGAGGTCGCTTACCTTGACGTGCTTGAAACTCATGCCGAAGGGGTTCACCCAGAAGTGGTCGAGGTGCTCGGGATCGCGGGCGGTGATGTGACCGGCCACGCCTTCCTCGAAGCCCAGCCGGCCGAACAGCCGCAGCGCCGCGGCCAGCCGCTCCTGGCGGTGACGCCGCTCGTCCGCCACGTTCTCGAACTTCTGGGGAAGGCGGAAGGTCAGTTGCTCGCTGGGCACGGGCCGCAGGTCCGAGAGGCTCATAGGGGGTCTCCTTATTGCCGAACTTTCGTCGGTTACCAGTGAGTATGCCCTGACCCGCGAGCTCGCGACAGTACGGCCTCCACACAAGCGACCTGCTCGGTGTCGACGGCGAACTCGCGTCGACTTTGACGTCGAGGTGATGGGGCCGTGAGAACGCCAACCAGTCGCATCGACATCATGTGCAACATTAGTTCTCATGTCGTTATCAGAAGTTTTTCATTTAGAGACGCCAGATTGTTGGACGTAGGCACCTCCCAGAGGGGGATCACCGGATTCCCCGGAGGTGTCCTGGATCGGATACGTCCCATGCGTTTCAGCAAGCCCCTCGCCGCCGCCGGCCTCCTGAGCCTGAGCCTGCTCACCGGAACAGCCCTCACCGGATCGGCGTACGCGGACACGGCCCACCCGCGATCGACGGTGGCCGCGCCGCACTCCTCCACCGACAAGACCAAGAACCAGGACACCTCCGGAAAGACCTACGGCAACGCGTACAAGAACACCGACCCCAAGCAGGACGGTAAGAAGGGAAGCGGCAAGCACCAGCCCACCACCGCCTCGCTCAGCGCGACGGTGACTCCCGGGAAGGTACGGCGGGGTGAGGTCTACACCGTCAACATCGCGACGAGTGGCGTCGGGAACGGAACCACGGCCACCGTGGTAGGCATCGACGGCAGGTCCTACACGGTAACCGTCAACGGGGGCACGGCGGCCAAGACCCTGAGGGCACCGAGCAGCACCAAGCCGGGCTCTTACCAGGTAACGGTCACCGCGGGCAGCCTCAGTGACACGGCGGACGTCGTCGTCAACGGCGGCAACAGCAACAAGCACTGAACCAACTCACAGCTGAACATGGTCATCCGCTCGGGAGCCGGATGACTCTCCACGTGGCCGGTGCCGCCCAGGCACCGGCCACGTACGCGTGCCTCCCCTTTAGATGTCCCCACCCCGTTGCCGACCGGGTGAGCGAACGCTAACCGCCGAGGAGACTTCCCGGGTTGGCCACAGCGGTCACCAGGCAGTAACCGATCGGCCCTGACGTGTCGTGCAGCGTGCACTGGGCGGTCGCGACGCCCTCGTCGCTCAGGTGGCCATTCGACTCCATGCCCACGTCCTTGCCGAGCGGCAGGCGGCTGAGGGTGAGCGTGTAGTCGGCGTTGATGAAGTGCAGGCCCGACGTACCCGAGTTGGCCAGAGGGCTGGCGAAGTCGGCGGCCAGCGCGGTGCGCACGAAAGGCGAGACGTCCTCGCCCTCGACCAGGGGATAGGTCTCCCTGAGCCACACCCGATGGGGTCCGAGCCCGGCCCAGTCGGTCAGCCGCCAGAGGTCGAACGGCGGCGTCCACTCGGCCGGCGGTGGCGGGCCGAGCCTCGCTGGAGCGGGCGCGTCCCAGGCCGGGGTGCGCCAGGTCTCGCCGGCAGGCTGCTCGCCCTTCCGTAGGAGCACGGCACTGGCCCGGGCGACAACGCCCTGCTCGGTTCGCACGGTGGCGTCGGCCACCCGGATCCTGCGGCCCTGTCTGACCTGGGCCGTTTCCACGGTCAGCGGCAGTAATGGGCTGTTACGGAAAAGGTCGACGGTGAGCCGGGTGAAGTGGAACTCAGGATCGCCGTGCTCGGCCTCAAGCGCCCTGGCGGCCAGGCCGCCGAGCAGCCGTCCGTGCAACATGTCCGCCGACCACGGGCTACGGGCATGGGGAGCGGGAACCAGCTCACCGTTCTTGAGCGCGAAGAACGCCCTGTTCTCTGACACAGAATCGGATTCTAATGGGACACCCACTAGGCGCCGTGGTCGGCGGCTATGGCGTCGATTCTTGCGGCCAGTCTGAAATCCATCTCGGTCAGGCCGCCGGCGTCGTGGGTCATGAGGGCGATGTGGAGCCGCCGCCATCGGATGTCGATGTCCGGGTGGTGGTTGAGGTGCTCGGCCTGCTCGGCCACGTCGTTCACGATGGCGATGGCCGTACGGAAGTCGGGAGCGACCACCGTGCGCCGGATCTCGTCACCATCGCGCCGCCACTCGGGCACCTCGGCCAGCCGGGTGGTTATCGCCGCGTCGTCCAACCTGTCCATGAGATGAGCTTTTCACGTGAAGGGTCGAGTTGTCGCCCGTCCGAGATCATGGGCGCTCTAGAGCCGCCGCGTGACTTGGCTCATCCCCGCCTGACCACCCTGTCCTGCCTGCGCCGGAAGCGCCGGGATCCTACTTGACCGCTCCGGCGGTGAGGCCGGACTGGATCTGCCGCTGGAAGATGATGTAGACGATCAGCATGGGCAGGATCGCCATGCTCAGGGCGGCGAACAGGCCGGGCCAGTCGGCCTCGTAGCCGGCGCTGGTGTTGATGTTCGCGATGCCCTGCGTGATCAGCCACTTGTCCTCGACGCTGCCCGACAGCAGCACGATGGGCAGGAGGTACTGGTTCCACTGGCCCAGGATGTTGAAGATCGTGATGCTGATAAGGCCGGGCCTGGCCATCGGCACCATGATCTGGAAGAACGTACGGGTGTGCGAGGCGCCGTCCATCATCGCCGCCTCGGCCACAGAGTTCGGGAGCGTCTTGAAGAACGCCGTCAGGAAGAACACGGTGAACGGCAGCGAGTAGGCGATGTAGACCAGGATCACGCCGAGGTGGGTGTCGAGCAGGCCGAGGTTCCTCACCACGAAGAACAGCGGCACCAGGGCCAGGAACACCGGGAAGGACAGCCCTGACACGAACAGGTAGTAGATCGCCCGGTTGCCGAAGAACCTGTACCTCGCCAGCACGTACGCGGCCATGGAGCCGAACAGCATCGTGAAGGCGGTGCTCACGCCGACCACGAAGACGGTGTTCAGCATGTACCTGCCGATGTGCGCCTTGTCCCACGCCCGCCCCCAGGCGTCCCAGCCGAAGCTGTGGGGCAGCGCGAGCGGCGTGTCGCCGACGATCTCGGGGTTGGTCTTGAACGACGCGAGGAACGTCCACAGGATCGGGCCGACCACCAGGATCGTCCACACGATGAGCGCGACGTGGGAGAGGCCGCCGAAGACGCCCGTGGGGTTCTTCGTCCGGCGCCGGGCGGCCGCGCGCGGGGCCCTGGCCACCCGGACCGTGTCGGTTTGGGGTGCCGTGGTCACAGCTCGATCCTTTCGCGCCGCGTCACGCGCAGGCTGAGCGCCGCGAACGTGATGGTGAGGAAGAACAGGGCCACGCCCATCGCGGAGGCGTAGCCGAACTTGGAGAACGTGAACGCCGCGCGCCAGATCTCCAGGGGCAGCACGGTGGTGGAGTTGTCGGGACCGCCTCGGTCCACCGACAGCACCTGCACCAGGGCGAAGCAGTCGAACGCCGCGATGCCGAGGTAGACCCAGCCGACCTGGATGGTGTCCCAGATCAGCGGGAGGGTGATGCTGAAGAACAGCCGGAACCGGCCCGCCCCGTCGAGCGCCGCCGCCTCGAAGACATCGCTCGGGATGGCGGCCATGCCGGCGGAGAACAGCACGACGTAGAAGCCGACGGACTGCCAGACCACCACGCCCATGATCGACCAGAGGGCGAGGTTCGGGGCGATGAGCCAGCCCACGGGGCCGATGCCGATCCCGGAGAGAAGCCCGTTGAGCACGCCCGTGTTGTCGGGCCGGTAGATCGCCTGGAACAACACGCCGACGACGGCCACGGCCAGGACCTGCGGGAAGAAGTAGACGACGCGGTAGAAGCCCGAGCCCCGGACCCCGGTCATCCTTCCGCCCCTGCTTCCCCCTCCGAGGTTCAGCAGGAACGAGAAGAACAGCGCGATCGCGATGGTGATCAGCGGCATGGCGAGCAGCAGGAGCGCATGGTGGCGGACCGCGGCCCAGAAGACGTCGTCAGACAGCAGGCGGGTGAAGTTCTCGAGCCCGATGAACTGCGGGTTCGCGGAGACTCCCCGCCAGTTGGTGAGCGAGATGTAGAACGCCTGAGCGTAAGGGCTGATCACGAAGACCACATAGAGGATCAACGGGATCACGAGGAAGGAGAGGATGAACCCGTACTTCCTCACCCTGACCGAAGCCAGCCCCCGGGACCGCCGGCCGTCGCCATGCCGCATGATCGACTACACCGTCCGGTTCTGCTTGGTGATGGAGGAGTCGGCCTTCACCGAGTCCGCCTTCTTCTGCATGTTGGCGCAGAACTCATCGGCAGAGATGCGGCCGAACATCAGCGAGTTGGTCTGCTTGCGCAGCTCGGTCTCGAGCTCCTTGTACCAGTTCTCGAAGCTGTTGTAGGTGACGATGTTGGAGCCCGCCGCCTTCTGGGCGTCGGCGGTGCTCTGCAGGCCCGGGGCCAGGCTGAGCCCGTCGGCGGAGCCGATGACGACGCTGAGGCTTCCGGACTTCTGGATGAAGCCCTTCGCACCCTCCTTGGAGAGCATGATGCGGGCGTACTCCAGAGCACCGGCGGTGTTCTTGCCCTTCGAGGGGATGATGTACGGCTCGCCCGCGACGGCGCGGATGGCCTCGAACGGCAGCTTGTCGGCGGACGTGAGGCTCGGGGTCGGCGTCACGGCGTACTCGAAGGAAGCGGGCGTGTTGCTCTTCTGCTCGTTCTCCAGCCAGGCGCCGGACGGGTAGAGCGCGATCTTGTCCTGGTTCTGCCGGGTCTGGACCTCGGTGTGGATGAGCCCCTCATAGCTCTTGTCCATGAACTTGCCGATCTCGGCCCACGCGGCGGCGGACTGCTTCACGGCGTCATGGTTCCAGGCGCCGTCGGCCAGGTTGTCGATGTCGATCAGGACCTGGTTGCCTCCGGCCTTCGCCGCCGTGATCAGGATCATCCAGTACTGGTAGTAGGAGGCGTTCTTGCCGGCGTAGGCGTACGGCGTGAGGCCCGCCTTCTTGATGGTCCCGCACAGCGTCTTGAACTCGTCGAACGTCTTCGGCGGGGTCCAGCCCTTCGTCTGGAAGAGCTTGCTGTTGTACCAGAGGCCGTAGCCGGTGAAGACGTAGTTCAGGATGTAGGGCTTGCCGGCGATGAGACCCGACTCGGCGGTGCCCGGGATCAGCGTGTCCCTGATCTTCTTGCTCGGGTCGTCGATCGAGGGGGCGTCGAACAGCGGGGTGAGGTCGAGGAGCTGTCCCTCGCTCTGCAGGGCGCCGTTGTCCATAAGGTCGGAGCCGGAGTTGGCGATGAAGTCGGGAACGTCGCCGCTGGCGAAGCGGGGCTGCAGGGTCTGGGCGATCTGCTGCGTGGCGACGTGCTTGACGGAGGCCTTCGGGAATTCCTTCTTGTACAGCGGCTCGTGCACGTCGGTGGCGTAGCTGTCGCCGAGACCGCCCTTGAAGATGACGACTTCGAGGGGGGCGTCCGCCTTGACCCCGAAGGGGTTGGCAGCCGAGGTCGCCGCGCCGCTGGCGGCGGCGGTCGGGGAGGCCGCGGAGCTGCCTCCGCTGGTGGCGCAGGCGCTGAGCACGCTCGCCGCCGGTCCTGCGACGAGTGCGGTAAGGCCGATCCGGCGGAGCATCTGCCGCCGGGTGATCTCTCGGGGCGTGCCGGCGGAGTTGGACATGCAACCCTCCAGGAATGGAGCATCAATTAGGAAAGTTTCCTAAACGTTTGAGGAACGTACGTCCATCCCCGTACACCGTCAAGTGGTATGGGCCACCCGTGATCGAGCTGTGGCCGACCAGCAAACCACCCGCGACAAATGGCGACGTTCGACACCCTGGGAAACTCTTCCGTAACCTAACAACGGCACAGGTCATCGCGGCATCTTCGCATGAATTGAAACCAAATAGACACCCCCTTGACCCCGGTCTAGACCAGTTAAGTCTGGACCTTCCGTCATGGCGTCACAGGTCCGGTCTTTCACCTCGACCGGCGCCTCGGGTCGTCGCCCGCCGTTAACCTCCGGGCACCGGGCGTGCACGAGCCGTGCGTGTCCACGGAGCGGACCAGGCTGCCGTGGAACCCGCGAAACGGCTAGCGTCGGACTCAACAGACACCCCCGACATCCGAGGAGCAAAGGGTTGCCGCTCCAGATGACTGGCGCTCCCAGCGATCCCGACCTCATCCGCCTGCCGTGGCACCTCCCCCTGGAGACCTGGCCCGAGCACCACCTCGTGACGCTGCCGCGTGGCATCTCCCGGCACGTCGTCCGGTTCGCCCGGCTCTCCGGGCGGGTTTACGCGATCAAGGAGATCAGCCACAGATACGCCAAGCGGGAGTACCAGCTCCTGTGGGATCTCAGCCGCCTCGACACCCCCTCGGTCGAGCCCGTGGCGGTGGTCACGGGGAGAACGGACGCCGAAGGCCGGCCGCTGGACTCGGCCCTGATCACCAGGCACCTGCAGTTCTCGCTCCCCTACCGCGCGATGCTGTCGGGCACCCTGCGGCCGGACACGCTCACCCGCCTGCTGGACGCGCTGGCCGTTCTGCTCGTACGCCTGCACCTGGCGGGCTTCTACTGGGGCGACTGCTCGCTGAGCAACACGCTGTTCAGGCGGGACGCGGGGGCCTTCGCGGCGTACCTCGTGGACGCGGAGACCGGAGATCTGCACCCGGTGATCAGCGAGGGACAGCGCAAGCACGACATCGAAGTCGCCCATGTCAACATTTATGGCGAAATGCTTGACCTGGAGGCCGGGGGTTTCCTGCATTCTTCGATCGACCCTCTGGCGTTCGCCGAGCAGCTGTGCGAGCGCTACCACCGGCTCTGGAACGAGCTCACCCAGGAGGAGATCGTCGAGGAGGTCGAATGGCACCTCATCGACCAGCGGATCCGGCGGCTCAACTCCCTCGGCTTCGACGTCGCCGAGATGATGGTCAGGCGCAAGGCCGGCACGGCGCGGCTGATCGTACAGCCGAAGGTCGTGGACGCCGGGCACCACCAGCGCCGCCTGCTGCGCCTCACCGGGCTCGACGTCGAGGAGAACCAGGCAAGGCGCCTGCTCAACGACCTCGACTCTTTCCGGGTCGCCAAGGGGCTACGCCACGAGGACGAGGCCATCGTCGCGCACCGCTGGGTCGCCGAGGTCTTCCGGCCCACCGTCAACGCGATCCCGCAGGACCTGCGGGGGAAGCTGGAGCCCGCGCAGCTCTTCCACGAGGTGCTCGACCACCGTTGGTTCATGTCGGAGGCGGAGGGCCACGACGTGGGGCTCGAGACGGCTCTGCGGTCCTACATCGACACCGTGCTGGTGTTCAAACCGGACGAGAAGGCCGTCATCGCCGAGGACGCCGGCACGGAGCCGGTCGGCCCGTGACTCGTGCCTGAGCGCCTGCCCGCGTGGCCGGAACGGCCGCCGTCAGGCGCTCAGCGGCCGGCCCGTTCCAGCTCGTCCAGACAGGTGGCGGCCTCCGCGATGCGGTCCTCGCCGAAGACCCGGATGCCGTGCGCCTCGAGCAGGGCGGCCGTCACCCCCGCCCCGGGAGTCACCCTTCCCCGGAACATGCCGTCGTGGATACGCAGGCTGCCGCACGAGGGGCTGCCGTCCTTCAATAAGGCGATCCTGATGTCCATCGACCGCGCGACGGCCAGGGCGGAGTAGGCGCCGGCGAGGTAGTGGCGTGTGACGTCGGCGCCCTCGGGCGTGAGGATGCGGGCGGTTCCCGCCAGCACGGCCGCGCCGCCGACGCCCCCCTCGATCTCCGCGGGCGGCCTCGGCACCGGCAGCCCGCCCTCCACCTCCGGGCAGAAGGGCACCAGCCGTCCCTCGGCACGCCAGCCCTCGAGCAGCGCGTCGTCGACGGTCTTGGCACGGCCGTCGAAGCGCACGGGCTGCCCTACCAGGCAGGCGCTGACAAGGATCCTCTCCATTCCTCCACGGTAGCCCGCATCGGCCGTACCTGGCGGAGGCCGCCTTTCAAGCCCGACGCGGGTGTTAGTTCACGAGGTTCCTTGATCAAGAACCCGTGGGATGCGACGTGCCGTCAAGCGAGATCGCGTTCTTGGCGCGTTCGATCGACTCCTCGGCAGCCGGGCCGCCGGGGTTCTCCGTGGCGAGTGCCTGATTGAGCTGGACGAACCGGCGCATGCGCTCCTCGTAGCGGAGGAACGCGGCGCGGTGGTCACCGGCCGCCTTGCCGAGCTCGTCGGCCAGCACGTACGCGCCCACCAGGGCCAGGCTGGTGCCCTGGCCGGACAGCGGTGACGCGCAGTAGCCCGCGTCGCCGAGCAGCGCCACCCTGCCTTTCGACCAGCGGTCCATGCGGACCTGCGCCATCGCGTCGAAGTAGAAGTCGGGCGCCTCCCACATGGCCTTGAGCAATCTCGGGGTCTCCCAGCGCAGGCCCGCGAGGTGGCCGGCGACGAGCCTCTTCTGCTGCTCGATGTCGCGGTAGTCGTAGTCGAAGGGCTCGGACCCGAAGCCGAACGTGACCCTGAGCTCGGTGTTGTCGCGCACCGGATAGATGCCGTAGCCCGCGGTGCCGTCCCTGAGCCAGACCTGCCAGTTGTCGAGGTTCAGGAAGTTCTCCGCGCTGAAGATCGAGACGTAGGTACCGAGGTGGTGGATGAACTGCCTTTCCCCGCCGAAGGTGAGCTCTCGTACGTTCGAGTGCAGGCCGTCGGCGCCCACCACGAGGTCGAAGGCGCGGGGCTCGCCGTGCTCGAAGCCGGCCCGTACGCCGTGCTCGTCCTCATCGAGCGCGGTGATGGAATCGCCGAGGACGTACTCGACATCGTCGCGCGTTCGCTCGTGCAGCAGTCGCGTGAGGTCCTCGCGCAGCAGCTCGACGTCGTCGCTGTCGAGCCGGCCGCTGCTGAAGGTCTTGTCGGTGGAGCGCATTATCTCGTTGCCGTCGCCGTCGAGCATGGACATGCCGCGCATGCGAGTGCGGGCCTGCCGTACCTGCGCCAGGATGCCCATCCGCTGGACGACCTCGAGTGCGACGCCGCGGACGTCGATCGCCTGCCCGCCGGCACGCAAGGCGGGGGCACGCTCGACCACGGTCGGGGCGAAGCCGTGGCGGCGTAGCCAGTACGCGAGCGCGGGCCCGGCGACGCTGGCGCCGGAGATGAGCACAGTTTTCATGGAATCTCCTCCATACGGTGTACACGGCTGAATGTACAGCGTACGTTCAGGCCTGCCAAGTAGGCATATATGCAGTTCTGTACTAGGACACAGCCGGTCTATACGTCGTTGGACCTGGTAGCTTCTGTACTAGTACAGAAAGAAGGAGGCCACGATGGCCGCGAAAATCGATCCGCCGTACCTCCGGATCGTCGCCGAGATCCGGCGGCGCATCACGGACGGTGAGCTCTCTCCCGGCGACCGGGTGCCCTCCACCCGGCAGATCGCCGGGGAGTGGAAGGTCGCGCTCGCCACGGCCACGAAGGCGCTGACCACCCTGCGCCAGGAAGGGCTCGTGCAGGCCCAGCCCCGCGCCGGCACGGTGGTGGCTTCGCCCGAGCCCGGCCACGCGCGGGCCCCGCGCCGCATGACGCCGCAGCTTGACCACGAGCTGACCCGCGAGCGCGTCGTACGAGCCGCCATCGGCATCGCGGACGCCGAAGGCCTGGCCGCGCTGTCCATGCGCGGCGTCGCGGCCCGGTTGGGGGTCGCCACCATGTCGCCCTACCGGTACGTCAACAGCAAGGACGAGCTCATCCTGCTGATGGCCGACGCCGTGTTCGGCGAGGAGTCCTATCCCGCGGTCGCCCCTTCGGGCTGGCGCGCACGACTGGAGCTGGGGGGGCGCACGCTGTGGGTGCTGCACCGCAGGCACCCATGGCTGGCGCAGATCAGCCCGCTCACCCGCCCGCTGATGCTGCCCAACCTGATGGTCCACGCCGAATGGGCGCTGAGCGCCCTCGACGGCCACGGCCTCGACCCGACGACCATTCTCGACCTGCACGTGCTGTTCTACAGCTACATCGAGAGCATCGCGGTCCACCTGGAAAGGGAGGCGCAGGCCGAGGCCGTCACGGGCCTGTCGGACGACCAGTGGATGGACACCCAGGCTCCCGCCCTCGCGGCGATGACCGCATCAGGCGACTATCCGACGTTCGCGAGGATCATCGGAGCCCTCGATCACGGCTACGACCTTCACCTCGACAAGCTGTTCGAGCTCGGGCTCAATCAGATGCTCGACGGCCTCGCCGTACTCATCGAGGGCCGGCCTACCTGCCAGGCGACACCAGTGACACTGGCGTAGGCATCCTCCGTGAAGTACATAGCGGCTACGGGCGGTCGGCACGCTGGGTGAGCTCGGTGACGGCGCCGACGATCTCCGGCCAGAGCGGGCGCGGCAGGTCGTGGGCCATTCCGGGGAAGGTCAGAAGCTTGGCGCCTGGGATCGCGTCCGCAGTCGCCACGCCGCCCGGCAGCTGGACCAGCGGATCAGCCTCGCCGTGGATCACGAGAGCCGGCACGGAAAGCTCGTTGAGTGCGGCGGTGCGGTCGCCTGAGGCGAGGATCGCGGCGAACTGGCGGCCGAACCCCAGCGGGTCGTAGGCCCGGTCGAAGCTCTGACCGGCCACCCTCGTGACGCGCTCCTCATCCATCGGGTAACCGGGCGAGCCAATGATCTTCCACACCTCGAGCGCCTGGCGGACCACGGCCTCGCGGTCGGGGGTCGAGCGCGACAGAAGCGCCGCCATGGCCTGCTCGGTCGGCGATCCGATGTGGGGGGCGGGCGTGGACATGATGGAGGTCAGGCTGCGCGTCCTGGCCGGGTGCCCGATGGCGAAGGCCTGGGCGATCATCCCGCCCATCGAGATCCCAAGGACGTGGGCGCTCTCCCAGCCCAGCACGTCCAGCAGGCCGGCCGCGTCGTCGGCCATGTCGCCGAGCAGGTAGGGCGCCGCCACGGGATCGCCGCCGAGATCCGCCCTGCCCGCCTCATGCAGGTGGGTCGACAGGCCTGCGTCCCGGTTGTCGAAGCGGACCACCTGATGCCCTTGCCCGGCGAGCATCTCGCAGAACTCCTCATCCCAGTGGATCATCTGGGATCCCAGGCCCATGATCAGTAGTAGCGGGCGCCCGCTCGGGGAGCCGAAGGAGTCGTACACGATCTCGATGCCGTTCGCCGTCACGCGGTTCATGGGAACAGAATTCCATTCTGTTAAGGCTGACGACAAGCCCTGTCTCAGGAGGTGACCGCCCGCACGGCCTCGTCCACCGGGGTGTCCCCTTCGACCAGCTCCAGGGTGCGGCCACGGGTGCCGGGTGTGTCCAGCAGGGCGACGATCACGGCAGCGACATCGTCACGGGTGACCCTCCCGCGTGGTCGCCCCGGCTCGGCCAGGGTGACGAGACCCGTGCCGGGATCGTCGGTCAGGCCACCGGGACGGACGATCGTCCACTCGAGATCGCGAGCCCGCAGGTCGTCCTCCGCGTCGGACTTGGCCTTGATGTACGCCGCCCAGACGTCGTCGGTGCCGGCACGGGGAGGCTCGCCCGCGCCCATTGAGGAGACCTGCACGAAGCGCCGGACGCCGGCCCGCTCCGCCGCCTCGGCCAGCAGGACGGCGCCCGCACGGTCGACGCTGTCCTTCCTCGCGGCTCCGCTCCCCGGCCCGGCTCCGGCCGCGAACACGGCCGCGTCGGCCCCCCGAAGGTGCGAGGCCACCTCTTCGACGCCCGCCGTCTCCAGATCGCACACGACCGCCTGCGCACCGGTCTCGCGGAGGTCCGGTTCGTGGCCGGGGTTCCGGATCAGGCCGACGGGCTCGTCACCCCGCCCGGCGAGCAACCGCTCCAGCCGTAGTGCGATCTTGCCGTGTCCACCAGCGATGACAACGCGCATACGAGCCGCCTCCCCCTCGATCTCCATGCACTCAACCACGGAGTACGGGGCGGATGAAGGGGGCGCGTCGAACGCGGGACGTCACTTTCACCGTCAGGACGCGGGATACGGTGCCGGCGTGCCGGGATTGCCCGGCATCGTCCGCCGTAGCTCCTGGAAGCCGCTGATCCGCCAGACGGCCATGGCCGCCAGGACGGCCTTACCCGTCACCTGACTTGTTTGGCGGTACCGGACATGCCCGTACAAGTGGCAGCACCTCGGCGCCGAGTCTGGCGATGTTCCGGCGGGTCAGGGCCGGGTCGCCCGCGCCCTCGACCAGGAGGATGAGGTGCCGGATCCCCGTCCGCTCGATCGTGGCGAGCATCGTGCGGGCGCAGTGGGCCGGCGAGCCGACAGGGTGCAGGCGGCAGAGGAGGTCGGCGTAGTCCCTCGCGTCCCTCGGCAGGTACGTCCGGCCGTCCACCGGCCGGTAGCCGGCCAGACCGGGCTCGAGCCATCTGGGCAGTGACTCCTTCATGGCCGCCACCGCCTCGGACGTCGTGTCGGCGACGTACGCGATGCCCGCCGCGACATGAGGTATCCGCGTCAGGTCGTGGCCGTGCGCGACCGCCGTGCCCGCGTAGCTCTCCACCAGGGCGGCCTTGTCCGGGTCGCCGATGTGCATGCCGAGCAGCATGGGTAGCCCTCGTGCCGCCGCCACCTGGACGGTGCCCGGCGAGGTCGAGGCGACCACCGGACGCATCGGCCTGCCCGGCCTTGGCACCATCTCCACCTCCCTGAACCGGAAGGCCGCCCCCTTGGCCGAGACCCGCTCCTGCGTGAGCGCGGCGATCAGCAGGTCCAGGCTCTCCACGAAACCGTTCTCGAAACGGTCGAGCCCGGTTCCGAAGACCTCCAGGTCGACCCAGGGGCCGCCACGCCCGACACCGAGGCGGAAGCGACCACCCGAGACCCGGTCGAGAAGCGCGGCCTGCTCGGCCAGCGCGACAGGGTGCTGCGACGACAGCACGCTCACGGCCGTACCGACCTCGATCCTCTCGGTGCGGCCGAGTACGTACGCGGCGAGCGTCGTGGCCGAAGGGCACACTCCGTAGGACATGAAGTGATGCTCGGCGATCCACACGTCGTCGAACCCGGCCTGCTCGGCGGCCACCGCCGTCTCCACCGCGGCGGACAGCACTTCGCCGTCATCACACCCGGGAAACCGCGCGGCCAGCAGGAAAGCCCCTATTCGCACTTCGTCTGCCACGGACCCAACTGTGCCAGCCCGCACCGCCACGGATCAGCTCATACGGGCGAGCCGAACCAGGTGGCGAGCGCGCGGCGCGCTCCACGAACGCCCACCGGCTTGCCGGCCACACCCAGCCGACCATCCGATCCTGGACCAGCCACCCGGCCAAGGCGGGGTGACGAGCCACTAGCTTTCAGGATCGGACCCCTAGGGGAGGGTTCGGGCGTCTCGGACCAGGAGGGCGGCCTGGACGCGGTTGGCGCAGTCGAGCTTGGCCAGGATGCGGCTCATGTAGGTCTTGATGGTGGCCTCGCTCATGTGCAGCCGCCGACCGGTCTCGGCGTTGGACAGCCCTTCGGCGACCAGGCGCAGGACCTCGGACTCGCGGGGGGTAAGGGCGGCCAGCCGTCGTAGCGCGTCCTCCCGGCGGCGGGTCTCGATCGGGCTGACCATGCCGAGCACCAGCCGGGTCACCGCGGGGGACAGATAGGCATCCCCTGCGTGCGCCGCTCGAACCGCCCGGATGAGCTCGTCGGGCGCGGAGTTCTTGAGTACGAAACCGGACGCGCCGTTCTCCAGCGCACGCAGCACGTGTGGTTCGGCGCCGAACGCGGTCAGCATCACGATCCGAACCTCGGGACTTTGCCGCCGCAGCTGCCCAAGGGCGGCCAGTCCATCCATCACCGGCATGCTGATGTCCAGCAGCGCCACGTCGATGGGGCGGCGGGCCGCCACGGCCACGGCGGCCCGGCCGTCCGAAGCCTCAGCGACGACCTGGAGGTCGCCGGCCGACTGCAGCACGGCGCGGATCCCTGCCACGATCAGCGGCTCGTCGTCGACGACCAGGACCCGGATCACCCGTACTTCCCCGTTCCCACGGCCAAGGGGAGAGCCGCCGCCGCGAGTACGAGCGCGGCCGCGCGGACGCGGTCCACGGCGGAAGAGCCGCTGGGTGGCGTCTCGGCCAGGATCGGGAGCATGGCGACGAGCCGGAAGTCCTCGGCGGACGGGGTGACCCGGATGAGGCCACCGGCCGACCCGACCCGCTCGGCCAGGCCTGCCAGGCCGTACCCCGTGTCGCCGCGCGTGGTGACCGGCGGGCCGCTGACGACGCTCAGCAGCAGCGCGTCGGGCTCCCAGTCCAGCGACACCGTGACCTGCCGCGGCGCGGCGTGCTTGGCCGCGTTGGTCAGCCCCTCTTCGACCACGTGGTAGGCGGCCTGTCCTGCCGCCGCGGTCAGTGGCCGCGGCTCCCCCTGGCGCCGCAAGGTCACGGGCATCCCGGCGGTACGGAACTCGGCGGCCAGCTCGTCGAGGCCGTCCAGACCGGGTGAGCCGGGCTCGTCCGGCTGGCGGAGCGTGCCGACCAGCTCGTGCAGCTCGTCCATGGCCTTGCGTGCCGTTCGCGCCAGCAGCCGTACGGCCTGCTGCTCGGGCGCCGGGAGCCGGGCCACTTCGAGTGCGGCGGCCTGGACCGACAACAGGCCGAGCCGGTGGCCCAGGGAGTCGTGCACGTCCCGAGCGATCCGCAACCGCTCACGCAATCTTTCCCGCTCGCCAAGTAGCTCCTGCTCGGCGCGGAGCCGCCGGTTGTTGGAGTCAAGTGCGGCCACCAGGCTCCGGTGCTGGGCGAGATACCGGCCGATGACCATGGGCAGTGCCACCAGCACGAGATACGTGGCGACCACCACGTTGAGCGCGGCCCCGGCGGCCAGCCGCTCTCCGGCATACCCAAGCGAACCGCCGAGAACCACTGCCGCGCCGGCACGGGAGGTGACGCGATGACCCGCCTGGTAACCGGTCCAGAGCAACAGTGCGTACGCCCCGCCTGGCAGGCACGCGATGAGCAGGGCGGCGAGGAGACCGGCCGCGGGCAGCCGCGATCCCAGCGCCACCGCGAGCGCGATGGCCGTGGCGTGCGCGAACGCGACCCAGCTCGGGCCGCCGGGGAACAGCCACACCCCGTCGGCGAGCACCACCAGAACAGCGACCACGACCCGGCCCATGCGACGACTTTAGCCACCACGGCCGACAACTTTCGTGGACTGCGGCGTCGAACCCTGCCGCTCTACCGTCGGTCGTGTGATCGACGTGCGTAACCTCAGCAAAACCTATGGCCGGACCCTCGCGGTCGACCGGCTGTCCTTCACGGTGCGGCCCGGGCAGGTGACGGGTTTCCTCGGGCCCAACGGCGCTGGTAAGTCCACCACCATGCGCATGATGCTGGCGCTGGACAGGCCGACGGAGGGCAGGGTGCTCATCGACGGCCGCCCCTACCGGGAGCTGCGCGAGCCCCTGCGGCGGGTCGGCGCCCTGCTGGAGGCACGCACCGTGCACGGCGGCCGGTCCGCCCGCGGTCACCTGCGGTGGCTGGCCCAGAGCAATCACATCCCCCTCACTCGGGTCCAGGAGGTCATCGACCTGGTCGGGCTGGACGCCGTGGCCGGGAAGCGCAGCAAGGGTTTCTCGCTCGGGATGAGCCAGCGGCTCGGGATCGCCGCGGCACTGCTAGGCGATCCGGGGATACTGCTGCTGGACGAGCCGGTCAACGGGCTGGACCCGGAGGGCGTCCACTGGATCCGGAACCTCCTGCGGGAGCTCGCGGCGCAGGGCCGTACCGTGCTCGTCTCCAGCCACCTGATGAGCGAGATGGCGCTCACCGCGCAGCACCTGCTCGTCATCGGCGGCGGCCGGCTGCTCGCCGACGCCCCGATCGCCGAACTCGTCGGCGGGCACGCCTCCCTCGAGGACGCCTACTTCGCGCTCACCGCCGGGGCCGTGCGATGACCCTGCACGCGGAGTGGATCAAATTCTGGTCGGTACGCTCGACCGCGATCACGCTCGCCGTCGCCGCGCTCTTCGCCTTCGGGCTCTGCCTCGCCGACACGATGAGCACCGTGCGGTC
>JAOPYI010000080.1 GCA_025964675.1 Sphaerisporangium sp. | reverse complement strand
GGCGCAGATACGGCTTGAACGCATCGAGCGCACTGGGTCGCTCCTTCTGCGGGCCTTTCACCATCTCCTGCCAGGTCACGGCGCGGGCAAAGCGCTGCACGGTGTGGCGGCCCCAGCCCAGATGCCGGGCGATCTCGCGGAGCCCGTGTCCCTGCTCGCGCAGACCGTGGACGAGGGCGTGATGTGCACGGGCCCGGTCGGCGAACCGGCCGGTGGGTGTAACGGGCTCCGGCCCGATCAGCTCGGGCTGCGCGACGGGCACCAGTGGACTGGGGTCGGCCAAGCAGCCTCGGTGCCGGGCAACGCAGCGTTCCACCGCCTGACACAGGTTCTGCCAGAGATGGAACCGGTCGGCGACCTGGAGCGCGTCCGGTGCACCGATCCGGGCTCCTTCGGCGTAGGCACCGGCTCGGTCACGGCAGATGACCTGCACCCCTGGATGTTCCTTCAGCCATGTGGCGAGAGGATCGGCGCACCTGCCGTCCAGGACGTCGATGGGCTTGTGAGTGTCCATGTCGATCAGGATGGTCGCGTAGGAATGGCCGCGCCGTTTGGCGAAGTCATCGATGCCCAGAGCCGTGACCTGACCGATCTCGGGGTCTGGCAATGCGCGGATCAGCCTGATCAGGGTGGACCGCGAGACCGCGACGCCCAGCACCACGGTCATCCGCGACCCCGCCCGTCCGGCCAACGCCAGCGCGACCTTCTCCAGCAGAGCACGCAACGGCGGCGTGCGGTGTTGATATCGCTGCGTCAGATCAGGCACCTGCTCGACGAAGGTCCGCAGACCGCAGACGGAATTCCCGCAGATGAACCGACGCACCTGCAGTTCGATCATCACGGGGCGGCCGGCGCAGGACAGATCGTGAAGCCGCCTGCGGTAGCGGGCGTGGACCCGGCCAGAGGAGACCCCACATCCAGGGCACTCTGCCTCGATCGTGACGGTCCTCGCGGTGATCTGCACCCCGGCGGCACCGTCCTGAACCTGATCGACATGCACGCCCTTCAAATGCGGCGCAAGAAGAATAAGACAGCAGGCTTCCGCGCCTGCCGCAGCATGCAGCACAATGATCCTCACGGCCGCTCGTTGATGATCGGGTTCTCGACAAACCAGATCATTACGAAGCGGCCGCCTTCATGCGCAGCCTGTTACAGGATCGCGATCATCAGTACCGTCGCCGGCCGGGTAGCGCTCCGTCACCGCTCCACAACCTTTGATCCAGAACCCGGTTGCTGCGGATAAAGCCATCTCACAGGCTGTCATCTCCTCCCCACGGGATGCCCACGACCGGTCGCAAGCGCAGGCCCTGGCCCTCACATGCCGGCCCCGTACTACCCGCCGCCGCCCGGCTACTACTCGGCGGCCCCACGGGTCACCCCTACCTCGTCCTACGCCACGGCCAGCCTGGTGCTCGGCAATCATCGGCATCCTGGGCGGCTGGTGCATGTTCGGCCTGCCCTGCATCCTCGCCATCGCCTGCGGCCACCCTCGCCACGGCCGAGACGAAAACCGGCAAGAAAGCCGGCCACGGGTCCGCCGTCGCCGGGCTAATCCTCGGCTACATCTGCGTCGTCCCGATGGCGCTGATCACAATCCTGTTCATCCTCGGCCTGGCCATGGGTCCGACGGACTGACGGCATACAGAGAGCCCCGGACGCCTTCCCCTGCGCCGGGGCTCTCTGCTGTCCAGGTTATGCGCTCTTTCGTTGGGCTTTGCGAGCGGCGACGTTGTCGAGATGACGTTTGATCACGAGTCCGAGGAACCACGCGTTCATCAGGTACGCGCTCGCTCGAACATCCACCTTCTAGCCGGTCCACCGAGGCCATCAGGGCGTTGCACTTCGGACACAGAAGGCCCCGTACGGCGAAGAAGCCATAGGCGTGATCGTGATCGATGTGCAAGCCATCGGGCACATTTTCGGCTTGGACACGGCACTGGCCGTCCGCTCCTGCCGACAGGGCGTCGTCCTCCTCGCAGGTGAGCCGGTACGCGACGTGCTGGCAGGACGGATGGTTGGGCGGGGCCTTCACTCTGCCTTCTTTTGGCGCTTGGCGCGCTCCTGGCGACGGCGCTTGGCGATGTACTCGGTGAGCGCAGTCTTCACCACGTCGGTCAGAGTGCAGTCGTCCTGATCCGCGATCCACTCGACCTGCTCCCAGATCTCGTCACCGATGCGAATGTGACGGACTGGCGTCTGGCCTGTAGCAGGTCGCGGCATAGATGTGCTCCCGGGCGTGTGTGTACACGGGATCATATGCGCCCCACTCTCTGGATCGAATTTGTGTACCCACACTAACATGACGAAGTAACTTGCAGACAGGTTATTCATGTGCGAATATGTGTGTACATAAACTCTCAACAAGGGAGCGAGATGGAGACCAACGAGCCGGTCATGGTGGATCACCCAGTCGAGGGTGATCTGCGTCCGTCCCGGTGGGCACGCCTCACCGCCTGGCTGCGCGGCCCGGACCGCTCGGCGCAGGAGCATGAGGAGACCGCTGACGCGCCGCCGCCACCCCGTGTCGACCGCCTCGAGAAGGCCACACGGATCGCCCCCGGTCCGGTTGTCGAGACGTCTGGATTCGCCGCCGCGAGCGGTCCGGCGGGCGGGGGTGCGTGATGGTGCACCGCAGCCCGGACCGTCCCCCGCGCCTGTTGCCTTACCTTGCCTGCAGCGTCGTCCTCGCGGCCATCGCGGCCATCGCGGCCATCGCGGCCATCGTGGCCGCCGTCTTCTCCGGGCCGACTGTCGATAACTTCATCGGCGCGTTCGTCGGGGTGGTCGCGGCCGGTGCGGTCATCGGCCTGCTGGCCGCGCTGCTGGCCCGTAAACGATGGAGGAGCCGGTGACGGCCCGCGAGAAGACCGCCGCCAAGAACGGCGTACTGCCCGCGCTGTTCACCGCTGCCTTCGTCGCCTGGCGACGAAGCGGCTGTCGGAGGCCGGTGTCATCGGAGAGCGCGATGAGGAGCGGCAGCGGTACCTCATGCCGGATCGTCCGGAGGCTGCATGATCGCGTGGCCCCCTTGGTGGGGCGGGGGCTGGGGGAGGGGGTTACAGGTCAGAGGCGGGGCCACGGTCCGTGGCCCCCTCCCGTGCCGCAAGTGCCTCCGGTTCCCCTATGTGTGGCCCCTCCTGGCAGGGGCGTTGCCCCCTCTCGTGGCCCCCGTGGCAGCAAGATCCATTACCTACAGGAGAGATCGTCATGACAAGCCTCGACACCGCCCTTAGTGACGCTCGGGACAAGCTTCGCCTCCCCGTCCTAGATGCGGTGCAAGTGATCGCCACGGGCTCCGAGAGGAAGTCTGCGGACCACGTCCTGGCCCTCGTCGAGCCCATCTCGAAGTGGGGGCTGGAGGCGCCCGACCTGCGTGATCTGTACCTGCGGACCGAGGCCATCGACCGTCACCGCATCAACGTCATCGCGGCCCGCCTCGACGATGACTTCATGTACGTGCAGACGCCCGAGGTGTTCCTGGCGGAGGCCCAGAAGTTGCACGCGTTCCTCATGGGCGAGCCAGCCTAAGCATGATCAGCAAGTGTCGCTCGCACATTCCACGCGCAGCCGTACGCGCGAAGACACCCACCGAGAAGGAGAGGTCATGTGCGAGCCAGTGAAGGTCACCGCCGGCGCGGTCCTGGCCAGCATGCTGTGCAACCGGGCAGGGGCGACCATGACGGCCGTGGCCGGCAGCGGTGTCGCCCTGTACGCCATGGTCGGCGGGAGCACAGTCCTCGCCGTCACTTTCATGGGCCTGGTCGCGTGCGCGGCCATCTCGACCATCGCGCTGATCGTCGTGGTGTCCAGGCCGACGCGCCCGGTCATCGTCCAGCAGCGGGCTCGCGTCCAGACACGGGCGCCTATGCGCGTCATCGCCTCCGGGCCCGCAGTCGCCCCGGGCCAGGCAGTCGCAGCCCTGACGGCGACCACGCTGAACATCAGCGACGTCGTCACCCCCGGGGCCCGGCTCAAGCGCCTCGCTCGCTGAGCGGCCGTTGCGGGTGCGTCCCCGGTCCCGCCGTCGGGAACGCGCCCGGAGCAACCGCTCGACCGCGTGCACTCAGTCCAATCAGCATCACGCCAACAAGGAGAGCTCGCCCGCGGTGGCCCAGCCGAGAGTAGCGCCGATAATCCCGAAACACTGCGCTACAAGCTCATCGGCACCACACATGACTCAGCGTGACGTGAAGGGGCGTTGCGTCACCACCGAATCTGCGACAGAGCCGTTTACTGGACACCCCCCGCTGTCGTGGTCCCAGCAGTCCCCGAAGTCGTAGCGGTAGCCGAGCCATCCGCCCGCGCGGCCCGCTCCGGCCGCGCCCCAGTCAGATCTGCTTCTCACCGACGAAGTCAGGTGGGAGGTCGCCGAGATCGGTGAGCAGCTTGCGCAACAAGCCGGCGAGGTGTTCCTGATCGTCGGGGCTGAGTGAGTCGAGCAGTCGGGCTTCATTGTCGACGTGATCGCTGAGGGCTTGGCCGACGAGTTCGCGGCCGCGGTCGGTCAGGGTGATCAGGACGCTGCGCAGGTTCGCGGGGTCGGTCTCGCGATTCACCAGGCCCTTGGCCACCAGTCGCTGGATCCGATTGGTCATGGCGCCGGAGGTGATCATCGAGGCCCTGCTGAGGGTGCCTGCGGTCAGTCGGTAGGGGGCACCGGAGCGCAGCAGTGTGGCCAGGATGTCGAACTCCCACAGCTGCAGGTCGTAAGCGGCGAAGTGTTTGCTCAGCCCCCGTTCCAGCAGCCGGGAGGCCCGCTGGATGCGGCCTACCACTCCCATAGGGCGGGCGTCGATGTCCGGCCGCTCGGCCCGCCACTGTTCCAGCACCCGGTCGAGACTATCGCCCACGATTTTCCTTAAAGTCGAACTGTTTGACGTCAAGATATCATCCGACTACTCTCCTTCACGTCAAACAGTTCAACGTTGAGAGGTCATCGGTGACAGAGACCCGCCCCCAAGAGGGCGCTGCTGTCAGGGCCGCCGGCGCGCCCGCGCGGACATGGGGGCTCACCGGCCTCACCGCGCTCGCCCCGGCGACGTGGGGCACCACCTACCTGGTGACCACGCAGTGGCTGCCGCCCGATCGTCCGCTGCTTTCCGGCGCGATCCGCGCACTTCCGGCGGGCCTCATCGCCCTGGCGATCGCGGGAAAGCTGCCACGCGGCGCCTGGTGGTGGCGCGCGGCCGTGCTGGGCACGCTGAACATTGGGGCGTTCTTCGTCCTGCTGTTCGTCGCCGCCTACCGTCTTCCGGGGGGCGTCGCCTCCACCCTTTCCGCGGTGCAGCCGCTCATGGTCGCGGGACTGGCGGCCGCCCTGCTGGGGGAGCGCCCGACCCTCTGGCGGCTCGCTTGGGGCGTGGCGGGAACCGCCGGGGTCGCGGTGATGGTGCTGCGCGGGCCACTGGGCTTCGACCCGATCGGGATCCTGGCCGGGCTCGCCGGCACCGCGGTGATGGCCACCGGAGTCGTGCTGACCAAGCGGTGGGGGCGACCGGCCGGCGTCGGGATACTGGCCTTCACCGGCTGGCAGCTTACTGCGGGTGGCCTGCTGCTCGCCCCGCTCGCCCTCGCCGTCGAAGGCCCCCCTCCCGTGCTGAGCCTCCCGGCAATAGGCGGGTATGCCTGGCTGGCCCTCGTCGGAACGCTGGTCGCCTACGGGCTGTGGTTCAACGGCCTGGGCCGCCTACCCGTCACCGCCGTGTCGTTCCTACCGCTGCTGTCCCCCGCAGTCGCCACTGTCCTTGGCTGGCTGCTGCTGGGGCAGTCCCTCACAACCGGACAGGTCCTCGGCTTCACCCTCGCCATGGTCTCCATCGTCGCCGCGCAACTCACCCCCGACACCACACGCAACATCATCCGACTCCAGAAAAGGGATCCTGACGACCATGCGCATCACCGTCTTCGGAGCAGCCGGAAACACCGGGAGCCGAATCGTCGCCGAGGCACTGGCGCGCGGTCATGACGTCACCGCCGTCGTACGGGATCCGGCCCGCTTCCCTCAGCTGCCCGCCGCCGCCTCCCACCGAACCGGCGACGCCGCCACCATCGAAGACGTGGTCAAGCTGAGTGCCGACCAGCACGTTGTGATCAGCGCTACCCGCCCGGCGCCCGGCAAGGAGAGCGAGCTTGCCGCGACCGCGAGGGCGCTGCTCGCGGGGCTCTCCGGGAGCGGTGTCCGGCTGCTCGCCGTCGGCGGCGCCGGCAGCCTGACAGTGCCCGGCTCGGGCGGCACCCTCGTAGTCGACGACCCGAGCTACGTCCCCGCCGACTGGCGTGACATCGCCCTGGCGTGCAACGACCAACTTGCGGTATTCCGTGGCGAGACCGGCGTGGACTGGGCCTATCTGAGCCCACCCGCGATCATGGAACCCGGAGAGCGCACGGGCTCCTACCGGCTCGGCTCCGACGAACTGCTGATCAATCCGGAGGGCAACTCTACGATCTCCATGGAGGATCTCGCCGTGGCGCTGCTGGACGAGGCCGAACGTCCTAGGCACCACCGGACCCGGTTCACCGTCGCGCACTGACACCACCTGCTCGAAGCCGCTCAAGATGCGTCGCGGCATCGAGCCCGTGCTGGCACGTTTTTCGCCAGCACACCTGAACCCAGCTCGGGCGTGATCCGCTGACAGCCGACGTCGATGAGGGCGACGAAGCACGGTAGTACGGCCTGCCGGCAAAGGCTCGTATCAGGCGGGTCCTGTCAGCAGCGCGCAGAGGTGCCGGCCATCCAGCCCGTGCGCGGTGATCCCGTCGCGGCCTGTCATGGTGTCCGCAGTGGGGCGGACGTGGGACGCCTCCGGGGTCGCGTTCGACCCGGCCACATGGGCGGCATGCCTGCGAGTCCTCAAGCCGGGCGGGCACCTGCTCGCCTTCGGCGGTACCCGCACCTGGCACCGCCTCGTGTGCGCCATCGAAGACGCCGGATTCGAGATCCGCGACTCGCTGCAATGGATCTACGGCTCAGGGTTCAGCAAGGGGATCAACGTCTCCAAGGCCATCGACAAGGCCGCTGGAGCGGAGCGCGAGATCAGCGGGCCACGGGTGCGCGTAGACGGCAAGGCCCCCGGCCGTGTCAGCGGAGGCAAGCTAGGCGCATATAACGACTTTGGCGATCTGCCTACAGTTGTCACAGCTCCCGCTACTGACGAGGCCCATCAGTGGGACGGCTGGAACACAACTCTCAAGCCCGCCCACGAGCCCATCGTGCTGGCGAGAAAGCCTTTCCCGCAGACCGTGGTCCAGAACGTCCTGACGTACGGCACAGGCGCTCTCAACATCGACGGGTGCCGGACTGTGGTCACCGACGTGAAGCAGTACCGGGCTAACGCCTCCGGCGACCGCGGCCACGCCGACAATCGCGACCGCGACATGGATTTCCGCCTGACCGCAGATTCGGCGAACGGCACGGGCCGGTGGCCGACCAACCTCGTGCTGACGCACTCCGCCGGCTGCGTTGAGCATGGCCCGTGTGAGGCGGACTGCCCGGTCGGAGAGCTGGACCGGCAGGGCGGGCGCTTGAAATCCGGCGCCAACCCCACCCGCCGCCGCTCCGACAAGTCGGGGTGCCGTTAACCAACGTGTCATAGGCCGCCAAACCTCGAAGATCCCGACGCGGGGGTTGTGCTTCAGCCGGCGTGGTGCCGGTAACTGCCGGGCGGTGACCCGTACTGGCGTTTGAAAGCATGGGTGAAGGTGTACTGCGAGCTGTAGCCGACCTGCTGGGCGATCTCAACAGACGCGCTGCCGTTCCATCCTCTCAACCTCGGTGAAGAGGCTCTTCGGACGTTGTTCGGCTTGTCCCTAGAGGGAGTAGCCGGCGGCGTTGACCCGGATGACCTTCAGCTGCACGGTTTTCGCACTGGCGAAGGACCAGCTCAGCGGGTGTTTCCCCGAAGGACGTCAAAGGCCGAGGGCGGCTCTTCGCTCAGGTCACATCGGGCTAGTCGTGCCCGCCACGGTCGTCCTTTCTACCGTGGCCGTCCCGCCCTCCACGGTCATCGAGGCCACCGTACCCGCCGTGGTCGTCGCGTGGGGTCTCGGTGGGCGTGGAGGTGGCGCGGTCGTCGACCCCGCCGCGACTGCGATCGTCGAGCCCGCCGTGGTCGTCGCGTGGGGTCTCGATCGGCGTGGGGGTCGCGGTGATCGTGGGCGTGACGCTTGTGGCCTCCGCCGCCGCGGGTGTGGCCTGCGGGCTCGCGACGGCGGTGCTCGTGGCCGCCAGGGCGAGGAGTGCGGCCGATCCGGCCGCCGCGAGAGTCAGTTTCTTCGCCTTGCTGATGCGTGGTGTGTTTGCCATGTGCTTAGAGTCGGTGTCAGCACGATAAACCCACGCTCAGGCGTCGTTAAGGGACTCCTAATTCGAGGGTCACCATGGCCCCGCCGCCCGGTGCCCCATCCAGCAGGAGGGAGCCGATCTCATGCTGCCTGGTCCGCAACCCTGTCAAAAGGGAGCGCCGCCCTCACCCGCATCCGCTGTACAGACCCCGCCCTTTAGCAGAGCGCCTTCTCGCAGCGGGCGAGTCGCTTCTCAAGGCGCTCTCGCAGCGTGGCTGCGGTGGGGGGCGTCGTCAATGCCTGCCTTAGGACGTGGGCGGCTTCAACATACTTGCCGTGCTTGACCAGCCAGGTGCTGAATCGGTCGGCGACTTTCGCATCGGTGCTGCCGGCGGCGACCGCCGCTCGCCACGCCATGGCGGCTGCGGGGAGATCACCAGTCTTCTCGGCGCGGTGTCCGGCATCAGCAGCGAGGTAGGCCATGCTCACCTGATCTGCTTGATCCTCGGCCAGTTCCAAGAGTGCCGCACGTAGGACAGGTCCCTTGGCGGGGTCGAGCTTTCCCACGCGGTCATGGCCGTCGGAGATGGATACCAGCAATGGGAGCAGTTCGGGTCGCACGGTGGCTGGGCTTTTGGCGAACAGGTCGACCAGCGTTGGTATGTGGGGAGCGGAGGCGGTGTATTCAGCTAGCTCCCGCCAGATGTCAGTGTTCGTCCGGTCGTAGTAAAGGGCTTCGACGTAGGCGGCGAGTGTGTCGTCGCGGCGGCCGGCCTGATAGCGGATGGTCTTGGCAAGGATCAGACAGGCTTCACCGACCATGGGATCTTTCGCCCTGGCGAGCCGGTCGATGATGGAGCGAAGGTTGGTCTCAGAGCTCCGCCACGTGTTGAGCTTATGGCGCGCTTCGGCGTTCGCGCCTGTTAATGCGGGTGCAGGTTGATGGAGCCGAGGGAGCAGACGGATGAGTGTGGCAGCGAGATCGGGTACGGTCTCGAATGCCTCCGATGGCAGCCCCACCGGAGCGGTGTCGAGCATCAACACGATCTGTGGGCCGACGGGGTGGGTGTGAATCCGCGCTGGGCAGGAGACGAATCGGCCTGGTTGAACCGCGGTGAAGGTCCGGATCGCTGCTGCCACCCTTGCAGCTACGTCGCTGAGAAGAAAGCCGACGTGGCCGCCCTGGACGTAGACGGCGACGCTGTTTGAGTCGTGTCGGTTACCTGGTTCGGGCACGAGGACTGCGATCAGCGTGCCGTCTGGCTGTGTGCCGGCTTGCGCGGCACGGATGGCGTCCAGATGATAGGTTTCGCCGGCCACTTGGACCTCGGTGAGGCCGGGAAGCCAGATCAGCTGGTCAGGAGTGAGTCGCAGGTGCGGCGGCGTCGCGTACTTGAGTGAGTTCTTGCGGATCAGTCGGTTCAGTAGCCCCATACTGGTAAATCGCGGCGAGTAGCTCTTCCGCTACATGGTGCGACGCTGCAAGTAACGGCAGGGACGATCGCCTCTTCGCCCCTCACAGGTAGGCGATGGTGTGCAGCGCGTGACCAGGGCCGCAGGGCCCGGTTCCGAGGACCGAACGGGGAAGGGAAGGCGCACACCCAAAGTCCGCCTCTATGCCACGCCCTCACTCAGGTGGTTGGGGGTCATCGCGGCTCTTGGAACTTAACCGTGCTGTCAGGGTTTTGAGTGTCGGCGGGGCTGGCTGTGGGGGCCCGCTGGTATGGGTGCCGAGGTGTCTGCGGGATCGGCGGGTGCTGGTCACTGCTGCTCGTCGGGGCGTGGGGTATGTGGTGTGGCGGCGCGCAGTGCGGCGAGCGCGGCGCCGAGGTGGCCGAGCGCCATGTCGGAGAGCGCCGCGCCCAGCCGTCTTTCGAGTTCCTGGTCGAAGATCGGACCGGCAGTGTTCAGCAGGCCTTGGCCGGCGGCCGTGAGCTCGACGATGGAGGAGCGGCGGTCGGCCGGGTGGGGGCGTCGCGCGCAGTGCCCGCGTTTTTCGAGCCGATCGACTGCCTGGCTTGCGCCTCCGACCGTGATCGAGAGGGCGGTGGCGATGTCGTTGACCCGGCAGATCTGCGTGCGCTCGATGACGAGCATCACGTTCATGCTGCCCAGGGGGAGAGCGCACTCTTGCTGGAGCCGCGCATCGATCTCGTTCCACAGGTTGGTCTCGAAACGCACCAGGTCGTCGAAGACTCGTCGTAGGTCCATCGGTGCCTCTCGCCGCGACATGGATTAGCACTAACTATATTAGCGCTATAGTAGTTCTGTTCCTGACTGGCGGGTGCATCCTCGGCGCGGGGGCAGCTGCCTCGGAAGGAGTCGAGTTCGCCTGCCACCCGCCGGGCTTCGATACCCGTCGCCCGTCCAACGCTAGCGGGACATCGACACGACCCACGGCGCCGAGGCGCCAGGGCGAACTTGGAGAACACGATGAGCAAGCAGCAGCGACTCGCACTGGCCGGGATCTTCCGGCAGTTGCCTTTCACCATCGCCGGTGATCCCGCCGAGCAGCGCGCGGCCATGGAGGCGGCGCTGACGGCGATACCCCTGCCCGGGGACGTCACGACGACGCCTGGTGTGCTCGGCGGGGTCCCCGTCCTGACCGTCGATGTCGACGGCGTGGACTCCTCCCAGGTGCTGGTGCACTTCCACGGCGGTGTCTACGTCCTGGGTTCAGCTCGCGCGGGAGCCGGACTGGCTGCGGCGCTTGGCCGGCATGCCGGGGTGAGGGTGATCTCCGTCGACTACCGGCTCGCCCCCGAACATCCGTATCCCGCGGCGATCGATGACGCGCTCGCCGTCTACCGGGCCGTCCTTGAACAGACCCCGAGCTCGCGGATCGCGCTCTCGGGTGAGTCGGCGGGCGGCGGCCTCGTGGCAGCGCTGCTGCTGCGGCTCAAGGAGCTCGGCCTTCCCCTGCCGGCATCTTCGGTCACGCTCTCGCCGTGGGTGGACCTCACCCTGAGCGGACAGAGCATGTCGAGCAAGGCGTCCGTCGACCCCTCGGTACTGACCCCTGAGGGGCTGCGCATCCGTGTACCCGACTATCTCGGCGGCATGGACCCGGCGACCCCTGACATTAGCCCGATCTTCGCCGATTTGAGCGGCCTGCCGCCGATGCTCATCCAAGTGGGTTCGCACGAGATCCTGCTCGATGACGCCGTTCGGCTCGCGGCCCAGGCTGCCGCGCACGACGTCGAGGTCACGCTGCAGGTCACTCCCGAGGTGCCGCACGTCTTCCAGGCATTCGCCGCCGTCCTGGACGAAGGCAAGGCAGCACTTTGCGGGGCAGGTGCCTTCCTGCGCACCCACTTCGAGGAGAAGAAATGAGCAACACGCTGGAATTGCGCGGCCTTACAGTGATCGTCACCGGCGCCTCGTCAGGCATCGGCGCGGCCACCGCCCGCGCGCTGCATGACGCGGGTGCGCGACCGGTCCTGGCGGCCCGCCGAACCGAACGGCTCGAGACGCTCAGCGCGCAACTCGGGGGCGCACTGTGCGTGCAGACCGACGTCACCGACGCCGGCCAGGTCGCGGACCTCGTCGCCGCGACCCTCGAGCGCCACGGGCGCATCGACGCTCTGGTCAACAACGCCGGCGCGAGCCTGCACGACACGACGATCGAGCAACTCGACCTGGGCGAGTTCCATCAGGTACTCGACCTCAACCTCGTCAGCGTCATCCGCCTCATGCAGGCCGTGCTGCCCTCCATGCGCCGCCAGGGCTTCGGGCGAATCGTCAACATCAGCTCCGGCA
>JAOPYI010000063.1 GCA_025964675.1 Sphaerisporangium sp. | reverse complement strand
CTATGGATTACCGCAGCCTTGGACGTACCGGTATGCAGGTCAGCCCGCTGTGCCTGGGAGCGATGATGTTCGGCGCGTGGGGCGAACCGGACCACGACACCTCCATCAAGATCATCCACCGTGCGTTGGATGCCGGAATCAACTTCATCGACACCGCTGATGTGTATTCGCAGGGCGAATCGGAGATCATCGTCGGCAAGGCACTGGCGGACGGCCGTCGCGATGATGTCATCCTGGCGACGAAGTTCCACGGCCCTATGGACGTGGCCATGGGCCGACCCGGGGGCGATCCGAACAAACGCGGCAACTCGCGGCGCTGGATCATCCAGGAAGTGGAGAACAGCCTGCGCCGTCTCGGCACGGACTGGATCGACCTCTACCAGGTGCACCGGCCGGACCGGGACACCGCGATCGAGGAGACCCTCTCGGCACTGACCGACCTGCAGCGTCAGGGCAAGATCCGCGCGTTCGGTTCCTCGACTTTCCCCGCCCACGAGGTCGTCGAGGCGCAGTGGACCGCGCGGGATCGCGGGCTTAGTCCGTTCGTCACCGAGCAGCCGCCGTACTCGATCCTGGTCCGGGGAATCGAGGCGGACCTGCTGCCGGTGACCCAGCGCTATGACATGGGTGTCCTACCGTGGAGCCCGCTGGCCGGTGGGTGGCTGACCGGCCGCTACCGCAAGGGACAGCAGGCACCGACCTCGCATCGTGCCGAGCGCATTCCGGCCCGCTACGACCTGTCCGATCCGGACAACCAGCGGAAGCTGGAAGCTGCTGATGCGCTGGCGGTGCTGGCCGAGAACGCCGGAATGTCCCTGGTCCACATGGCACTGGCCTTCGTGCTGCAGCACCCCGCGGTGACCGCACCGATCATCGGACCGCGCACGATGGAACAGCTGGAATCACAACTCGGCGCCGTCGATGTCACCCTCACCACCGACGTATTGGACCAGATCGACAAAATCGTCCCGCCCGGCGTCACCCTCGCACGCGCAGACAACGGCTACGTGCCGCCGGCACTCCAAGACCCCATCCTGCGCAGGCGCCGCACGAGCTGACGCCTGGTCCTGGTCGAATTGGCCGGTCGACGGAACCCCGAGCACGTCCCTCGACCCGACAGTGAGGAGGCGCACAGGAGCCCCAGCAGACAAGGCCATGGAGCACCAACATCACCGACGGCAACCGGCCTGGCGGTGAGTGATCCGCTGGTTGGACATCGGAACGAATTAGTCGCTGATCATGGCTGGACCTGGGAGTTCTCGTAGGCCCTGGGCTGCTGCTGAGGTACGGCGCGGTGCCGCCACCGCGTGCCCAGGCTCTCCCTTTCAGGCGCCGGCACCGCCGTCCACCGGCACGATCGCGCCGGTCACCATCGAGGCCCGGTCGCTGAGCAGCCACGCGGCCACCTCGGCGACCTCGCGAGGCTCGGCCATGCGGCCGAGCGGGATCGACGCGTTGATTTGCTCGACGACGCCGGGGGTCGCCGCCTCCCACGCGTCGATCATCTCGGTGGCGGTGCCGCCGGGCGTGATGCCGTTCACCCGGATGCCCTGACGGGCCCAGGTCACGGCGGCGGTCTCGGTAATGCTGTTGAGCGCGCGCTTCATGGCCCCGTATGCGGGGAGGGCGGGGTTCGCCCGGCGGCTGCCGATGCTCGAGGTGTTGACGATCGCCCCGCCGCCGTTCCGGCCCATGAGCGCGGCCTCGGCGGTCATGGCGGTCCAGTGCGCCCGGAAGTTCACCTCGAACTGCTCCTCGACGTCCTCGTCGGTCGTCGTGTCGAGCGGGCCGGGCTGCTGGATCGCCGCGCCGTTGTTGAAGGCACCGTCGAGCCGGCCGTGCAGCTCTTCGACGCGGTCGACCGCCGCGCGGATGCTCGCACGGTCGGCGAGGTCCATGGCGACGGCGTCGGCGACGCCTCCGTCGGCGCGGACCTCGGTGACGATCCGCTCGAGGGCGTCGGTGCTGCGGGCGGCAAGCACGACAGCGGCGCCCTCCCGTGCGAAGAGCCGGGCCGCAGCTGCGCCGATGCCGCGGCTGGCGCCGGTGATGAACACAACCTTGCCGGTGAGCAGGCCGATGGGTGCGATGTCAATGTCGTTCGTCATGACGACAGTGTCAGGCCGGCCTCCAGGCCGGATACAGGCACAGGCAGTACCAGGATCCGTCGCCGCGCAGCGTGCACACTTGGGGTATGAACAAGCAGGAACTGGGGGCGTTCCTCCGTAGCCGTCGCGAGCGGCTCCGACCGGAGGACGTCGGCCTCCCCTCGGGCTCGCGACGCCGGACACCGGGTCTCCGCCGCGAGGAGGTGGCGGTCCTCGCGCACATCTCCACGGAGTACTACGTCCGGCTCGAGCAGGGCAGGGCGCCGCGACCGTCGGGCGAGGTCCTCGCCGGGATCGGAGGCGCGCTGCGGCTCACAGACGCCGAGTCCGATCACCTCCACGTCCTCGCGGGCACTGCGCCGAGCCGTACCGGACTGCACCGGCGCGACGTCCGCCCGAGCATCCTCGCGCTCCTCGAGCGGCTGCCGCAGACGGCCGCTTTCGTGATGTCCGCCGCGTTCGAGGTGCTCGCGTGGAACGACCTCGCGGCCGCGCTCATGGAGGACTTTGCTGAGCTCGCCCCGGAGGACCGCAATCTCGCGCGCCGGGCATTCCTCGGGTCGGCGCGCGCCGATGCGACGCTGTACGGGGTCTCCGACGCCGCGGAGTTCCGGCATCAGGTCGTCATGGGGCTCCGATCCACCCTCGCCCGGTACCCGTCCGACCCCGCGGTGACCAAACTCGTCGACGAGCTCCGCGACGGCAGCCCCGAGTTCGCCCGGCTCTGGGAGCGGCACGACGTGCAGGCTGCGCCGATGCTCACGAAGACTTTCCGTCACCCGGTCGTCGGGGAGATCACCGTCGACTGCGACTCGCTCACGCTCACGGACCGCGACCAGCACCTCGTGATCTACAGCGCGCCGCCAGGATCCCATGGCGCCGAGGCTCTGGCTCTTCTGAATGTACTTGGAGCCGAGGCTAGTGATTATCTGCGGTAGCGTCGCAGCCGGCCACGGCGAACACCGTCGCCAGCAGGACGGTTCCCACGCCGGTCCGGTCCCACCGGAAGACCGCTTCGGGCTCGCGCAGGTCACTGGGTCTGATCAGCCGTGGGTTCGGTCCAGCTCCATGATCGTTGCACCGAGGATCTGGATCCCGGTGCGGATGTGATCGAGCTCGGACCACTCTTCCGGGCAGTGGCTACGTCCACCCTTCGACGGGACGAAGATCATCCCCATTGGGCAGAGCCGCGCCATGTGGACCGCGTCGTGGGTCGCACCGCTGGGCACCGGCTCCCACGCGATCCCTAGCGCGTCCGCCTCTCCCGAGATCACGTCGCGCACCGCGGCGCTTGCCGGCACCCGCTCATTGTCGCGGGACCATTCGACTTCGACATCGACCCCATACCCTGCGGCCTTCAACCTGATCTCCTCGGTCAGCCGGCGCATCGCCGAGGAGAGCCAATCGGAGTCCACGCTGCGCATCTCGGCCTGCATCCGCACCGTGCCGGGCACCACGTTCGGCGAGCCCGGCTCAGACGACAGCCGAGAGGTCGTCGCCACACCGTGTGTCGGCGCACCGCACCCTTCACGCCGGACCGCGAGCACCGCCTCCGCGGCCGCGACCAGTGCATCGCGCCGGTCACCCATGGGCATGGTCCCCGCATGGTCGGGGCGCCCTGCGAAGGTCGCCAGCATCCGCTCGATCCCCGCGATAGCGGTCACCACCCCGATCGACACGCCCCGCTCTTCGAGTAGCGGTCCCTGCTCGACGTGCAATTCCACGTAGCGGTGAAATGGCCGGGTCTCGGTCCAGGCGGATGCGGCGAGCACACCGGAGGGATCGATGCCGAACGCGGCGTAGCGATCACCGAGGCGGTCGCCCTGGTAGTCCCGGCGATCGAGGTGGGCGGCGGTCAGCTCGCCGGCCAGCGCACGGCTTCCCAGGCAGCTCAGGCCGAACTCGTTGGACTCCTCGCCGAGGAAGTCGAGGACCAGCAGGTCCCGCTCCAGGCGGATGTCGTGCTCGGCGAACTGACGTACCATCTCCAGCGCGCCGAGTACGCCGACGATCCCATCGAAGCGACCGCCCGATTCCACGGTGTCGGTGTGCGATCCGGTGACGAGCGCGGGCGCCGCCGGGTTACGCCCATGTAGCACCCCGACGAGGTTCCCCGCGCCGTCGGCGTGCACGTCGAGACCGGCGTTGATCATCCGGGACCGCACCCACTCCCGCGACGCACGGTAGGGCTCGGAGAACACCGTTCTGGTCCATCCGCCGCTCTCCGGATCGCGGATCCGCGCCAGGTCGAGCAGGTCGCGCTCCACCCGTTCCGGCACCGGAGCCAGCGCTTCGGATTTCGACAACATACGTTGGTTCCTCATTCCCTGATGGCAACGTGGCCGGCCGACCGGGTATCACAACGTCGACCGTGCCAAGAACCGGCCGCGTCCCTCTGACCCGATGTACTTCCCGCCCCGCGCGACCAGCTCCCCCCGCGCGTAGACGGCATCGATGGCACCGGGCAGCGTCCAGCCCTCGTAGGGCGTGTAGTCCATCCGCTGGTTCTGAGTCTGCGCGGAGATCGTCGTGGTGCCGTCCGGGTCGAGGATCACGATGTCGGCGTCGGCCCCACTGACGATGGCTCCCTTGCTTGGGAACAGCCCGAACTGGCGGGCGGGAGCGGTGGCGATCAGGTCGACGAACTTCTCCAGCGAGAGCCGTCCCTTCCGGACCCCTTCGGCGTACATGACGATGAACCGGTGTTCGACGCCCGGCCCGCCGTTGGGAATCGCCCGGAAGTCCTTCTCGCCCAGGCGCCGCTTCTCCTCCAGGCAGAACGGGCAGTGGTCGGAGCTGACGACCCCGAGGGTTCCCGCGCGAAGCCCGCGCCACAGTGCGTCACGATGCTCCTTGGTACGCAGCGGGGGCGTCAGCACCACCTTGGCGGATTCAAAGCCCGGGGCGTCGTAGAGCGACCGGTCCAAGGTGAGGTAGTGCGTGCAGGTCTCGCCCGCGACCGCCCAGTCCTTCGCCCGCGCCTCGGCGACGGCCTCGACGGCGCCCTCGGTGGACAGATGCACGAAGTAGAGGGGAGAGTCGGCCATACGGGCGATCTGGATGGCTCGCCGCACCGCCTCGACCTCTGTCGACGGCGGACGCGACACCTCGTGCGACCCAGGCCCGGTCCGGCCGGCGGCGACCAGATCGGCGGCCAGCCGGTCGATGACATCGCCGTTCTCCGCGTGCACGCACACCTGGCCACCCAGGGCGCCGGACCTGCGCAGCACTTCGAAGAGCGCGCCGTCGTGCAGCATGAGGCTCCCGCGGTAGGCCATGAAGACCTTGAAACTGGTAACCCCGGATTGCATGATCTCGGCGAACTCGTCCGTCGCGCCCTCGTACAGGTCGGTGACGCACATGTGGAAGCCGTAGTCGATGACTGCTTTACCCTGTGCCTTCGCCCGGTGGTTCTCCAGCGACTGCAGCAACTTCTCCCCTGGCGCCTGCATCGCGAAGTCGACCAGCGTGGTGGTCCCCCCACATGCGGCTGCTCGGGTTCCGGTGGCGAAGTCGTCCGAGGTGGTGGTGCCCATCATCGGTGAGTCGAGATGGGTATGCACGTCCACGCCACCGGGCAGCAGCAGCCGACCCGTGCAGTCCACTCGTTCGACATTCGTGAGGGGCAGTCCCGAGAGGTTTCCGACCGCCTCGATCTTCCCGTCGAGCACCAGCACGTCCGCATCGACGGTCCCACCACTGTTCACCACGCGACCACCGGTCAGCATGAGGTACGTCATCCTGAGGACTCCTTGCCCATGACGGCTCTGAGGTGAGATGCCACGTTCGGACCGTCCGACATGCATCTCCTATGCGGGCGCTCGCCGTAAGATCGGATTCGCCGAGCGCCCAAACGATTGCGTTAGATTATGGACAAACGTTTGCGCTGAGGTCAATGGCAGGTTTCCACGGTGTTGCGCGGCAGGCCGCGCTCGGGGTTGTAGCCGGGGGTCACGGCACGGGTGGTCAACTGTCCGGCCTCCCCGGAAATCGGGCAGACTCATCACATGCCTGTCTCCAAGCATCCCTCTCTCACGGGCCCGGTGACGTTGGCGTCAATCGCTGCCCACGCAGGCGTGCACGTCTCAACCGTGTCGCGTGCCCTGAGTGCGCAGCCGGACGGGGTCGGGCCGGAGACGGTGGAGCGGATCCGCACACTCGCTCACGAGCTGGGGTACCGGCGTGACGCCGCCGCGCACACGCTCCGCACGGGCCGGACGCGGATGATCGGCGTGCTGGTCCCGCGTCTCACTGATGTCGCGCTCGCCACCATCTACGACGGGATAGACCAGACAGCGACGCGGCTCGGGTACAACACCGTCGTCGCCAACACCCGTGACGACGTCGAACTCCAGCGCTCGTGCCTGGACCTGCTGCTCTCACGACGGGTCGACGGGCTGATCCTCGGCGACTCCCGCACCGACTCCAACCTGATGCCTGAGCTTCAGCGCACCCAGGTGCCGTTCGTCCTGGTCATGCGACGCCTCCCGGGTCAGATATCAATCACGACCGACGACCTCGAAGGCGGTCGGCTGGCCGCGAAGCACCTGCTTGAGCTCGGCCACAAGCGCGTCGGGGTGGTCGCCGGCGATCCCTCAGCCAGCACAGGGGCGGAGCGCACTCGCGGGTTCAGAGACACCTTCGCCAAGGCCGGGTTCCCGATACCCGACGAGTACGTCATCGACTCCGATTTCCACGTAGGGGGAGGCCGCCGAGCCGCCGAACGCATCCTGCGGCTTCCCGTGCGTCCGAGCGCGATCTTCGCCATAAACGACTTCACCGCGATCGGTGTGATGGGTGCTGTCCGCGACGCCGGCCTGCAGGTGGGCTCGGAGATGGCCGTCGTCGGCTACAACGACCTCGACCTGGCAGAGCAGCTACCGGTCGGTTTGACCTCGGTGCGCTCGCCGCTGACCGAGATGGGTGAGCTGAGCGTGCACACCCTGCTCGACATACTGCAGGGCAAGGAGGTCCGATCTCGGCGCCTACGGCCGGTGCTGATGGCCCGGGCGTCGACACTCAACTCACGCTGACCCCTACGAACGGCCGCCAGGTCCGCCTCGGTGGCTCGTCGGTCGAAGGTCTTTCTACGGCCGCCACCAGGCCGGCATCGCGACCGCCCGCCGGCAGCACATCCCTATTTCGACGAGCAAAAAACGAGAGACCCTACTGCCCGAAGGAGAATCTGAGCTGGGCGTTGATAAGGAAATTGAGCCGGTGACGCAGATGATCTATCACAGCCTGTTCCGGAGCTTCTCCAGGCGTTAACAGCGTCCAGCGCAGTGCGCATCCGTTCTCGGCCGGCCGAATGTCAAACCGGATCTCATCATCGGGCCTTTCAGGCCACAACGACGACCAGATCACGAGCTCCGGCTCCACCGCCTGAAGGATACGGGGCTCAAGCTCGTCGGGACGCAAATTGAGCCATTGTCGTCCACCGAGTCGCCATGGGGCGGCCAGACTCTCCCACACGACATGGGGGGGCGGCGGTTGCTTACGCTCCCGGGAGCCCAACTCAATCACTTCGACAGTCTAGGAGACCGAGACCGGTATAGCCCCTGCACGATCAACGTCCACCAGTTTGGATGATTTCGGCTCACGATCGCCCGATGTGCTGGGCTGCTGGTCAGAGGCTACGGGCTGTATCCGGGAGTCCCGTGATTCCCCCTTGATCACCGCCTGATCGGGCACGCAAGGGGCACGCCTTCCCACTTAATTTGATATTCCATGAAAGCACGCTCGCCGGATATGTCTGCGCGGTGATCACGGTCACGTGGAAAGGTCAATCCCGGCTCAGCGCTCGGACTCCGCCTGCACGAGCATGCGTTTGAGCAGGGCGATGAGCGCGTCCTGCTCGGCGGGGTCCAGGGGTTCGACCATCGCGTCCTCGGCCGTGCCGCGGAGCTTCATGGCGGCGAACCAGCGGGCATGCCCCAGCTCGGTGAGTTCCACGTCGACGCGCCGCCGGTCCTCGGTGCCGCGGAGCCTGCGGACCAGGCCTGCGTTCTCCAGGGTCTCGACCCGGCCAGTCATCCCGGCCGGCGAGACCATCAGCTCGGCGGCCAACTCGGACGGCGTGGCCCGCCAGGGCGTCCCGCGTGAGGCCAGGCGATGCAGGGTCTCGAACTCGAACCCCTGCAGCCCGACCTCGGCCAGGGCCCGGTCCTTGGCGTGGCTCACGTGCCTGGCCAGGAGCTGGATGCGGGTGACGATCGCTTCGACCCGCTCGTCAAAGGGTGCCTTGTCACGCCAGCGGGCGAGATGCCGATCGACGGAGTCCTCCACCCCCTCAGTATGCTACGCCAACAAGTATTTCGTTGACAAAAGATTCGTCAGCGAAATAGTTTCGAACCGTGAACTCCTCCACCCGCCGGCTGCTGGCCGGCCGGACCATTGCGGCGCTGGCCACCGCGCTGATCCCCATGACGTTGACACTCGCGGTCATCCGCGCCACCGGGTCGGCGGCGGATCTGGGCCTGGTCCTGTCCTGTGAGCTGCTGCCGCTGCTGGTCCTGCTGCCTGTCGCAGGCGTGATCGCCGACCGCTTCCCGCCGCAACGGGTCGTCTTGGCCGCCGACCTGGTACGCGGCGCCGCCCAGCTCGGGATCGCGGCCGAACTGCTGGCCGGCCTGGTACGCATCCCGGTTCTGGCGGCGCTGTCGGCGATCACAGGTGCCGGGGTGGCCTTCGGGACGCCCGCGGTGCGGACGCTGGTCGCGGCGGTGGTGGCGGGGCCCGATCGGCTGCGGATCAATGCGCGACTGGGCGTGGCGACCGGGCTCGCCCAGATGGCCGCCCCCGCCTTGGCCGGAGCACTGATACTGGCGGTGGGGGCGGGCTGGTCCTCACTCCTGACCGGCGGGCTGTTCGCCGCCTCCGCGCTGACACTCGCCGGCCTGCGCCTGTCCCGTGCCGCCCTGTGGAACCGACGGAACCGGCGCGGAACATTTGTTGGGGAACTGCGCGGGGGATGGGCGGAGACCCGCCGCCACCCCTGGTTCCTGGTCAACGTACTGGGTCACGGCATATGGCATCTGGCGGCCGGTTTCCTGCTGACGCTTGGTCCGATCATCGCGCTGCGCCACCTGGGTGGCGCGACCTCCTGGGTGATCATCGCTCAGCTCGGCACCGTGGGCATGGTGGCCGGGCTCTATGCCGCGTCCCGGCTGCCCATTCGCCGTCCGCTGGTGGCCGTCGCGGTGGGAGCCGCCGTTTATGCGTTGCCGATGGCGGCCTTCGCGGTGCCGATGCCCGTGGCGGTCGTCACGATCGCCTACTGCGCGGCGATGTTCGGCCTTGGCGTGCTGAGCCCGCTGTGGGAGACGACCATGCAGCAGCGCATTCCCGAGGAGGCATTGGGGCGGGTGGGGTCGTTCGACACGCTCATCTCCTTCGCCGCCCGGCCGCTCGGGCTGGCAGTCGCCGCTCCCGTCGCCGCGCTGACCGGCACCATGGCGCCCCTGCTCATCGGTGCGGCACTGGTGGCCGCGGCCAATCTGGCCGTGCTCCTGATGCCGGACGTCCGGCAGGTACCGATGGAGGAGATCGCACGGCGGGAAACGTCGGCTCAGGCGTCGTCGACCTCAGTCGGATAGCAGACGATCGACTGGGGTGGTCACATCCCAAGCGGCGAAGACGCTGCTCCAGAGCATGTTGGCAGAAAGTTTCGCCAGCCTCGACGGTGCCGACGAGGTCGCGGCGGCCGTCGTTCCCTACACCGACGGCCAGATCGGTGACGTCTGAGGCCAACTTGCCGCCGCCCAGCATAGTGTCTTCTGAATCAGACACGTACGATTGATTCAGGAGGTGGGTGCTCGTGGATCTACAACAGATAGGTGCACGGGTAAGGCGGGAACGCGAACGGGCGGGTCTCACTCAACGAGAACTGGCCGACCTGACCGGCATATCTCAGCCCACCCTGGCGCGCATTGAGTTGGGTAGCCGGCCAAGGCTCACGATCGCCGAACTAGATCGACTCGCCACGGCCATGGGGGTTCCACTACGTGAGCTGACCTCGGGCAGCCCGGTGAGAAGTCGAGTTCGCATCGCGGCGCGCATGGCTGAGGCGCCAACTGAGGCTCTTGAGGCCGCCTTGCGGCGAGCCGTTGACATACTCGTGCTGGACGACCGCCTTGATCGACTCCTCCCCCCTGGCCTTACTCCAGCGGGCGAGGTCGGTCGTGCGGCTCCGGACCTTCCGCTTCCCGACCCAGTTAACGCCTGCGAAGAGCAAGGCCGCGTTCTCGCCCTGACGGTGCGTAGGGCACTCCAACTGGGCGGCGCACCACTAGCCGACCCGGCCGAGCTGGTGGAGCGGCTCACCGGAGTCGATACGGCTGTCGTGGATTTCCCTGCAGACATTGACGGGTTCACCCTGACGGACCCGGCCCGCGACGTCACGCTGATCGTGGTGGGTACGAGGGCGGTAGCCGAGCGACAGCGTTTTACCTACTGCCATGAACTGGGGCACCTGCTGTTCGGCGATGGCACCGAGACGCACCTTTTGGATGGGAGTCGAACTCCGGCCGAACTGCGCTGTGATTCGTTTGCGCGCCACCTGCTCGCTCCCCAGGATGGAATCAGAGCGTGGCTCGGCGCTGACGGCCCACAGGCTGAGCGTGCTTTCAACGAACGGACATGTGCCCTACTGGCTCGCCACTTCGGGGTAAGTCTGATGGTCATACTCATTCAGTTGGAGCGCATGAGCCTGATTACCGGACAGCAGGTTGAGACGCTGCGTGGTCCCGGCGGAGCACAACTGGCGTGGCGCTATGGATGGGGTCCCCAATACGAAGGTGAGCAGGAGGTCGGCCGAACGGTCCGTCCACCGCGACGAGTGCTCGAAAGGGCCACAGCCGCCTATCAAGCAGGCAAACTTGGCATTCGGGTGCTGGCCGAATTGGAAGGACAGGATCCAGTGGTGACCGAAGCAGCCCTGACGGATGCGGGTGTCGTGCCCGAACCCCCACAGATCCGGCGGCCCGATATGGATCGTCTTATCGTGCGGAGTCGCTCACACGAACCTCGCCACTGCT
>JAOPYI010000021.1 GCA_025964675.1 Sphaerisporangium sp. | reverse complement strand
GCATCAATGCGGCGAAGAACTACCGCAACGACGGCGACTCGATCTACCGGCTCTTTTACGACACCGTCAAAGGCGGCGACTTTCGCTCGCGCGAGTCCAACGTCTATCGACTCGCTCAGACCTCGGTGCAGATCATCGACCAGTGCGTGGCCCAGGGCGTGCCCTTCGCCCGCGAGTACGGCGGCCTGCTCGACACCCGCTCCTTCGGCGGCGCGCAGGTCTCCCGCACGTTCTACGCGCGCGGGCAGACGGGCCAGCAGCTTCTGCTGGGCGCCTACCAGGCCCTGGAGCGGCAGATCGCGGCCGGGACCGTCGAGATGCACACGCGCCACGAGATGCTCGACCTCGTCATCAGCGACGGCAGGGCGCGCGGCGTCATCGTCCGCGACCTGGTGACCGGCGAGATCGAGACGCACCTCGCCGACGCGGTCGTCCTCGCCAGCGGCGGGTACGGCAACGTGTTCTTCCTGTCGACCAACGCCAAGGGATGCAACACCACGGCGATCTGGCGGGCCCACCGGCGCGGCGCCTACTTCGGCAACCCGTGCTACACGCAGATCCACCCGACCTGCATCCCGGTCAGCGGCGAGTACCAGTCGAAGCTGACGCTGATGTCGGAGTCGCTGCGCAACGACGGCCGGGTGTGGGTGCCGCTGCTTGCGGGTGACGAACGGTCACCGGGGGACATCCCAGAAGACGAACGCGATTACTACTTGGAGCGGATTTATCCGGCTTTCGGCAACCTGGTGCCGCGTGACATCGCCTCCCGGGCCGCCAAGAACATCTGCGACGAGGGCCGTGGCGTCGGGCCGGGCGGGCTGGGCGTCTACCTCGACTTCGCCGACGCGATCGGCCGCCTCGGGAAGGACGCCGTCGAGGCGAAGTACGGCAACCTCTTCGAGATGTACGAGCGCATCACCGGCGAGGATCCGTACACCCGGCCCATGCGCATCTACCCCGCGGTCCACTACACGATGGGCGGGCTGTGGGTGGACTACGACCTCCAGTCGACGATCCCCGGACTGTTCGTGATCGGCGAGGCCAACTTCTCCGACCACGGCGCCAACCGCCTCGGCGCCTCCGCCCTGATGCAGGGGCTGGCTGACGGGTACTTCGTCCTGCCGACCACGCTCGGCGACTACCTTGCCGGCGGGCCCTTCGGGGACGTCGACCAAGGGGCCGTCGAAGAGGCGCTGGGCCAGGTCACCGGCAAGATCGAGCGCCTGCTCTCGGTCGACGGCACCCGTACGGCCGACTCCTACCACCGCGAGCTGGGCAAGCTCATGTGGGAGTACTGCGGCATGGAGCGCTCCGAGGAGAGCCTGCGCAAGGCCCTCTCGCGCATCCCGGAGCTGCGCGAGGAGTTCTGGAACAACGTCAAGGTGCCCGGTGACGAGGAAGGGCTCAACCAGGCGCTGGAGCGGGCCGGCCGGGTAGCGGACTTCTTCGACCTCGCCGAGCTGATGTGCCTGGACGCGCTGCACCGCACCGAGTCGTGCGGGGGTCACTTCCGGGCCGAGTCCCAGACCGAGGACGGCGAGGCGCTGCGCGACGACGAGAACTTCGCGTACGTGGCCGCCTGGGAGTACAGCCCGGACGGCGAGCCCGTGCTGCACAAGGAAGAGCTCGACTACGAATACGTCAAGATGACCCAGCGGAGCTACAAGTGAGCGCGGTCGTGCACGAAGAGTCCCGTACAGCGACCGAGGAACGGTAAGCGGAGACCATGAACCTCACTTTGAAGGTCTGGCGTCAGAACGGCCCTGCCGACAACGGGCGAATGATGACTTATCAGGTTACGGACGTGTCGCCGGACATGTCGTTCCTGGAGATGCTCGATGTGTTGAACGAGCGGCTCATCCTGTCGGGTGACGACCCGGTCGCCTTCGACCACGACTGCCGCGAGGGCATCTGCGGCATGTGCGGCATGGTCATCAACGGCGTCGCCCATGGCGAGCAGCGGGCCACCACGACCTGCCAGCTCCACATGCGCCACTTCGAGGACGGCGCCACGATCACCATCGAGCCGTGGCGGGCCGCGCCGTTCCCCGTGGTCAAGGACCTGGTCGTCGACCGGAGCTCCTTCGACCGCATCATCCAGGCCGGCGGCTTCATCTCCGTCCCGGCCGGGTCGGCTCCGGACGCGCACAGCGTCCCGGTCAAGAAGGACGACGCCGACGACGCGTTCGACGCGGCCACCTGCATCGGATGCGGTGCGTGCGTGGCCGCCTGCCCCAACGGCTCGGCCTCCTTGTTCACCGCCGCGAAGATCACCCACCTGGGCCTGCTCCCTCAGGGCCAGCCCGAGCGCGACGCGCGGGCGGTCGCCATGGTCGACCAGATGGACCTCGAAGGCTTCGGCGGCTGCACCAACACCGGCGAATGCACCGCCGTCTGCCCCAAGGGCATCTCCCTCGACGTAATCGCCCAGATGAACCGCGACTACCTCAAGGCCGCCAAGTAACCAGGGGAGGACCAGGAGGCCGCCGGCCAGAAGGCGTGCGAGGCCTCCCGGCACCATCCGCTCGCACACCTGAAATCTATGAGCGGGGTGCGCCGTACCAGCGCCATGTGGTGAGACGCGGGTGCCCAGGAAGCTCGGCGCGTCCGGTGGCCCACAACAGGGTGGTCCAGGGGTCCGTGGTCTTCGGGGCGTCCGGAAACAGCCGGTCGAGCACCCGCGAGCACAGATCGGCGGGCGGGGTCCAGGCAAGCCCGAGCCCTTCGGCCAGGTCGTGGGTGTGCACGAGGGTCTCCACGATCCCCATCGCGGCGAAGCCTTCCGGGTCGGACACCCCGAAGACGTGGTGAGCGCGGACCCGCGACGGAGTCGTACGCACCATGGCGACGAGCAGCGCGCCGCTCGCCTCCAGCACCTGCAACAGCCCCGCCGGTCCAGCCGTACGGTCGGTGTGGATGGCGTTCGCCGGGCCTCCGGGCCTCCGGCTTTCCCACGCGAAGGACACGACGCCTTCCAAGGGTGGTGTCCTGGGGCCCAGCTGGGCGGCGTACGAGAAGAGGTCGTCGCTGAGGTGCTCGACGGTCTCCCAGCAGGTCCACTCCAGCGAACCTGCCTTGCCGTCCCAGGCCAGCGGGGGCGCCTCTCGCAGGATGCCGACGGCGAGCCGGACGGCCTGGTCGAGGTCGTCGGCGGTTACGGGGGACGGTCCGGCTTCGCCTGATCGGGGCATGGCAGAAACCATATCGGCCAGTGGTGGGAGCCACCCGCGTCGCGAGTGAGGGCTGGCGGGGGGCACTCGACCACGGGCTTCGCGTCTTTGGGTGGCAGGAAGTGGTCAGGGGCAGGCAACTTGCTGCCTTCCATTCGTCTGGTTTGTGGGTTGTGTTTCCCGCAGAGTTGTTTGTGCGAGAACAAATACGCAGCCCTCAAGAAAAGAGACGATGAAATGACGAACTCCACCCTCTCCCTCCGTTCCGCCGGCACCACGTGGGATTCTTTCTCCCGCGCTCTCGGCACCACCTGGGACGGCTACTCCCGTACCCCCGGCACCACCTGGGACTGAAACAAAGAAATCATTTGTACCACTCCTGAACCCGTAATCCCTCTGTCCGCCCGATCAGGTAAAAACATTACCGTCGCACAACAGATGAACAGGCTCCAGAAGGCTGATTGAGACCATTGTCGGTCGCAGCCGGAACCGATGGCATCTGCGGGCATCGAATCATCGGGCATCGAGGAGGCCGGGCCGGCGCCGCTCCCCGCACCGGCTTCATGCTGCCTGACGGCCAGCTTGGCGATCACCGTGTGGAGGACGGCGAGAGCCGTACCCGTCCTCGAGGCCGATCACCCACCCCTCACCCGTACCAACTCACGACCTCGAGGAGCCATCGTGATCGAAACGCTTGACAGGTCCAATGCCGCCTGCTGGGAACTGCCCGACGACCTTTCGGTGACCGGGGAGACCCGCCACAAGGTGACCGACATCCTCACCACCTGGGGCGTGGGAGATCTCATGGACGACGTCATCCTGGTCGTCGGAGAGCTGCTGGCCAATGCCGTCACCTACGGAGAGCCGCCGATCAGGTTGGCCCTGTCGTCCGGGAGTGATGAGCTGCGCGTCCAGGTGACCGATCACGGTACTGACCAGCCCCGCGAGCTGGACCTGGGCATCGATGCCAGCCACGGCCGCGGCCTGGCCATCGTCGCCGCCTTGGCCGGCGACCACGGCGTCACCCGGTCGCCCGACGGGGCGGGCAAGACCGTCTGGGCGCGATGGCGCTTCAGCACCGAGAACTCGCGAGCTGCTCATGCCGCTACGAACATGTCGATTCCTCGGCACCGGCACCGTACTACTCAGGGGGACCCGTTCGACCTGCCGCCCTGGACCGTGCGGGGGTGGCAGGAAGTGGTCACCGGCGGGCAACTTGCTGCCGTCCATTCGTCTGGTCCGAGGGCTGTGAATGCCTCAGAGTTGTTTCTGCAAGCACAAATACACAGCCCTCCAGAAAAGAGACAGAGAAATGACGAACTCCACTATCTCCCCGGTCAACTTCAGCCGTTCCGCCGGCACCACCTGGGACTCGTACTCCCGCACTGCGGGCACCACGTGGGACAGCTACTCCCGCACCGCCGGCACCACCTGGGACTAAGGAGAACAGATAAGCCGGTACGACGAAGAACACCGTATCTTGAAAGACAACTAAAAGTATCTCTGCCCCACAGTCAGTAACGAAGCACTGCCAAGCCGACTGAGACCATCGTCATTCACCGATGGCATCGGCGGGCATTCAAACGGCCAGGTCAATGCCGAGACATTCCTCTCCAGGCCCGACCCGCCAGATCTCCACTCAGCGGCCCACCGAGCCGCCTTGTACGAAGATCTGCCGCCCCTTGACGTAGGACAGACCTACACAAATGCCCTAAATGCATAGCTTGAGGGAGGGCGTTGAAGGGGAGAAGGTGACATGGCAGCTGGAGAGTTCTGCCAGTCCGAGGGCTCTCGCTACCTGCCGATCGCAGACCACGGGTTGATCGGCGACCTGCGGACCGTCGCACTCGTGGGCACGAACGGCACCATCGACTGGTACTGCTGCCCGCGCTTCGACGCGCCGAGCGTATTCGCCTCCATCCTGGACGCCGACCGCGGCGGATCATTCGAACTGGCCACCGACGTACCGGCCAGAACCAAGCAGTTCTACTTCCCGGACACCAACGTCCTGATCACCCGGTTCTTCGCCGCCGATGGAGTGGGCGAGGTTCAGGACTTCATGCCGATCACGGATGACTCACGTGAGATCGATCGGCACCGGCTGATCCGGCGGGTGATGTGCGTGCGTGGAACTCTGCCGTTCCGAACCCTTGTAGCGCCACGGTTCGGCTACGCGAAAGAACCGCACACCGTGGAGATGCGGGACGGCAAGGCGATCTTCGCGTCGCCGGCACTCTCCCTGACCCTGACCGCCAGCGTGCCGATCGACTGCGACGGACAGGACGTGCGCGCGCAGTTCAAACTCCACGAAGGCGAGCAGGCGGTGTTCGCGCTCGACCGGGTCGGCAACGGCGTGCCGCCGCGGTCGTGTCATCTCGTAGAGGCCGAAAAGCAGTTCGCCGCCACGGTGAACTTCTGGCGGCGCTGGCTGTCCGCCTCCCGCTACCGCGGCCGGTGGCGCGAAGTGGTGCACCGCTCCGCGCTCACGCTGAAGCTGCTCACCTACGCCCCGACCGGGGGGATCGTCGCCGCGCCCACGACCAGCCTCCCAGAGCAGATCGGAGGCGGGCGGAACTGGGACTACCGCTACGTATGGATCCGGGACGCCGCGTTCTGCCTCTACGCGCTACTCAGGCTCGGATTCACCGAGGAGGCGGAAGCCTTCATGGGCTTCCTGTCCGAGCACGTCACCCTCAGCGGCGACGGTCTATCGGGGCCGCTGCAGATCATGTACGGCATCGACGGAGCCACTGAGCTACCCGAGCACGAACTCGACCACCTGGAGGGATATCAGGGATCGGCGCCGGTGCGCGTCGGGAACGCGGCGGTCGACCAGCTGCAGATGGACATCTACGGAGCACTCATCGACTCCATCTACCTCTACGACAAATGGGCCCAGCCGATCTCCAGCGACCGCTGGGACGAGGTATGCACGCTGGTGGACTGGGTCTGCCAGAACTGGGACAAGCCCGACGAAGGCATCTGGGAGACACGCGGCGGCCGCAAGAACTTCGTGTACTCCCGGCTCATGTGCTGGGTGGCGATCGAACGGGCCATGCGGGTGGCCATCCATCGCGGGCTCCCCGCCGAGATCCCGCGCTGGCGGCACGCCCGCGACGCGATCTACCGGCAGATCATGCGACACGGTTGGTCGCCCCGGCTGCACGCGTTCGTCCAGCACTTCGGCGGCGATGTCCTCGACGCCTCCGTGCTGATGATGCCGATGGCCAAGTTCGTCTCGCCCACCGACCCGAAATGGCTGTCCACCCTCGACGCACTCGGTGAGGAACTGGTCTCCGACTCGCTGGTATACCGCTACAACCCCGAATTGAGCCCGGACGGACTGCAGGGGATCGAAGGCACGTTCTCGATCTGCTCGTTCTGGTACGTCGAAGCACTAGCGCGCGCCGGGCGAGTCGACGAGGCCCGGCTGGCCTTCGAAAAGATGTTGACCTACGCCAACCACCTCGGCCTGTACGCGGAACAGATCGGTCACACCGGCGAGCAGCTCGGCAACTTCCCCCAGGCTTTCACCCACCTGGCGCTGATCAGCGCCGCATTCAACCTCGACCACGCCCTGGGCTAGCCGGCCCTCCGTGACGCCTTGGGAACAGGTTCAGGGGTCTGCGCTGGTAGGAGGTTCTTGGTGGGTGTGTCCCGTATGAGGGTGGCAGGACCCTCTGCCAGGTGTCCCGCCTTATCCGGTCACCCGCCTTGTCCCGCCCTCTGCGTATCTAGGCCTCGATGGTTCACGAGCTTGGGTTGCTTCGCCCAGCGTGAGGGCCTCGGCGTACCCACGGCACTGCGCGGTCGCGCTTGACAGCCTGCACGGATGCATGTAGAAAACCATCAGGTTATTAAACTGAGAGGTTATAGACACATGGGCCCGGACCTGCTCGACGCGACGTTCGCCGCGCTCGCCGACCCGACGCGTCGGGCGATCCTCGCCCGCCTGGCGTCGGGCGAGGCCACGGTGACGGAGCTCGCCGCGCCGTTCGACATGAGCCAGCCGGCGGTATCCAAGCACCTCAGGGTGCTTCAGCGCGCCGGCCTCATCTCTCGCGGCCGCGACGCGCAGCGGCGGCCGTGCCGGCTGGAAGCGCGCCCCCTCAAGGCGGCCACCGACTGGCTGGAGAACTACCGCGGCTACTGGGAGGAGAGCTACCAGCGCCTCGACACACTGCTCGACGAGCTCAAGGCCAAGGAAGAGCCCCGCAAGGGATAGGCACTCATGAACAACACCGGAGCCCTGAAGGTGACGACGCCCACGGACAGGGAAATCGTGCTGACGCCATGGAGCGCGGCGTCGCCGAGGGCTACGACCGGCTCACCGAGATGCTCCGGTCGCGCTGAGAACCAATGATCGGAACGCCGTTTCGAGCCGGCACCGGCCCGAAATCGAGAAGAACAGGAGACGCATCATGAATTGGACGCTGGAAGTAGTGGTGGTTCCCGTATCGGACGTGGACCGCGCCAAAGCCTTCTACGCCGAACAGCTCGGCTTCCACGTCGACCACGACACCAAGGTGAGCGAGGAGTTGCGCATAGTGCAGCTGACTCCTCCGGGGTCGGGCTGCTCGATCGTTGTCGGAAAGGGGATCGCGGACATGCCGCCGGGCTGCCTCCAGGGCCTGCAGCTCGTGGTCTCCAATATCCACAAGGCGCGTGCCGAGCTCGTCGAGCGCGGGGTGGAGGTCAGCGAGGTCCAGGTCCTGGGCGAGAACCCCAGTCCTGTAGAGGACCCTCTCGACAACGTCGGGTTCGTCTTCTTCAGCGACCCGGACGGCAACCGCTGGGGCGTGCAGCAGATATCCTCCCGCGGCTAAGGGGTGTCCAGACCCGACGCCGGGGTCAAAGCCAGCCGTTCTCTTCGGCGATGCGGGCGGCCTCGGCACGGGTGCTCGCGCCGGTCTTGCCGATCGCCGCGGAAAGGTGGTTGCGGACTGTTCCGTTGGACAGGTGCAGTGCCTTGGCGACATCGGTCACCGTGCCGCCATACCGGGCCTGGCGGAGCACATCGCGCTCGCGGGGGGTCAGAGGGCTCGCGCCGCTGGCCAGTGACTCGGCCGCGAGGGCGGGATCGACCACGCGAAACCCGGCGTGCACCCGTCGTACCGTGTCGACCAGGTGTTCCGGCGGCGAGTCCTTCACCACGAACCCTGACGCGCCATTCTGCATCGCACGGGCGAAGTACCCAGGCCGCCCGAAAGTCGTACATATCACGACGCGGCAGGATGGGAGGGCGGCGCGCAGCTCGGCCGTTGCGACCAGCCCGTCCTTCCCTGGCATCTGCACGTCCAGCAGCGCGACATCAGGACGGGTGCGCCGCGCGGCGTCGAGGACATCCTCGCCCGACCCGACCTGGCCGACCACCTCGATGTCAGGCTCCAGCGCGAGCATCGCGGCGAGCGCCCCGCGGACGAGCGCCTGGTCGTCGGCGAGCAGCACCCTGATCATGCGCGGCTCGCGCGCAGCCGGAAGCCGCCCTGTGGAAGCGGGCCGGCCTCGATCTGCCCATTGACCGTCCGCAGCCGTTCCTTCAGGCCCGCCAGGCCGCTTCCAGACCCGCCCGGCCGGGCGAACGCCCGGCCGTTGTCGCATACCTCCAGGGATGACTGGCCGAGCTGTACATCGCACCTGGTCGCGTCGCTGTGCCGGATCACGTTGGTGACCCCCTCGCGAAGCACGTACGCGAACGGTTCACGCAGGTCGGTGAGCACGTGATCGACCGTCGCCGGCAGGGTCGCCGTGATCCCGGCCGCCAGCAGTGCCGCTCGCGCCCCGACGAGCTCGACGGCGAGCGACGGCCGGTGGTGCCCGGAGACGGTCGTACGGATCTCCGCGTGCGCCTGCCGGGAGAGCCGTTCGATGTCGCACAGTTCGGTGACGACCAGTTCTTGATCGTTCCCGCTTTCCAGCAGGCGGCGGGCCAGCCCGGTCTTCACGGTGATCGTCGTGAGGCTGTGGCCGAGGACGTCGTGCAGATCTCTGGCCAGGCGGGCCCGCTCCGCCGCCGTCGCCAGCATCTCGATCTCCTCGCGGGCCTGGCTGAGCTGGATGACGAGCCTGATGAGCAGGACCACCGCCACCGGGGTCGCCGTCTGGGAGACGATGGGGAGCGCGAAATTCCACCCGACCGTGCCGGCCGCGGTCCAGCGCGCGATCAGATCCAGAGCGGCGACGGCCAGGCCGGTGAGCAGGCTCCAGCGGGCGGGCAGGAGCCATACGGCCGCGGCCAGCGAGTAGACGAGGTGGCCGAGGTCACCCGCATTCCGGGTCAGCACGGCGAAGACGAAACCCAGTGCGAACAACCAGCCGAGCAGCGCCACACGTTCCTTGGGCGCCAGGCGGACCCCATGGGCCATCGCGAGGACCCAGCTCGCTCCGTACGCCACCATCACCACAGCGAGGGCGGTGACGCGCGCGGGCCCCGTGTGCGTACGAATGGCGGCGTTCACGGCGGCCCAGAACGGCCAGGCCAGGAACAGCGCCAGCACGACGAGCCCGCGGGCCTTCCCCCAGCGGCCCCCGGCGGAGCGGGCGGGGTTCCACACCGGCCAGGCCCTGGCGCCGAAGAAGCCCTGCTCCCGCATGCGATCACCTTAGCTTCCGGCTCAGACACGGGCGCTGTCGCGCCGGTAGCGGACGGCGACCGCCGCGCCGAAAGCCAACGTGTAGAGCGCGAGCACCAGCGCCGCCTGCCCGATCCCTGCGCCGCCGAGAGCCGCACCATGCCCTATCTCGGCCAGCCAGTAGCTCGGCAGCACCTTCGCGACGGTAGCGAGCGCTACTGGAAAGGTGCTCACCGGGATGAACAGCCCGCCGACGAAGCTCAGCAGCAGCAGAACACCACCCTGGTAGGTCTGGACGCTCTGCGGGCTGGCCACCTGGCCGACCAGGAGCCCGAGCAGGGCGAAGGGCAGGGTGCCCGCCCATGTGCCGAGCACCTGCTGGAGCCATCCCATCGCGGGCAACTCCACACCCGACACCAGGCCGGCGGCAAGTGACACGCAGGCGACGGGCAGAAGCGCCACCAGCATCGCCGCGGAAGCCTTCGCCGCCATGTATCCACCGCCTGTGAGCGGGGTCAGGCGTAGCAGACGCTGCCACCCGGCTCCGCGCTCCACCGCCGTACGGGCCCCGACGTCCAGCGCCGCCTTGAACGCGCCGAACGCGGCGAGGCTTCCCATGATGTACGAACCGTCGTGTCCCGCGGTGGTCTGGCCGGACAGGCTGGACTGCAGGAGGTACAGGCCCACGGGCAGGGCGACGGCGAAGAGGAGGAACCTCGAATCCCGGAACGCCCGCCTGACCTCGAACACCAGGTATCCCGTCCTCATGACGCGGCCTCCGCCGAACGTGAGGTCAGTGCCAGGAACGCCTCTTCCAGGCCGAGCGTGCCCACCTCGATGTCGCCGGTCCCCGGGTACCGCGTCAGGAGCTCCCGCAGCACGGCGTCCGAGTCCGCGCAGCGAATCTCGGCCCGGTCGCCGCGCAGTTCGGCCCCCATCACCCCCGGCAGCGCCCGCAGCTCCGGAAGCCGGGCACCGGGGACGACCGCCCGCACCGTACGACCGGAGACCTCTGCCGTGACCCTGGCCACCGGGCCGTCCGCCACGATCCTTCCGGCACGCATCAGCACGACCCGATCCGCGTACGCTTCGGCCTCCTCCAGATAGTGGGTGGCGAACAGCACGGTGCGACCGGTGCCGGTGAAGGCGAGCATCGACCGCCACAACTCGCGGCGGCTGCCCACGTCCATGGCGGAGGTCGGCTCGTCGAGCACCAGCAGGTCGGGGTCGGAGACCAGAGCCATGGCGAACCGGACGCGCTGCTTCTCGCCGCCGGACAACTTCGCGCAACGGCGTGCCCCGAGGTCTTCGACACCCGCCCGGCGCAACGCCTCCTCCACCGCCATCGGCGCACGATGAAGGGAGGCGATCATCGCGACCGTCTCCCGTACGTTGACGTCGTCGAGCAGCGCCGGGTCCTGGAGCATCACGCCCACGGCCCCCTCGCGTATCGCGTCCCGGGGTGCTCTGCCGAGCAGCCTGACCTCACCAGCGTCCGGGCGCGTCAGGCCGAGGATCATGTCGATCGTGGTCGACTTTCCGGCGCCGTTGGGGCCGAGAAGGGCCACGACCTCGCCCGGCACGATGAGCAGGTCGACCTTGTCGACGGCACGAACCTGGTCGTAGTGCTTGCGGAGTCCGCTGGCGGCCAACGTGTGCCGATGTCTGTCTGTCATGGATCCAGCCTCCGCCGACGGCGTTCCCGGGGCCTCCGCCGTTTGTCACGACCGACCCACGACAGATGTCATGGCCGGCACCCTCGCCAACCCGGCTACCGGCCCGCCGCCGCACCTGATCCTCTCCCGCTCCAGAAGTCCCGGCGCGTCCTCGTGATATCCGTGGACGGTGTCATGGTGGCGGCCGAATACTGGTCCTCACTGACAAACGATTCGAGGACACCGTTGCCCCTCTTCACCTCCGCGGCCGGCACGCCCCTGCACTACGACCTCCAGGGTGAGGGCCCCTTGCTCGTCTGCCACCCCGGTGGCCCCGCCCGGCCCGCGTCGTACCTCGAGACGCTGGGCGGGCTCGACCGGCACCGCACGCTCCTGCTCCTCGAGCCTCGGGGGGTCGGCAGGTCGGGTGCGGCCGACGCCTACCGCTTCACGGACCTGGCGGACGACCTCGAAGCCCTGCGCCTCCACCTCGGCGTCGACGACCTCGACCTGCTAGGACATTCCGCCGGGGCGCTCCCGGTGTCGGTGTACGCGGCCCGGCACCCCTCCCGCGTACGAAGCCTCGTGCTGCTCACCCCCACCCGCCGCCTCGTGCCTATGCGGGACGGCGAGACCGACCGTGACACCTACGCCAGGCAGCTCTTCCGTCAGGAGCCCTGGCTCGGAGACGCCCTCGCGGCCTTCGAGGCGATGCCCTTGGCGAGCACGGACGAGGAGCGGGACGCGCTCTCCGCCCGGTTGATGCCTCTGTTCTACGGGCGGTGGGATTCGGCCGCGCGGGCACATGCCTTCGACGAGCACGGCTCCACGCCCGACCCCGTCGCCGGCGCGGGCTTCGCCGACCCGGGCTTCGAGTCCGCGGCGTTCGCCACGGCTACCGCCCCCGTGTCCATCCTGGCGGGGGACCGCGACTGGAACGTCGGCACCAGGGCCCCGGAGGTGATGGCCGGCTGGTTCCCCAAGGCCGAGATCGCCTGGTTGCGCGGCTGCGGGCATTTCCCCTGGATAGACGACCCGAGGCAGACGTCCTCGGCCATCCTCGACGCCCTGTCTACATGGAGTGACCAGCGGGAGGCCGGCCTGGCATGAGCTCCCGCGGGAAACCGGCGAGGTCGTCCGGGCCCAGACCGAGGAGTCCGGCCCGATGGAGCGACGGCCCCGCCGGCGATCACCTGTTCACGACCGAAGCTCGACACGGATCTCCTCGCGGAGGGTGTCGAAGTCGACGCCCGCGTCGGCGATGACCCGGGCCGCCAGGCCGCCGTTCTCCCGAAGCACGCCCAGGAGGATGTGGCCGTTGCCGATGTAGCTGTGCTTCAGGGCGATGGCCTCGCGCAGCGAGAGCTCCAGCACCTTCTTGGCCCGTGCCGAGAAAGGGGCGTGGGCGCCGAGGCGCCACGCGCGGCCACGCCGGGAGCGCGGCTCCCGGTCGAGGGCACCGGGCCCGAAGGCCGCCTCGACCTTCTCCCGTATCGCGTCGAGGTCGATGCCGATCGTCTCCAGCGCGCCGGCGTCGAGGTCGTCCGCGGGTGTCGCCGCGAGCAGCCGTGCGACCACGTCGCCTACCTGGTCGTGGTCGAGCCCGTGCCTTGCGAGCACGCGCGCTGCCACCGTGTCCGGTTGCCGGAGGAGGGCGAGCAGCAGGTGCTCGGTGCCGATGTGGCCGTGGTTGAACAGCCGGGTCTCCTCCTGGGCGAGCACGACCGTCTGGCGGGCGTCCTCGTGAAACCTCTCGAACATGTGCCTATTTCTCCCGCCTCAGTAACCCGCGGCCGCCCGCGTACTTCTTGTGGACCGCCTGCCTGCTCACGCCGAGCAGGACCGCGATCTCCTGCCAGGACCAGCCCTGTTCCCGGGCGTTGTCCACCTGGAGTGCCTCCAGCCGCTCGACCAGCGTCCGCAGCGCCCGTACGGCTCGCAGGCCGATGGACGGATCGCGGCTGCCGGCGTCGGAGGCCAACTGCGCCGTGTCGCTCATGTGTGTCAATATAAGTTGACACTCGGCGAGTGTCAACCATAGTTGACGGCCGTATGCGAAAGATCTTTGTGAGATGACTACCCGGTCAGGTGTTTTCGCTGGTTTGGCCGCAGGCGGACGGAAAATCGTTTGCCGCGCCACCCCTTCGTTTGCCAGCCTGAGAGGGATATGCGCTCCCTGCCACTTGCCGATCCCGGCATTCCCGATGCCCGCAGCCCGTTCCGGTACCTGTGGTGGACCGCCCGTGGGCAGGGAGGCCCCATGCTGACCGGCATCGGCTTCGCCGTGCTCTGGTGGCTCGGCCAGGCCCTGGTCCCCTCCGCCCTCGGCAAGGCGGTCGACAGCCTCACGGCCCACGACGCCGAAGGCCTCATCCGCTGGTCGGCGGTCCTTCTGGGGCTCGGCGTCGTGACCGCGTTCGGCGGTGTGATGCGCCACCGGCTGGCCGTCTTCAACTGGCTCTGCGCCGCCTACCGCACGGTGCAGGTCACCGCGCGGCAGGCCACCAGGCTCGGAGCGACGCTGCCGAAGCTGCTGTCCACGGGCGAGGTCATCAGTGTCGGCAACTCCGACATCGCCCACATCGGCAACGCCATGGACATCCTGCTGCGAGGCGTCGGCGCGATCGTCGCCATCACGACGGTCACGGTGATCCTGCTCACCACCTCGCCGCAGCTCGGCCTGATCGTGCTGCTCGGCGTGCCCCTGATGGTGGTGGCCGTCGGCCCGCTGCTAAGGCCGCTGCACCGCCGGCAGAACGAGCAGCGCGACCTCCAGGGCGACCTCGCCACGAGGGCCTCCGACATCGTCGCCGGCCTCCGGGTGCTGCGCGGCATCGGCGGCGAGCAGCTCTTCGCCGACCGCTACCGCGAGGAGTCCCAGCGGGTGAGGGGCGCCGGAGTGCGGGTGGCGTCGGTGGACGCGGCCCTCGAAGGTGCCCAGCTCCTGCTGCCGGGCATGCTGATCGCCTTCGTCACCTGGCGGGGCGCGCACTTCGCGATCGACGGCACGATCACGGTCGGCCAGCTCGTCGCCTTCTACGGGTACGCGCTGTTCCTCGTCGGCCCGCTGCGCACGCTCACCGAGGCGGCCGACAAGATCACCAAGGGCCACGTGGCCGCCCGCAGGGTCGTCCGCATCCTGTCGCTGACCCCCGAGGTCATGGGCACGGGTACGGCCGCCACCGGCGGCGGCGACCTGGTCGACGCGGCCTCGGGTGTCACCGTGCGGCAGGGCCGGTTCACCGCCCTCGCGACCGCCGTTCCCGAGGACGCGAGCGCCGTCGCGGACCGGCTCGGTCACTACGTGGCGTCCGAGGTCACCTTCGGTGGCGTGCGGCTGGCCGAGCTGCCGCTGGCCGAGGCCCGCCACCGCATCATGGTGGCGGACAACGCGGCGAGGCTGTTCAGCGGTCGCCTGCGGGACCAGCTCGACGTCAGGGGCTCCGCCTCGGACGACGACCTGCGGCACGCCCTGCACGCCGCGTGCGCCGAGGACGTCGTCCAGGCACTGCCCCAGGGCATGGACTCGCACGTCGCCGAGTCCGGCAGGGAGTTCTCCGGCGGCCAGCAGCAGCGCCTGCGGCTCGTACGAGCCCTGGCGGCCGACCCTGAGGTGCTGATCCTCGTGGAGCCGACCAGCGCGGTCGACGCGCACACCGAGGCGCGCATCGCCGAGCGGCTCGGCAAGGCCCGTCTCGGACGCACGACGCTCGTCTGCACCACCAGCCCGCTCGTGCTCGACAGGGCCGACAATGTGATCTTCATGGAGGACGGCCGGGTACGAGCCGAGGGCTCCCACCGGACTCTCCTCACCACCGAACCCGCCTACACCGCGACGGTCACCCGAGGGGAGGAGTGATCGTGAGCATGCGGCAGGCAAGTGAAAGTCCTACGGCCGACGCCCAGGCGAGCGCGGACGGGGGGCCGGTCCCCGACGTCGGCGGCCGGCGGATCCTTCCCGTCGCCGACCAGGCCCAGGTGCGGGCGTACGCCCGGCGGCTGACGCTGAAGTACCCCCGCCAGCTCACGGTGGCGCTCGGCCTGCACGGTCTGGCAGCCGTCGCCGGCCTCACCGGGCCGCGCCTGCTCGGCGAGCTGGTGGAAGGCGTCCGGAACGGCACGAGCGTCAGCGTCGACACCATCGCGCTCACGATCGCCGGCTTCATCGTCGTGCAGGCGGTCCTGATGCGGTCGGCCGTCTTCGCCTCCGCAAAGCTCGGCGAGAAGGTCCTCGCCGAGCTGCGCGAGGAGTTCGTCGACCGCGTCCTCGCCCTGCCTCTGTCGACCGTGGAGCGCGCCGGCTCCGGTGACCTGGTCACCCGCACCTCGCGCGACGTCGACTCGCTGTCCCGCACGGTGCGTCACGCAGTGCCGGAGACCCTGATCGCCGTGGTCGCGGGTGCGTTCGTGCTGGGCGCGCTGGCCCTCGTCGGGCCGCTGCTCGTGCTGCCGTCCCTGCTCGCCGTGCCCCTGCTGTGGTTCTCCACCCGGTGGTACCTCAAGCGCGCCAGGGACGGCTACCTCCGCGAGAACGCCGCGTACGCGGACATGACGGAAGGCCTCACCGAGACCGTCGAGGGCGCGAGGACCGTCGAGGCGTTCGGGCTCCAGCGCCGGCGGCACGAGCGTACGGACGTCGACATCGCGCGGTCCTGGGCAGCCGAGCGCTACACCCTGGGCCTGCGCACCGTGTGGTTCCCCTCGGTGGAGTTCGGCTACGTGATCCCCGTCGTGGCGACGCTGCTGATCGGCGGGCTGTTCTACCTGGACGGCTGGGTGTCGCTGGCCCAGGTGACCGCTGCGACGCTCTACGTGCAGCAGCTCATCGACCCGCTCGACCGGCTGCTGTCGTGGGTCGACGAGCTCCAGGTCGGCGGGGCGTCCATGGCGCGGCTGCTCGGCGTGGCAAACGTGCCCGACGACCGCGACGCGGGGGCGGGGCGGCCCGAGGGCGAGGAGATGGTCGCCGACGACGTCAGGTACGCCTACCGCGAGGGCCACGACGTGCTGCATGGCGTCTCACTGGAAGTCGCGCCAGGAGAGCGGCTCGCGATGGTCGGGCCCTCGGGGGCGGGGAAGTCCACGATCGGCCGCCTGCTCGCGGGCATCCACAGCCCGCGCACCGGCTCGGTGACGGTCGGCGGCGTCCCGCTCGTCGAGCTGCCCCTGGACGACCTGCGCGGGCACGTCGCGCTCGTCACCCAGGAGCACCACGTGTTCAGGGGCACGCTCCGCGACAACGTGCTCATCGGCCGGCCCGACGCCGACGACGCCGCGGTCACCGAGGCTCTTTCGGCCGTGGACGCCCTGGAGTGGGTCGAGGCGCTGCCGGACGGCCTCGGCACGGTCGTGGGCTCCGGTGGCCTCGCGGTGTCGCCCGCGCAGGCGCAGCAGGTGGCGCTCGCCCGGCTGGTGCTCGCGGACCCGCACACGCTGGTGCTGGATGAGGCGACCTCGCTGATCGACCCGCGCGCGGCGCGCCATCTCGAACGGTCGCTAGCGGCCGTGCTGGAAGGGCGGACCGTGATCGCCATCGCGCACCGGCTCTACACCGCGCACGACGCCGACCGCGTGGCCGTCGTCGAGGACGGCCGCATCAGCGAGCTGGGCTCGCACGAGGAGCTGGTGGCCGCGGGAGGCGCCTACGCCGCGCTGTGGGACAGCTGGCACGGCATCTCCCGCTGATCCGCTCAGGTGTCCAGGGCTCGCCTGAGGAACTCGACCTGGAGGAGCAGGAGGTTCTCCGCGACGACCTCCTGCGGGGTCATGTGGGTGACGCCGGACAGCGGGAGCACGGTGTGGGGCCGGCCCGCCGCGACCAGCGCCGATGACAGCCGGAGGGTGTGCGCCGCCACCACGTTGTCGTCGGCGAGGCCGTGGATGAGCAGCAGCGCCCGCTCGAGCTTCTCGGCGTCGGCCATGAGCGAGGACCGGTCGTACACCTCGGGAAGCTCGGCGGGATGGCCGAGGTAACGCTCGGTGTAGGCGGTGTCGTAGAGCCGCCAGTCGGTGACGGGCGCCCCCGCGATGGCCGCGTGGAAGACGTCGGGCCTGCGCAGGACGGCGAGCGCCGCGAGGAAGCCGCCGAACGACCAGCCCTTGACGGCCACCCTGGAAAGGTCGAGGTCGTCGGGGTAGAGCTGGGCGGCGCCCTTCAGCGCGTCGACCTGGTCTTCGAGCACGGGTGTCGCGAGGTCGTGCAGCACCTCGCGCTCGAAGGCCGGGCCCCGGCCCGGGGTGCCGCGCCCGTCGGCCACGATGACCGCGAACCCCTGGTCGGCGAACCACTGGGACTCGAGGAAGGCGCGGCCTGAGGCCAGCACGCGCTGCGCGTGGGGCCCGCCGTACGGGTCCATGAGGACGGGAAGCCGCTTGGAGCCGGGGACGTGCCAGCTCGGCAGGAGCACGGCGGTGGACAGCTCGCGCTCGCCCGTACGGACCAGCGACACGCGGGGCTCGAGCTTCGGGCGCTCGGCGAGCGAGGCGATGTGCAGGCGCTTGTGGCCGTTCTGCACCTGAACGGTGGTGCCGGGCCGGTCGAGGGTCTGGCTGATGGTCAGCAGGGTGCCACCGGACAGGCGGCCGCTGTGGACGCCGGGCTCGCTGGTGAGGGGGGAGATGGACCCGCCCGACCACCTCCACAGGTGGATCTCGGTGGGCTCGGCGCTCGCGCGGAACAGCACCGTGTCGCCGTCGACGCCGAGCACGTCGCGGACCTGCAGGGTCGGCGGGGTGACCGGGGCGTCTCCGATGATCAGCCGTCGGCCGCCGTCGGCGTCGGCCACCCACACCAGCGTGCCGTCGGAAAGGCGCGCGGGGACCCCGAGCACGACGTCGATCCACGCGTCGTCGGTGTCCTCGCGCACCAGCTCGGTCGCGCCGGTGTCGGGGTCGACGGCAAGGAGCCGGACGGCCTTCTGGTCGCGGGGCATCGTGACGATCGACGGGCCGTGCAGGTCCCAGACGGCGGTCACGAGGTATTCGTCGTCGAAGGGGATCGCCGTGCGGGAGCCGTCGAGCCCGAGGACCAGCAGCTCGACGGTGGCGTTGGCGGTGCCGGCCGAGGGATAGGCCACCGAGGCCGGGACCTTGGACGGGTTGGCCGGGTCTGCGATGTGCCAGGTCTGGACCGGGGACTCGTCGGCACGCTCGGCCAGCAGCGCCGTGCCGTCCGGCGACCACCAGTGGCCGCGCATGCGTTCGAGCTCCTCGGCGGCGATGAACTCCGCAAGGCCGTACGTCACGCCATTGGCCTCGGGGGTCGCGAGCGCGCGGTCGTCGCCAGTGGCGACGTCGTGCACGTGGAGGGCGCCGCCCGTGACGTACGCCACCTTGGTGCCGTCGGGGGAGAGACGCGGGTCGATCACCGGGCCGGGCGTGTCGAGCAGCCGCACGGCCCCGGACTCGAGAACCGCGAGGTAGAGCCCGCCGGACAGGGCGAAGACCGCCGAGGTGACGGCGGTGTCTGTGGCGTACGCCACCACGCCGCCCGCCTGCTCGCGTGAGCGCTCGCGGCGGGCCTTCTCCTCGGCGGGCAGGTCTTCGTCGGCGGCGCCGAGGTCGGCGGGGTCGACCACCAGGCGCTCGGCACCCGAGACAAGGTCGAGCTCCCACAGGCAGGTGACCGGGTCGGTGCCGGAACGGCTGCGCAGGAAGGCGACGCGGTCGCCGTCGGGGGCGATCAGGAAGCCACGGGGCACCCCGAGGGTGAAGCGGCGGGTCCTTGCGTAAAGTCGCGGGAAGCTCTCACTCATGCTCTTCATAGTGCCAGGCCAACACCTTAGGAGATGCTTCCTGTCGGAGGCTGGGGATAGCCTCGAGTGCATGACTGATCGCCGTTTGCTGCTCGTGCACGCCCACCCCGACGACGAGACGAGCGGCACGGGCGCCACCATGGCCAGATACGCCTCAGATGGCGCCCATGTCACCCTCGTGACCTGCACCCTTGGGGAGGAAGGCGAGATCGTGGTGCCCGACCTGGCCCACCTCGCCTCAGACCAGGAAGATCGGCTCGGCGAGCACCGCATCGGCGAGCTTGAGGCCGCTTGCAAGACGCTCGGTGTCGACGACCACCGGTTCCTCGGCGGAGCGGGCCGCTGGCGCGACTCCGGCATGATGGGCGTCGCCACGAATGACGATCCCCGATGCTTCTGGCGCGCCGACCTCGACGAGGCGGCAGGCGAGCTCGTCAAGATCATCCGTGAGATCCGGCCCCAGGTGCTCGTGACCTACGACGAGAACGGCTTCTACGGCCACCCCGACCACATCCAGGCCCACCGCGTCGCCTGGCGGGCCTTCGAGTTGGCGTCCGACGCGTCCTTCGGGGAGGGCGAGCCCTGGCGCATCGCCAAGTTCTACTTCACCACCATGCCGAAGTCCGCGATGCGCCGGGTCGCCGAGGCCATGCGCGACACCGACTTCGACTTCTTCACCGAGGAGACGCTCGACGACCTGCCCTTCGGCTCCGCCGACGAGGACATCTCCACCGAGATCGACGCGCGGCCGCACGCCGTCGCCAAGCTCGACGCCATGCGGGCCCACCGCTCCCAGATCGACCTCGGCGCGCCCTGGTTCGTGATGTCCAACCGCATGGGCGAGGAGGCGCTCGGCATCGAGTACTTCATCCTCAAGGCCGGGGAGCGCGGGCCCGCGGGCCCTGGGCTGCCGTCCGAGGCGGGTGGCATCGGCGAGCCGTACGTCCGCGAAGTCGATCTCTTCGCGGGCATCGGCTAGCCTCGCGAACCATGCCGGCGGGCATCGGCTAGCCTTGCGAAGCATGGAAGACGAGCAGGTCGAGACCGGGAAGCGGCCGGGTTCCGACGCCGTGGTCACGGGCGCGGCCTACGGCGTGCTGTTCCTGCTCGGCGCCGTCTACGGCGTCGTCGCGGGGCTGGAGCACTCCTGGGACGTCGGCGACTCGGTGCCGCCCGTCCCGATCGTCCTGTCACTGGTGCTCTTCGCCCTGCTGTACGGCGCGGGGCGGCTCTTGGGCACCAAGATGGGCGCCTTCGTGCCCGGCATGGGCTGGATGCTCGCCGCGCTGCTGTTCTCGGTCAAGAGGCCCGAAGGCGATCTGGTGATCGCGGCCAACCCCGCTGGTTACTGGTATCTCGGGGGCGGGGCCCTGGCCCTGGTGGTCGCCGTCCTGCTGCTCCCGTCGTCTGGTTCGTGGCTGTTGCACCAGGGGTCGTACGGTAAGGCGCGCCGGATGAATTTTTCAGACGGTATATCGACATAAGCGGGCCTGTTAGGTAGGCCGCTATCCCTATCTGGGTCACAATCGGGGAATGCGGGGACCGCACCGGGCAAGGCAGGTGCTCAACTACGTCAACCTGTCGACGCCGCTCGGGCTGCTCATCGCGGTGATCGGAAGGGCCGAGGTGCGGCACGGCGAGCACGGCCTGCTGTACGCCCACGGATACCGCATCCCCTTCCCTGTCGCCGGAGCCTTCACGGTGGGCAACGTCGTCCTGACGACCCGGGAGGAGGGCTACCTGACGGGTGCCCTGCTGAGGCACGAGGCGCGGCACGCCACCCAGTACGCCTTCTGCGTCGGCCTGCCCCTGCTGCCGCTGTATGTCCTGGCCCTGCTGGCGTCCGTGGTCATCTGCGGCCACCCCTTTTCGTGGAACGTCTTCGAACGCCTGGCCGATCTGGAGGAGGGGGGCTACCCGAGGCATCCCTCCAGATGGAGAAGGCGCACCCTGGAGTAAGAGCCTCGCACCTTGAGGTCATCTGGCTCCGCATCAGGGAGGACATGACGGATACCTCGTACGGGTGAGGCATGTTTTCTGCTCGCGGGGGATCATCACAAAAGAGTGGTGATTGATCCTTATGTGAGCAACCCCGCCTTCCACTCGGCGACGAACAAGGAGGGTCGCATGCCGCAAACCGTCAGCCCTGAGATCTCGCCGACCACGCCGCAGCGTGAACGGACCTGGCCCGCCGACTTCAAGGATCGTCTGACCTGCCCGCTACCCGACTTCCGGGAGGTCGTGAGCGTCACGTGGCACGGCGGGTTCCGGCCCGACATCGGCGACGCCGACCAGATCCCGGTGCTCCGCGCCGGCCTGCCTCCCGTCGAGGCCGCGGAAGCCGGCGTCACGTGGGTGGGCCACGCGACGTACGTCCTGCGGATCGGCGGCCTGACCGTGCTGACCGACCCGGTGTGGTCCCGCAAGATCCCCGGAGTGCGGCAGCGGCTGACCCCGCCCGGCGTGGCCTGGAGCGACCTGCCCCCGGTGGACGCCGTCGTGATCAGCCACAACCATTACGACCATCTTGACGCCCCGACGATCCGCCGCCTGCCGAGGCACACTCCGGTGTTCGTCCCGGCCAACCTCGGAAGCTGGTTCACCAAGAAGGGGTTCACGAACGTCACCGAACTCGACTGGTGGGAGAGCGCCCGGATCGGCGAGGTGAGCTTCGACTTCGTGCCAGCCCACCACTGGAGCCGCAGGTCACTGTTCGACACCTGCAGGTCCCTCTGGGGCGGCTGGGTGCTGACCTCGCCGGGCCAGCGGATCTACTTCGCCGGGGACACCGCCTACGGCGACTGCTTCAAGGTCATCGGTGATCGCTACCCGGACATCGGCCTCGCGCTGATGCCCGTGGGGGCGTACGAACCCCGCTGGTTCATGCACGTCTCGCACGTCGACCCGGCCGAGGCCGTGCAGGCGTGCGCCGACGTGGGCGCGCGGCGCATGGCGACCATGCACTGGGGGACGTTCGTCCTGTCCGGCGAGTCGTTGATGGCCCCGGTGAGGGAGGCCCGCGCGGCCTGGATCGCGTCCGGGCGCGACCGCGCCGACCTCTGGGACCTCGCCGTGGGCGAGACCCGTACGCTCAGCGATCGGCTCGGGTCAGGCCCAGGTCTGGCCCTCCGGGGTGTCGGTGACCTTGACGCCTAGTGCGGCCAGCTCGTCGCGGAGGAGGTCTGAGGCGGTCCAGTCCTTGGTCTCGCGGGCCTTCGCGCGGGCCTCCAGCAGCTCGGCGGCGCCCGGCGGGAGGACCGGGACGACGGGAGGCCTGCCGATGTCGACCGCGAGGTCCAGGCCGAGCACGTGGTCGAGGTGGAGGAACGTCTCCAGACGGGAGCCCGGGTGCACCGTCTCGTCGCGCTCCAGCTCGCGAACGACGCGCAGGGCCGCCGGGGTGTCGAGGTCGTCGTCGAAGGCGGCCCGGGCGCGGTCGGCGTACTCGGCGGCGATCGGCCGGCTCGGGAACTCGGCCCATTCGGCGACGCGCTGCCGCCAGCGGCGCAGGGTGCGGTCGGCCGCGTGGAGGGTGTCCCAGGTGAGGTTCATCTGCTGGCGGTAGCGGTGTTCGAGGAGCGCCAGCCGTACGGCCAGGGGATCGAGACCGGCGGCCTCGACGTCGGACAGGAGCACGACGTTGCCGGTGGACTTGGCCATCTTGCGGCCGTCGAACAGCACATGCTCACCGTGGACCCAGTGCTTGACGACGTCGTGGCCGACGGAGGCGTTGGACTGGGCGCGCTCGTCCTCGTGGTGGGGGAAGCGGAGGTCCTTGCCGCCGGTGTGGATGTCGATGTGCTCGCCGAGGAAGCGCAGGGACATGGCAGAGCACTCGATGTGCCACCCGGGGAAGCCTCGGCCCCAGGGGGTCTCCCAGGTCATCTCGCGCTCGGAGCCCTTCCAGAGCGCCCAGTCGGCGTGGAAGCGCTTGCGGGGGTCCACACCCTCGAGCCGGTGACCGGGCTTCAGCGCGTCCAGGCGATTTCCTGAAATTTCGCCGTAAGTCGGGAAGCTCTGCGCGTCGAAGAAGACCGAGCCGTCGTCCACCGCGTAGGCGTGACCTTTCTCGATGAGCCTGGCGATCAGCTCGATCATCAGGTCGATGGTCTCGGTGGCACGCGGGGTGTGCTCGGGGGTGCGCATGTTGAGCGCGGCGGTGTCGCGGCGGAAGGCGTCCTCGTAGAAGCGGGCGATGTCCGTGGCGGAACGCCCCTCGGCGCGCGCCTGCTGGAGCACCTTGTCCTCGCCGGACGCGTCGATCTCCTCGTCGTCGACCAGGTGGCCCACGTCGGTGATGTTCTGGCAGACCACCGACCGCACCCGGTGCTGCTCCAGAACCCGCCGGATCAGGTCGGACAGGAGATATGACCTGAGGTTGCCCACGTGGGCGTACCTGTAGACGGTCGGCCCGCAGGTGTACATGCGCAGTACGCGGGCGTTCGCGGGAACGATCGCTTCGAGCTGCCTGGACCTGGTGTCATACAGCCGCAACATGCCAACGAGCTTAGGTCATGGAGTACACGATGTACGGGCTCTATTGAGCGGCGGGAACCCCGGGACGGCGCTCACACCGTCTCGGGATCCAGGAAGGCGAGGATGTCGCGGTCGCCGCGCTCCCGCAGGCGCGTCAGGACCTCCTCCCGTGAGGCGCCGTCCGGCAGGCCGATGCGGGCCCCGATCAGCCGCAGCGCCTCGGCCTCCGAGGCCACCGGGGCGGTGTACCCGATGAGGTGCAGCGCCATGTTGATCGGCGGCAGCCCCTGGGCGGCCTGCGGCAGGTAGCGGGTCAGCAGCTCGCCGCCGTCCGACACCGTCATGAAGATCGAGTCGCCCTCGCTGGCGTTGTAGTCGGCCAGCACGGGCCTGATCGAGCCCATCGTCGGCTGGTTGTGCCAGCTGATCACGACGTCGCCCGAGCGCGTCGAGGTGGTGAGCTGGCCGCCCGGGGCCATGCCGAGGTGCGCGGCGAAGCCGGTCGGCAGCGGGGAGCCCGAGCCCCTGAGGTGCTCGGCGTTGACGTCGACGCGGTGCCACCAGCGCCCGTCCCGGCTGCGGAACGAGCGGCGGGTCATCGACACGTCGCGGCGCGGCTGGTACGGCTCGGCCTGCTCGGGGGCGGCGACGCGGATCCAGCCCCGCTGGGTGCGCTCGAACCCCGGCCCGCCCGCGTACGCGCGCACCGAGCTCTCGCTGACCTCGTACCGCGTGGTCAGGTTGGCGACGACGCTGTTCACCGAGGCCTCGCCGCCCGCGCGCTCGATCTCGCGCACGATCATCTCGCGGATGCCGATGTACTCCTCGCCGCCCCAGCGCGACAGCCCGTACCTGTTCCTGTCGACCCGCAGGAAGCGCTCGTCGGCGGTGAGCTGGTTGCGGATGCCGACGAGGCTGTAGTCCTCGCCGATGCGGGTCTGGATCTCCTCGGGGCTGAGCGGCCCCTCGGCGACGGCCAGCACGGCCTCGGCCTTCTCGTTGACGCTGCGCGGCCAGGGGACGACGTGCCCCTCCAGGATGCGCAGGTTGGGGACGGAGCCGAGCCAACGCTCGGAGACGTCCTCCCGCACGCCGAGCTGGGCGACCATCGTCACCGCCTCTGGCAGCTTCACCGGCCCGTCGGTGAAGAGTTGACGGGTCTTCTCCTTCAGCTCGTCGGCCCCCCCGGCCACCAGCCAGCCGTCCACCTGGTCGTATCCGGTCAGCAGCGTGCGGACGAACCGCCACGTCGGCACGCCGAGCGTCACCAGCTCCGTACGGTGCCAGGGCACCGCGGCCGCGAGGTCGTCCGCCGGCACGGCCGTGCCGAGCCTTCCTCGCAGCCAGGCGAGGTGGGCGGCGAGCGGGGTGGCCTCGGGGGTCGCGAGCCGGCTCTGGACGTGGTCGCGCAGGTCGCGCTCGATCTGCCGGATGCGCTCGCGGGTCACGGAGAACCGCTGGGCCAGCTCGTCGAGGGTCACCCGGCGCTCGGCGTAGACCCGGTCCTTGGCGATGGCCCGCTGCCGGTCGTCCAGCGCGGCGAAGATCTCGTCGATGAGCTCCGGGATCGGCCGGTCGGGCTTGGCCGGTGCCGGCACGAGGGGGGCCTCGCGGCCTGCCTGTGCCTCGGAGGCCACCAGCCGCGAGAGCACGCCCGTGAACAGGGTGAGCACGGCCTCGCGGGACTCAGGCGTGCGCAGGCTCTTGTCCGGGTCGGTCATCCGCAGCAGGGGGAGGATGTCGCCGAGAGGTAGATGCCCCCAGCAAGCCATGGCCAGGTCGGCCAGCCGCGCCGCCACCTGAGCGGTTCCGACGATGAGGCAGGCGCGGTCGACGGGGAGGGCCTGCCACCACGCGTCCGGGAGTCGGGTGTCGCTCGCGATCGGCTCGACCTGGCCGGGTGCTGTCCAGCGCAGGGGAGGCACGATGTCGCTAAGGCTCAGATTCATGGGGGTCCAACCGGCATGGGGCTTGGGTCGGGATGAGACTCGGTCTTATCCGCAGTTCAGGGTATTGGGTCATGGTGGCAGAAAGGGACTTGCCCGGCCGGAATAGGACACGTAAAGTCGCTCGCCGGCTCTGGTGCAGGCCATATAGAGCAGTCCTCGTTCCCGCTGGAGATCGTGGGCGCGCGCCGTCGGGTCCTCGCCGGCGGGGGTGAGCCCGTCCGAGGGGGGTACGACACCGTCGGCCACGCCGACGAGGGCGACCCGGCGGAACTCCAGGCCCTTCAGCCCGTGGAGCGTGGTGACCCGCACATTGACCTCGGCGTTGGCGAGGGCCGCCCTGGCGTCCTTCACCAGGTCGCCCGTGCGCGCCGCGACGGCGATCTCCACGGCGGGCACCCCCTCGTCCATCCACTCCCTGACGTGGGTGACCAGGCCGGCCATCTCCGCCTCGCGGGAGGTGTACTCCCGTACGGTCGGGCGGGTGCCGAGGTGGGTGGCGCGGAAGCCGACCAGCTCGGTGATGCCGTCGACCAGGCCGTCGGCCGGGCCCCCGCCGCGCAGCCGTATCCCCCACGAGAGGATCTCCTGCGGCAGGCGGTGGGAGATCGTCAGGCGGTGGGTCTCGGCCTTGATACCGAGCGTGCTGAGCGCCACACGGGTGTCGAAGACGCGCTGATGGGGGTCGCCCGCGATGAAGAGGTCGTTCGGCCCGGGAGGCACGGCGGCGCGGAGCAGCCGCCACTGCGCCGGGTGCAGGTCCTGCGCCTCGTCGACAACGATGTGGCGGTACGGCACGCGCTGGGGCGCGTCGTCACCGAGCACGTCCCCCGTGGTGCGGCCGAGCAGGGTGGAGGCCTCGGAGGCGAGCTGGAGCAGCGTTCGCCTGCCGGAGGCGCGCAGCCGTCCGGTCACGTGCTCGATGGCCTTCCAGACCGCGGTGCGGGCCTCCCAGTCGAGCTCCACGCTCCGGCCCGGACGTTCCGCGGCGAGGTACTCCTGCACGGTGCACAGGTTCTGCGCCAGGATGACGTGCTCCCACTCGCGCAGCAGGAACGCCGGGCTGTACAGGTCGCCCGATATCTCCGAGGCCTCCTGCCACAGCGTGGCGAGGTCGGGCCCGCCGACCAGCAGCGGAGGCCTGCCCTCCGCCTCGGCGACGATGCGATGGGCGAGGCGCTCGACGTTGCCGACCTCGATGCGCCCGCGGACCTTGCCGTCTTCCACCAGCAGGTCCAGCTTGGCGGCCGCGTCGAGCGCCACGCCCTGGGAGAAGGTCACGAGAAGGATCTGGCCGGTTCCGGCGCGGGCGAGGTGCGTGGCGCGGTGGAGGGCCACCAGCGTCTTGCCGGTCCCCGCGCCGCCGGTGACGAGCACCGTGCCGTCGTAGCCGTCCTGGTGGGCGAGGCGGTGCTGGGTGGGGTAGAGGAACGTGCACCAGTGCGGGGTCGCGAGGATCCGGTCCAGCGCGCTGTGATCGGGCACGAAGGCGGCACGGTCGGGCGTGCGTTCCAGCGCGGTTGCCAGGTCCGTGACGTCCACCGCCGACGCGGGCACGGCCACGCGCGTGTCCAGCACCCGCCACGCCTCGGCCACCGAGCCGCCCTGCCCCAGCACCGACAGCGGCGCGAACTGGCTCTCGGGGAGCAGCGGCTCGAGCGCGTCCAGGTTGGCGTCGGTGGTGATCAGGCGTATCAGGGGAAGCAGTTGGGGGTCGATGCCGAGGCCGAGCAGGTCGGTGTCGCACACATGCGCGAAGAGGCGCCACTCGGTCGAGCCGGCGGACCGGCGCAGCGCGGGCTCCACCCGCTCCAGGGCCTCGGCGTTCCAGATTTCGGCGACCCCGATGGCGGCGTTGACGGCGAAGCGGTGCCGCTGGGCGTACGACCAGGCCTCGGCGTCCGAAAGCACGGTGAGCATCCAGTACACGTCGCGCTGCCGTACCACAACCCCCCGGAAGCGGTCCGCTAGCCGCAGCGTCGCGACCCTCGGGTCCCGGGTGTTGCGCACCCGCTCGGGGTGGGGAGCGGACGTGGTGTTACTCAGGAACCGGCGCATGGCGATCACGGCCTCCCGGCGCACGGGCTGGGCCAGCGCGTCGAGATCCCGGGGGACCTCAGGGGCTATCGCGAGCCGGGGCACCGCGGCTCCCGTCAGACCATCAGGGACAGCAGGTCGCGGTCCCCGCGCTCGCGCAGCCTGTTCATCAGGTCGGGCAGCCCCACGGGGCCGGTCATGCCGATCCGGGTCGCCAGCACGCGGATCGTCTCCTCCAGCGACTCGGCCTGTCCCTTGGCGGTGTAGCCGGCCAGCCGCAGGGCCAGCGTCGCCTTGTCGACGTCGCCGGTCGACGCGGGCACCAGCCTGGCCCGCAGGACCTTGTCCTCCTCGGCGACGGTGAGGAACAGATGGGCTCCCGGCTGGGCGCCCATCTCATGGAGTAAATGTCCGAGCGAGTCGATCACCGGACGTGCCTGCCAGCTCAGCGTGACCTCCCCGGCGGCGCTCATCACCGTGTGGCTGTCGCCAGGCGACATCCCGAGGTAGGAGGCGAACCCGCTGGGCAGCGGGCACTCTCCGCCGGTGAGCTGCTCGGGCGCGACGTCCACTCTGAGCCACCAAAGGCCGTCCGGGTGCCGGAAGCACCTGCGGGTCATAGATACGTCCTTGAGCTGCCCGCTCGGCGCCGCCTGCGGCCCCTCCGGATCGCCGGGCCTGTCCTCTTCGGTCTTGCCGGGCTTCTTGGTGCTCTGGATGCGGAGCTGGGGGACGTTCTCGAGCCACTCCTTGGCGACCTCCGGGTGGATGCCGAGGGTCGACACCAGCTCCAGTGCCCTTGCCACCGTCGGCGGCCGGTCGGCGTTGAGTATCAGGCCGCAGGTCTGCTCGCGCAGCTCCGCGATGTCCCCCGAGACCAGCCAGTCGTCCTGGACGGTGTAGCCCGGGAGCGTGGCCAGGATGAACTGCCATGCCGGGACGTCTAGGGAGCGGAGCTCCCTGGTGTGCCACTCGGCGGCGGTCATCAGGCGTGACTTGGGCGCGGCGACGCCGAGGGCGCCGGGGAGCTTCTCCAGATGCTGGGTGTACGGGGCGGCGTCCGCGCTGTCCAGCCAGACGGCGAGCCGGCTTCTGAGCTGCTCCTCAAGGGCGACGATGTCGTCGGAGGTGACGGCGAACAGCTTGGCCAGCTCCTCCGGAGCGGCGGGGGAGTCGGTGAAGACGTGGTTCTGGGCCACCGCCCAGGTCTTGTCGTCCAGGTCGGCGAACGCCGCGTCGATGAGCGCGGGGATGCCCTTCTCGGTGCGTCCGGTGGCGAGGTCGTCGGTGCTCGTACCCGGGTTGCCCGCGCTCTCGGGGACGTCGCCCCCGGCGGCCTGTGCCCGCTCCTGGTCCTCCGCGCCCTCACGGTCCTGCGTGACCTCGGGGTCCTGCGTCATTTCTGGACCGGCGTCGGCGGCGAAGGGACGCGGATCGGTTCCGAACGAGCCGGGGCCGGGGGGGAACCGGCCGGGGGCGAAGGGGTCTGAGTCGCCGTCGAAAGGCTCGGGCTCGGGTACGAACGGCCGGGGAGCTGGAGCCGACCCGGCGTCCTCGGAGACGAACGCGGGAGCGTCCGTGCCGAAAGCCGGCGCCGGAGTCCCCGACGATTGACCCTCTGGGACGGGGAAGGGCCGCTCCACGCGCGGGGGAGGAGTGAACATCGAGGTGCGGGCCGTGCGTGAACCGCCTTCACGCGTGCCGTCGGCCGGAGATTCCCTTGACAGGCGGTCCTCCAGGGCGGCCTCCGCCATGCGCGCGGCGGCGAGGCCGAGGGGGTCGCCCGGGTCGATCGAGACCACCTGCCTCTTCGGGAGCCGGGTAGCGGGCCGAACGGGGAGCGGGTCCGCCTTCGGGGGAGGTTCCGCGGCGGAGCGTGCCCCCGCCCGTACGGGCGGCTGCTGAGCCGGTACGGACGCCCGCGCCGCCGGTACGGGCAGCTGTGGCGCCGGCATGGGCTGGGCGGCCCGTACGGGGGCCTGAGGCGCGGATGCGGGCGCCTGCGGTGCCGGTACGGGAGTCTCCGGGGACTGCCCGGCCGGAGGCGTCTCGGTCTGGAGTGGCGCCTGCACGGCGTGGTCGCCGGTCTGGTCGCCGGTGGGCGTCAGCCGTACGAAGACCGCCGTGAACAGCGCGGTCAGCACCGGGCGGGCCCGGATGAAGGGCTGGTCGGCGAGCTCGCGGCCGGTCAGCGCGAGCAGGCCGAACCACGAGCCCACGCGGTCGAGGGCGATGGAGACCTGCGGCTCGTCGGCCTCGTCGGGGTCCATGACGTGCAGGGCGGGCAGGATGTCGCCCACGGCGGCGGCCGGCCAGTGTTCCAACGCCAGCTCCGTGAGGAGCTCACCGAGGGCCTCGGGGCCGAGGACGGCGAACACCCGGCTGACGGGGACGGACCGCCACCACGCGTCCGGCAGGCCGGGCGCCTCGCGAAGCTGCGAGAACCCGGTCGCGTCACTCCAGCGAAGCGGAGGCACGAGATCACTCAGGCAGAAGTTCATCCCGTTTCCTCTCCGGTGATTCCGTTGACCAGACCATAGTCTGGCAAATCGCTCGGTCGTAGACGGCCCTTAGGCCCGCACAGCGGCGAATCGCAGCCTCACGTAGTCGGCCACCCACCCCGATTCGCGACGTAGAGCGGGTGCCGCCAGCTCGTTGACCCGTCTCAACAACGGTTCCACCGTCGCGGGCGGCACTCCGTCGAGAAGGGAGCTCGCGAACATCCGAACCCAGTCGGCGGCGCCGTTGGGGCATTCGTCGAGCGGCGTCGGGCGGTCGAAGTATTCGAGCAGCCGCACGGTGAACCCGCCCTGCTCCAGGCGGGCGGCGTACTCGGCGGGGGAGGGGAAGTACCACGGCAGCTCCGGCTCCGGCAGCCCGTTCTCCCGCCAGGCCGTGAGCATCGCCGAGGTGAGCGCGGCGCAGTTGCCGGCGCCGCCCATCTCGGCCACGAACCGCCCACCGGGGGTCAGCGCGGTCCGCACGCACCTGATCACCGCGTCGGGGTGCCCCATCCAGTGGAGCGCGGCGTTGGAGAACACCGCGTCGTAGGGCACGCCCACGCCGAAGTTGGAGCCTTCGCCGACCATGAACTCCAGCCGGGGGTGCTGGGAGACCGCGACCTCGATCATCGCGGCGGAGCCGTCCATGCCGAGCACGGTGGTGCCCCTGGCGGCGATGTCGGCGGTGAGCACCCCTGTGCCGCATCCCAGGTCGAGGATCCGCTCGCCCGGCTGGGGGTCCAGCAGCTCTATCAGGGGCGCTCCGTGCGCCGAGACGTAGCCGAACGAGCTGTCATAGGCGCGAGCGTTCCACCGCATCAATCTCGGCGTGTCGTATCGCAAGGCCATCAGCTCGCATTCTCAGACATCGCTTCCCGTGTCCGTAAGTACAGACACTTTAGAGCCTTGATGTCCTTGCGACACATCTGTCCGGAGGCTTCACCCTCCTCACTTTGGTACCGGTATGGGTGCGGGTTTCCGGGGACGACACGCTCTGTTTCCCCGTGGAGCACGGAGCGTTTCCGGACGGCGGGTCAGCCCATGGACTTGGACCAGTTGTCCTTGAGGTAGGTCTTGGCCTCGTCCGCCTGCGGAACCGTGAGGAACACGGGCGTGCCGGACACGGCGGGCAGCTTGGCGGCGGCCTGGATGTCGAGCTTGCCTTTCATGTCCAGCGCCTCCATGCGGGCCGGGCGGGCGAAGCCCTTGAGGAAGAGGTTCTGGACCTCGTCGCTGTAGAGGAACTCCTGCCAGAGCCGGGCTGCGGCGGGATGCGGCGCCTTCTTGTTGATCGCCTCGACGTAGTACGACGCCAGTGTGGCGTTCGACGGCACCACGACCTTCCAGGCGGGCTTCTCGTCGCCGGCGGTCTGGGCGGCCTTGGCGGCGTTCACGTAGTCCCAGTCGACCAGGGTGTTGGCCTGGGAGGGGAGGGCCAGGCCGCCCCCCTTCTTGAGCTTGGTGAAGAACTCGAGGCCCCGCTGGGCCTCCGGCCGCCCGGCCTGGAGCGAAGCCGCCATGACGCCGTTGAACGCCGCGGCGGTCTGGACCGGGTCACCCGGCAGCGCCACGGCGTATCCGGGCTTGAGCAGGTCGGAGAAGCTCTTGGGCGCCGGCACCTTGCGCGGGTCGTACCCGATCGACATGTAACCGCCGTACCCGGCGTACCAGTGCGCCTTGAGGTCCTTGACGTTGTCGGGGATGTCCTGCCAGGCGGCCACCTTGTACGGGGCGAAGCGCTGGGCGTTGGACATCGCGACGTCCATGCCGAGGTCGAACACGTCGGGAGCCTGCGCGGGTACCGAGCTCTTCGCAATGTCGATCTCGCGCTGGCTGCTGGCGCCGGGCTCGGCCACGTTGACCCGGATCCCGTACTCGCCGGAGAAGCGGTCCATGATGGCGCCGTAGTTCACCCAGTCGCGCGGAACCCCGACGAGGTTCAGGGAGCCCTCTTTCCTCGCGGCCTGGACCAGCCTGTCCATCGTGCCGAACCCTTCGGCGAGACTGGCGGCCTTCGGGTCGACCGGAGGGAGCTTCTTGTCGGTGGTGGTCGCGGAGGAGCACCCGGCCACGGCTGTGGCGAGGATCACTACTGCGGCTGCGGCACGTGAGGTCACGAGACGAATACTCAACGTCACATTCTCCCGCGTCGAGGAGGCACGCGGAGTTTGGGCCAGCATTGGGGCACCCGTGGGATTGGCCACGCGAAAAGGGCCTGATCAGCGCTCGGGGACGACCCTCGCCGCGACGACGGTCTCCTCGGGGATGTCCACCAGCGTGCCGTCGCGCTTGCGAACCCTGAGCACGCCGTCGTCCCAGGACTCGAGAACGCCCACCGCGTCGCGGAAACCGTCGGGCTCCCGCCGCCGCACGGTGACCCTGCGTCCCACGTCAGAGGGGACGACGGCGACGACGAGCCTTCCGCCAAAGTGCGGTGTCACTCGGTTTGCCCCCCTCCCGTTTCAGAGATGTGGCCAGCACGGCAATACTAGGTCTAGCAACCCGCGGTCGAGTCGTGCGAAGGCGCGGAGAAGAAGGAGTCCGAGGTGACCTACGTCATCGCGCAGCCTTGCGTGGATGTCCTGGACAAGGCATGCATCGAAGAATGCCCCGTCGATTGCATCTACGAGGGCAACCGCATGCTCTACATTCACCCAGACGAGTGTGTGGACTGCGGCGCGTGTGAGCCCGTCTGCCCGGTGGAGGCGATCTTCTACGAGGACGACACGCCCGATCAGTGGAAGGACTTCTACAAGGCCAACGTAGAGTTCTTCGACGAGCTGGGCTCCCCCGGCGGCGCGTCCAAGGTCGGCAAGATCGCCAAGGATCACCCGATCGTGGCCGCACTCCCGCCGCAGGCCGAGGAGCACTGAGCTTCGGCCTGTCCGTGGTCATGAGATGCCGCTGGGTACCGTGACCTGATGGTCGCGGTACCGGCCGGTTTCTCACATGATCGCGTTGGAACTTCCTGGGGGTTATTCGGTGATCGGGCTGCCTGACTTTCCGTGGGACCGGCTGGTGCCGTACAAAGAGCGGGCGCTCTCGCACCCCGGCGGCATCGTCGACCTCTCGATCGGCACCCCCGTCGACTCGGTGCCCGCCGTGGCGCGTCAGGCGCTCGCGGCCGCGGCCGACAGCCCCGGATACCCCCTCACCCACGGCACCGAGCGGCTCCGCCGCGCCGCCGCCGGCTGGCTCGCACGCCGTCACGGCGTCACGGTCGACCCCGCCGACGTCCTGCCGTCCATCGGGTCCAAGGAGCTGGTCGCCTGGCTGCCGACCCTGCTCGGCCTCGGCTCCGGCGACCGCGTGATCATCCCCGCCCTCGCGTACCCCACCTACGACGTCGGGGCGCGGCTCGCGGGGGCCACTCCGCACGCCACCGACGGGCTGCTGGAGCTCGGCCCCGAGCGTGTGCCGCTGGTCTGGGTGAACTCCCCGTCGAACCCCACCGGCCGCGTGCTGCCCGCCGAGCACCTTCGCAAGGTGGTCGCCTGGGCGCGCGAGCGTGGCGCGGTGGTGGCCTCCGACGAGTGCTACATCGAGCTGGGCTGGGAAGAGGAGCCGGTCTCGATCCTGCACCCGGACGTCTGCGGCGGCTCCCACGAGGGCCTGCTCGCCGTGCACTCGCTGTCCAAGAGATCCAACCTCGCCGGCTACCGCGCGGCGTTCGTCGCGGGCGACCCCGCCCTCGTCAAGCGTCTGCTCGAGGTACGCAAGCACGCCGGCATGATCATGCCCGCGCCGGTCCAGGCCGCCATGGCCGCCGTCCTCGACGACGACCGGCACGCCGACGCGCAGCGCGAGCTGTACGCCGCGCGGCGCGCCCTGCTGCGCCCGGCCCTCGAAAAGGCCGGCTGGCGCGTCGAGCATTCGACGGCCGGCCTTTATCTGTGGGCGACCGACGACCGGAGCTGCTGGGAGCAGGTTCAGGCGCTAGCCGAAATCGGCATTCTCGTCGCGCCGGGCGACTTTTACGGACATGCGGGCTCATCGCATATCCGGATCGCCATGACAGCAACTGACGAACGGGTCAATGCGGCGGTGCTCCGCCTCCAGTAGGATCCCGCGGCATGACCGTTGCGGTCGTGCTCGCAATGAGCGCAGCCATCTTCGTCGTCGTGCTGGGCGCCTTTATCGGCACGCGACGGCCCGAGAAGAAGGCTCGACCGGCTCCCAGGCCCCCTGAGCCGGCGCCCGAGCCGACTTCGCCGCACCCCGCGCCGGCCCGCCCGGGCGTCCTGGACCCCGACTACCTCGATCCGAGGACGATCAAGGTCGGGGACACCATCGACCGTCAGGGGGCGCGGTCGCGCGTCCTCGGAGCCCTCCACCTTTCGTGGCACGGCGACCAGTGGACCGAATACCTCCTCGAGGAGGGCGTGCGTCACTACCAGTGGCTGTCGGTCCAGGAGCGCGAGGGGGCGACGCCGGACGAGCCGCCCCACCTGGAGGTCTTCCTCTGGACCCCGGTCCCGACCCAGGGCATGGTGCCGGCCAAGAGCATGCTGATCATGGAAGGGGTGGAGTTCTTCCCGTACGAGCGCGGGACCGCCGCCTTCCGCTCGGAGGGCACGACCGGCTACCCCGAGCGCGGCCTGGTCGACTTCGCCGACTACCGCGCCGGCGACGGGCGCCTGCTCAGCTTCCACCGGGTGCAGGGGCAGGCCTGGACCGCCGCCTACGCGCAGCCGCTCTCTCCCGGCTCGATCAACGTGGAACGCATGCTCTAGGCGATCTCGACCTTCGCCGCCGAGGAGGACTTGGCGTCGGTCAGCCAGCCGTCGTGGCCCGACGCGGACTTCCACGTGACGCCCGCGTAGCGCACCTGGCGCAGGCCGTACTTCCGGGCGTGGGCGACGGACCAGGCGGCGATCAGCCACCCGCGCCGCTCCGTCGGCGCGGTGATCTGGTTGCCGTCGGCCGCGGGCTCCCCGAGGGCCCTGGCCAGCTCCTTGCGGGCCTTGGCCGGTTGGGAGGGGACGGGTTTGCCGGTGGGTGGTGGGTACCAGCAGTGGACGGCCTTCGGGATACGGCCCGTGAACGCCCCGGCGAGGATCTTGGCGTCCTCCTCGTGCTGGGCGTACGCCGAGCCGTCGGCGGACCGCTGCACGGCCTGGGCCGCCTCGTGCAGGGGCAGCTTCTGGTAGCGCTTGACCTTGACCAGAGCCGCGAAGAACTTGCGTGTGGCGTAGACCGGGTCCTGGAGCTGCGCGACGGTGCCCCAGCCCTGCGAGGGGCGCTGCTGGAACACCCCGACCGAGTCACGGTCGCCGGAGGGGAGGTTCAGCAGCTTGGACTCCTGGATCGCTGTGACGTACGCGATCTGCAGGGCCCGCTCGGGCAGCTTGCGGCGGGAGGCCACCGCGGCGATCGTGGCGGCGACCTGCGCCTGCTCGATCTCGAGGTCGAGGGTGCCCGTCGAGGTCTTCACCTGACAGTGCTCGCCGAGACTGAACGGCTTCGCTCTGTTCAACAGGTGATAAATCCCGAAAAAGATAGCTGCGCCGAGCACGACCACGATGGCCGTGATCGTCAGAACCGCTCGTGAGAATCGCCGTGCCACACACATGAACCTACCGGCCAAGCCGAGGTCCCCGCGCGGCGCTAAGCTCCCCTCACATGAGCGAGACCTTCGAAAGCCCCTTGCCGGCGACCGTGGACGAGCTGTGGGAGCGCCGCGACGGCCTGTCGCCCGACGACGCCGAAGCGCGTGGCGTGATCGTGGGTGCCGTGGACATGTTGGACACCGGTAAGGCCCGGGTCGCTTTCATCGACCACTCCTCCGGTGACGTCATCGTGGACGAGCGGGCCAAGCGCGCCATCCTGCTCAGCTTCCGGGTCCTCGGCATGGTCAGGAGCCAGGTAGGCGACTTCCACCACAATGACCGCATCCCTTTGAAGACATCCCTGGAAGGCGTGCGGGTCGTCCCGGGCGCCATCGCCCGCTGGGGCGCGTATCTCGCCTCGGGTGTCGTCCTCATGCCGTCCTTCACCAACATCGGGGCGTATGTCGACAGCGGCACGATGGTGGACACCTGGGCCACGGTCGGCTCCTGCGCCCAGATCGGCAGCAACGTCCACCTGTCCGGCGGCGTCGGCATCGGCGGCGTCCTCGAGCCCCCGAACGCCGTCCCCGTCGTCATCGAGGACGAGGCGCTGATCGGCAGCCGCGCGATGATCGTGGAGGGCGCACGCGTCGGCCGGGGGGCCGTGGTGGCCGCAGGCACGATCCTGACCTCGTCCATGCCCGTCATCGACGTCGAGACCGGCGAGGAGATCAGCCGGGGCCGCGTCCCCGACTGGTGCGTCGCGGTCGGCGGCACGCGCGGCAAGGAGTTCCCCGGGGGCACCTTCGGCCTCCCGTGCGTCCTCGTGCTGAAGCGCCTAAAGGCCGGGCAGCGGCACGACAAGGCCGAGCTGAACGACGTCCTGCGCCAGCACGGCCTCAATGCCTGAGGCGACGCCGCTCGATCTCACCGGTGACGTACGGGCGCTGACGGCGGCGCTCGTCGACATCGAGTCGGTCAGCGGCGACGAGAAGGCCCTGGCGGACGCCATCGAGGCGGTCCTGGCGCCGCTCCCGCACCTCACCGTCGTCCGCGACGGTGAGGCCGTTGTGGCGCGCACCGGGCTGGGCCGCGCCCAGCGGGTGGTCGTCGCGGGCCACATCGACACCGTGCCGCTCGCCGGGAACGTTCCGTCACGCGTCGAGGGCGACCTGCTGTACGGCTGCGGCACCTCCGACATGAAGAGCGGCGTCGCCATCGCCCTGAAGCTCGCCGCCGGGCTGCCGAGCCCCAGCAGGGACGTCACCTACGTCTTCTACGACTGCGAGGAGATCGAGCTCGCGCGCAACGGTCTGGCGCGGCTCGCCCGCACCCGTCCCGAGCTGCTCGCGGGCGACTTCGCCGTGCTCATGGAGCCCACCGACGGAGAGATCGAGGGCGGCTGCCAGGGCACCCTGCGGGCGCAGGTCGTCGCCAGGGGCAAGCGGGCCCACAGCGCCCGCTCCTGGCACGGCGTGAACGCCGTCCACGCGGTCGCGCCCGTCCTCGCCCGGCTGAACGCCTACGAGGCCCGCGAGCCGGTCGTGGACGGCCTGGCGTACCACGAGGGGCTGAACGCCGTCGGCATCGCCGGCGGGGTGGCCGGCAACGTCATCCCCGACGAGTGCGTGGTCACGGTGAACTACCGCTTCGCGCCCGACCGCTCGCTGGAACAGGCGCGTGACCACGTGCGCGAGATCTTCGACGGGTACGAGGTGCGGTTCACAGACGGAGCCGCCGGCGCGCGCCCCGGGCTGACCCACCCCGTCGCCGCGGCGTTCGCGGAGGCCATCGGCGGCACTCCCCGGGCCAAGCTCGGCTGGACCGACGTCTCGCTGTTCTCCGGGCTCGGCATCCCGGCCGTGAACTACGGCCCCGGCGATCCGAACCTCGCCCACCAGCAGGGCGAGTACGCCTCGCTTGCCAAGATCGCCGACTGCGAGCGCAGGATGCTCGCCTGGCTCGGCTGATCACGCCGTACAAAAGAAAGTGGCTTTCCGCGCCGGCCATTTGGCGGGGAAAGCCACTTTCAGTCCCGAGCAGCACCCTCGGCTGTTAGACGCAGTCTCGAGAAGAAACGGTTCCCCTGCTCCAAGCAGATTTTTCAAGATTCTTTACAGGCACTACGAAACCGCCCGATCGGGTACGGCTTGTGCGCTCGCGCGGGCAGTTAGCGTGATTCGCATGAACAAAGCACCTCGCGAGGAACGCCGTCAGGGACCGTCTCTGGTCCGGGGGAAGTTCCTCCCCGACACGACCTACGACGAGAGACTTCTCGACCAGCGCGGATCCACTGAGTGGCTGCACATGGACCCCTGGCGGGTGCTGCGCATCCAGGCCGAGTTCGTGGAGGGCTTCGGGCAGCTCGCCGAGCTGCCGCCCGCCGTCACCGTCTTCGGGTCCGCCCGCACCCCCCGGGAGAGCCCTGAGTACGCGCTCGGGGAGAGCCTCGGCAGCGCCCTTGCCGAGGCCGGGTACGCCGTGATCACCGGCGGCGGGCCCGGGTGCATGGAGGCGGCGAACAAGGGAGCGCGCCAGGCCGGCGGCGTCTCGGTGGGGCTCGGCATCGAGCTGCCCTTCGAGCAGAAGCTGAACGACTACGTCGACCTCGGCATCGAGTTCCGCTACTTCTTCGTGCGCAAGACGATGTTCGTGAAGTACTCCTGCGGGTTCGTCGCACTGCCCGGCGGCTTCGGCACGCTCGATGAGCTCTTCGAGGCCCTCACGCTGGTCCAGACGCGAAAGGTCACCTCGTTCCCGGTCCTCCTGCTGGGCACGCGGTTCTGGGGCGGCCTGCTCGACTGGATCCGCGACACCCTCGTGACAACCGGCAAGATCTCCGCGGGTGACGTCGGCCTGCTGCAGGTGACCGACGACGTGGACGAGGCGGTGCGCATCATCGTGCAGGCCGACCAGGAACGCCAGGTCGGTCTGCGTGACGTTTGATCGGCCTGTGTAGGGTTGCCGACGTGACGATGGCGATCTGCGTGTTCTGCGCGTCCAGCCAGAAGATCGACGAGAAGTACCTCGACCTGGCCACCGAGGTCGGCACGGAGCTGGCCCGGCGCGGGCACACCCTCGTCAGCGGTGGCGCCGTGGTCTCCTGCATGGGGGCGGTGGCCCGTGCGGCGCGGCAGGCCGGCGGCCGCACGGTGGGCGTGATGCCCCAGGTCCTCGTGGAGCTCGAGATCGCCGACACCGGCTCAGACGAGCTGATCATCACAGGCGACATGCGTGAGCGCAAGGGCATCATGGACACCCGCTCCGACGCGTTCCTGGTGCTTCCCGGCGGCATCGGCACGCTGGAGGAGCTGTTCGAGATCTGGACCGCGCGCGTGCTCGGGCTGCACGACAAGCCGCTGGTCATCCTGGACCCGTGGGGCCTTTACGCCCCGCTGCGCCTGCTGGTCGACGGCATGTACGAAGAGGGCTTCACCCGTCCGAACGTCTTCGACGCGATCTCCTGGACCACCACCGTCGAGGAGGCCCTCGAGCACCTGGAGAAGCCCGGCCGCACCCTCAGCCCCAACGCCGAGGAGCTAGGCGAGGCCGCGCCGGGTTAGCGCCGGAGGCCGCCTCCCGGCGAGCGACTCGGTCATGTCGAGCGCCAGGCGCACCTGGTCCTCGTAGGCCGTGCGGAAGACGCGGGCTCCGAGCCACGCGAACACCGCCGCCGTCGCGAGCTGCGTGGTCTCGTCGCCGGACAGGGTCACCGCCACAGTGCGGCCCGCCTGAGCGTGGCGCTCCACCTCGGCGGCCGAGCCCGCCTCGACCCAGCCGGGGTCGAGCCGCCCCTCGGGGCCGGTCACGAGCACAGGCGTCATGCGTCGATGGTGTCACATGCGCGAAGGCAACAGCGCGCGCTCAAAGGCACCGATGTGGCACGATTCGTATGTGCTGGTCCTACTCGCTGTCGCCGCGCTGGCCGTGCTGTACTGCGTGGTGATGGTCTCCCAGGGGCGCGGCGGTGAGCTGACGGAGTTCGCCCCCGACGTGCCGCCGCTGGACCTGCCCGACCCCGGGCAGCTCACGGCCGTCGACTTCATGGCGTTGCAGCTCCCGGTGAGCCTCGTGGGCTACCACACCCAGAGCGTCGACGAGACCTTGCAGCGGGCGGCCACGGCCATCGGCGAGCGTGACACCCACATCGCCGTGCTGGAACAGCGGGTAGCCGAGCTGCTCGCCGGACGCCTGCAGGCCCGCCGGGAGTCCAGCGCGCGGGCGCCCTGGGCACCCGATCCGTCCGAGCCCGCGGCGGAGGGCGACCCTCCCACGGACCCCTCCGGGTTCGGGCTGCCTGACAGAGAGCCGGCGCCCAACGGCGCCGACACCGACCGTTCCGAGACGGAAGACGCCCGCTGAGCTTGTAACCTCGGTTTACGTGACCCCTGAGCCTGTCCGGTGCGGCTGGGTGACGACCGCGCCCGACTACATCCGTTACCACGACGAAGAATGGGGCCGGCCGGTCCACGGCGACGACCTCGTGTACGAACGGCTGACGCTGGAGGCGTTCCAGTCGGGCCTGTCCTGGCTGACGATCCTGCGCAAGCGCGAGAACTTCCGCAAGGCCTTCTCCGGCTTCTCCATTCCGGCCGTGGCCGCGTTCGACGAGTCCGACGTCGAGCGGCTGCTGGCCGACGCGGGGATCGTCCGCAACCGGGCCAAGATCGAGGCGGCCGTCTCCAACGCCCGGGCCGCCGCGGAGATCCCCGGGGGCGTCTCCGGGCTGGTCTGGAGGTACGCCGACCTGGCGTCTCCCGCCCCGGGGTCGCTCGCCGACGTGCCGGCGACGACACCCGCGTCCAAGGCCCTGGCCAAGGAGCTGAAGCGCCACGGCTTCAGATTCGTCGGCCCGACGACGGCCTACGCCTTGATGCAGGCGATCGGCCTGGTGAACGACCACCTGGCCGGGTGCTGGGCGCGCGACCGCCCCTGAGGCCGGTCAGCGGCCCTGGAAGACGGGACGATCCTTGGCGAGGAAGGCCCGGGTGGCGTTGTGGTGGTCCTCCGTCTTGGCGCAGGCGTCCTGGAGGTCGGCCTCCACCTCCAGGGAGTCCTCCAGGGAGTGCGCCGCGGAGAAGTCCAGGGCCTGCTTGATCGCCCCGTAGGCGAGCGTCGGGCCCTGCGCCAGCCGTACGGCGAGATCCCGGGCGCTCGCCGCCAGCTCGGCGGAGGGGACGACGGAGGTCACCATGCCCAGCTCCAGCGCTTCGGCCGCACCGACCGGCTCGCCCAGCAGCAGCAGCTCGCGGGCCCTCGCGGGGCCCACCAGCCGGGGCAGCGTCCAGGAGGCGCCGGAGTCGGGGGCGAGGCCGATGCCGCTGAACGCCATCGCGAACCTCGCGTTGTCGGCCGCCACCCGGAAGTCGCAGGCGAAGGCCAGCGAGGCTCCCGCGCCCGCGGCGATGCCGTTGACGGCGGCGACCACCGGCTTGCCCATGCCGGTGACCGTCAGGATGATCGGGTTGTAGTGGGCGCGGACGGTGTTGTCGAGACCCACGCCCGCGTCCAGGTTGGCGGCGTGCTCCCGCAGGTCCTGCCCGGCGCAGAAGCCGCGCCCCGCGCCGGTCAGCAGCACGGCCCGGGCCTCGGCGTCGTCGCGGGCCCGCTCCAGCGCCTCCAGCAGCGAGGCCTTCATGAGGATGGTCAGCGCGTTCATCGCGTCCGGGCGGTTCAGCGTGACCGTGGCGACGCCGCCCTCGACGGAGTAGAGGACGTGCGCGTCGGCGCCGGGGGTGACGTTGGCTCGCTGATCCATCAGTGGACTCCCTTGTCCGGGTTGCGGTCGGGCGGCGAAGACCCGTGGACCAGTCTGCTACGGGTGGCGAAGACCCGGTCGTCGGGGGCGTCGCGGGCGAACGCGCGTCCCGCGCGTATTCGCAGGTGGTCGCCATAGAGGTCGAAAAGCGCGGCGCGGGCGTTCACATAGACCAGTTTGATCGGCGTGAGGGCCCCCGACAACGCATTCTGGGAGGAGATCGTTACCCATGCGCGCTCGCGAGGCGGGATAATGGGACGTCACAGAAGACGTGAAAGCGGCGGGCGGCCGGGCGCGGACAGGCGCGTGTCGGCATCGCGCAGGCCGAGGCAGGAAGGGATATACGCATGGCGGCGATGAAGCCGCGGACTGGCGACGGTCCGCTGGAGGTCACCAAGGAAGGACGGGGCATTGTCATGCGGGTCCCTCTGGAGGGTGGCGGCCGGCTCGTCGTCGAGCTCTCACCGGACGAGGCCAGAGCCCTTGGCGACGCTCTGAAGAACGTCGTCGGCTGACATACCCCTGACACAACCCACCGACACAGGCGACTTGACGGCCCCGGCGGCCGGGCCGCGCCCCCACGCCGGGGCTGTCGCACATCCAGGCAGGGGAGGACCACCATGCCAATTGAGACCGCGCTGCGATTCGTCCAACCGTCGGGTCAGCACGCCGACCTGCTCGCCGTGCCATTCGGCGGTGATCTGACCGCGGACGTCGAGCTTCCCGTGCCGGTGCCGGCTCTCCTGGCCCACCACGAGGCCAAGGGGGAGCCCGGCGAGGTTGTGGAGGTCCCGGTCGCGCACGGTGACGCGGTACGGCGGGTCCTTCTGTACGGCATCGGGGACGCCACGCCCCGCGCCCTGCGCAAGGCGGGCGGGGCCGTCGCGCGGCGGGCCAGGGGACGCCGGTCCATCGACGTCACACTGCCGCCCGGCGTGGGAGAGCAAGGCTGGTCCGCCCTGGCCGAGGGCGCGCTGCTCGCCTCCTACACGATGAGGATCGGCGCGAGTCGCACCAAGGCCGTTGAGGAGATCCGCTTTCTCGGGCCCGAGGAGGCCCGTCCGGCCGTCGAGCGCGCCGAGGTGGCCGCCCGCGCCACGGCTCTCGCGCGCGATCTCTCCAACACCCCCTCCTCCGAGAAGAACCCAGCCTGGCTGGCCGACCGCGCCGTCGAGGTCGCCGGTCGCTCCGGGCTGACGGCCAAGGTGTGGTCGCCCGGCGACCTCGCCGCCGAGGGGTTCGGCGGCATCCTGGCGGTCGGGCAGGGGTCGGCGAGCCCGCCCCGGCTGATCCAGCTCGCGTACGAGCCCGAGGATCCGGACGGCACCCACGTCGTGCTGGTGGGCAAGGGCATCACCTTCGACAGCGGCGGCCTGTCCCTCAAACCGACCGACGGCATGAAGTTCATGAAGACCGACATGGCGGGCGGCGCGGTGGTGATCGCCGTCCTCGGCGCGCTGCGCGAGCTGGGCGCGCGGGCGCGCGTCACCGGTCTGGTCGCCGCCGCGGAGAACATGCCGTCCGGCACGGCGCAGCGGCCCGGCGACGTGATCACCCACTACGGCGGCCGCACGGTCGAGGTGCTCAACACCGACGCCGAGGGCAGGCTGGTGCTCGCCGACGCGCTGGCGTACGCCGACGACGTGCTCGACCCCGACACCGTTGTCGACCTCGCCACGCTGACCGGGGCCATCAGCATCGCCCTCGGGCGCGACATCGGCGCGGTCTTCTCCTCCAGCGACGACCTGGCCAAGGAGCTGCTGGAGGCCGGGAGGGTGTCCGGCGACCCCCTGTGGCGCATGCCGCTGATCGACGACTACCGGCCCGCGCTCGACTCCCAGGTGGCCGACCTGTCCAACATCGACTCCGAGGGCAAGTACGGCGGGGGCGCCATCACCGCCGCGCTGTTCCTACGGGAGTTCACCGGCGGGCGGCGCTGGGCCCATCTCGACATCGCGGGAGTGTCCCGCAGCACCGCGGACGACGGCGTCCTGACCAAGGGCGCGACCGGCTTCGGCACGCGCCTGCTGCTGGAGTGGCTCAGCGGTTACCGCTCCTAGTTCGCGATCTTGATGGCGGCCAGCAGCCCGTCGCCGAGGGGCATCATCAGCGCGCGCAGCCGCTCGTCCCCCTTGATGAGCTTGCCCAGCTCGCGGATCGCGACCGTCTCAGGGTCGCGTTGCGAGGGGTCGGCCACGCGGTTGTGCCACAGCGCGTTGTCGAAGGCGACGATGCCGCCGGGCCGCAGCAGGCGCACGGCCTCGGCGAGGTAGTCGCCGTACTCCTGCTTGGCGGCGTCGCAGAACACCAGGTCGTAGCCACCGTCGGCGAGCCGGGGAAGCACGTCGAGGGCGCGTCCGCCGATCAGACGGATCTTGCTACCGGAGAACCCCGCCTCCGCGAAGGCCTGGCGGGCCATCCGCTGGTGCTCGGGCTCCACGTCGACGCTGGTCAGCGTGCCGTCCAGGCGCATGCCGCGCAGCAGCCACAGCCCCGAGACACCACAGCCGGTGCCGATCTCGACCACGGACCTGGCGCTGATCGCCGTGGCCATGAAGCACAGAGCCGCGCCGCCTCCGGGCAGGATGGGGACGGCACCCACCTCGATGCCGCGTCGCCTCGCGGCCTGCAGCACTTCGTCCTCGTCATGGAACTCCTCCGCGTAGGCCAGCGTGGCCTCCACCGGATTAGTCGGCGTCGGGGCCATCGGCCTCTCCTCCCCGCCTTCGCCGTACGCACGTATTGGTCGCAGCCTAGGGGAGTCGGGGCCGAACGGGAACTCACGCCACAACGGGTACGTTGCACGCTTTGAACGACCTTTGTTAAAGGACACAGTCCGGCCTCGTTGGTACGTGGGTACGCACGAAGGGACGAAAGCAGGCACTATGGCTGTAGCGGTGGTCCCGGAGAGAGGAGTGCTGGTGGACGATTACCACCAGGCTGAAACTCCCGATGGTGCGTTGCCTGGGGGAGACCCCCGGCTTCCCGACGAGGGTTGGACACCTCCGACCTGGGAGGAGGTCGTCCGCGCCCACTCGGCGCGCGTCTACCGCCTGGCCTACAGGCTGACCGGCAACGTCCACGACGCCGAGGACCTCACTCAGGAGGTCTTCGTCCGGGTGTTCCGGTCGCTGTCCAGCTACACGCCGGGCACGTTCGAGGGCTGGCTGCACCGCATCACCACGAACCTCTTCCTGGACATGGCGCGGCGCAGGCAGCGCATCCGGTTCGAGGGGCTCGGCGACGACGCCGGGGAGCGCCTGCGGGGGCGCGAGCCGTCCCCCGCCCAGGTGTTCGACGACTCCCAGCTCGAGCCCGACATCCAGGCGGCTCTAGACGCGCTGCAGCCGGAGTTCCGCGCGGCCGTCGTGCTGTGCGACATAGAGGGGCTGTCCTACGAGGAGATCGCGACGACGCTCGGCGTGAAGCTGGGCACCGTTCGCAGCCGAATCCATCGCGGTCGCAGCCAGTTGCGGGAGGCGCTCGAGCACCGGGCACCCCGTCGTGAAGGACTCCCCCCGACCGTGAGCAGGGAGGGAGCATGAGCCATCTCGGAGAGCGCGCCTCAGCGCTGATCGACGGTGAGCTTGGTCACGCGGAGCGTGAACGCGCTCTGGCGCATCTGACGTTCTGCGCGGACTGCCGCGCCGAGCTGGATGCGATCAGGGCGCTCAAGAGCCGTCTCAGATCACTGGACCCGCCCGCCATGCCGGCGGACCTCACGATGTCCCTGTTGCGGATGTCCGAGCCTGGCGGGCCGATCCCGCCGCGGGTGCGCCCGTTTCCCAGTCCGTCGTATTCGCTGACCAGCGCCCCGATCGACAGCAGGCCGCGCCGCGGTGCCGGGTTCTCCGGGCCGGGACGCCAAGGAACGAGCCGCCGGGCGGGTTATGTGGCGGTCGGCGTCGCGTCGGCCGCCGTCGCGCTCGGCACGCTGTTCATGGTCGGCGGGGCCGAGAGCAAGCCGTCGGCTCCGCCCGTCGAGATGTTCGCCAACCAGCACCGGGCCACCAACCCGGCCGGGCAGCTAGTGCCGGGGCGCGTGGTCACGCCTCTGCGCCAGCCCTGACGCTGGGCACGGGACACGGCACCTCCCCCCGTCCGTGCCGTGCACGACGACGCGGGCATACGATCGGATGGACCTTGACGGGCGAGACTTATGGCGCTCGTATGCGGTCGGAGCGAGAATCTGGCGTAGCCCACGTTGACTGGCCTCGGGAGTGAGCGTTCGATGACCGACGAGACACGTACCTTCGATGCCGGGGACGTGACCACTCCACCTCAGCATTCACGGGTCGGTTCGACGTCGGGGTCCACGGGCTCCAGCGGGATGCGCGTCAGACCCGAGTTCCTGCCCGCCTCTGAGGGGTGGCCCGCTTCTGGGCCCGACGCGTTCACCGGCCCGAACCCCTTCGCCGCGAGCGACATGGGGCGCGATCCCTTCGCCGCGGAGAGCGGGGGGCTCATCCCCTTCGCGTCCGAGACGTCCCGGCCCGACGACGGCACCACCGGCTGGGGCAACCCGTCCGGCGGGCCGCTCCCGCTCTCGCCGGGTGGGCCCCACGGGGCGCCGCCACCGCCCCCTCCGCTGAACCCGTTCGGCATGGGCCCGGGCTGGGCTCCGCCGCCCGGCGCCCCGCGCGTGGAGGCCGGCGCGCCCGGCCCCCGCTTGCCGAGGACCGGAGTGCTCGCCGCGCTCGCCGTCGTGATCGCCCTGGTCGCCTCGACGGCCGGCAGCGTCGGCACCTATCTGCTCACCCGGTCGGGCTCCGGCGTCGACCCGTCCTACAGCCTCGGCACGCCGACCGGCGCGATCGTCAACCGCGCCCCCGACTCGGTGGCGGGCGTCGCCGCGAGGGTCCTGCCGAGCGTGGTCTCGCTCGACGTCAAGGGCAACAGCGAGGCGGGCACCGGCTCCGGCTTCGTGATCAAGGGCGGCTACATCGTCACCAACAACCACGTGGTGGCCGCGGCGGCCCAGACCGGCAACATCAAGGTCACCTTCAGCAACAAGAAGTCGAGCGCCGCCAAGATCGTCGGACGTGACCCGAGCTCCGACATCGCGGTGGTGAAGCCCGACGACACCTTCGGCGCCCCGGAGATCACCATCGGCAACTCCGACCGGGTCGTCGTGGGAGACCCCGTCATCGCGATCGGCTCGCCCCTCGGCCTCACCGGCACCGTGACGACGGGCATCGTCAGCTCGCTGAACCGCCCCGTCACGGCCGGTGGCGAGAGCGGGTCGGAGTCGTCCTTCATCAACGCCATCCAGACCGACGCGGCGATCAACCCCGGCAATTCCGGAGGCCCGCTGGTCAACGCCGGCGGTGAGGTGATAGGCGTCAACTCCGCCATCGCCACCCTCGGCAACACCTCCTTTGGCGGGCAGAGCGGCAGCATCGGGCTGGGGTTCTCCATACCGATCAACCACGTCCGGCGGGTCGCCGAGGAGCTCGTGGCCACCGGCACGGCCAAGAAGTCCCGCATCGGCGTCCAGCTCGACGAGAGCTACCAGGGCGACGGCGTCCGCATCGCCACCGGCTCGCAGCAGGGCCAGGAGCCCGTGGTGGCCGGAGGCCCGGCCGACAAGGCGGGCCTGAAGGCCGGTGACGTCATCCTCGAGATCGACGGCACTCCGGTGACCCAGCCGTCCGAGCTGATCGTCACGATCAGGAACAAGGCGCCCGGCGACAGGGTGGCCATCAAGTATCAGCGCGATGGCGGGCAGAAGACCGTCACGGTCACCATCGACGCGGTGCCTGTCCCGACTCCGCAGCCGTCGTGATCGGTCGTCCTATTTGGTGCCCCTTGCCGGATCGGGGCATTAGTCTGGAAGTGGCCAGGTCGCCGCTGGACGGTTTCGGTCAGCGGCAGGCATCGGCGTAGGAGAGCGTAGGAGATCACAGTGTTCGGACTCGGCTGGCCTGAGGTCTTGGCACTCATCGTCATCGCCCTGCTGGTCTTCGGGCCCGAGAAGCTCCCCCAGGCCGCCACCCAGGCGGGCCGCATGCTTCGCCAGGTGCGCCAGATGGCCAACAACGCCAAGACCGACCTCCAGGACAACCTCGGCCCCGAGTTCGCCAACTTCGACCCGACGGACCTGCATCCGAAGAACTTCGTCAGGAAGCACCTCCTGCAGGACCTCGAGGACGACTGGAACCGCCCGGCCGCCGACGAGCCCACCCCGGCCCACGAAGAGCCCTACGCCACGGCGGTCGCCGGGGAGCTGGGGTACGGCGAGATCCCGCCGTACGACTCCGAGGCCACCTGAGCCGGTTCCACACATGCAACAGGGACCGTCCCCGCCGGGACGGTCCCTGTTGCACGTGCTGCGCCGTCCTAGCGGCCTGAGGGGGACAGGCCGAGCTGAAGGCCCTTGATGCTGCCGGACTTCTTGCTCAGGCCCTCGGCGATCCGCCGCAGCTCGGTCGCGGCGGGGGAGTCGGGATCGGTGAGCACCAGCGGCTTGCCGTTGTCGCTGCCCTCGCGCAGGCGCAGGTCGATCGGGACCTGGCCGAGCAGGGGGACGCGGGAGCCGAGGGTGCGGGTCAGGCCTTCGGCGACGCTCTGGCCACCGCCCTCGCCGAAGACCGCGATGCGCTCGTCGCAGTGGGGGCAGGGAAGCCAGGCCATGTTCTCGATGACGCCGGCGATCTGCTGGTGGGTCTGGGTGGCGATGGAGCCGGCCCGCTCCGCGACTTCGGCCGCGGCCTGCTGCGGGGTGGTCACGACCAGGATCTCGGCGCCCGGCATGCGCTGCGCCACCGAGATCGCGATGTCGCCGGTGCCCGGGGGCAGGTCCATCAGGAGGATGTCGAGGTCACCCCAGTAGACGTCGGCGAGGAACTGGTGGAGCGCGCGGTCGAGCATCGGCCCGCGCCACACCACGGGGCTGTTGCCGGGGGGCTTGAACATGCCGACGGAGATGACCTTGATGTCATGCGCCACCGGCGGCATGATCATGTCCTCGACCTTGGTCGGACGGTCGCTCACCCCCAGCATGCGGGGCACGGAGTGGCCGTAGATGTCGGCGTCGAGCACGCCGATCTTGAGGCCGGAGGAGGCCATCGCCGCGGCGAGGTTGACGGTGACCGACGACTTGCCGACCCCTCCCTTGCCGCTCGCGACCGCGAACACCCGGGTCAGCGAGCCGGGCTTGGCGAACGGGATCTCCTTCTCCGGCCCTCGGTTGCCGCGCAGCTTGGTCTGCAGGGTTTGGCGCTGATCGGTACTCATGACGTCGAGGTCGACGTGGACGCCGGTGACGCCCTCCACCTTGGAGACGGCGGCGGTCACCTCGCGGGTGATGGTGTCTCGCATGGGGCAGCCCGCGACGGTGAGATAGACGCCGACCCGCACCACCCCGTCGGGGGAGATATCGACGCTCTTGACCATGTCAAGGTCGGTGATGGGCCGCCGGATTTCCGGGTCGTTGACCGTAGCCAACGCGGCCGTCACCAATTCTGGGGTTGGTGCCATGGATCCATGCTACGAACCCAGGATCGATCCTACGAACTCCGGCTCCTCTTGCAGGGGGCAAGAGACGTCAACGGGGAGGTGTATGTGCTTATGCGACCTTCTAGGATGACCGCGTGACGTCCATGACGGCGGAGATCACCCCGCAGCAGCTCATCGTCTGGCGCATGTTGCAGCGGGCTCAGGTCCAGATAACCCGGAGCCTCGAGGTGGAGCTGCTCGGCCGGCACGATCTGGCCCCGGCGGCCTACGACGTGCTGCTCCAGCTCTCCGAGAGCCCCGACCAGCGGCTGCGCATGAACGACCTGGCCGACCGGGTGCTCCTGTCACGCAGTGGTCTGACACGGCTCATCGACCGCCTCCAGCGTGACGGGCTGGTCGCGCGCGAGGCCTGTACGAGCGACGCCCGGGGCCTGTTCGCCGTGCTGACCAAAGGGGGTGAGCAGCGTCTTTCCGAGGCGACGCCCACCTACCTGGGTGCCATCCGGGGGCAGTTCCTGGACCTGCTGGACGAGGAGGAGCTGCGGCAGTGTGCCGTCATGCTCACGAAGCTCTTCTCGCAGGACTCATTCTGATCCTCCGCCGACGTCGTGCCGGGCGGGCGGCTCGCGTATCTCGTCCAGCAGGCGCTCCAGCTCGCCTCTGATGTAGTCGCGGGTGGCCAGCTCGCCGAGGGCCAGGCGCAGTCCGGCGATCTCCCGGGTGAGGTACTCAACCTCGGCCTGGTTGCGCTCGGTGGTCATCCGGTCCTGCTCGCTCTGCACGCGGTCCCGGTCGGCCTGGCGGTTCTGCGCGAGCAGGATCAGCGGCGCGGCGTACGAGGCCTGAAGGGACAGGATCAGCGTGAGGAAGATGAACGGATACGGGTCCCAGGCGAGATTCCGTGGCGCCACCGCGTTCCAGATCACCCAGACGGCGATGAATACGGTCATGTAGACCAGGAATCGCGCCGTGCCGAGGAATCGGGCGATCTGCTCGGACAGGCGTCCGAAGGCCTCGGGGTCGTAGTGGGGGCGGATGGTACGGCGGAGGTCCCGGGGCTGGTCGAGCCGGTTAACCGGCACCGGTCACCTCCGGCGGCCCTGAGCCGGGCACGTGCTCGTCCTGCTCACGCCAGTCGGGGGGCAGCAGGTGGTCGAGCACGTCGTCCACCGTGACGGCCCCGACCAGCCGCCCCAGCTCGTCCACCACGGGGGCCGCCACCAGGTTGTAGGTGGCGAGGTATGACGTGACCCCGTTGAGCGGCAGGCCGGGGCGTATCGGGTCGATGGTGCTGTCGATCGCGCCGCCCAGCAGCGAGGAGGGCGGTTCCCGCAGCAGCCGCTGGAAATGGGCCACGCCCAGGTACTTGCCGGTCGGGGTCTCGATCGGCGGCCGGGTGACGTACACCTGGGCGGCGACGGCCGGGGTGATGTCCTGGCGGCGGATCTGGGCCAGGGCCTCGGCGATCGTCGCGTGGGGCGGCAGCACGATCGGCTCGCTGGTCATCATGCCGCCCGCGGTGTTCTCGGCGTACGTCAGCAGGCGCAGGACCGGCGCCGCCTCGCGGGGCTCCATGCGGGCCAGCAGGGCCTCGGCCTGAGCGGGCGGGAGGTCCTGGAGCAGGTCGGCGGCGTCGTCCGGGTCCATGGCCCCGAGCACGTCGGCCGCGCGCTCGGCGTCCAGCCGGCTGAGGATGCCGATCTGGTCGCGTTCGGGCAGCTCTTCGAGCACGTCGGCGAGCCGTTCGTCGTCCAGCGCGGCGGCCACCTCCGCCCGCCGCTTGTCGGGCAGGTGGCGCAGGGCGTTGGCGAGGTCGGCGGGGCGGGTCTCCTCGAAGGCCGCCAGAAGGTTGGCCGCGCCTTGGTCGTCCTGGACCGAGGCGAACCCGGCGACGTCCGCCCAGTCCACGACCAGGGTCTCCCCGCGACGGCGGCGGAGCCCTCGGCCGCCCCGCCGCACCGCGACCTTGGTGACGAGCCACTCGCGGGACCTGGCCTGTTCCATGGCGAGGTCGAGCACGGTGACCTTCTCGCCGCCGACCTCCACGGCCAGGTCGAGCAGCTCCCCGATGGCCAGGGACTCGGTCGAGTGCTTCTCGAAGCGCCGCAGGTTGATGCTCCCTGTGAAGATCACGGCGTCGGCCTCGATGTTCTGGACCCGGGTGATCGGGAGGAACACCCGCCGGCGCGGCTGGACCTCGACGACCAGGCCGTGCACGCGAGGCGGATCGTTGGGGCGCATGGCGACCACGACGTCCCGGACCCGCCCGATCTGGTCTCCCGCGGGGTCGAACACCGGGGTCCCGGCCAGCCGAGCGACGAAGATCCTCACTAGCGCAGCGTACGAGGTGAGCGCGGGTGCGCCGCGTCGGGCCCCCTTAAAAGCCGTCTCAACGTACGGCCGCTCCTTGATCTCACCAAACTGCATATGACAGCATCAAAAGCATCAAACGGTCATTACGGGATGGTGGCGGATGAGGGTCGCGGCGCTGGCGGTGGCGGCCGTATCGGCCTGGTGCTTTGGTTTCTCCGGGTCCATGGCGAAGTTCGTCGGTGCCGGCGGCCTGACCCCTCTGCAGGCGGTGTGGGTGAGGATGGCGGGTGCCGCCGTCCTGCTCACGATGATCCTGCTCGCGTTCCGGCCGAAGGCCCTGCGCGTCCCGCCGGGCAGGCGGGGGTTCTTCGCCGCGTACGCGCTGATCGCCGTGGCCGGGGTCCAGGCGCTGTTCTTCATGGCGATCACCCGGCTACCGGTCGGGGTGGTGCTCCTGCTGGAGTACACCGCGCCGGTGCTCGTCGTGTTCTGGGTGCGGTTCGTCCGTCACGTACGGTTGCCGCGCTCGGCATACGCCGGGGCGGTGATCGTGTTCGTGGGCCTCGGCGTCGTCGTCGAGGTCTGGCACGGGACGAGCCTGGACGGCGTCGGGCTCCTGCTGGGGCTGATCGGGGCGGGGTGCTGTGCCGGCTACTTCCTGATGAGCGACGGCTTCGGCGGCGACGTCGACCCCCTTGGCCTGATCGCCTGGGGCCTCATCGGCGCCGCCGCGATCCTCGTGCCGCTCTCCCGGCCCTGGGACATCCCCTGGGCGGCCTTCGGGACGAGCGTGACGCTGGGCGGCCACACGCTGCCCGTGATGGCCGCAGCGCTGTGGCTGATCGCCGTCGCCACCGTGCTCGCGTACATCGCCGGGGTCGTGGCCGTACGCCGCCTGTCGGCGGCCGTGGGAGCCACCGTGGCGTCCCTGGAGGTCCTCACCGGCGCGGTGGTCGCGTGGTTCCTGCTGGGGGAGCGCCTGGGTACGGCCCAGATGGCGGGCGGCGCGATCGTGCTGGCCGGAGCATTGCTGGCTCAGACGGCGACTTCGGGCGCCGGTCGTGCGGCCGGGTCGGGCGCCAGCCGTACGACCGAGGAGCCGGACGCCCAGCGGGCCGCCAGCCCCGGAGCGTCCACGGCGTTGAGACGCTCCTTCGCCAGGGCCGCCACCGCCCCCGCCTCCGACGAATCCGACTGATCCACCACGCGGACATCGGCCTCGAAGGAGATCAGCGCGGCGCCGTTGTCCTTGCTGCGCAGCGTCACCTGTACGCGGGAGGCTTCCGCCAGGCCGGGAAGTGACTGCTCCCCGGCGCCGGTGACGATGTAGATGGCCCCGTCATGCCAGACATGCCACGCCAGCCTGTCACGGCCATCCAGCCGGACCCACAGGACGCCCGACTTCTTGGCGCCCTCTTCGATCAGAGAGAGGCTCACACCTAGCAATGTACGGGGCCTCCGCTGCCAAGGCGGTCCCGCCACTCCTCAGCGGTCAACCGCGATGGCCCGAGAGCTTCCAGGCGGCGGGGAGCAGGCCTGCGGCCGCCAGGACCTTGAGGCCGTCGCCGATGAGGAACGGTACGACACCCGCGCTCAGGGCCGCCGGCAGTTCCAGGCCGGTCACCATCATGAGCCACGGCACCCCGACGGCGTAGATAAGGAGGGTGCCGAGGGTCATCGTGGCGATGGTGCGCAGCGGGGTGCGGTCGCCGCCTCTGCTCGCGAGAGCTCCGACGACCGAGGCGGCGAGAACGAAACCGACGACGTACCCCAAGGTGGCGTTGCCGCCCGACGGCGCGAACCAAGGCGCGCCGAGCTGCCCGATGGCCAGGTAGAGGGCCATGCCGAGGAAGGCCCGCGGCAGGCCGAGGGTGGCACCGGCCAGCAGGACGGCGAAGGTCTGCAGCGTCAGTGGCACGGGGGTGCCAGGGAGCGGGATGCTGACCTGCGCGGCCAGCCCGGTCAGAGCCGCCGCGCCCACCACGAGCACGATGTCACGTACGAGCTTTCCGGGGATGAGGTCGGACAGTACGGCGGGCCGAACCACCATGGATGCGTCAGTCATGTGTATCTCTCCCTTTACGAGGCTTGTTGTTCATTGTCGGTTCAGCGACTAGGAAATCCTTAGAGGATCCGCGCCAAGAACAGGCGACGGCCTTTGTGACAGCCCAACAGGCGGTGTGACGGCCCCAAACGGTCATGTCGCGGCCCCACACGACGATGGCGGATGCCTGGGCCACTACCGTGGATCCATGCGTTCCCGTCGCTCCTGTCTCGCCGTGCCTGGCAGCAACCCCCGCTTCCTCGACAAGGCCCAGGGGCTTCCCGCCGACGAGGTGTTCCTCGACCTGGAGGACTCGGTCGCCCCGCAGGCCAAGGAACAGGCCAGGAAGAACATCGTCGCGGCGCTGCGCACCGGTGACTGGACGGGCAAGACCCGGGTCGTACGGGTGAACGACCTGTCCACCTCATGGACCTACCGCGACGTGATCGAGATAGTCGAGGGCGCCGGGGACGCGCTCGACTGCGTGATGCTGCCCAAGGTCGAGGACGCCGTCCAGGTCTCCTGGCTCGACACGCTGCTCACCCAGATCGAGAAGTCGGTGGGTCTGCCGGTCGGGGGCATCGGCGTCGAGGCGCAGATCGAGAGCGCTCGAGGACTGGTCAACGTCGACGCCATCGCCGCCGCGTCGCCCCGGCTGGAGACGCTGGTGTTCGGCCCGGCCGACTTCATGGCCTCGATCAACATGAGGACGCTGGTCGTCGGGCAGCAGCCGCCCGGTTACACCGAGGGCGACGCGTACCACTACGTCCTGATGCGGATCCTGATGGCCGCGCGGACGTACGACCTCCAGGCCATCGACGGGCCGTACCTCCAGATCAAGGATCTCGACGGGTTCGCCAAGGTCGCGCGCAGGTCGGCGGCGCTGGGGTTCGACGGCAAGTGGGTGCTCCATCCCACGCAGATCGAGGCGGCCAACGAGGTGTACTCGCCGACCCAGGAGGACTACGACCACGCCGAGCTGATCCTTGACGCCTACGAGCGTTCCACGACAGTGGACCGGCGCGGCGCGGTGATGCTGGGTGACGAGATGATCGACGAAGCCTCGCGGAAGATGGCGCTGGTCGTCGCCGCCAAGGGGCGCGCCGCCGGGCTGGCGCGCACGAAGGGCTGATCTCCCCCGGGTCGGGGTACGGCTGCCCGTACAGCGCCAGCCGATCGACGGACGCCCTGGCCTGGTGAGGAGAATGGCGGGTATGCACGATCCGTCACAGGCGCACCAGCCGCAGCCGGAGCGGGGGCCCTCAGGATCAGGGCATCCGCCGGCCGCCGAGCCGTACTATCCGGCACCCTCGGGAGCAGGGCACCCGCCCGCCGCCCAGCCGTACTACTGGGGGCCCCAGCCCTGGCAGGCGCCGCCGGCACCGAGCCGGTGGGTCGTGCCGCCGCCGCCCGGTACGCGGTACGACCACCTCGCGCGCACGCCTCTGCACCGATGGTGGCGCCCCATCGTGGGGACGGCCGTCATCGCCGTGGCGTTCGTGGCCATCGGCCTGCTCGTCATCTTCGCAGGCGTGGTCGTCGCGACGCTGCTGGGCATTCCTGTGGTGATGAGCGGCGGCCGGCTGTTCGGGAATCCGGTGTTCGAGCTGTCGGTGCTGCTGCTCTCGATCGCGGCGGTCCTGCCGGTGGTGTTCGCGACGGCGTGGCTGGTCCAGCGCCGCCCTCCGGGCACGCTGTCGTCGGTGGCGGGACGGCTGCGCTGGGGGTGGTTGTCGATCTGCCTCGGGGTGGCGTTCGTGGCGCTCATCCTGGGACAGGCCGCGATGGTCGTGACGTACGCGGTGACGGGTGAGAGCCTCGGAAACCTCTTCGGCTGGGTGGGATGGCAGCGGTTCCTGCCCGGGCTCGTGGTCATCCTGCTGCTGGTGCCGTTCCAGGCCGCGGCGGAGGAGTACATCTTCCGTGGCTGGCTGATCCAGGCGTTCGGCGCCTACTTCACGACCCCGTGGCCCGGCATCCTGCTGGGCGCCGCGGCGTTCACCTCGCTGCACGCCTACACCGACTGGGGCATCATCGACGTGTTCAGCTTCGGCGCTCTGATGGGCTGGCTCGCGGTACGCACAGGCGGCTTGGAGGCGCCCATCGCGCTGCACGTGATCAACAACGTGGTGAGCTTCCTGCCTGCCGCCGCCTCCGGCGATCTCGCGGACGCCCTGCGCCAGGGCGCGGTGCCTTGGCAGGCCCTCTCGGGGACCGTGGTCCAGTTGGGTTTCTTCACCGTTGCGGTCGTGATAATCGCCCAGAAGCGGGCAATTCAGACGGTCTCTAGATAAATCTGACTAGAGAGGTCTCGCCAGGAGGGGCCTCGGCGTGTTGCCCTGGAAGGTGTGCGGGTCGGCAGTCGGCCCCAGGGAGGTGCGCACTGGCGGCGAGGGCGAGAGCGACCACCATCCCACCCAGATATGTGATCACTGGGCATGGGGTGGGTATCGGTACGATCGCAGGTGATCTGTGTCAATGCAATGGATGAGCTGGAGTTCGGTGGAACGGTCCCGAATTACGGCCTTCAGACTGGGTTAGGCTGCCGACGAGGAGGTGCTGAGCGTGGCCTCGGGCCCCCACGACCCGCGCTCGTCATGGTGGTCGGCGGACGACGGTGCCGATCGCGGCGGCTCGCCGCGCCCATCCGGGTACCACCAGGCACACACATCCCCCCCGACCCTGCACCACTCTCCACCGGGTCCCTCGGAGGTCCGGTCTCGCGGCCTCCCGCTCGACTCGCCATGGGCCCTCCCGCCCTTCGGCGCGCCGACCCCCGACGAGGGCGGTGCCCCCGTTCCCGAGGAGCCCCCCGCCGAGCCGCCGAGGCAGCCGGGCCGACACCCCTACGCGCGGCCGTATGGAGGCGCGGAGCCCCGCCACAGCGCCGGCCGCACGTCCCCCGACCGGCCCCCTGGCGACTTCCCCGAGGAAGACGAGCCCCACTGGCAGCCACGCCGCCTCGTGAACCGGCCGGACAAGCTCGTCGCCTCAGGACCGCCCCGCACGCGCCGGGTGGAGCCCGAGCCTCCGGCCCCCGACGAGCGGGACGGGCCGGGGATCAGGGTCGAGCCCAGCATCCCGGCCGAGCCCGAGATCAGGCCCGAGATCACGCCCGGCACCGCCCGCCCGTCCGGCGCCGGCATCTCGGCTGAGGAGCGCATCGGCAGGCCTCCCGGGGGACGTTCCGCCCGACCCGACATGCTCGTGGCCTCCGGCCCGGCGCGTCCACGTGGCGGCGGGCGCGGGCGCCACCACCGCGACCAGGTCGTCCCCAGGCCGCCGCGCCAGACCCGCCTGCCACGGCGGCGCGGCCCCAGGCGGGGCGTGCTGACCCCGATCTTCGTGGCCGTGGTGCTCCTGGCGACGGCCGGCCTCGGGCTGGTGATCGTCAACTGGGTGAACTCCCCGGTGAGCTCCGGGCTCCGGCTGGCGGCGGGTGACGGCGGATCCGGAGACCAGGCGTTCGTGGCCCCGCCGGGCATCAGCGGCAACGGTTCCAGCCAGGTGCTCAACGCGGTCACCTCCGTCGGCTCGACCGTGGTCGCGGTCGGCAGCGACACGACAAGCCCGGTGCCGAGGCCCCTCTTCCTGGTCTCCCCCGACGGCGGCAGGTCCTGGCAGCTGGGCCGGGTGACCGGTCCCGCCGGGTACCAGCCCGCGGGGTCGGCCGGACGCGTCACGGGCGGGGCGGGCCGCTGGCTCGCGTCCGGTACCGAGGCGCCAGGCGCGGCGGGCGCTGCCGCGCGCGGGATGTGGACGAGCACCGACGGGCGGTCCTGGACGGCGGTCGACCCCTCGCGGCTGTCGGTCTTCTGGAGCGGGGACAGGATCACCGACCTCGCACGGACGGCCAGCGGCTTCGTGGCCGTCGGCTCCACGACCCTCCAGAACGGCGGGTACGGCCCGGTGGCCTGGGTGTCGCCGGACGGGCAGAGCTGGAGCCGCGTGGACACCGGCGAGATCGGCGCCACCGACAAGGTGAGGGCCATCCGGGCGGTGGTCGCCAAGGGAGACGCCGTCGTGGCGCTGGCCGACCCCGGCAAGGGCGACACCACCTCGGTCATCCTGAGATCCCCCGACGGCGGCAGGACCTGGCTCCGTACGGCCGCCGCGCTGCCAGGCGTGCGGCCCGAACCCGGCGCGCTCGCCGTGGCGGGCAAGGGCTTCCTGCTGGTGCCGACCCTGCAGAAGTCGGATGCCGGTGACGTCCGGATCTACTGCTCCGACCTCGGAGACGAATGGCGCCAGTGCGGGGTGATCAGCGGGCTCGGGCGCGAGGCGACCGGCGTGCGCGGCCTCGCCTCCTCCTCCGCCGGGGTCGCGGCGGTCGCCGAGTCGGGGTGGGAGCGGTACGCCGTCTTCACCAGCGCCGACGGCAAGAAGTGGACGGAGAGCACCGACCTCGGGCAGATCCCCGGCACGCTGAGGGGCCTCGCCATCACCGACGCTGACACGCTGGTGGCCGCCGGTGACCAGCGAGCCGGAGGTCTGGACAACCTGCCGGTGCTGATGACGGCGGCCAAGGGCAAGCCCGCCGCCCCGGTGCCGCTGGCGGACATCAGCGGTCTCAGCCGCTCGGCGCGCGAGACGACGGCCCTGATCGCCGCGGGGAACTCCTTCGTCGCCGTCGGGGCGGTCAAGGGCGACGCCGGCATCTGGACCAGCGCCACGGGCCAGAACTGGAAGGCCGTGAGCTCACCGGCACTCGGCGGCTCGGGCAGGCAGTCGCTCAACGACGTGGCCCACGGCCCCCAGGGGTGGCTCGCGGTGGGCAGCACCACGGCGGACTCGGCGTTCGTCAAGCCGCTGCTCTCCACCTCCACCGACGGGCGGTCCTGGCACCAGGCGCCGGAGTCGCCGGCGCTCGGGGCGTCCGGGCGGTACGCCGTGGTCCCGCGCGTAGTGGCGGCCGGCCCGAAGGGGTACGTGCTCGCGGGTGACGACAGCGGCCCCGATGGGGTGGTCGCCGCGCTGTGGTTCTCCGCCGACCTGCGGCGCTACTCGCGGTCCGCGCCGCAGGGCCTCCCGGCGGGCGGCGCCGACGTGCGCATCGAGGACGTCGTCGCGACCAAGGACGGCTACCTCGCGGTCGGCGGGTCCGGCACGGCCGGCCGTACGTCCGGGGTGGTCTGGGTGTCGCGCGACGGGCTGAACTGGACCGCGCGCAAGCGGGTGATCCCCGAGGGGGCGCGCTCGGCGAGCCTGCGCCGGGTGGTGCTCCAGGGGAACGACGTCGTGGCCGTGGGCAGCGCGCAGAACGACAAGGGGGCCGAGCAGCCGTTCGCGGCCGTCTCCGGCGACGACGGGGTGACCTGGCAGTACTCCTGGCTCCCCTCCGACGCCGCCGCGACCGTGCTCGACATGACGACCTCCAAGTCCGGCCTGGTCGCCGTGGGGTCGTACGGCCCGCCCGCGACCGGCGACAGCGCGGTCTGGACGTCCGAGGACGGCCACGACTGGCAGCGTCACACCCTGACCGGTGACGGGATGACCGGCGACGGCGCCCAGTGGCTCGGCGCCATCGCGGTGATCGACGACAGGGTGATCGCCGTGGGCCGCTCCACGACCTACACCGCCGACCACCTGACCCTGTGGCGCACGACGTTCAGCCGCTGACGCCGGCGTCGACCACGTGCCACGCGATCAGGGTCTCCAGGAGGCCGGAGGTGAGCGGGAGCCGGGCGAGATCGCCGGGGCCGAACCACCCCACGTCCGCCGCGTCGTCGCCCGGCCGGGGGGTGCCGCCCGCCGGGGTCGCGAAGTAGTCGTGGATCTCGTAGAGCACGCCGGCCGGCCCCGGACGCTCCACGGTGCCCGCCAGATCGCCGACGCGGACGCGAAGGCCTGTCTCCTCCAGCAACTCGCGCTCCAGGGCGGCGGCGTCGGACTCGCCGGGCTCCACCCGGCCGCCCGGGAGCGACCACAGGCCCTCACCGGGCGGGTGCCCGCGCAGGATCAGGAGCAGCCGCTCAGCGCCGTCGACGACGATCCCTCCCACGCACCTCACGCGCATACGCCAAGATTACGCCGGGATAACGGGATTCCCCTTGACTAACCCGCGGCCGCCGAAGCACCGTGGATAACTGTGAGAGCCGCGCCTACCTGCCCTCGGTGTTTCGGCACGCTGCGCCCGCCCAGCGCATGGTCCAGCGCCTGGAGTTGCGGCGTGCACGGCGCCGTCCACCCCTTCCAGCCGAGGCGTCCGTCCAGCGAGGCGTTCGACGTGATCCGCAAGGACTCCCGCGTCCCCTTCTGGCTGCCGTGGCCGTTGCCGCCGGGATGGCTGGTGACGGGGTTCGGCGACGCTGGAGACGAGCGCGACGGCACCCGCGCGGGGGTCGTGGCCCTGTCCGGGCCGTCGCTCACTCACGGGCCCTCCGATTTGGTCCTCGTGGCCGAGGAGCCGGGCATGGGGCTTGGGGCCGCCTTCGCCAGGCTGGACGGACCCGATCCCGGCCCGGGGTTCGACCTCGGCCCGCCCAACGCCAAGGTCGAGACCCTGGGGCACCCGACGGCCCTGTGGTGGGTCGAGGCCCTTCCCGACCGCGTCGTGTACGTCGGCGAGGCCATGGGAAACTGGCTGTGGATCATCGGCTGGCCCGCCGAGGCCGGATGCCTCGTCGAGCTGGCCCAGCTTTCCCTGCGGGACCTGAGAGAGCAGGATCAGGAGCTCGACCTGCCTTTCGGCGCGTTCTCCCCTCGTCTCGGAGACGAGCCGTAACCTCCGGGCGCGAGCCTCGGGCCGGAGAGCGTGCGATTGCTTATCGAGACGGGCTCAAGTGTTCGGTAAGGTCGTGGCCGTGACAGCGCGTATTGAGCGAGTGGTGACCGAAGGCGTCGTGACTATCGACGACGCCGAATACAAGGTCGAGAACAACACCTGGATCGTGGGCGACGACGAGGAGGTCATCGTCATCGACCCCGCGCGCGACGCGGAGGCGATCCTTTCCAGCGTGGGTGAGCGCGAGGTGCTCGCCGTGATCTGCACCCACGGCCTGCCCGACCACGTCGGCGGGGCCATCGAGGTCGCGGCGCGCGACGAGGCGGTCGTCGCCCTAAACCGCAAGGACCGCCAGCTCTGGCGCGAGACCTGGCAGGAGACCTACCCCGACATCGACATGGAGGACGAAGGCATCTTCGGTGTCGCCGATGTCGAGCTCGAGGTCATCGCCACGCCTGGCGTGACCCAGGGCGGCGTCTCGCTCTACGTCGAGGCGCTGGGCGTGGTCTTCACCGGCAAGACGCTGCTGGCCGACGGGCCTGGCAAGGTCGGCGGGGAGTATCCCGCGCTGGCCGACCAGCTCACCGCGATCGGCGAGCGGCTCTTCACCCTGCCGACCGACACCCGGGTGCTGCCGGCCCACGGCGAGGAGACCACGATCGGAGAGCAGGAGCCGCACTTCGACAACTGGCTCGCCGGGTCGCTCACCGGCGCCGAGACGACCACCGCCGAGGGTCCGCTCGCCGACGGCACCCGCGTCTCCGGGATCAAGCTCAACCTCGACGACGAGTGACGCCGGAGACGGGTGACCCGCCGCCTTCACCGGCGGCCTGTGCCTTACGGGGCGAGGAGAGAGGCTGACCGTGGGGCAACTCGGTCTGGAAGGCATGCCCAGGCGGCTCTACTCCTGCACGCCGTCCCGGTTGAACACCTGGCTCGACTGTCCCCGGCGCTACCGCTTCACCTACCTCGACCGCCCGGCCCCCCAGAAGGGGCCGCCGTGGGCGCACAACAGCGTGGGCGCCTCGGTCCACAACGCGCTGGCCGGGTGGTGGCGCGAGCCGTACGAGCGCAGGACCCCCGCGATGGCGGGGATCCTGCTCACCAAGGGGTGGATCACCGAGGGCTTCCGCGACCAGGAGCAGTCCACGGTGTGGCGAGACCGCGCGCGGGCCATGGTCTCGGGCTACACCAGCACCCTCGACCCTTCGGACGAGCCGGTCGGCGTCGAGCGCACCGTCGCCACCCGCACCTCGGTCATCGCGGTCTCCGGGCGCGTCGACCGCATCGACAGGCGCGGTGACGAGCTGGTGATCGTCGACTACAAGACCGGCAAGCGCCCGCTGACCGAGGAGGACGCCCGCTCCTCGCTGGCGCTCGCGATCTACGCCATGGCGTCGTCCCGCGTGCTGCACCGCGCCTGCCACAAGGTCGAGCTGCACCACGTCCCCACGGGGTCGATCGTCGAGTGGGAGCACAGCGACGACTCCCTCGGCCGCCACATCGGCCGCGCGGAGGAGATCGCGCTCGAGGCGTCGGAGGCCGACGAGCGCTACCGAGACTGGCGTGCGACCTCGGCCCCCGCGGGCGGCGCCCGTACGGCCTCTGCGGGCGGTCGCCCCGCGACCGTTCCTCCGGAGATCGAAGCGAGCTTCCCCCCGAGGACGAGCCCGATCTGCTCCTGGTGCGACTACCGCAGGCACTGCCCTGAGGGCCAGGCCGCGGGCACCACCCACCAGCCCTGGGACGCCCTGGCGGACCCCGCCTGACCGGCTCAGCCTGTGGCGAAGCCGGTCATCGCCAGGGACAGCAGGCGCTCACGAACCCGCTGCGGAACATCGCCTCGAGCAGCGCCTCACGGGTGCTCAGCCGGTCCTGGTGAGCCCGGCGGGCCACCGGCGGGGATCGGTCAGGCCCATGAGGCCCCTGCTCAGGTCGTAGCCCGCGACGCCGAGGCGCTGGCGCGCCCCGGCGAGCATGTCACGGGTGCTCCCCATGAACGCGTGCTCGTACGCTCGTTCCGGCACCGTGTTCATGGTCAGCCGGAACGCCCGCAGCGCCGCCGTCACGGCCGGACCGGGCACCTCGGGCAGCACGCCGTACATCCGCCTCGCCCATTGGGGCAGCGTGTAGTAGCACAGCGCTCCGAAAGGGAAGTACGCCGGCTTGCCCGGCGTCAGGAAACGCAGGCCCTCGGGCATCGCGGGCCAGAGCAGGAAGCGGACCGTCGCCGCGGACTCAGGCACCACCTCCAGCGTGGAACGCATGCCGGTGAAGTAGTCCCGCATCTCGGCCATGGAGCCGGGAACGTCCTCCTCGTGCAGGCCGACGTAGGTCGCGCTGCGGCGCTGCTCCCTGAGGTAGCGGTCGGCCGCGGCGTCGGTGATCCGCAGCCCTCCACGCCTGGCCACCTCCAGATAGGACGACACCTCGGCGCAGTGGACCCACAGCAGCAGCTCGGGATCGTCGACGCGGTGAGTCCTGCCGGTGCGGGGGTCGTCGACGCGCAGTGCCCGGTGGATGCCCCGCACGCGGCGGCCTATCTCATCGGCCTCCTGGGGGCTGCCGAACGTCACGCGGCCGACGAAGTCGGCGGTGCGGCGCAGGCGTCCGAACGGGTCCTTCTGGAAGTCGGAGTTCTGCCAGACGCCGCGCATCGCGAGAGGGTGCAGCGCCTGGAGCATGAGGCCGCGCACGCCTCCCACCCACATGGAGCGGTCGATGTGGACCCGCCAGGTCACGGTGTGGGGCGGCTGGACGACGATCTCGTCGACGCTCGTCATGAAGGTCATTACACGGCATTCCCGATGGGTTGTCCCACAGGGGGCGGTCAGCCGGTGTGGAGCAGGAGTTGCTCGGCCTGGTTCCAGAAGCGGGTGAGCGCGTGCGCCGTCGTCTCGGGGGCCTCGACCGCCGGGGAGTGAAGCGCGCCCGGCACCACGACGCAGTCGGCGTCGAGCCGGTGCGCCATCTCGGCCTGGATCGTGGGCGACCAGCCGTCGTCGTGCTCGCCGTACAGGACCAGGGTGGCCACCTCCACCTGGCTGAGGTCGTCCAGCCGGTCGGCGGCACCGAGCACCTGCTCGGCCATCGTGACCAGGGCGGTCGCGGAGTTGGCGAACAGCCGCCTGCGCAGGAAGGCCAGGATGTCGTCGGGAACCCCCGCCACGATGGCCTCCGGCTCCAGGCGGTGGGTCCAGAGGTACTCGAGGCCGACCTCGGGAAGCTCGTTCAGCATGATCCGGCAGGCCTTCTCGCGGGGACCGGTGATCCCGCCGGGCCCGGAGCTCATCAGCGTGTAGGATGCCAGCTTGGTGGCTCCCCCGATCACCGCCTCGCGCGTGACCAGGCCGCCGAAGGAGTGGCCGACCAGGTGCACGGGCTCGCCGCCGCCGACGGCCGAGGCCACGTTGTCGATGTCCTCACCGAGGGCCTCGCAGCTGTAGGCGGCCGGGTCGTCCGGCCCCTTGGTCTCGTACTGGCCGCGCATGTCGATCGCGACGACGCGGCGGCCCGCCTGGGCGAGCGTCTGGAAGATCGCGATGAAGTCTTCCTTGCTACCGCTGTATCCGGGGACCAGCAACGCGGGCCAGCGCTCGGGGACGCCGCGCACCGGCAGCGCCTCCAGAGCCGCGAACGTGCCCACAGGCGTCTCGATCTGCTGCGCACGGACACCAGGAGGCAGGGTTAGGAAGCGCGGCGTACTCACACGGCACCACGATACTGAGGATTCATCCCGGCAACACCGTCAAACGTTCTACGTCGGTCGCGTGGTTGGCTTCGCACTTTCTCACCTGATCGGATGGCGCTTCACCGCCGCCGGAGCATGTCGCTCGAAACGGCGGGCTGCCCGCGAGGGCATCCCGCCGTTCTCACCGCTCTGGCCGCGGTTCTTCATACGCAGCCTGTCTCAGGCCCTCCTGGGAGGACGGGGATACGTCGGCCGCCGGCGCTGCTGGATGCGCTCGGACGCCGCCGAGGGTGCCACATCGTCGTCCGTCGCGAGGCCGGGCGACTGGAAGATGATCGAGAACGGAGTGGGCGGGATGATCACCTCCGGCTCGGGGCGTGCGACGGGCGCCTCGGACACGGGCGTGCGCCGCGCGACCGGTTCGAACTCGTCGGCGCCGACGAACGCCTCGTGGTCGACGGGCGCGGTCGCGCCGTCGTCCTCGACCTCCGCGGGGGCGACCTCGGCGAGCGCCTCGGACAGCGCCGCCTTGTTGGCTCCCCGGCGGGTGCGCCGGGGTGCGGGCACCTCGGCGGCGGGCTCGACCTGAACGGGCGTCACGAAATCGGTCTCCTCTGGGACGATGGTGGCCGGCTCCGGCGCCAGGACGTCGCCGGCGAAGTCGTCGCGCTCGCCCACCAGGGCGGGCTCCGCCGTCTGGCCGGCACGGGTGCGGCGGCGCTGCCGGTTGCGGCCGGCCGGGCGCTCCCGGCGCTCGGAACGGTCGGTGCGCTCCTCACGCTCCTCACGCTCCTTGCGTGAGCGGTGCCGCCCGGTCTCGCCGATGTCCTCGATCTGCTCGGCCTCCAGCCCCGCGCGCGACCGCTGGGCGCGCGGGAGCACGCCCTTGGTGCCCTCGGGGATGTTGAGGTCGGTGTAGACGTGGGGGGAGGTCGAGTAGGTCTCGACCGGCTCGGCGAAGTCGAGGCCGAGAGCGTTGTTGATGACCTTCCAGCGGGTGAGCTCCTCCCACTCGACGAAGGTCACAGCGACGCCCGTGCGGCCTGCCCGGCCGGTGCGGCCGATGCGGTGGACGTAGGTCTTCTCGTCCTGCGGGCAGTCGTAGTTGACGACATGGGTGACGTCGTCGATGTCGATGCCGCGCGCCGCCACGTCGGTGGCGACCAGGACGTCGATCTTGCCGCTCCGGAACGCCCGGAGGGCCTGCTCGCGCTGGCCCTGGCCGAGGTCGCCGTGGACGGCCGCCGCCGCGAAGCCGCGCTCCTTGAGCTGCTCGGAGACCATGTCGCAGGCGCGCTTGGTCTCGCAGAACACCATCGTGAGCCCGTGACCCACGCTCTGCAGCATGCGGCCGACGATCTCGATCTTGTCCATGCGGTGCGTGCGCCAGACGAACTGCGTCGTCTTCGACACGTCGTCGCCGTCCGCGTCGGCGTTCTCGGCACGCACGTGCGTCGGCCGGGACAGGTAGCGGCGGGACAGGGTGACGATCTCGCCGGGCATCGTGGCCGAGAACAGCATGGTCTGCCGCTCGGCCGGGATGAGCTTCATGATCCGCTCGATGTCCGGGAGGAAGCCCAAGTCCAGCATGCGGTCGGCCTCGTCCAGGACCAGCATGGACACCTGGGTGAGGTCGAGGTGCTTCTGGTTCACCAGGTCGAGGAGCCGGCCGGGCGTGCCGACGATGACGTCCACGCCCTGCTTGAGCGCCTCGATCTGCGGCTCGTACGCCCGGCCGCCGTACACGGTCAGGATGCGCGAGCCGAGCTTGCCGGCGGCGACGACGAGGTCCTCGGTCACCTGAAGGGCGAGCTCGCGGGTCGGGACGACCACGAGGCCGCGGGGCTTCTTGCGGTTCTTGCGGGGTTTGCCGACGCGCTGCAGCATCGCCACGCCGAAGGCGTAGGTCTTGCCGGTGCCGGTGCGCGCCTGGCCGATGACATCCTGTCCGCTGATCGCGAGCGGAAGGGCCATCTCTTGAATGGGGAAAGGTGAGGTGATGCCCTCGGTCTCGAGGGCATCAGCGATCTCGGGTATGACTCCAAGGTCTCGGAACGTGGTCAGCTCGGCCTGCCTAGGTCTCCTGCGAAGGCGGGCTTCCGGGACCGCTGGCCGAAAAAAAACTCGGGCCGGGTCCGCGCGGAAAAGCCAACCCTCATCTCGTCTCGGCGACCGCCGCGGCATAGCGCGCGTGGGGGCTATCAGGAGATAATCTCCCTGAATACATACTGCGGTCGCACTCTTACAGGGCAGTGTACTCGATACCACAAGAGCGAGCCGATTTCTTCGTGTTCCACACGGTGAGCGGCCGCGTTCTGAGGGGACGCGGGCCCGCTCCGGCCGGGGTCAGAGGCCGTGTGCGAAGCTCGTACGCTGCATCCATGAGTGATTCCCCTGCCGGTGTCGTCGACCTCCTCGGCGTCCTCGCCTACGCGGAGCTGACCGCGTTCCTCAGGCTCGCGGAGGATGCGGCCACTCTCGCCCCCTCGCTCACCGACCGGGCCGCGCTCAGCGACCTCGCCGCGGCCGAGTACGCCCACTTCCGGCTCCTGCGCGACCGGCTGTCCTGGCTCGGAGCCGATCCCGAGAAGGCCATGGCGCCGTTCGTCTCCTCCCTGGACGACTGGCACGCCCAGACGCGCCCGGGGGACTGGCTGGAGGCCCTGGTCAAGGCCTACGTCGGCACGGGGATCGCGGGCGACTTCTACCGCGAGGCCGCGCGCCACGTGGATCCGGAGACGCGCAAGTTGGTGAACGAAGTGCTGGCCGAGGAGACCAGATCGGAGTTCGTCGTCGAGCGGGTCCGCGCGGCCCTCGCGGAGAACCCCAAGCTCACCGGCAGGCTGGCGCTGTGGGCGCGCCGCATGGTGGGGGAGGCGCTGAGCCAGGGGCACAGACTCGCGGCGGTACGCCCCGAACTGGCCGTCCTGCTCGTCTCCAGCCTGTCGCCCGCGGAGCCCGGCGCGGGGCCCTCGGGCGGCGCCGCCGACCTCGTCCAGGTCGGCCGGCTCTTCGCCCGCCTCACCGAGGAGCACGGAAAGCGCATGGTGGCACTCGGCCTCGTATCCGGGCCCTAGCGGACAGGTTTCTGACTCCTGGCCGATCCATCCGTTGATCGAGAGGCGCGAAGGCCCCGAGCGCCTGTAGCGTGCGAACCATGAGGGCCTCGCGCCGCTACGGCAGTTCCTTGATGAGATGTGGACCGAACCGCTGGACCTCACGGCCCGTGCTGCGAAGGGGGGGCGCGGACTGCCCGGCCGTCAGACACACGCGACACGGCGTCCGGCGGTTCCATCGCCCCTGTGGCTGCTCGCTCGCCTCACGTGAGGAGTGCCCGGGCCTCTAGCCCGGAGCCGTCAGGATCTCCCGGGGCCCGCCGCCCAGGCCCCGCTTTCACGGCCCGGACGCTTTGGGGAGCCGAGCCCCCCAAAGCGCCAGGCTCAGAGCGTGCCGCCGAATCCGACCGTACGCGTCTCGTCCTCGCCGATCTCGACGAAGCCGAGCGAGGAGACGGGCACGAACACGCGCCGCCCCTTGATGTCGGTGATGGAGAAGACCCCCCTGTCCGCCGCCAGCGAGTTGCGCAGCTCCTGCTCCACCTCGTCGGTGGACAGGTCGGTCTCGACGATGATCTCGCGGTGCACGGAGCGTACGCCGATCTTTACTTCCATCGGGCTCCCTTTCGATGTCGACGAGAAGTGTTCGTCCCCATCGTGACCCTTCGCACGACAGGTGACGCCATTTGATCGCGTCAAGCGAACAACTACGTCGTGCGGGGGAAGCCGCCGATGCCTCTCCACGCGAGGCGGGCCATGAGCTGGGTCGCCACGTCCTTGGGGATGGAGCCGTGGCTGGCGAGCCAGTAGCGGGCGCTGACCTCGGCCATGCCGACCAGGCCGACGCCGAGGAGGTGGGCCTCGTCACTGGAACAACCGGTGTCCTCCTGGATCACCTGGCTGATCATCTCGGCGCTCTCGCGTAGCGAGCGCTCCATGCGCTGGCGCACGGGCGCGACGTTGCGCAAGTCGGACTCGAACACCAGACGGAAGGCCTCACCCTGGCTCGAGACGAAGTCGAAGAAGGCCCCGATGGCGGCCTGGACGCGCTGCTTGTTGTCGGTCGTGGAGGCCAGGGCCTCACGGCACCGGTTCGCCATGTCGTCGACGTGGAGGTCGAGCAGCGCGAGGTAGAGCTCCAGCTTGCCCGGGAAGTGCTGGTAGAGCACCGGCTTGCTGACCCCGGCCCGTTCGGCGATCTCGTCCATCGCGGCCGCGTGGTAGCCGTTCTCCACGAAGACCTCCTGCGCCGCGGTGAGCAACTGTCGGCGGCGGGCCATCCGGGGCAGCCGGATGCCCCGGGGCTTGGCGTCCGGGGTAGCGGTCACGGGAATCTCCTTGGGGACGGTTCACGCGTCGCGCGATCGGTGACCGCGCTCCGGTTGCTGCTGATCGAGTTGGGTCGGATCTCTTTCGGCTCGCCTGCCCCTCGCTCCCGTAGATCCGGTTCGGGGTTCACATCCTACGCGTGGGTAACCAGGTCAGCGATAGTCGTCGTCGCCGATATCCACCGTGCGTTCCTGGTCGGCGGCGTCGGCCGGATCCACGTCGTAGGGGATCTCCAGGGGCCATTCGCGGCGGCCCTCGCGGATCGTGAGGTGCTGTTCGATGGCATCCGCCTCCGGGACCTCGGTCTCCAGCTCGTCCGCCACGTCGTCGAGGGGCTCGAGTGAGTCCAGCGAGACCTCGTCTCCGCCCACATCCATCTCCGACATCTTTCGTCCCCTCCGTTGGCGGCGAGCATGGACCCCCGCTCCATACCCCGATGCGTCCAGACTAAGGCCCGTCCCCCGCCTCGCCTCGCTCCGGCGGCACCATGAGGTCACCGAATTGCTCGACTCGGCGCAGCACGTCGCCGGCGGTGAAGACGAGGTCCTCCGGCCGGGAGCAGCTCTCCACCTCCTCCCACCTGATCGGTGTGGAGACGGTGGGGATCCGGTTGGCGCGCAGAGAGTAGGGCGCGACGGTGGTCTTGGCCGGGTTGTTCTGGCTCCAGTCGATGAAGACCTTGCCGGGGCGCAGCTTCTTGGCCATCTGGCTCACGATCTCGTCCGGCCGCTCCTTCTCCAGCCGCTGCGCTATGGCCTTGGCGTACTCGGAAGGGACCTCAGACCGGTGGGCCCACGGGACGTAGACCTGCATCCCCTTGTTGCCGCTGGTCTTCGGGCAGCCGTCCAGGCCGTCCTCGCGCAGCACCTCGCGGAGCCGGAGCGCCACCCGGCAGCACTCCACGATCGTGGCGGGCGCGCCGGGATCCAGGTCGAAGACCATGGTGTCGGGCTTCTGGGGGCGGTTCTGTTCGTCGACCCGCCACATCGGCGTGTGGAACTCCAGAGCGGCGAGGCTCGCGAGGTAGACCAGGGTGGGGAGGTCGTCGACGATGGCGTAGTCGATGGTGTCGCGGTCCTTGGTGCTGCCGGGAGCGGGCAGGCGGGCCGTGCGGACCCATGCGGGCGTGTGCGCCGGGCGGTTCTTCTCGAAGAAGAACGGCCCGTCCACCCCGTTGGGGTAGCGCTTGACGGTTACGGGCCGTCCCCTGAGGTGCGGAAGCATGACCGGGGCGACGCGGGTGTAGTAGTCGATCACTTCGGCCTTGGTGAACCCCGCCTCTGGATACAGCACCTTGTCCAGGTTGGTCAGCGTCAGCTCCCGATGGTCGACCCTGACCCGGACCTTCTCCGCCACGCGCACCACTTCCCTGCTCGGTTCTTCCTGAGTGCTCTCGCCGGGTGCCGGTCACACCAGGTGGTGGCTTGACCGGATACGGCTTTGCACATTGGGTATCTGCCCATCTAGATACTGCTTTGCGCCCTTGCCGCTAACGAACATTTGTTCGATAATAGGGCCGAGGTGAGGAGAAGCCATGCGTAGCATCTGGAAGGGTGCCATCTCGTTCGGGCTCGTCACGATTCCCGTGAAGCTGTACTCCGCCACCGAGCAGAAGGACGTCACGTTCCACCAGGTGCACCGTGAGGACGCCGGTCGCATCAAGTACAAGCGCGTGTGCACCGTCGACGGCGAGGAGGTGCCGTACTCCGAGATCGCCAAGGGGTACGAGCTGCCCGGCGGCGAGGTGGTCGTGCTCACCGACGAGGACTTCGCCGACCTGCCGCTGAGCACCTCTCGCCGGATCGACGTGCTGCAGTTCACGCCCGCCGACCAGCTGGACCCGATCTTGTTCAACAAGTCCTACTACCTGGAGCCCGACGCAGCGGGCGTCAAGCCGTACATCCTGCTCCGCGACGCCCTGGAGCGTACGGGGCAGGTGGCGATCGTCAAGGTCGCGCTGCGGCAGCGGGAGTCGCTCGCCGCGCTGCGGATCCGCGACGGCGTGTTCGTGCTGGAGACCATGCTCTGGCCCGACGAGGTGCGCGACCCCGGCTTCGCGTTCCAGGACGAGGAGGTCGAGGTCCGGCCCCAGGAGCTCCAGATGGCCGAGTCGCTCATCGAGACCATGGCGGGGGAGTTCGACCCCACCGAGTACCACGACGCCTACCGCGAGGCCCTCCAGCAGGTCATCGAGGCCAAGGTCGAGGGCAGGGAGCTCATACGGCCCGAAGCGGCGGAGCAGGCGGGGCCCGCCGTCGACCTGATGGCGGCGCTCCGTGCCAGCGTGGACGCAGCCAAGCGCGAGCGCGAGGGCGGTCGCGAGAAGGCCCCGGCCGAGAAGAAGAAGGCGCCTGCGAAGGCCGCCAAGGGCGCCGAGAGCCAGGCGGACGAAAAGGGCGAGAAGGACGGCAAGAAGGAGGCGGCGCCCAAGCGCCGCACCCGTAAGACCGCCTGACGCGGAATGCCGCCGAAATAACCCGATTCCCCGGCGAGGGCGGAATTTTCAGAATTAAGGGAAAGCGTCCGAGCAAGGGAAGGTCCCGGAGCGGATTTCGCTCCGGGACCTCCCATATTCGGCTAAGCGGTTGGTGCTTCCGGGCCGATTACCGCCCGGAAAGTCCGCCTAGGATTTGCCGGTCTAGCTGTCCTCGTGCTTGCCGTGGTGCTTGTTGCCGTGGTGGTGGTGGAAGTGGCGCTCCGGACGGAAGTGGCGGTGGCGGTCGTTGCGGAAGAAGTCGTGGTGGCCGCCCCCGTGGCTGTTGTTGCTGATGATCGCCCGGAAGAAGCGGGCCTCGACGACCTTGAAGAAGCAGTTGCGGTGGCCGCCCCCGTGGCTGCGGTGGTGACGGTGGTGACGGGAACTGTGGTGGCCCTTGCCGCCCCAGCCGCCGTCGTCGTCGTCGCCGTAGCCGCCGTCGTGGTCGCCCCAGCCCCCGTGGTGGCCGTGGTGGCCGCCGCCGTCGTGGTGGCAGTGGCCGCCCTCGTGACCGCCGCCGCCGCCGCCGAAGTCGTCGAAGCCGCCTCCGAAGCCTCCGAAGTCGGTGCCGATCGCGGTGGACGCGCTAGCGCTTGTAGCAGTGGTGGCGCCGAGACCGGCGAGACCACCAGTGAGTGCCGCGGTGACGGTCAGCATTGCGGCGTATTTCTTGACGTCGGGCATTGCGTTTTCCCCCTTGACGCATCGGGTTGCCCAGCGGAAGCATTTCCCTCAATTTCGAGGTAAATGCCCAGGTGACTCGCTTAGGAGTCTTCCCACTTGTGTTGTTTTCCTAGCGACCCGTACGACAAACGGGGATCACTGCCTTTTGGCATCTACTTAACCTGCCCTTATGTCTTTCAGTTCGATATTTCCCGATTTGCCCGATATTTCCTGTGATCTTGTGTCGTCTCCTGGCCTTCAGGGGGTCCCCTGCCACGGCGAGGGCGCGGTGCGGGCTGTACGAAGCCGGGTTATCGTCGGAACAGAAGGTGAACAGGAGGGGGAGAGACATGGTCGAAGAACCGGTTCCGAACTGGCCGGGGGAGCTGGCCCACCTCGGCGACCTGGCCGTTCACGTGCGGTCGACGCCCGATGGGCCGCAGGAGAAGGCCGTCTTCGTGCACGGGCTCGCCGGCTCCGCGACCAACTGGACCGACCTGATGGCCGAGCTCCAGGACCAGGTACGGGGATACGCCCTCGACCTCCCCGGAGCGGGTTACTCTCCCGCGTCGCCCAGCGGCGACTACTCCATCGCGGGGCACGCCGCAGCCGTCACGGCGCTGATCGAGCACGTCGGAGGGCCGGTCCACCTGCTCGGCAACTCCCTCGGGGGTGCGGTGGCGGTGCGGGTCGCGGCCACGCGGCCCGATCTGGTCCGCACGCTCACCCTCGTCTCGCCTGCCCTGCCTGACCTGTTCCCGCGGTACGGCCCGGCCCGCGTCGCGATGTCCGCGGCCCCCCGGCTCGGCGAGTGGGCCGTCACCCGGCTCCGCTCCCTGCCGCCCGAGCAGCGGATCCGGGCCACCATGGCCATGTGTTACGCCGACTCGGGCCGGGTGCACCCGGAGCGCCTGGAGGACGCCGTGGCCGAGCTGCGCCGCCGCGACGAGCTTCCCTACGCCGGGCAGGCGCTGGTGGCCTCGGCCCGTGGTCTGGTGAGCGAATACTTCCGCCGGGGGGCCGACAATCTATGGCGCCTGGCCACCCAGGTGACCGCGCCCACGCTCGTGGTGCACGGGCGGCACGACCGCCTCGTGGACCCTCGGATGGCGGCGCGCGCCCTGCGCGCGTTCCCCGACGTACGGCTGGTGCTGCTGCCTGACGCCGCACACGTCGCGCAAATGGAGTACCCCGCGCTCGTCGCCCGCCATGTGCGCGTCCTGCTGGAGGACAGCGCCAGGATGGCTGCGAACGGCGACAGCGCGAAGAACGCGACGATTGCGCAGAATGCCAGGAACACGGAGAACACGGCGTCCGTCGGGTAAGATCGCCGATTCGGGAATGCGGGGGCAACCGGGTTAGGTTGTGACAGACGGCGGGGCGCGTAGCCTGACGGGCAAGCCGCCAAATGGGAAGATCCCCTGAAACGGGAGCGTAGAACTGTGTCGTTGCCACCGCTGGTAGAGCCGGCCGACGAGCTGACCGTTGACGAGGTGCGCCGCTACTCTCGCCACCTGATCATCCCCGATGTGGGGATGGCCGGACAGAAGCGGCTGAAGAACGCAAGGGTGCTGTGTGTGGGCGCCGGCGGCCTCGGTTCCCCGGCCCTGATGTACCTCGCCGCGGCCGGTGTCGGCACGCTGGGCGTCGTCGACTTCGATGTCGTTGATGAGTCGAACCTTCAGCGGCAGATCATCCACGGACAGTCGGACGTCGGCCGCCTGAAGGCCGAGAGCGCCGCCGCGACCGTCCGCGAGATCAACCCCCTCGTGAACGTAGTGATCCACAACGTGGCCCTCACGACCGACAACGTGATGGACATCTTCGCCGCCTACGACCTGATCGTCGACGGCACCGACAACTTCGCGACCCGCTATATGGTCAACGACGCGGCGGTCCTGCTGGGCAAGCCCTACGTGTGGGGCTCGATCTACCGCTTCGACGGCCAGGCCAGCGTCTTCTGGTCCGAGCACGGGCCCTGCTACCGCTGCCTGTACCCCGAGCCGCCGCCTCCGGGCATGGTGCCCTCGTGCGCCGAGGGCGGTGTCCTCGGCGTGCTCTGCGCCTCCATCGGCTCGATCCAGGTGAACGAAGCGATCAAGCTGCTCACCGGCATCGGAGAGCCGCTGGTCGGGCGTCTGATGATCTACGACGCTCTGGAGATGAAGTACCGCGACGTCAAGGTCCGCAAGGACCCCGAGTGCGCGCTGTGCGGCAAGAACCCCACGATCACCGAGCTGATCGACTACGAGGCCTTCTGCGGCACGATCTCCGACGAGGCCCAGCAGGCCGCCACGGGCTCCACGATCACCGCCAAGGAGCTCAAGGACATGCAGGACCGCGGGGACGACATCTTCCTCGTGGACGTCCGCGAGCAGAACGAGTACGAGATCGTCAACATCCCGGGCGCGGTGCTGATCCCGAAGGGCGACTTCCTGAGGGGCAGTGCGCTGGAGCGGCTTCCGCACGACAAGAAGATCGTGCTGCACTGCAAGTCGGGTGCCCGCTCCGCCGAGGCCCTGGCGGTGCTGAAGAACGCCGGCTTCTCCGACGCCGTCCACGTCGGCGGCGGCGTGCTGAGCTGGATCAAGACCGTCGACCCTTCGCTTCCGACCTACTGAAGCTCCGCCTGCGCGTACGCCCGCGGCCCCGTTCCTCCCCTGGGAGGCGCGGGGCCGTCAGCGTGAGCGAGGTGCCCGGCTCGGTGAGGAGACGGGAACTATGCGGATGGAACGGCGGATGCCTCCCCGCCCGGGGCGTTAGGGTCGGGCACGTGAGTGAGTCGCGTGCCTGGCCGTCCCTGGTGGTGGCCACCACGCTCACTTTGACCTGCGCGGTCGTCGCCGGAGTGTCGGTGGGGGCCGCCGGCGCCGAGCTGACCCGTGGCCCGAGCGCCGCCGAGATCCAGCAGGCGTCGGCCGAGGAGACCGCCCGCCGCTGGCAGACGTGGCCCGCCGGCAAGATCTTCCCGGTACTCCTGCCGTACGTGGCGGAGCAGGGCGGCAGGGAAAACGCCCGCAGGGTGGGCATCTCCTCGCGTATCGACTGCGCGGCGGCCGTGGACGCCCCCCTCAGGACCGCGCTGAAGGCGGCCCGCTGCGAGGCCGTGCTCCGGGCGACCTACCTGGACGCGCTCCAGGGCGTCGTGGTGACCATCGGGGTCGCGGCCTTCCCCGACCAGGCGTCCGCGCTCGTGGCCAGGGCGGCATTCCCGCCGGGCGGCCTGCCGTCGCCCGGTCTCCGCGCTCTGGCCTTCCCCAGGACCGTCGCCGACCGGTTCACCGCCGTCGCACGTCAGGCGTCCTCGCTGGCGCAGGCCGGGCCGTACCTCGTGCTCACCACGGCCGGCCAGGTCGACGGCAGGCCCGCCCGCTCGGTGGGCCGCCAGCGTTCCACGATCTTCTCCTTCACCTCCGACCTGGAAGAGCGGGTCCTGATCTCGCTCGCCACCCCCGCGCGTCCCGACTGCGCGGGCAAGGACTGGCAATGCTGACAGTGCTGACCGTGCCCGCCTGGCCGCGTCTCCGTGCCGGGCTCGCCCTCCTGGTGACCCTTCTCGTCACGGCCGTCCTCACGGCGGGGCCCGCGCTGGCCGACCAGGTACGCGGCAGCCAGCGCCAGGTGCTGCGCACCCTCGCCCTCGACGCCGCCTGGCGCATCACGCGCGGTGCCGGGGCGAAGGTCGCGGTGCTGGACTCGGGGGTCGATCCCCGTCACCACGACCTGGCCGGCTCCGTGGTGACCGGTCCCGACCTCACCACGGGCGCGAACCCTCGCGGGGTCGCCCCCCACCGCCTGCACGGCACGTACATGGCCTCCCTGATCGCCGGGCACGGGCACGGGCCCGGCCACTCCGACGGGGTGATCGGGGTCGCGCCCGCCGCGAAGGTCCTCTCGGTGCGGGTCATCCTGGAGGACGACGAGCCGGGCTTCCACCAGTTCAACTCCGAGGCCAGGTTCGAGAACGTCGTCGCGCGCGGCATCCGCTACGCCGTCGACCAGGGCGCGGACGTCATCAACATGTCGATCTCCAAGGACCAGCCGACCCAGCAGGAGCGCGCCGCGATCCGGTACGCCATCTCCAAGGGCGTCGTCCTTGTGGCGGCGGCGGGCAACGACGGAGCGGGCCGCAGGAACGGGCCGTACTCCTACCCGGCGTCGCTTCCGGGAGTGATCTCGGTCGCGGCGGCCGACCGTGGCGTGCACAAGGCGTCGTTCTCCAACAGCAACTCCCTGGTCCTTCTGGCGGCGCCGGGCGTGGACATCTTCGGGGCCGGCCCGGGCGACCAGTACTGGGTCGGCAGGGGCACGTCGCAGGCGACGGCGCTCGTCTCCGGGGTGGCCGCCCTCATAAAAGCGAAATATCCGCGTATGTCGCCGGTGCTCGTCGCTCAGGCCCTCACCACAAGCGCCACGCGCCGGCCTTCCCGGGGCTACGACCCGGGAACGGGCTTCGGCGTGGTCAACGCCGCACGCGCGCTGGCGGAGGCCGCCAGGCTGTCGCGCCACCGGCACACCGCCTCCGGGCCCGGCGTGCAGGACGCCGACCTGCCGGTGGCCGCCGATGGCACGGCCCCCTCCAACCTGCCGCCCGTACGGGTCGTCCGGCGGGACACCGGCATGATCACGGTTTACGGAGGGGTCGCGCTCGCGGCGACGGTGTGCGCGGCGGCGAGCCTCTCCGCCATGGTCGTGCTCGTACGACGGGCCAGGCGCCGCCGCCAAGGCCCGCAAGACCGGGGAGACGGGGAACACGAGGAGACCCGGGAGGGACAAGCGCGTTGGCGGCAGCGGGCGCCGACGTAGCATCGATGTATGTCGCCTGAGGAGCCACGGGCGCGGCCGGTGACGCCCTGGCCCGCGCGTGTGAAGGGTGCGCGGAGCGCGGGAGGCTTTCCTTCGGGCGGCGACGGCGCCCGGCGGGGAGCCCGGCCGTGGTCCGGCTCCCGCGCGCGTGCCGCGAGCGTGCAGGCGGTCAGAGAGCGGGTGGAGCTCGAGCGCGGCATCCGTTTTCGATCCCTGTTCCTGCTGATCATGGGCACGATCCTGGCCATCGCGGCGACGAACGTGCTGCTCGGCGTGGTCGGCGTGCTGCAGGAGACCCGCTCCCGGCCTCTCACGGTCGCCGAGCGGGCCCGCTACGCCGAGCAGGACGTCGCGCGCCGCTGGCACGCCTGGAGGGCCGACGCCGTCTTCCCCGCCCAGGTGGAGTACCTCGGCCTGTCCCGGGTGCGGCAGTACGCCCGCCGCGTGGGCATCGCCGCCGAGGCGCGGTGCGCGGCAGTAGTGGACGCTCCCGTCGCCTCGGTCCTGCGGCGGCACAACTGCCGCACCATGCTGCGGGCGACGTACGTCGACCAGAGCTCGACATTCGTGGTGACCGTGGGGGTGGCCGTGCTGGCGGACGAGGTGGCCAGGGTCGACACCGGCGCCGACCTGCCCGTGGACGACCGCGTGGGGGTGCGCCCAGTGGCGTTCCCCGGCACGGTCACCGAGTCGTTCGGCGCCGCCCAGCGCCAGCGCACGGCCTGGATAGGCGCCGGGCCGTACATCGTCTTCTCCGCCGCCGGATACGCCGACGGCCGCACGCGCGAGTCCGTCCCGGTGGAGGAGATCCCCCACAGCGAGCTGTGGCCGACCGCGCAGTCCATCGCCGGGCACATCGCCCGAGGCCTCGCCGCGCCACCCGAGATCCCGCGCTGCACCCAGGGGAACGTGTGTTGAGGGCTGTGGGGGCGTGCGCACGCCGCGCGACCGCCGTGGGCGCGGTGCTCGTACTCGCCGGGCTGCTCGCGGGGCCGGTGCGGGCGGACGACGTGCGCGGCAGGCAGCGATGGGTGCTCGACGCGCTCGACACCGAGCAGGCCTGGAAGGTCACCCGGGGCGCAGGCGTCACTGTGGCCGTGATCGACAGCGCCGTCGACTCGACGGTTCCGGTGCTGAAGGGCAAGGTCACCGTCGCGCCCGACATGCGGTCCAGCGTGTTCTACGACGGCTCCGCGCCCATCGGCGAGCACGGCACGGCGATGGCCTCCCTGATCGCGGGATCCGGGCACAACGGCGGGCTGCTCGGCGTGGCGCCGGAGGCCCGCATCCTGTCGATTCCCGTGATCTCCGAGGCCGAGGCCAACTACAACCTCATCGAGCCCGACGGCGGCCTGGGCATGCCCGAGGAGAGCCCGCTGTCAAGGGCGTTGCACTACGCGACCGACCACGGGGCCAAGGTCATCAGCATGTCGCTCGGGGAGTACGCCACGCAGCGGGTCGACCGCCAGGCCGTCGCGTACGCTCTGGCGCGCGGTGTGGTCCTGGTGGCCGCCGTGGGCAACGACGGCGACTCAGAGTCGGCGCGCAGGCTCGGCACCTCGTACTGGAGCTTCCCGGCGGGCTATGCCGGGGTGATAGGCGTCGGCGCGGTCGACAGGCAAGGGAAGCCCGCCGGATTCAGCAGCGACAACCTCTCGGTGCTGGTGGGGGCGCCCGGCGTGGGGGTCCCTGCTGCGACCCCCGGCGGTGGCTACCAGGACGTGGAAGGCAGCAGCGCGTCCACAGCGCTGGTGGCCGGAGCGGCCGCCTTGATAAAAGCGAAATATCCTAATTTAAGCCCTGAATTGGTCGCTCGCGCTCTTACTTCCACCACTCGGGGGAAACCCGCGGCCCATTATGACCACAAAGTCGGTTTCGGGGTCGTAGATGTCGCCGCGGCCCTGACGCGCGCCGGCGAGCTGACCTCGTACAGGAGCTCGCTCGCGGTCCGCGGCGACCTTCATTTCGGGGACGGCACGGCGGCACCCCCGCCCACACCGCCCGGCCCCGATCCCATGCGGTTGTGGATCTACGGGGCCGGCGTCCTTCTGGGCCTCATAGGATTCGGAGCCGCCGTGGTCGTGCTCACGCGGCGATCCGAGCGACAATGATCACATGACGGACGCGATTGGGGCGCTTTTTGGCCGCCGTTCGGTGGCATTTCGGATGCGGTCTGACCGATCTCGGTCTTTTCCGTACCAGCGATCGGTAAACGTTCGCTAAGGTTCCCGTCTCGTGGGATACGAGTTGCGTGTACAACGCGAATCGCCGCTCGCCTACGCCGAGCTCACGAAGGTGACGGCGTCGGCGCACGCCGGCTTGGAACTGCGGGGCACGCCCGAGGCCGCCGAGGTCTTCGCGCGCCACGGCGACGCCGAGTACGCCGTGGCCATCTGGCAGGGGCGCCTCTACGGGCAGCCGACCTCCGACTGGGAGGTCGCCCAGCTCGCCCGTCTCGCGGGCATGCTCGGCGGGCGCCTGGTCGGCGAGGACGGCGAGGCGTACGACATCCGCGACGGCGTCGTCGCGCAGGTGAACGGCGATGCGAGCTACGAGTTCGGCAAGCTCGAGGAGATCATCTCCCTCGGCCCCGCCCAATGGAGCGCCTGACGCCGAGGGGAGCACGTGAGCGATCCGACGCCTTTCGCCGAGCGGGTGCTCGACCTGGTCGAGCGCATTCCGCCGGGAAAGGTCATGTCCTACGGCGACATCTCCGAATACCTCGCGGAGGGCGGCCCCCGTCAGGTGGGCCGCGTGATGTCCACCTGGGGCGGAGGCGTTCCCTGGTGGCGCGTCGTCCACGCCGACGGCACCCCGCCTCCCGGCCACGAGACCAGGTGCCTTGCCCGCTGGCGCGAGGAAGATACCCCCTTGAGGGGGGAACGAGCCGATATGCGCCACGCCCGCTGGCTTGTAGATCACCAGTGAGTTTTCAGTAAGTCGCATTACCATTCCAGAGAAGCCCTTTGCGGTGATGACTGGAAAGGCGGTGCCTCCCCGATGGCGACCGGTGCCACGCCCGCGCAGACCGGCGACATCGTCGCCGACCGGCTGCGGGCCGCCCAGGACCTCTATGACAGGGGAGAGCCGCTCGACGCCCTGATCGCGGCCGTCCACACCACAGGTCTCTCCCGCGCCCAGCGCCGGCGCCTGCACGCCGAGGCGCTCAACGGGCCTCTCGCCATGCGGCTGGAGACCGCCGCCAGGAGGGACGCCACGCGCCTCCGGCATGCCATCGACCTGCTGCGCGACTACCTCGCCGGTGTCGACTCCTCCGTCAAGCGCCGTCTGCCGGTCGCGCGGCGGCTCGCCTGCTACCTCATCGAGCACCGCGACGCGGCGGAGCTCGCCCAGGGTGACGAGCTCGCCAACCTGGTCGCCGCCACGGCCGAGCCGTCCAAGAGGGTGCGCAGGGGCCTTGCCTGGTACGCCGACCTGCCGGTCGCCGCCCCCGCCGCGCTGTTCCGCCTGCGCAGGTCCGACCTCGTCCCGGTGACCGAGGTCAGCGACGTCTCCTGGCACGGCGGGCGGTTGCGCGTCACCGGCCACGCCTACCTCGTCGGGCTGTCGGTGCGCAGCAGGCGCTTCAACCGAGCGACCGTGGTGCTCCGCGGCCCTCGCTGGGCGCCGCCCATCGCCACCCGCACCTGGCGGATCTACCGCCCGGAGGCGACCCAAGGCGCGGGCGAGCCGGGCTGCAACTACGACTGGGCCGGGTTCGTGGCCGAGGTGAGGCCGTGGTCGCTCCGGTGGCGCGCGGCGATCCGCACGGCCGTCCACGGTGCCCAGCGGCTGCTGCGCCACCGTCCGGCGGTCCCTGACACGACCACCTGGCGTGCCGACATCGTGATCTGGAGCCGGGGCGCGCGGGCCACCGGCGCCCTGCGCGGTCCCGCGATGGGGCGCACCGAGCGTCCGGCCGGGCTTCGCGTCCGTCCCGGGTGGTGGGTGCGCCCGGCGTGGACCTCCGACCGGGCTCTCCAGGTCGTGCTGCAGCCCACCAGGGCCGAGCTGACCGGGGTCACCCGCGACGGCGACCAGGTCGAGCTCACGGGCTTCCTCCCCGGCACGACGGCCACCAAGGGCAGGGCACGCCTCGGCGGCCACCGCATGGCCGCCGACTTCACGCCTGTCGAGGGCGGCACGACGTTCTCGATCGTGCTCGCCGTGGCGTCACTGATGAAGGAGCGCGACGCCCGCCGGCTCTGGGTGGAGCCCAGAGGCGACCCCGCCGCGCCGGTCATGATGGAAGACGCCGCGGAGACCCACATCGGGATCGACCGGCGCGAGGTCACCGTGCTGCGCGACCGGCGTGACCGGGCCGTGGTCTCGGCCCACCGCGTCTGGCCGGTGATCACCTCGGCCGAGTGGGGCGGCGACGGCGCGCTGACGCTGACCGGCTCCTATCCCGACACCGACCCGGGGCAGCGCGAGCTGGTGCTGCGCCAGCGCGCCGGGCTGACGTACCGCGTGCCGCTCGCGCGCTCGGGGTCTGAGTTCTCCGTACGCCTCGCGCCGGACGCCATGCCGAGGTTCGCGGGCACGGTGGCGCTGGCGTCGGGCGCCTGGAGCCTGTCGGTCGCGGGCGGGAAGGGCACGACCGCGCCGCTGCGGGTGGAGCACCGGCTGCTCGACACGCTGGACGAGGGCGTCCACGTCGTGGGCGACCGCGAGTATCGCCTGGTGGCGACGCGCTTCGACGTTCCCGTCCTGGTCGCCGCCGAGCACCAGCCGGACGACGAGAGGGGCGCGGGCGGCCTCTGGGCGCTGCGCAGGGTCCACTACCCTGCCGAGCGGCGCCGCGAGCTCCGCGACGCGACGGTGTACGTCTCCTTCGACGGCCGGTCCTACTCCGACAGCGCGCGTGCGGTGTACGAGGAGCGGCTGCGCAGGGGCGACGGCGGCGAGCACATCTGGGTCGTCAAGGACGGCGCCTTCGTGCCGCCGGACTCCGCCGCGCTGGGCCTGGGCCCCGGCATCTCGCCCACGGTGGTGCGCGAGGGCAGCCGCGAGCACTACACCGCGCTGGCCCGGTCGCGCCATATCATCACCAACACGCTGCTTCCCCAGTGGTTCCGCGCCCGCGAGGACCAGATCTGCGTGCAGACCTGGCACGGCGCCCCGCTCAAGCGCGTCGGTGGCGACCAGCGCCACATGTCACGCGACCCGAGGCCCGCCGCGTGGTACCGCCAGGCCGCCGAGGTGGCCAACTGGGACCTGCTCGTCACGCAGAGCCCGTGGGCGTCCGACGTGCTGCGCCGCGCCTTCGGGTACGGCGGCGAGATCTTGGAGTCGGGCTACCCGCGCAACGACGTGCTCGCCTTCCACGACCGGGCCGACCTCGCCGCGGCCGTACGGCGGAGCCTCGGGATCCCGGCGGGCAAGCGGGTGGTGCTGTACGCCCCGACGTGGCGCGACCACGACCGCAAGAACAGCTCGGTGCGGCTCGACCTGGCGGAGGCCAAGCGGGTGCTCGGTCGCGACCACGTGCTGCTGGTCCGCGGTCACATGATGCAGGCGCCGCCCGTCTCTCCCGGGCTGGTGGTGCCCGGTCCCGCGTCGCTGGTCCGGCCGGGGCCGATGAGCCGGGAGTACCCCTTCGCCCTCGATGTCACGACTTATCCCGACATGGCCGACCTGTTGCTGATCGCAGACGTGCTGATCACCGACTACTCCTCGGTGATGTTCGACTTCGCGGTCACCCGGCGCCCGATGGTCTTCTTCGGCTACGACCTGGAGCGCTACCGCAACACGCGCGGCCTCTACCTAGACCTGCGCACCCAGGCACCGGGGCCCCTGCTGGCCGAGGGAAGCGACGTCATCGAGGCCGTACGCCTGATCGACGCGCTTTCGGGCGACTACGCCGACCGCTACGACGCCTTCGTCCGCACCTACGTCCCCCGCGACGACGGGAAGGCAACGGCCCGCCTCGTCGACCACGTCTTCACGACCACCTCGCCCCCCTCGATCTCCCCGTCCCGCTGAAGCTCTCCGGTCCGTCGGCGCCTGCCCAGCACAAGCCGTGATCGACCACTTCAGCCCGGCGTTCGCCCGCCGGGGGCCGTCGCCGTGCGGGGGAAAATGGGTGGATATGTCAGCACTTGTGGTCGATGATGCCGGACGGGCCGGTTTGAGAGCCCGGGACGCCATCATCGGGGGTACGCATGGAATCGATCTTCCTCGGTAAGGTGAGCCCGACGGACATCCCGGTCCGCAGGCTCGGTCTCGACGATCTGCGAGACTGCCTGCTGCTGGCCATCGATCGTCAGTGGCTTCCCGAGGAGGCCAAGTGGCGCCTGCTGTTCGAGGTCGGCGAGGTCTACGGCATCGACGACCCCGCTGGTGGCCTCGCCGGCACCGTGGTGCTGACCCGCTACGGGCGCGATCTCGTCGCGGTCAGCATGGTGCTGGTGGCCGGCCGGTACGGCCGCATGGGGCTCGGGCGCCGGCTCATGCTCCACGCCATGGACCGGGCGGGCGGCGCGACGGTCTTCCTCACCGCTACCGAGTACGGCCGGGGGCTCTACGAGAAAATCGGCTTCGAGACGGTCGGCACGGTCGTCACGCACATCGGGCACCTCGCGCTCGAACCGGAGGACCTCAAGTACGACGGGGTCCGTCCCGCGCGTGAGGGAGACCTGGAGGCGGTCATCGACCTGGACGCCCAGGCCTCCGGCGCGCCGCGCACGCGGCTCATCACCCGCCTGTTCACCTTCGCTGAGCGGGTTCGGGTCGTCGAGCGCGGCGGCGCGATCACCGGGTTCGGCGCGGCATGGCGCAACGTTGACAACGTCGCCGTCGGGCCCGTGGTCGGCGAGAGCACGGCCGTGGCGCGGGCGCTGATCGCCGGGCTGACGACCGGCCTGCACGGACAGGCCCGCCTGGACCTCGACACGCGGCACGCCGGGCTGACGGCGTGGGCGGTGGCACGCGGGGTCTCCCCGGCCTTCTCCACGGCGCTGATGGTGCACGGAGGCCCGCTGCCCGGCGACCTCGACCGCTTGTTCGCCCCCGTGATGCTGGCACTGGGCTAGTTCGTAGCAAGCAGCGCGTACGCGTCGAGGCGGGGGAGCAGGGGTACGGCGGCACTTACTCGGTTGTGGAGCGTGTCACTGCTCAAGAACCGAGTAATCCCTTGTTAACGTGATTTGTCGCCCGCGACGGAGATCGACACAGGCACCGGACCGGTGGAGTCGGCACGATCTACCCGTGTGGTCTGGTGGAATAGCGTGTTGTGAGTGGTCAGACCTACCGTCTGGTGCGGCGGGTAAGCACGGGGCACGCGATGCCTCCTGCTCTCGACGAGCATCAGCGTGCGGTCGTGCGGCACGAGGGTGGTCCGCTGCTCGTGCTCGCGGGCCCCGGCACCGGCAAGACCACCACGATCGTCGAGAGCGTCGTCGACCGCGTCGAGCGGCGCGGAGCCGACCCGGAGCGGGTGCTGGTGCTCACCTTCAGCCGCAAGGCCGCCGAAGAGCTGCGCGAGCGTATCACCGGCCGCATGCGCCGCACCACGCGAACGCCACTCGCGCTCACGTTCCACAGTTACGCCTACGCCTTGTTGCGCCGTGAGGCCGTGCTCGCGGGCGACCCGCCTCCTCGCCTGCTGACCGGCCCGGAGCAGCTCCTGGAGATCCGCCGCCTGCTCCACGGCGAGCTGGAGGACGGCGCGCGCCAGTGGCCCTCCGACATGCGAGAGGCGCTGAAGACGCGTGGGTTCGCCGAGGAGCTGCGCGACTTCCTGGCACGCGGGGCCGAGCGTGGCCTCGACGGCGAGGACCTCGTCGTGCTGGGCCGCGAGCACGGCCGCCCCGACTGGGTGGCGGCCGGCCGGTTCGCCTACCGGTACGCCGACCGGTTCGACCTCGACCCGAGCCCCGCGCTCGACTACGCCGAGCTGATCCGCGCGGCCGCCGGCCTCCTGAACGACGTGGACGTTCGGCAGCGCGAGCGGGCCGCCTACGACGTCGTGTTCGTCGACGAGTATCAAGACACCGACCCGGCCCAGGAGTTCCTGCTCCAGCAGCTCGCCGGCGACGGGCGCGACCTGGTCGCGGTGGGCGACCCCGACCAGTCGATCTACGGCTTCCGCGGCGCCGACGTGCGCGGCATCCTCAACTTCCCCGACAGATTCCGCACGCTGGGTGGCCACGAGGCGCCTGTCGTCGCGCTCCGCGTCTGCCGCCGCAGCGGCCCCGACCTCCTCGCCGCCTCCCGCCGCGTGGCCTCCCGCCTCCCCGTGCCACCGAGCAGCGCCCGCCCCCACAGCGACACCTCCCCGCCACCGGCCGCCGGACGCTCCCGTGGTGGCAGCCATCGTGATCTGCTTCCCGTGGCGACCGCCGAGCCTGGTGAGGTGCGGGTCCTGCTCGCGGACAGCGAGACGCAGGAGGCCGCCGTCGTCGCCGACACCCTGCGGCGGGCCCATCTCCTCGACGGGGTGCCCTGGTCGCGCATGGCGGTGCTCGTGCGCTCGGCCAGCCGCCAGGTGCCGATGCTGCGCCGTGCCCTGCTCACCGCGGGCGTGCCCGTCGTGGTGGCGGGCGACGAGGTGCCCCTCATCCAGGAGCCCGGTGTACGGCCGCTGGTCACCTTGCTGCGCGTCGCGCTCCACCCCGCCACACTCGACATCGCCACGGTGGAGGAGCTGCTCACCGGTCCGCTGGGCGGCACGGACGCGATAGGCGTCCGCCGCCTGCGCCGCGCGCTCAGGGTCGCCGAGCTGGCGGCGGCGGCGATCGAGACCGGCGCGCTCCTCCTTCCCCCGCGCTCCTCCGACGAGCTGCTGGTCGCGGCCGTACGGGACGCCCGCGAACTGATCCCGGTCGAGCCCCACGTCGGCGCCTGCGCACAGCGGGTCGCCGCGCTGATCACAGTCGCCCGCGAGGCCGTACGCCGAGGGGACACGGCCGAGGAGGCCCTGTGGGCCATCTGGCAGGCTTCCGGGCTCGGTGAGGTATGGACCGCCTCGAGCCTCGCGGGCGGTGCCAAGGGCGCCCAGGCCGACCGCGACCTCGACGCCGTGGTCGGGCTGTTCGACTACGCCGCCCGCTTCGTCGACCGGCTTCCCCACGCCGGCTCCGAGGTCTTCCTCGACGACCTGGTCTCCCAGGAGATAGCGGGCAACTCCCTCGCCGAGCACGCACCCGACGGTGACGCCGTGCGCATCCTGACCGCCCACCGGTCCAAGGGTCTGGAGTGGGACGTCGTGGTCGTCGCGGGCGTGCAGGAAGGCGTCTGGCCCGACCTGCGCCTGCGCGGGTCGCTGCTCGGGGTCTCCGAGCTGGTCGAGCTGGCGGAGGGCTCGGTGCTCGACGGGGCCGACGCCGCCGGTGCCGCGCTGGCGTCCAAGCTGCTCGCCGAGGAGCGCCGGCTGTTCTACGTCGCCGCCACCCGGGCACGCCGCCGCCTGGTGGTCACCGCGGTCGGCGGGGAGGACACCGACGAGCGGCCGTCTCGATTCCTCGCCGAGCTGCTCCCCGGGGCGATCGAGGAGGCCGCCGTCGACGACCGGGCACGCTGGCTCAGCATGTCCGCCCTGGTCGCCGACCTGCGCTCGGCCGTGTGCGACCCGGCCAGGCCCGATCCAATGCGCAGGGCCGCCGCCGGTCACCTCGCACGCCTCGCCCGCGCGGGCGTCCCCGGAGCCCATCCCGACGAGTGGTACGCGCTGACGCGGATCTCCGACGACCGCCCGCTGAGCTGGCCGGAGGGCATCGTCCGCGTCTCCCCTTCGGCGGTGGAGAGCTTCACCAAGTGCGGGCTGCGCTGGCTGCTGGAGACCGCCGTCGGCGCCTCGGGCACCGACATGTCCCGCAGCCTCGGCAGCGTCATCCACGCCATCGCCGTCCTCGCCGTTGCGGGCCCGGCGGGGGACACGCTGGGCAAGCGACTCGACGAGATCTGGGACGAGCTCGACTTCGGCGGGGTGTGGTTCAACCGCAAGCAGCGCAAGGTGGCCGAGCAGATGGTCGCCAGGTTCCTCACCTGGCACGAGGAGAACCCCCGAGAGCTCGTCGCGGTCGAGGAGGCGTTCACCGCCGTGCTGTCCGACGGGGTTCATATCCGAGGCCGGGTCGACCGCGTGGAGCGCGACGGCAAGGGCCGAGCGGTGATCATCGACATCAAGACCGGCGCCGCCAAGCCGTCCGACCAGGAGCTCGACCGCCATCCACAGCTCGGGGTCTACCAGCTCGCCACGCTCCTCGGCGCCTTTCAGCGGCACGGCATGACAGAGCCGGGCGGCGCCGCGCTGGTCCAGGTCGGCAAGGCTGCGGGCAAGGAGGCCAGGGAGCAGCGGCAGGGCGCGCTCAGCGACGACCCGGAGCCCGATTGGGCGCGTGAGCTCGTCGACACCGTGGCCACCGGCATGGCGGCCGGGGTCTTCACGGCCAAGGTCAACGACGGCTGCCGCACCTGCGCGGCCAAGGTGAGCTGCCCCGTCAACGACAGCGGAGGCCAGGTTTGCTAGACGGGAACGCGCCGCGTCCCGCTCTGATCGGACCGGCGGAGCTGGCCGAGAAGCTCGGCATCCCGCCGCCCACCCCCGAGCAGGCGGCCGTCATCGAGGCGCCGCTCGAGCCGATGGTGGTGGTCGCGGGCGCGGGCTCCGGCAAGAGCGAGACCATGGCCGGACGGGTCGTCTGGCTGGTCGCCAACGGGCTGGTCCGCCCCGAGCGCGTCCTCGGGCTGACGTTCACCCGCAAGGCCGCCGCCGAGCTGGCCGCCCGGGTGCGCAAGCGGCTCGTCCGGCTCGCCGAGGTAGGGCTCGCCCCGCCCGAGCTGCTGGACGCCGAGCCCACCGTGTCCACCTACCACTCGTACGCCGCGAGGCTGGTCACCGACCACGCGCTCCGCGAGGCGCTGGAGCCGACCATGCGGCTGGTGAGCCCCGCCATCTCGTGGCAGATGGCGGCCCGCGTGGTCGGCCGGTACGACGGTCCCATGGACCGCGTGGACCTCGCCCCTCCGTCGGTCACCGCCGCGGTGCTGGAGCTGGCGGGCGAGCTGTCCGAGCACCTGCGCACGGCCGACGAGGTGCGCGAGGTGGGCCACTGGCTCGACGAGCGTTTCGCCCGGCTCGGCGGCAGGCCGACGCTGGCCCAGCGCAGGCCGGTGCGCACGCAGGACATCCGCGAGCAGTTCCTCCCGATGGTCCAGGCGTACGACCGGCTGAAGCGCAGCCGCGAGGTCATCGACTACGGCGACCAGATGGCGCTCGCGGCCAGGATCGCCTCCCGGCACTCCGACGTCGGCCTGATCGAGCGTGGCAGGTTCTCTGTGGTCCTTCTGGACGAGTACCAGGACACCAGCCACGCGCAGCTCGTCCTGCTGCGCGCGCTGTTCGCCGGCGGCCACCCCGTGACCGCCGTGGGCGACCCCTGCCAGTCGATCTACGGCTGGCGCGGCGCCTCGTCGGGCAACCTCAAGCGGTTCGTCGACGACTTCCCCACGACGACGGGAGAGCCCGCCGCCGTGCGGCGGCTCGCGGTCAGCTTCCGCAACGGTGAGCGGGTCCTCGACGTCGCGGCCCGGGTGCAGGTGCCGCTGCGCGCGGAGGCGCGGGAGGTGCCGGTGCTGGTGCCCGGTACGAACCGCGTCGGGCGCGGCAGGGTGGTCTGCGCCTTCCACCAGACCGCCGAGGACGAGGCCGCCTGGATCGCCGACGGCGTGGCCCGCATGCTGGGCAGGGAGACCGCGCCCGACGGCCTTCCCTGGGGCGAGGGCGAGCGTGACAAGCTCCGCGACAAGGCCAAGGCCGGTGGCACCTGGGGCGGCGCCATGGCCCTGCAACCCCAGGACGTCGCGGTCCTGGCGCGCAAGCGGGCGCAGTTCCCGGCTCTGAGGCGGGCGCTGGAGGCTCGGGACATCCCTGTCGAGGTGGTGGGCCTCGGCGGCCTGCTGACCGTCCCCGAGGTCGCCGACCTGGTGGCGACGCTGCGCGTGCTGTACGAGCCGACCGCCGGCGACGCGCTCGTACGGCTGCTCGCCGGGCCGCGCTGGCGTATCGGGCCCGCCGACCTGAAGGTGCTCGGCGACCTGGCCAGGGAGCTGACCGTGGCCCACCGCGGCCGCCCGGCCGTGGACGACCCCCTGGAGCAGGTCGTCGCCGACATGGCTGAGCAGCGCGGCAGCCTGGTCGACGCCCTCGACGAGCTGCCCGACCGGCCCGAGTGGCTCGAGCCCTTCTCGCCGCTGGCCCGGACACGGCTGCCGCGCCTGGCGCAGGAGCTCCGCTTCCTGCGGTCCCACGCGGGCCAGCCGCTGCCCGACCTGATCACCGAGATCGAGAGGCGGCTCGGCCTGGACGTCGAGGTGGCCGCGAGGGGCGGCGGGCCGCTGACCGCCCGCGCCGACCTCGACGCCTTCTTGGACGCCGCCTCAAGGTTCGCCGGTGACGCCGAGGACCCGACGCTGGGCGCGTTCCTCGCCTATCTCAAGGCCGCGGAGTCCGAGGAGTTCGGCCTCGAGGCCGGGCGGGTGGGCGAGACCAACAGCGTCAAGCTGATGACCGTGCACGCCTCCAAGGGGCTGGAGTGGCCGGTCGTGGTCGTGCCGGGGCTCTCGCAGCTCACCACACAGAAGGGCGGCCTGGCCAAGGGCAGCGTCTTCCCGGCCACGCCGGTGACCAACTCACGGTGGACGGAGAACCCCCGCAAGCTGCCGTACTCCCTCCGGGGCGACAGGTCGGACCTCCCGGCGCTGAACGGTCTGGAAAAGGACGACCTGGCGGAGTTCGACGAGCGCTGCCGCGAGCGCGACCTCATGGAGGAGCGGCGGCTCGCCTATGTCGCCGTCACGCGGGCCCACTACCTGCTGATCGCGTCCGGTTACCGGTGGGGGTCCGCCGCCAGGCCGCTCGACCCCTCCGACTTCCTGCTGGAGATCCGCGAGGCCTCCGGCCAGGCGGCCTATTGGGCGCCGGAGGTCGGGGAGGACGTCGTCAACCCGTTGCTGGCCGAGCCTCCGGCGGCGCAGTGGCCGGCGACTCCGGCGGGCGAGCGGCACGACGCCATCCAGGCCGGCGCCGACATGGTCATGGACGCAATGTACGACCTCACCTCCGTCCCACACCCCACCGACCTCCCAGAAGCAGAGGCCACCGACCTTTCACCGGCGAATATGAAGGAGTGGGAGCAAGACCGTGTGCGCGTCTGGGCGCGGGACACCGAGCTGCTGCTGAAGGAACGCGAGCAGAACAGGCGGCACGGTGGCGCGGTCGTGGAGTTGCCCGCCCACCTGACGGTCTCCTCCCTGGTCACTCTGGCGTCTGACCCGGCGGCGCTGGCCCGGCAGATCCGCCGCCCGCTACCCCACAAACCCGCGCCGCTCGCGCGCAGGGGCACCGCATTCCACCGCTGGCTGGAGGGACGGTGGGGCCAGCAGCGCCTCATCGACGACTTCGAGATGCCCGGCGCTTCCGATGACTTTTCCGAAGTCGACATCCAGCTCAACGAGCTCCAGGCGCGCTTCGAGGAGAGCCAGTGGGCGGGCCTGGAGCCGGTCGACCTGGAGGTCCCGTTCGAGACCATGATCGCCGACCGGCTGGTGCGTGGACGCATGGACGCCGTCTTCACCGACGGCGACGGCTACGTGGTCGTCGACTGGAAGACGGGGGAGCCCCCGCGTGGGCGTGCCGCCAGGGCCTCGGCGGTCCAGCTCGCGGCCTACCGGCTGGCCTGGGCGCACCTTGCCGAGGTCCCCCTGACGAAGGTCGGCGCCGCCTTCCACTACGTCCGCGCCAACGAGACCGTACGGCCGGTGGACCTCCTCGACGCCAAGGGCCTGGTACGCCTGATCGAGTCCATCCCCGAGGAAAGATGAAGTCGGCCGGCCTCGAATGGGTTATTTGATCGCCAAGCCGTAGCCGTCCCGTTTGAAGGCCGGAAACCAGGGCCGTACCTTTCTGACTAGTCTGCGGTGCGGTCTGCCAGGGGGCGGCGGCGGCGTGTGCTGTCGGCCAGTACCGGCGGCCGCCAGGCGCCGTCCGGGCTGTAAACGTTGGTCCCGGGCGGCACGATCTCGTCGATCCGGTCGAGGGTCGCATCATCGAGGGTGAGCGAGGCGCCCTTCAGCAGCTCCTCCAGCTGCTTCATGGTCCGCGGTCCGGTGATCACCGAGGTGACGCCGGGATGCGCCACGGTGAAGGCCACGGCAAGCTCGGGGAGCGAGCAGCCGATGCTTGTCGCGAGCTCGACGAGCTCTTCGACGATCTCGAGCTTGGTGGCGTTCTCGGGTATCGAGGGATCGAAGCGTGCCGGCGTGAGCGAGGCACGGCCAGTGGAGAGATCGATGGGCCGGCCCTTCCGGTACCTGCCGGAGAGGAAGCCCGAGGCGAGCGGGCTCCAGGTCAGCACCCCCATCCCGTAGCGCTGGCAGACCGGAAGCACGGAAGCCTCGATTCCCCGGGCGAGGAGTGAGTAGGGCGGCTGCTCGGTCCTGAAGCGCTGGAGCCCGCGGCGTTCGGCGACGTGATGAGCCTCGACGATGTCTTCAGCCGGGAAGGTCGAGCAGCCGAAGGCGCGGATCTTCCCCTGGCGCACGAGGTCGCTCAGCACCGACAGCGTCTCCTCGATGTCGGTCGTGTGGTCAGGGCGGTGGATCTGGTAGAGGTCGATCCAGTCGGTCCGCAGGCGCTTCAGGCTTTCCTCGACCTCTTTGAGGATCCAGCGCCGGGAGTTGCCACTCCGGTTGAGGCCCTCGCCCATCCGGAAGTGCACCTTGGTGGCGAGCACGACGTCGTCACGGCGCCCCCGGAGCGCCTTTCCGACGATCTCCTCTGACTCACCCGCGGAGTACATGTCCGCGGTGTCGACGAAGTTGATCCCCTGGTCGAGGGCGGCGTGGACGATGCGGACGCAGTCGTCGTGATCGGTGTTGCCGACAGCGCCGAACATCATGGTCCCGAGGCAGTGGACACTCACCTCGATACCGGTGCCGCCGAGGATGCGATAACGCATGATCATGCTCCCTTGCCGGTCGTTCCAGCTGCGATCACACGGGGAATCGCATTGGTCTGAACCATCTGGGCGCCCCAGATGGTGGACTCGACGGCGGATGCAACCGCGTTCGGGTCGGATGCGTCTCCGGCGAATCTCAGGAGGCCGGCCGCGACGGTAGTGATCACATGATGACGACACGGTGCCCTTGGTCCAGCAGCCGCGATGCCGCCGGAGCCGAACATGATCAGTGAGTCGCTCATGCGTCGTACCCTAGGATCTAGACTCGACTCTAGGTCAAGCCCTTACTCTGGACGGCATGTCTGAGACCGCACCAAGTCTGAGCATCGGACAGGTCGCCGAACGCACGGGTTTGAGCGTTCACGCGCTGCGCTTCTACGAACGCGAAGGCATCCTGGCCGATCCCGTACGACGTGGACCCGGCGGGCGCCGCGTCTACAGCGAGCAGGACGTGGAGTGGCTGAACCTCTGCATCATTCTCCGCGCCTCCGGCATGCCCCTACCGGCGATCCGCCAGTACACCGGCCTTGTCAGACAAGGAGCCGGCAACGAACTTGAGCGGCTCGCTCTCCTGCGTCGGCACCAGGAGCTTGTGACCGCTCAGATCGGCCGGCTCACCGAATGCCTGGAGCTGATCGGCTACAAGGTCCGGGTGTACGAAGATCACCTCGACCAAGGCGCCGCCGATGACCTGTGCGGGTCCCTGCCGGAGAACTAAGAACAGGACCAGCACGGCTGAGCGCCACCACGTCAAGCCTGAGGTCGATGGAACGTCCCGTCGGCGCGACAGGCTCCTCGATGTCCGGCGTCTCCGGCGAGCCCAGGATCCGGGCCAAGAAGCACCGGATGCTGTTCGTCGCCGGAGACGAGCTGCTGATTTTGATTCCGGCCGCCCTCTACCTCGTCATGCTCGCCTCACGTGGCACGACCGACGACCGAGACAAGAGAACTTCAGGAATATACATCAACCGGTGACGGCGATCATGGCACGCTGTTTTGGGTACCTCTTGTGACGCACGTGGAATTGTTGATGCTTTTGTGCTTTCTTATGCGCGTGGTGATGACCCGGGTGGCGTGAGGACCAGGATCTGTGGGTGTTGTGGTGGCCTCCGTGCCCGTCCTCGCTGATCACTCCGTGAAGGGTGTGGAGCGTCTGGATGGTTACCAGGCGGCCGTGGTCATTGCGATGGTGACTGCGGTCCCATTCCTGGCGTTTGTGGGCGCGGGTCTTGGCCTCCTTCACGTTCCCGATGTTTTCCTTGCCTTCCTCGCCGTTGGCCGCTGCGGAGCCGGGAGCGTTCGTCTGAGAGGAGCCGCCTGGGACTACGACAGGCGGCGACGGAGTCAGAGGAGGAGTCAGAGGAGGAGTCGGAGGAGGAGTCGGAGGAGGAATGGGACCGACGATGACCTGGGTCAGCGGCGGTGAGGTGCTGGGATTCAACAGGGCCGATCCCGAGTAGGTGGCGACGATCTGGTGTGTACCGGCGGGAAGGGTCGCGACGGTCAGGCTCGCTTGGCCGCCCGCTCCGAGTGGGGCCGAGCCTATGCCGACTCCATCGGAGCTGAAAGCGACCGTGCCCGTGGGGATCAACCCAGCGGTGGATGTCACCGTCGCGGTGAAGGTGACCGGAGTGCCCACCTGAGCTGTGGGGGCCGATGAGGTAACCGTGGTAGCGGTGGTCCTGTCAGGAGGAGGGATCGCGCAGTCGGATCGTTTGATGGTGTCCGAGTCCAGGGTGACGGCGCCGTTGCCGGCCAGGAGACGGCCGTTCACGGTCACGCCGGTGGTCACGGTGATCGACGTGAGCGCGAGGATGGTGCCGACGAAGCTCGAGCTCGTTCCCAGGGTGGCCGAGCTGCCGACCTGCCAGAAGACGTTGCACGCCTGGGCGCCCCCGATGAGGGTCACCGTGCTGGCGGACATCGTTTTGAGGGTGGAGGCCGCCTGGAAGATGAAGACCGCGTGCGGGTCACCTTGGGCGTTGAGTGTCAGGTTTCCGGTGATCTCCAAGGTGCCCGCGGCCGAGGTGTAGACACCTGGCGTCAAGGTGGTCCCGCCCAGTTCTGTGGGCACGGTGGTGACGGGGGTCCGGCCTGCGGCGTCGTTGTACGCGGTGGTCTGGTCGACTTGGGCCTGTATGGCGGCGGCGTCGGCCGCGTGGATGGTCCCGACCACTACGCCGGGCGGGAATCCGGTCACCGACGAACCAGGGCTGACTCCGAGGTCTCCGGCGACGACGGTGGGACCGGTGTTTGTCACCGCGGACCCGGCGAGTACCGCGTAGCTGGTCGCCGTGCCGAGCCCGACCGGGCTCTGTGCCGCGTCGGCGGCGCGTGGAGTGGCGGCGACGATCCCCATGGCGACGACGGCCGCCAGAGCCGCTGCCAGCCAGGAGCGAGCGGTATTTCGCGGCACAGCGCGATGGCGACTGGCATTTATCATAAAACTTTCCTCTTCTTTTAGTATTGCTCCGTTCAGACGCGTTATCAATGATGCGCCATTGTTTCCGACCTTACTAATTCACCGCGTCGTGCTTATTATCCGACATGCGAGAGATTTAGGCCCGCCAGCTATTTCCCGATATTTGCCTAGGGCGCCCACGAGTTGAGGATTTGTCTTCCTTTGCGCGGATGTAGGGGGCTTGATAAAGCATGTTGACAAAAAGGGGAAACGCGCGGTTCTCGAGGGCCGGCGGTATCTGAAGCCGTTCGATCTTCGATGGAAACCGTGCCGTCGCACCATGATTCCTTGTCAGTCACCGGCCTGTTCTGGACCCGTGCTACCGAGGCCGTCTGGACGGGGACGTGCCGGTAAGAGGCCGCGTTCGGCACCACCGCGGCCTGCCCGCCGACTTCCCCCCCGCCCGTGCCTGTGCCCCCGCCCCGCCCGTGCCCCGCCCGTGCCGTGCCCGTGCCCCGCCCGTCCCCCAGCAGTGCCCGTGCCAGCTCGTGCCCGCCTGTGCCGTGCCTATGCCTGTGCCTGGTAGGGGTATCGGCGTGTTCTATGCCCGGGGAGGGGCGGTGCCAGCGTGTAGCTGTCTGATTGTGTGTGGTGGTTGGTGGGTGGGTGGGGGTTTCATGTCCGGTGATGGGCTGGGGTTTCATGTGCGGGGGTGTGGGCGGGGGTTGCGTCCCAGGTAGGTGTAGGTCCAGCGGTCTTTGCCGGTG
>JAOPYI010000010.1 GCA_025964675.1 Sphaerisporangium sp. | reverse complement strand
GACGGTCGGACCTGACTTCCTCCGGTTGCTGAACCGGGCCCACTGCAGGTCCGAGGGGACCACCGGCACGAGCTGATCCGCGAGCTACCCGTCACCTGGGACGGGGTGTCGCCGAGTTTGAATGGCGGCGGTGTTGCACCGAGGCGCCGTGCCAATTCGGAGCCGTCCGAAACAGTTTGCGCAACGAACGGTTGCGTTTGTGAGATGTGCCAGATATGGTGACATGCAACCGTTGATTGCGTTGAGGCCAGGAGGATCACATGGAGTACGGAAGCATCGAGCGGGAGCTCCGCATTGACGCCACCCCCGAGGTGGTCTACGAGGTGATCAGCTCCCCCGAGCACCTGCGCGAGTGGTGGCCCGACGACGCCGAGCTCGACCCGGTCCCCGGCGGGACCGGCGCAATCACCTTCGGCGACCCGGCCTCGCCGGACGCGACGATTGTGCCGCTCACCGTCGTGGAGGCTGACCCGCCGCGCAGGTTCGCGTTCCGCTGGGCGTACGACGAGGGCCCGGCCACCGGGACGAACTCGTGCCTGGTGACCTTCGACCTCGTTCCGTCCGGCGACGGCACGCTGCTTCGCTTCAAGGAGACCGGCTTCCGCGAGCGCGGATGGGAGGCCGCCGTCCTCGAGGAGGCCTACCTCGACCACGTCCGCGGCTGGGACCACTTCCTCCCGCGCCTCGTCACCTATGCCGACCAGCTGGTCGCCCGGCCGTGAGCACCGCGATCGACGACGACCTCTGGTCCGCGGTCGGCGACCCCACCCGCCGGCGGATGCTCGACCTGCTCCTCGCCGACGGAGGCGGTACCGCGACCACCCTCAGCAGACAGCTGCCCGTCACCCGGCAGGCGGTCGCCAAGCACCTCGGTGTGCTGGACCGCGTCGGCCTGGTGCACGTGACGCCGACGGGGCGCGAGCGCCGCTACGACGTGGACGAGGCCCAGCTCGCCCGTGCGATCGCCCAGCTGTCCGCGGTCGGCGCGACCTGGGACGCCCGACTGCAGCGGATCAAGCGGATCGCCGAGCGAGTCCAGCGCAGCAAGCAGGGCTGACCGCACCTGCACACCCACGATTCGCCGCCACGTCCGTGGCGGTGCCGGACGACTGCGCCCTGAGCGAGGTCCGGATCAGCACTTGGCACCAGATGCCGCAACCACTCAATCAATGGACACGAAGAGACAAGGATCGGATCACTCATGACGACACCATCACCGGGCAGCCACGAAATGAGCACAGCAAGCACGGCGCGCACCGAGCGCGGCTACTCGACGTCGTACACGGTCGAGCAGTCACCGGAGGAAGTCTTCGCCGGCGTCCTGGACGTCGGCGCCTGGTGGACCGGCCAGGTCGAGGGGCGTGCCGACGAGGTGGGTTCCGAGTTCACCTATCGGCATCCCCCGCAGCACTACAGCCTCCAGCGCGTGGTCGAGCTCGAGCCGGGCCGCCGCGTGGTCTGGCGGGTCACCGACAGCCACCTGTCCTTCATCCCGGAGCCGGGTGAGTGGACCGGAACCGAGATCGTGTTCGACATCGTCCTCGCGGCCGGCGGCACCGAGCTGCGGTTCACCCACGTCGGCCTGGTGCCGGACGTCGAGTGCTTCGGCGCGTGCTCCACGGGCTGGCTGCACTACGTCAACGGCAGCCTGCGCAGCCTGATCACCACGGGAGAGGGCCTGCCCGATCCGTGGTGACCGGCGGCCGGGCGGGCGGGGCCCCACCGACGGGCGTGTCTCCTTGTCCCACTGCAACACAAGTGGCGCCGCCCTTATGAGCAGGACGGCGCAGCCCGAGACCGGCGAACGCCGCCCGGCCCCGCGACGTGCGCATCGCCTACCCCACTGAGAGGAAACGAAATGCCCACAATGCCCGCTGGAAGCATCCTGCTCGGAAGCACACGAGCCAACGAGTTGCGCGATTGGTACCTCAGGGTGCTCGCGCCCGACCACACCGGAGACGGCCCAATCGTGCTCGGGGACTTGTTGCTCGTCATCGACCAGCGAGATGACGTCAGCGACACCAACCCCGAACCAGGCAGATCGATCCTCAACTTCCACGTCGACGATTTCGCCCTGTTCGAGGCGCAGCTGAAGGCTGCCGGGGTGGATTGGGTCGCGGGAGCCACGGACCGCCCCTCCGGCAGGTTCGCCACATTCAGGGACCCAGACGGCAACTACCTGCAACTAATTCAGTTCGTCCAGCCCCCTGGCTGACCGAGGTTGGCGCGGAGGTCCGGGCGGGCCATTCGCAGGACGCTGAGATCGAGGGGACAGGGAAGCCACCTTCGTCGGTGTCTGAGAACCGGAGCCGCGGCCGTCAGCGCACCGGGGGTCTGCGGCCGGAGTCGGTGCCTGGGCCCGAGACCGGCATGAACCGCCACCTGAAGCCACCGTCGGCCCTGAGGATGAGCTTCAACCAGCCGTAGGTGTCGCTGAACCTCTTGGCGATGTAGGCGGGCGATGAGGTGAACTCGCGCAGCCCGATGCCGCCGGTGGACACCTGGAACGCGGTGGTGCCCGTGCCGGTGCCGGCGGTGCAGGTGCCGTCGGCCAGGACCGGGCACGACCGCTCGTAGTTGTGCTGGGATCCCGACAAGGTCAGCCGGACGTTGTACTTGTCGATGACGTCGATCCACGGCTTGACCTCCACCGTGGCGGAGTGCTCGGCCGTGTCCGAGGTGAAGTACGGGTCGTGGTAGGCGACCGCCAGGTACCTGCCATTCTTCTTCGCCGCCGCGAGGTCCCGGGCCAACCATCGGGTGACTTCTGCTGCCCGGGCCGGGTCGTAGCGCCACAGCGCGGAGCTGAGCATCGCGAAGTGCCAGTTGTCGAGGTTGAAGGAGTACGGCTCTCCGTTGTCGATCCAGCCCTCCGTCCGGTTCGCTGCCGACTTGGTGGTGTCGCCGGGGCACTGGCCGTTCATGAAGTTGTCGAGATCCTCGTTGCGGCCGGGCTGCCAGTCGTGGTTCGGGGCGCTGATCCAGTACAGCTTGGACTTGGTGCCACCCCACAGGGTGTCCCAGTAGTTCACGTAGTCCTCACAGCGCGCAGTGCTGTACTGGAAGTCCCCGAGGCCGAGGAACGCATCGACCGTCCGCGCCTTCAGTGCCGCGGCGATCGCGGCCCCGTTCTTCCCTGACTCCGAGGACGGGTCCGTGTTCCGTTCGCCGTTCATGTCGCCCACAGCGGCGATGCGGATCGGCGTGCTTGGCCGAGCTGTTCCGGGGTCGGGTCCGTGGGCCGACGTGTCTGGCCGAGCTGGTCCGGGGTCGGGTCCGCGGGCCGACGAGTCGGAGCCCCCCGAGGCGAGCAGGAGTACGACCGCTGTTAGCAGCGCGCCAGATAGCTTCATGGAAACCAACTCCAGGCCAGTCACACAAGGGGGTGATCCGCGGCTCAGTTGGGTATGCACTCTACGCCGG
>JAOPYI010000277.1 GCA_025964675.1 Sphaerisporangium sp. | reverse complement strand
CGAGCGCGTTCATGGGATCTCGGGAACGGTGTTCCTGCCGCTGGCGATCTGCCACCTGATCCTCAATCGCCGCCGCATCGCTGCCAAGTTGCGTCGCCGCCCCGTCGCCGCGTGATTGTCGGTGAGCCGGACTCGGCGTTGGGCGGTGAAGGCTCACCGCCCAACGGTTCCAGCAGGTCAGCCTCGCCACCACTTCTGGTTGGCGCCACCGCTGCATTCCCATTGCTGTAGCGGGGTGCCGGTGCCGCCTCAGCCGGTGACGTCTTCGCATTTGTTGGCCTGCGGGTTGACCAGGTCACCGGCGCCGCTGAGGACGAACTGCTGTGCCGGGTTGCCGCTGCAGCCGGCGAGCTGGATGGCGGCACCGTTGGCGGTGGAGCCCCACGCGTCCATGCAGAGGCCGAAGGCGTCACTCAGCCTTCCTCGTCGTCCCCGCGCTGACGGAGCGCTCGCTTGGCAATCCCGCTGGAGAGCTTGCCCGTCACCGATCTGGCCCGGTCGAGGGTCTCGTTACCGAGGTGCCTGGCGGCATCGACGCCCTCTGCTCCTGTCTCGAGCACCTTGTCCCTCACCTCCGCGGCCGCGTCCACCCATCGTCTCGCCTCCAATGACTGTCGACCGCGCTCGATCCCGAGCCGTCCGTGGAAGTCAACGACGGCGATCGCGACATGGTTGCTCGAATGCACCAGAGCCCGGGACGTGGTCGGGTGCAGCAGCACCTTCGTGTTGGCCGTGCCAGCAGCCGCATCCATGCGGGCCATCAGACGCTCGGTGCTCCGTGAGATGAGTTCCAGCCGGTTCTGCCGTGCAGCCCGAAGTGCGAGGCGATGCCGGTCCAGCTCCTCCGGAGACGCGTCCAGCACCCGGTCGAGTTCGAGCACGGCGATCGCGTCCTGCAGTTGGAAGCAGCGAGCCAGAACGGCGAGCCACTCCTGAACCTTGAACTCGGCTTCCTTGGACGTCTTGGCGAGATCACCGATCTTGGTCTTGTGCTCCATCTTCTCCGCGAGTGCGTCGAGTTGACGCAACGCGTACGCCTGGGTTCGTGCGATCGTTACCGGCGTGGCCTGCACCTTCGACCACGTGACCTCGGAGACCCGGCCCACCTGCTCTCGGATGGTCATGGCCTCCTCGATCACGAGGTCCACTCCGATCATGTCCGCCAACACAGCGTCCTTCTGGGCGCGGAGCACGTCGTCGACCTTCTCGTCGATCGTGGCGAGATAGTCGGTGATCTCGTCCATGGTCTGTTGCATCGCAAGCTGCGCCATGAGCCCCGCGGCACCAGCCAGAAGCGCCGGGTTGGTCAGAAGCGATCCGGGCGTCCTCACCAACTCCAGGAGTCCCTTGATCTTGCCATTCTCTGTCAGCACAGCACGGCTGACACCCGTCTCCGAACCTGTCATCAGGTTGTACTTTTTTATCGCTTGCGCGGACTCCTCAGTCAACTTCACCCAGCGACCTGAGTTGGCGGCAATCTCGGAACCTGCCTGTGCAGCTCCAGCCCCCGTACTGAGGACAGATCCGAGCCGTTTCAGTCCGAGGTCCTTCGACGACAGTCCCTCAGAGACGAGGAAACGATCGACATCCGTCGGATTCCCGATGACCGCCAGGCCATCGCCGTCGCTGATCAGCTGAATCTCGTTATCCATCGTCGGCTCCTGAAGTGTGGGGCAGGGAAAGCGGCTCTTCGCAGTTGAGGGTGGAGTCGGGGTGCGCGCGGCGATCGCGGGGTGGGTGTCGAGGTCTTCCAGGATGGGAGTTCCTACGCTCACCGTCCGACGGAGGAGCTCGACGTGCCCCACGCTACCTTCGACGCCCCTGACCTGACCGCGTTCTGCCGCCTCGAGGAGCTCGGATTGAAGGCCGTCGGGCAGCGGCTGGAGCCGGGCCGGGCGGTGATCGAGTGCCGCGTCGCGGAGCCCGACCCAGATCCGTGGTGCCGCAAGTGCGGCGCGGAGGGGGTGCCGCGGGGCACCGTGGCGCGCCGTCTCGCGCACGAGCCGTTCGGGCACCGGCCCACGGTCCTGCTGGTCCGGGTGCGCCGCTACCGGTGCGGCGGGTGCGCCCGGACCTGGCGGCAGGACACCGCGAAGGCCGCGCCGCCGAAGGCGAAGCTGTCGCGCGGCGGGTTGCGGTGGGCGCTGGAGAGCATCGTCATCGACCACCTCACCGTCGCCCGCGTCGCGGCAGGGCTCGGGGTGTCGTGGCACACCGCCAACAGCGCGGTCCTGGCCGAGGGGCAGCGGGTGCTCATCGGCGACCGTGGCCGGTTCAACGGCGTGCGGGTGATCGGGGTCGACGAGCACGTCTGGCGTCACACCAGGCTCGGCGACAAGTACGTCACCGTGGTCATCGACCTCACCCCCGCCCGCGACAAGACCGGCCCCGCCCGGCTGCTGGACATGGTCGAAGGCCGCTCCAAGGCCGCCTTCAAGCAGTGGCTCGCAGGCCGCCCCAAGGCCTGGCGGGACGGCGTCGAGGTGGTCGCGATGGACGGGTTCACCGGGTTCAAGACCGCCGCCGCCGAGGAGCTGCCAGGCGCCGTTCCCGTGATGGACCCGTTCCACGTCGTCCGCCTGGCCGGCGACGCCCTGGACCGGTGCCGGCAGCGCGTCCAGCAGCAACTCCACGGACACCGGGGCAGATCCGGGGACCCGCTCTACGCCTCCCGCCGCACCCTCCACACTGGCGAGAGCCTGCTTACCGACAAGCAGCGCGCCCGGCTGGAGGCGCTGTTCGCCGACGAGGACCATGTCGAGGTCGAGGCGACCTGGGGCGTCTACCAGCGCGCCATCGCCGCCTACCGCGAACCCGACAAGAGGGGCAAGCAGATGATGCGGGCCGTGATCGACTCCGTCGCCAGCGGCGTCCCGGCCGCTCTGAAGGAGATCCGCAAGCTCGGCCGGACGCTGAAGCTGCGCGCCGCCGACGTGCTCGCGTTCTTCGACCGCCCCGGCACCAGCAACGGCCCGACCGAGGCGATAAACGGCCGGCTCGAGCACCTCCGCGGCTCCGCCCTCGGGTTCCGCAACCTGACGAACTACATCGCCAGATCGCTGCTCGAAGCCGGAGGCTTCAGACCCCAACTACACCCCCAAATGCGATGAGCCAGGTTTCTTAACAGAATTGGCGAGAGGTAAAGGGGACGTCTCCGGGGGCACATCTAGCCAGATGCGGAAATTCCGGTCTTCGCTGATCTCGGGAGAGAATGCGAAGACGCCGTCGACGATGAGGACGGCGTCCGGTGTGGCGCGCGTGATCACCGATGAGCGGTCCACCTGCGTGAAGGACTAGAGTGCGCTGCGCTCGAGGCGGGGGTCGGGGGCGCCGGATCAATGTCGGCGGGATACCCAGAGCTTCTGGGAGATGTGGCAGACGCGGTATCTCTTCTTGCAGAA
>JAOPYI010000292.1 GCA_025964675.1 Sphaerisporangium sp. | reverse complement strand
TCGTCTTCACCCCCGCGGAGTGGACCGCCTTCCTCGGCCACGTGAAGGCCGGCCACCTCGCCTGACCCACGACATCCCAAGGATGTTCACCGAAGCCCTCCGGCCACAGATCCGGAGGGCTTCTCCTTTCCCAGCAGATGATCGTCGACGGCTTGTGGCGAGATACCGCTGACAAGTTCCCCTACGGGAAGGCCGGCTCGATGCCATGGCGCCGACGATGACCGCTCCCCCCACCACCCGGACCGCCGATTCCGAGGCGCCCCAGCTCCGCCGACCCGCAGCGGCTCGAATGAAGCCGCCCCGCGGCCGACCGGTTCTTCTCCCAACTCAGGGGCGACTGAGTACCGAGCTTGAAATCCTGGCGTTACTCAGGTTGAGACGGCCACACGCTCCGCTCTCATCGTGGTCGCGGACCGTTACGGATGCCTCACCATCTGGTGTCGACCAAGGAGAACCCGACCCCTCGTGTCGACTCCACCATGACGGTCGCGTTGGCATCGCGGAGCTTGGCGCGCAGCCGTTTGACGGTCGACCGGACCGCGGACGCGTCGTCTATATAGTCGGCGCCCCAGGCCCGTTCGTAGAGCTGCTGGTAGGTCCAGACCCGCAGTGGCGGGCTGGCGAGGGCGGCGAGCACCCCCCGTTCGATGCGGGTCAGCGGAAGGGCCTTACCAGCCCAGCTGACCTGTTGCCGGTCAGGATCGACGACCAGGCGGCCCAGCGCCACCAATTCCGCCACCGGGACGGCGAAGGTGGTTATTTCCGTTTCGCTGAACAAGACCTCACGGACTGACTTCAGGTCGGGAAACATCAACAAGGTTCCGCAGCCGCTCATCAACCGGGCAACCTGGGCCCGTTTGTTACGGCTGGATGTCACGCACAAGATAACCGGCTGTTCTTCGAAATCTTCCGCCGGACTAACGTTCATTGCCTAAGGAAAGCAACAGCACCGGCCATAGTCAATATGCGAGTTTTCTCCCTTGCGGGTGGAAGTCAGGGCGCGGAGCCCGTTTTGACCCGATTTTGCCCCGCCATCGCCCACCTTCTGATCTTGAAGAGGGATCGGCAGAGGGCGACGATGACCGCAGACCGCCGCCAACCAGGCGACGTCCTCGTCCTCCACCTACCCGCGGCTCGAGACACCCCCTCGTCCCGCCGGCCAAGCGGCATCCCAGTACTGCATCTTCCGGCGGCCGACATACCCCTGGTCAGCCGCCAGCAAGGAGCTCTCCCCCCATGCGACAAGCACGACGACGAATGCTACGAGCAGGACCACTGGTGGCTGGGTTTGCCAGCCTTGTCCTGCTCCTGGGCCTTGGTGGCCTACCGGCCACCGCCCAATCCGCGGGCCCGGAGCCCGCCGCACCCGTGCCCACCAAGGCAGAGGTACGCGAAGCCCTCAAGCACGACGCCTCTCCCAAGTTGCGCGACCTGCGCTCTAAAAGCACCCGTGACCGGGGTGCCAAGGTCGAGGAGCAACCGACTAATCGACAGCTGCCGCGCGAGGTGGCCGCCCCGGCCGCCAAGATAGGCAGCAACGCGGTTCAACAAGACTTCACCGCCACTCAGGTGCCCGACTTCGTCGCCAATTTCGAGGGCGTCGGCAACGTCGACGGGGTCCTGCCGCCGGACACCAACGGCGCCGTGGGCCCCAACCACTACGTCCAGATGGTGAACCTCCATTACGCGGTCTACTCCAAGACCGGCAACCTCTTGCTCGGTCCGCTGCCCGGCAACGCGCTGTTCACCGGCTTCGGCGGGCCGTGCGAGACCAGGAACGACGGTGACCCGGTGGTGCGCTACGACCAGGCCGCCGACCGGTGGATGCTCACCCAGTTCGCGCTCCCCGGCGGATCCGCCGGCAACCACGAGTGCATCGCGATCTCGCAGACCCCGGACCCGACCGGGGCGTACTACCGGTACGACTTCCTCTACCACCAGACCCGGATGAACGACTATCCCAAGTTCGGGATCTGGCCGGACGCCTACTACATGACCGCCAACGAGTTCGCCCCGTCGTTCGTCGGCGTCGGTGCGGTGGCGTTCGAACGGGAGAAGATGCTCTCCGGTCAACCGGCCCGGATGGTGTACTTCCACCTCGGACCCGACTTCGGCGGCCTGCTGCCCTCCGACGCGGAGGGGCTGGCCCCGCCGGCCGGGGCGCCGAACCCGTTCGTCATGTTCGACGACGACGCATGGGGCATCTCGCCCACCGACCGGTTGCTGATGTGGGACTTCAAGGCCGACTGGACCAACCCGGCGAACTCCACGTTCGGCAATAACCTGGCGCCGAGCCGGTTCATGGAGACCGCACCGTTCGATTCGAACATGTGCAACTACGCCCGTGCCTGCGTCCCGCAGCAGGGCACCTCGGCCAAGTTGGACTCCATCTCCGACCGCTTGATGTACCGGGCCGCGTATCGTAACTTCGGCGACCACGCCTCGATCGTGCTCAACCACACGGTCGACGTCGACGGCGCCGACCACGCGGGCATGCGGTGGTACGAGTTGCAGAGCACCAGCCCCACCAGCTGGACCATTCACCAGCAGGGCACCTACGCGCCGGACGCCGACCACCGCTGGATGGCGAGCGGGGCGATGGACGTCTCGGGCAACATCGCGTTCGGATTCACGGCTTCGGGAAGCACGTCGTACCCGTCGATCCGCGTGGCGGGCCGGCTCTCCGGCGACCCGCTGGGCCAGCTGGGGCAGAGCGAGCGGACCCTGATCGCCGGCACCGGTGCGCAGACCCACTCGGCGGCCCGCTGGGGCGACTACAGCTCGATGTCGGTGGACCCCACCGACGGCTGTACGTTCTGGTACACCTCCGAATACCTGACCCAGACCAGCTCCGCCAGCTGGCAGACCCGGGTCGGCGCGATGAAGTTCCCCAACTGCGTGGCCGGCCCGCATGGTGAGGTGACCGGCAAGGTCACTTCGAGTGCCGGCGCGCCGATCGCCGGCGCCTCGGTACGGGTGGGTGGCAGCGGCACCACCACCGACCCGCAGGGCGGATACAAGCTGAGCCTGCCGACCGGCGACCACCAGCTGACCGTCTCGGCGTTCGGGTACGCGACGAAGACCGCGACGGTGACCGTGACAGACGGCGGCACGGTGACGGCCGACTTCAGCCTTGACTCGGTGCCCAAGCGCCAGGTCTCGGGCGTGGTGAAGGACGGCTCCGGACACGGCTGGCCGCTGTACGCGCGGATCGACGTGGCCGGCAGGCCCGGCGGGCCGGTGTTCACCAACCCCGCCACCGGCGCGTACAGCGTCGACCTGCCAAGCGGTGAGTACGGCCTGACCGTGAAGGCGATGTACCCGTCGTACCAGCAAGCCACCGCGCCGCTCGTAGTCGGTGACGGCGACCAGGTGAAGGACTTCGGCCTCGCCGTGGACAACACCTGCCTCGCCGCCGGGTACCGGTACAACTACGGCACTCCGCTGTTCACGGAGCAGTTCGAGTCCGGGGCGACACCCGATGGGTGGAGCGTGGTGAACCACACCGCCAGCGGCGGCTGGACCTTCACCGACCCGAGGAACCGGGGCAACCTCACCGGCGGCACCGGCAAGTACGCGATCGGGGACAGTGACGCGGCTGGATCGGGCACGACCATGGACACCGATCTGACCACCCCGGCCTTGGACCTGTCGGCCGTACCGGCACCCGTACTGCGGTTCAACAGCGACTTCCGGCCCCTCAACGGGTTCGCCAATGTCGAGGTGAGCTTCGACGGCGGCACGACCTGGAGCATCGTGTCGAACTGGACCACCAGCAGCAGACGCGGGCCGGTGGTCGAAGAGTTGCCCATCCCGAGCGCGGGCGGCAAGTCCGACGTGCGGATCCGGTTCCACTACAAGGGCAGCTACGCCTGGTGGTGGGAGGTGGACAACGTCTCCGTCCTCAACCGGTCCTGCGACCCGGTCCCCGGGGGTCTCGTCGCCGGCCAGGTGCTCGACGGCAACACCGGCACCGGGCTCAACGGCGCGACCGTGACCAGTGTCGACAAGCCGGCCGAGAAGGCCACCACGGCGCCGACGCCCGACGACGGCACGCTCGGCGACGGGTTCTACTGGATGTTCTCCTCCCTGACCGGGAACCACCCGTTCACCGGGGCGAGCTCCAACTACGGGTCCGTCACCTCCGCGGTGGACGTGGCGGCGGACGGGGCCACCAAGGCGGACTTCAGCCTCAAGGCCGGCCGGCTGACCATCACTCCACCATCGGTGTCAGGTAGCCAGACGCTGGGCCAGAGCACGACGGCGAAGACGACGATCCGCAACGACGGCAACGCACCGGCCACGGTGGACCTGTCGGAGCGGCGCGGCGGATTCCAGATCCTCGGGCCACGTGGGGCGCCACTCCAGCTCAACATGGTCAAGGGCGGTGTCTCCCCTGGCTGGCTGGGCGACAACAAGCCCGGTGACCCGTTCGAGCCGTCGCCGTACGCGCCGCCGTGGGCCAACACGGCCAACTATCCGATACCGGTGATGGACAACGCCGCGGCGGCGTTCGACGGCAAGGTGTACTCGGTGGGCGGTGCCAGCTCCAGCGGCAACGTCGCCAACGGCTACGCCTACGATCCGCCGACGAACGTCTGGACGAGGATCGCCGATCTGCCCGCGGCCCTGGAAAAGCCGGCGGCGACCTTCGTCGACGGGAAGATGTACGTCTTCGGCGGCTGGAGCTCGACCGGCGCCCCGTCGACCAAGGTCTACGTCTACGACCCGGCCACCAACGCCTGGCAGACCCGCGCCGCGGTCAACCCCGCACCGCGGGCCGCTCCAGGCATCGCCGTGGTCGACGGCCAGATCTACCTGGTCGGCGGTTGCACGGACGGCAACTGCGCCAAGTCCAATGTGGTCGTCAAGTACGACCCGTCCACCGACGCGTTCGCCACGACGATCGCGCCATACCCGGTGCCGGTGGCCTGGCAGGGCTGTGGCGGGATCAACGGCACGGTCTACTGTGCCGGTGGTTTCGGAGCGACCACGCTCAAGAGCACCTACGCCTACAACCCGAGCGGCAACACCTGGACGCAGCTCGCCGACCTGCCCCTCGACTTCTGGGGCGTCGGCGCGGACATCGCCAACGGGCTGCTGCTGCTCTCCACCGGTGTCATCAACAACTCCACCACGGTGACCAACCAGGGCTGGGCGTACGACCCGGCGGCCAACTCCTGGTCGGCACTGCCCAACGCCAACTTCGCCCGCTACCGGGCCGGGGCGGCGTGCGGATTCGTGAAGATAGGAGGATCGTCCGGCGGGTTCACCCCGACGCCGGAAAGCGAGTTGCTGCCCGGCTTCGACCAGTGCTCCACCGTGACCGATGTGCCGTGGCTCTCCATGTCGCCCACCACGGCGACCCTGGCCCCCGGGCAGAGCGTCACGGTGACCGTCACGCTGGACGCCACCTCGGCCGCGGGCGTGGCCCAGCCCGGCACCTACACCGCCCAGCTGGGCGTCAAGTCCAACACGCCGTACCCGGTGGCACCGATCGACGTGACGATGACCGCGCAGCCGCCCAAGGACTGGGGCAAGCTGGCCGGGATCGTCACCGGGGTCGACTGCCAGAGCATCAGCGCCGCCTTGCGTGGGGCGACCGTCCAGGTCAACGGCAAGAAGGGCTGGACGTTCACCCTGAAGGCCGACCAGAACGGCCGGTACGCGATCTGGGCGCCGACGGGTGCCAACCCGCTCCAGGTGATCGTGGCCCGGGACGGTTGGATTCCGCAAACCAGGCAACTATCCCTCAAGGCGGGCAAGACGGAGACCGCCGACTTCGCCCTACGCCCCGTAACCTGTTGACCGGGGCTTGATCCACCGGGCCCGCGCCGCTGGTCGGCGCGGGCCCGTCCCGTACGCGAGGACCGCTTCCGGCGGCCACCAGCCGTGTGGCTCGGAACGATGGGGCACGCATCGCACGTGCGGCACGTGCGTGAGGCCGGGAATCGCCCGGTCGGTAAGTAGATCCTTTACCGTTTCACCACTCGATGATTACGCTCCGCGATAGCGTCGGCACGTTTCGTATCGGCCGTCCGTCGGGGGTCCGTGCCAGTGGCTGTTCGTGTGATCTTCGTAGGTGGGCTGGGGCGCAGTGGCACGACCCTGCTGGAGCGGCTGCTCGGCGAGGTCCCCGGCATCGCGCCCCTCGGCGAGGTGGTCCACCTGTGGGAGCGGGGTGTCACCGCCCACGAGCCGTGCGGGTGCGGGGAGCCGCTCACCTCCTGTCCCTTCTGGCGCAGGGTGGGCCTCCGGGCGTTCGGCGGATGGTCGCCCGGCCTGGCCGACCGCGTCCTGACATTGCGGCGCAGGGTCGACCGCACCCGTCACATCCCCGCCCTGGCCGCCCGGCGGTCCCGTGTGGGCCTCAGCGGCTACACCCGGGCCTACTCCCGGGTCTATGAGGCGGCGGCGCGGATCGCCGCGTGCCGGGTGGTGGTCGACTCCAGCAAGCACGCCTCCCTGGCGTTCTGCCTGCGCACCTCCCCGGTCGTCGATCTGAGCGTCGTCCACGTGGTCCGTGACCCGCGCGCGGTGGCCTACTCCTGGCGCCGGCATGTCAGGAGGCCCGAGGACGGCAGCCCCATGACCCGCTGGCGGCCCCTGCGCACCTCCGTCCACTGGGTGGTGCAGAATCTCGCCTTCGAGCTGCTCGCCCGCCGTGGCGGCACCGTGATCCGCGTCCGGTACGAAGACCTGCTGGCCGATCCCCGCGCTGTCCTTTCCACGCTGCTGGCCCGCCTGGGCATCGCCGGCGACGTGGACGGCGGCACGCTGACGTTTCTCCGCCCCGGCATGGCCGAGCTTTCTGTGGCCCACACCTGCGCGGGCAACCCCATGCGGTTCACGGCCGGGCCGCTCGAGCTCACCAGGGACGACTCCTGGCGCGACCACCTGTCTCGCCGCCATCGATGGCTGGTCACCGCGCTCACCTGGCCGTTGATGATCCGGTACGGCTATCGCGTCCGCGATAGGCGGATGCCCGAAGGGGTTACCTCGTCATGGCTGGCGGCAGGGGTCCCGGCCTCGGAGTGCCGATGAACCCGACCGTCGGCGTGGTCGTCCCCACCCGAGGAGACCGCCCTCACCTGCTCCAGGCCGCGCTGCGTGCCGTGCTGGCCCAGTGCCATCCCGGTGGCGTGGACGTCGTCGTGGTGGTCGACGACGCCGATGTGGGCACCGTGCCGGAGCAGCTGGCGGCCGTCGTCGCGGAGGCCCCCGGGCGGGTCCGCGTCCTCGCGAACCGCCTCAGCCCCGGGCTGCCGGGCGCGCGCAATACCGGCATCACCGCGCTCGACACCGACCTCGTGGCCTTCTGCGACGACGACGACCTGTGGTTGCCCGGCAAGCTGAGGGCCCAGCTCTCCGCGCTCGCGGCCGACCCGGCGGCCGAGTTCGCCGCCTGTGCCATCGAGGTCGAGTACGGCTCCCGCCGCGTCCCCCGCCTCGCCGGGACCAGCCGGGTGACCAGGCAGCACCTCACCCGCTCGCGCATGGTGATGGTCCACTCCTCCACGTTCCTGTTCAGGCGCGGCTCCATCTGGCCCGACGAGAGCGCGCCCGCCGGGCAGAACGAAGACTGGGACCTCGCGCTGCGCGCCGCCGGACGCCACCCGATCGCGTACGTCGACAGGCCGCTGGTGCTGGTCCGCTGGGGAGCCTCCGCCTACGTGGCGCGCTGGGCCGATCGCATCGCGGGCCTCGAATGGATGCTCGCCCGCCATCCCTACCTGGCCGCCGACCCGCGCGGCGCCGCGCGGATCTACGGCCAGCTCGCCTTCCACAACGCCGCGCTGGGACGCCGCCGCGAGGCGGGGCGCTGGGCCCTCCGGGCGTTCGCCGCCCGCTGGGGCGAGCCGCGCGTCCCCATCGCCCTGGCCGTCGCGCTCGGCGTGGTCTCGGCGCGCACGGTGCTCAGCGCTCTGCACACCTGGGGGTACGGCATCTGATGACACCGCGAACACTTCTAGGAAGCCGCCCCCGAGTGACGGTCGCGGGTGTCGCGGTCGATGCTCTCACCGAGGGAGAGGTGGTGGGCCACGTCATCGCCGCCCTTGAGCGGGGGGAAGGCGGACACGTGGTCACCCCCAACGTCGACATCTGCCGCGCCTGCTCCCGTGACCCCGAGGTGCGGGCGATCGTCGAGGGCGCCGACCTCGCCGTGCCCGACGGCATGCCGCTGGTGTGGGCGTCCAGGCTGCTCGGCACGCCCGTGCCCGAGCGCATCACCGGTGCCGACCTGATCTGGTCGCTGTCGGAGGCGGCGGCGTCCGAGGGCCTGCGGGTCTACTTGCTCGGCGGGCCGCCGGGTGTGGCCGTTCGCGCGGCCGAGGTGCTGGGCGACCGCTATCCCGCCCTGCTCGTCGCGGGGGTCGCCTCCCCTCCCTACGGCTTCGAGACCTCGGTGGAGGCCCTCACAGCCGTGCGTGAGGCGCTGCTGGCCGCGCGTCCCCGCCTGGTCTTCGTAGGGCTCGGCTTCCCCAAGCAGGATCGCCTGATCGCTGCGCTCCGCGCCGACCTGCCCGGGACCTGGTTCGTCGGCTGCGGTTCGGCGATCGCCTTCACCGCCGGGTCGGTGCGGCGGGCCCCCGAGTGGATGCGGAGCTCAGGGCTCGAGTGGCTGTTCCGCCTCGCGAGCGAGCCCGGCCGGCTCGCGCGCCGCTACCTCGTCGACGACCTGCCCTTCGCACTCCGCCTGCTCACGGTGTGCTTCATGAAGCGCCTGTTCAAAGGCGGCCACATCGATCCTCGCTGATCGCGATGGCGGGAGACCTAAGGCGCCCTGGTCATCGGGTTCGAGACAGATCGCGGACCCGGGTGATCTCCTCCGCGGTGAGGTGGTCACGGTGGCGGGTGAGGGCCCGGCGCGAGTCCATGGGCCGGTAGGCCGTACGGGACAGGCCGGACCACGCGAAGCCGCTGCCCTCTGAGCCGTCCGGTCGGCCGCCCGCCGTCGTGCAGGCCCGCTCCACCCGCCTGGCGGCCCTCGGTGACCACTCGAGTCCGCACCAGGTGTACAGCTCGCGAAAGCCCGCGACCGGGTCGGCGGCGAGATCCTCGTAGCAGACCAGCCGGATGGCCGGATTCCGGTCGTCCAGTGCCTGTGAGACGTCGCGTGCAACGCCCCACAGGGCGGCGGCCTTCGCGACGCGGTCCTGCGAGCCGACCAGCGGGCGCAGCCGCTCGACCGCTGGGTGATCGCGGACCAGCAGCGGCTGTTCGAGCAGCTCGTGGAAGTAGACCGTCCACCCGAGCCGCTGCCAGCTCGCGACGAACGAAACCGGGTCACGGACCAGCAGGACCACCCGGCAGCCCAGGCGCTCGGCGAACCAGCCCGCGGAGAACAGCGCGAACGGGTCGTCGAGCAGCGCCCGGCGACCGCGCAGCCTGCCGAGGGTGAAGGCGGAGGCGTTCCTCGCCAGGCGTGCCAGGTCGCCGGGCGAGCGGTTGCGGCGCAGCTCGGCGGCGTACCCGTAGCGCAGGGCCACCGTGTCGGCGAAGGCGCGCAGCCAGGGCCCCTCGTTGTCCTCGCAGATGTACTGAAACCTGTGCGAGACCGTGGCGTTCAACACCCCGGGGGAGCGGCCCGGGGGGCGCTCGGGGTTGAGCGGCTCGTTGACGTAGACCACGCCACCACCGGCGGCGAGCATCTTGCCCGCCCAGCTAGTGCCGCTCCTCGGCAGACCTGTGACCAGGACAGGGGCCTTCACGCCCCACTCATCCGCGGGCGCCTTCACGGTCGCCTCCTCTCCGGGCGGATTCACGCCTCCTCCGCTCGCCATGGACGCATGGAGGGAAGGCTGTGGGACCCGAAGGGGCGCAGGTCGTACAGGCGGGCGATCTGGAGCAGGGGGAGCAGGTTCTTGGCCAGGACCCCGCCCGACCAGCCGAGGGCGGCGCCGAGCGGGCCGTGGGAGGGGATCAGCACGACGTCCAGGGCCACGGTCACGGCGATGGCGCCGAGGATGTTCATCATGCTGGAAGCGGTGTGCCCGGCGGCGATGAGCACGACGTCGACCATGCCGCACGCCGTGGCCAGCATCATGGTGGTGGCGAGCACCACCGCCACGGTGGCCCCGTCGCGGTAGCCCTCGCCGAACACCCGCAGCAGCCACGGCGCCAGCACGGCGTATCCCACCCATACCGGCCACGTCAGGACCACCAGCCACATCGTGGTGGTCTGGTAGAGCTTGCGGGCGAGGGGAAGGTCGCCTTCCGCCATCGCCCGGACCAGGCGAGGCTGCACGGCCTGGGTGAGCCCCTGGTTGACGAGCTGGCCGACCACCTTGAACCTGGTCGCGGCGGTGTAAAGGGCGGCGGCCTCCGGCCCGGCGAGCGCCGCCACGATCACGATGTCGAGCCGCTGGAACACGGCCTGCGCCGCGCCGCCGAGGGCGCGCGGCCCGGTGTAGCGCCAGAACTGTCGTGCGGTTCCCGGGATGTACGGCCCGGAGGGCACCCGGCGGCGTAGCCAGAGAGCGCTCAGGAGCAGCACCGGCAGGGCGGGCACGGCCCAGGCCGCGGGCAGTGCCCATCCGACTCCCGCCGCCGCGCCGGTCAGGGCCAGGGCCCCTACGAGGACGAGCTGCGCTCCCGGCTGGAGCACCCCGCTGAGCAGGGCTGTCGGGCGCATCGCCCCGAAGCCGCGGGTCGCGGAGACGAGGATGTCGGCGCACACGATGACGGGCAGCGCGATGGCGAGCGTGCGAAGCGCCGGCCCGAGCACGGCCGTGGCCGGTCCGGGCATCAGCGTCGCAGTGATGGCGTCCTGGCAGGAGATCAGGAGGGCCGCTGTGGCGATGGACACCACGATCACAGGTGTCAGGGCTACACGGAAAAATCCGGATATGTCGGCGTGGCCGTGCTCCCGGGACCGGGCGATGAAGTAGATCAGCCCGTTGCCCGAGTCGAGCCGGAGTATGCCCGCGATCATCAGGCACAGCGTGATCGCGGTGAAGAGGGCGCCCGCCCTGGCGGCGTCGAGCCCCCGGGTCACGGCGACCACGACCAGAAACTGCGACCCCGCCCCCACCACAGCCCCGGCGAGCCCCGCGATGCCTCCCCTGACCAGCGAAGCCATACCGCCGGTCATCGGCGCCATGAGGGCATGCCGCCGAGCCAGGGCTCCAGCTTGTCGTCCCAGGAGGCGAAGTGCTCCGACAGCGCGTGCCGTACCGCCTCGGGCATGCCGACCGCGCGGGGCCGGGCGTTGTGCCGGTCGAAGACGGGATCGCCGAGGCGGGGCAGCCCGAGGAACTCCAGCACCTCGTCGTAGACGCTCTCCGGCGAGGTGAAGAACCGCCCACTGTCCACCACATGCATGCGGCCCCTGCCGAACATCGGCTCCAGCCGCGCGAGCTGCTCGGCGTACTGCCCCCGGCGGACGTACGCGTGGTGACGGTGGGCGTGGCTGACCGCGTGCGGCTCCTCGCAGAGCCGCTCCACCTCACCGGCGAGCCGGTGGGGCTCCAACTCGAGCGCGCGGTGGAACGACGGCTCGGTCTCGAAGCCGCGCGCCACCTCGTGCGCGTGAGCGGAGTACGCCCGCTCGACCGGGTCGCGGACCAGCACGATCAGCTTTGCCCCCGGCAGGTCACAGACGATCCTGGACGCTGCCAGCGGGTGGAACAGGTAGTACGGGGATGACTCGAAGGCGAGGGGGCGGAGGCCGTACCTCCGCTCCAGACGGTGGGCGGTGGCCTTCAGCGGGAAGTGCGCGCGGTACCACGACGGCCCCTTCCCGTACGCGGTGTCGAAGTAGTGGACGCCCTTGCGAAGCACGGGTTTGAGCACCAGAGGGTGCTGGGCCAGTGCGCGGTACAGGGATGTCGTGCCACAGCGCTGCGCTCCCACGATGAGGAACGACGGCAGGAGCCGGCCGCTGACGGTGAGCCGCCCCGCCGTATGGGAGACGGCGTGCGCGGACCTCTTCACGGTGCGGTTCATGGCAGGACCTCCTGGTGGTCGATGAGGGGGCTGAGCCACTCGGAGGGGGGCCCGAGCGGCTGGTGGCCGTCCCGCTCATACCGGTCGGCCAGAGTGATCAGGTAGCGGACCGCCGTTTCCCGCGACTCGCCCTCCGACAGCCCGAAGGGCGTGAGCGTCCGTACGGCTTGTGCCAGGCACGCCTCGGCGGCGACGGGGGGAGACATCCGGCGCAGCGCCCGCTGGAAGAAGTGGTGGAGGGCGTCGAAGCCCAGGGGCACGCCGGTGGCGAAGCGTTCCCAGTCCCACACCAGCAGGCGGCCGTCGGGTGCGGGCGCCATGTTCCACGGGGAGAAGTCACCGTGCCAGGCGTGGTGACCGTGCGAGACGTGGTCCACGCGTGTCAGGCCGAGCGTGGCGATCTCCTGGACCGCGCGGTTGAGCAGGGACGGGGAGACCCGGCCGCGCCGCGTCGGCAGCGGGGAGAGTGCCAGCACCTCCAGGCCGTTCCAGAGCCCGTGATGCAGGACGGCCGGGCTCACCACGACCTTCAGGGGCGTGGCCGCCAGCAGTTCCAGCGTCGCGCTCTCGTGCCGGACAAGCCCCCGCGAGCGGTCGGAGTCGCCGATCTTGACGAAGGCGAGCAGCTTCCCGGAGGCACCGTGGATCTCCAGGATGGGTTTGCGGTTGGCGCGCAGGGCCGGTCGTACGTGGGAGGTGGCCCTGACCCGCTCCCCGAACACCTCGCTGAGATGGCCTTCGATCGTGCGGGGCCCCTGGGGAAGGCGTCGCCGTCCCGGCAGCCAGCGGGACCGGGGCGCGAGGCGACGCGGCAGGAACCTGCTCGGGACCAGGGCGTACGGGGCGCGGTCCACCGCACCCGAGGTGGGAGGGGGATACAGCAGGGGGATCACCTCGTCGAGATAGCGCAGCCGCGCGCGGAAGTCCCTCACGGACGGGCGCCCGGCGCCGCCGTGGTCGCCACCGCCGAGTTGCGCCACAGCAGGGCGAACGAGATCAAATAAAGGCTCAACGCGGTGACCAGGCCGTCGTAGACGAACATGTAGAGCAGCACGAGGATCATGACGAGCGTGCCTGCCTGGCCGATCGGCGTGCGGTCGTGCCAGAAGCGGTGGATGGCACCCATGAAGAACGCGACGTAGAGCAGGGCACCGGTGAAGCCCTGGGTGATCAGCAGCAGCCAGATCTGCCCGTCGCTGCCAAGCGGGGGATGGCCGCACTCGGCGCACCAGTCGGTCTTGCCCGTGGTGATCGTCTGGTAGTTGCCGAAGGCGTTACGGGTGTTGCCGTACCCGATGACCGGCGAGTGGGTGGCCGCCTCCAGCGTGGACGCGACCGTGAAGGCCCTGATGCGGTTGCTGTGCGGGCTGTCCAGGCGCTGGGCCACGATCGTGTTGAGCGGCCCGGCGACGAACACGAGCGCCGCCGCCGCGAGGGCCGTGCCGATCGCCAGCCCCGTACGAGGCCGGGCGCGCATGAGGACGTACGCGACGGCGACGCCGAGGCCGATCCACAGGCCCCGGTTGAGCGAGTAGACGATCGGGATCGTGGCCAGCCCGGCGACCGCCACGCACAGGACCCGCCGCACCGGCCCGCCGTAGGTCCACCAGCCGACGACGAACCAGATCAGCAGCACCGAGATGTTGCTGCCCCAGGCGTTGGCCCACTCGAACGGCGCCTCTGGGCGTGGCGAGGCGTGCCCGAGGACGTGCTGCACCTGGGCGGCCGTCGGATGGATCAGGTTGCGCACGTAGGAGTTGCCGCTGATCCACCCGGGCAGGACCATCTCCAGGGGCGAGGTGAACTCGAAGCTCGGGGCAGCCACGCCCAGCAGCCCCCCCGCCACGGTGGTGACGAGCAGCACGCCGAGCATGCGCACGAGCGTGAGCTGCGGCAGCTCACGCTGGGTGAGGTTGCCGAGGTAGAGCACCATGACCAGCAGCGAGACGTACAGCGTGAGCCGCATGGCGTAGCCGAGGACGCGGCCGGTTCCGAGCTCGCCGTAGGTGCCGGGGGGCGTGTCGCCGAGCATGAGCGCGCTGACGAGGTAGCCCACGATGAGCAGCGCCCAAAGGCCCATGCCCTTGGGCACTGTGATGGGCCGGCGCCGCCAGAGCACGACCGCCATGGGACAGGCGACGACGACGATCGAGAGGCCACCGAAGCCCAGCGCCCACCAGAGGGGGTACCCGACGAGGAGGGCGGCGATCGGCCAGGTGGCGGGGGGAGGCAGCCTCACGAGGCCCGTGCCGTCGGGTCGGTCGGGTGGCGGTGGCCGAGGCCGGGACGATTGTCGCCGCGCGGCAGCGGGGTGGGGGAGGACAGCAGGATCACGCCGAGCGCCGCCGTGTCGGTCCGCCGGAGCTGCCGTACGGCCTGGGCGAGCTGCTTGGACCGGGCCGCGTGGCTCTCGACGACCAGCAGGGCGGCGTCGGCGCGTGCCGCATGGTCGGTGCGCACCCAGATCGGCGCGAGGCCGGTCAGCGCCACGCGCAGGTCGTCGGCGATCGGCTCCGGGTCGGTGTGGGGGGACACGCTACGGACGAGCAGCTCGCCGCCGTCGCGAAGGTGACGCGCCACGGCCATGGCCAGCTGGCGCAGCTCGCGGGCGTTCTCGCCCTCGCAAAGGACGGGGAGCCCGGACAGACGCTCGACGTCGGCGGCGGTCCTGAGCCGCGTGTCGAGGCGGTCGCGGACCATGGCGGCCCCGGCGCCGGCCAGCAGGCCGAGGAACAGCCCGCTGCCGAGGTAGAGCGGCGGGCTCGGCTGCGAGGGCGACGCGGGCGGGCGGGCGTCGCTGATGACGCTGCCCGGCGTGACCGCGACGGTCTTGAGCGCGTCGTACTTCACGGTGAGGTTGTAGACCTGCTTGCTCAGAAGGCTCTGCCGCTGGGCGGCGATGGTGCGCGCCGCCGACCCGGCCGTCAGACGAGACAGGCCCGAGACGGTCGTCGCGAGAGTGGAGTCGACCTCGCGCAGCTTGCCGGCGAGCACCTTGAGCTGGGCGTCGAGCGCCTGCTTGGCCGTCGCCTCGCGGTTGGAGAGATACGCCTTGGCGAACGCCTCGGCGGCGGCCGCGGCCGTGACCGGGTCGCGGGCGGTGTAGGAAACGGACAACACGGCCGAGTTGGGCGGCACGCTGACCGCGACCTGGTCCTTGAGCGTGTCGGGGTCCTTGACCTTGAGGGTGCGCGCGGCGCGGGAGGCGACCACGGCGGAGCGGGCGATCTGCGCCTCGGTGTCGAGGTTGAGCGGCTCGCGCTGGCGCTGGCTCGTCTGGTTCGTCTGGTCCTGCGCGCCCGTCGGGAACACGAGAACCTCGGCGGTCGCCGTGTAGGACGGCGGGGTCATCGCGAGCATGATGCCGCCGGAGCAGATGCCGGCCAGCACGAACCCGGCGAGCGCGACCCGGCGCCGCAGCAGCATCGAGCCGAACTCGGCGAACTCGCGCCCGGTGGCCGGGCCGGGGACTGAGGACGCCGGATGGCTCATGGAAACGGCAGGCCTCTCGGTGTGGGGTTGTCATGCATATCTGTCTCTTTTGTTTCTCCGAAGTCATCGCGACGGACGGCCTCCAGGAACAGATTCAGGAAACTATAGGCACAACCCAAGATTGCTCGATCGCATACGAGGGTTTTTTGTGGACGGTGAATCCGCTCAGCTGGCGGGCATAACCCGATATTTCCATAAATGGGAAGCACCAGCTCGGTGAGGGGTACCGAGTTTCCGGCGACCCGGCGCCGATTAGTGGCATGGTGAATACCAGCCTTCTATGGAAATGGTTAAAAGGGGGTTTGGCCGTCTTGCGCAGACTGACGGGAATATGGTTTTGGGGCACCGGGATCGTCGCCGGCTGCGGGTTGATCGTCTACGCCGTGGCGTCGGTGAAGCCCCACCGGGAGGCGGTGACCGGCAACCGCGCGTCCGCCACCGGCATGGCGGCCCCGAGCGGCGCCCCGGGCTGTGTCGCCACGGCCAAGCTGATTCCGAGCTGCGGCGCGTGGTGGGGCGTGGCCCCCGACGTCTTCGGCGGCCGGCCGCCGTCGCAGGCCATCACCGCCGCCGAGGAGCGCATGGGCCGCAGGGCCGACATCATCCACGTCTACCACCGGGGCGGAGATCCGTTTCCGACGCCCGAGGAGCGGCAGCTCGCCAGGAAGAGGCTGCTGCTGATCAACTGGAAGCCGTCGGTCCGCGACACCTGGGCCCAGATCGCCGGCGGTGCGATCGACGACCGCATCGACCGCGTCGCCGACAGGATCAGGCACAGGCTGCACGGACGGTTCTTCCTCACCATCCACCACGAGCCGGAGAACGACGTGCGTGAGCGCCCGGGGTCGGGGATGACCGCCGAGGACTACGCCGCGATGTTCCGCCACGTGGTGCTGCGCCTCCGGGAGCACGGCGTCAGGAACGCCGTCACGGTCATGACCTACATGGGCGCGCCCAACTGGGCCACCAAACCTTGGTTCGAGCGCCTCTACCCCGGTGATGACGTCGTCGACTGGATAGGCCTCGACCCGTACGCCGACCGCCGGGTGAGCGACTTCGCCAACCTGGTCGACAAGACCCGTGGCGACCACGCGAGCTGGCCCGGCTTCTACCGCTGGACGCAGATGCGGTTCCCGGGCAAACCGATCATGGTGGCCGAGTGGGGAGCCTTCGAGCGTCAGGACGACCCGGGGTTCAAGGTGACGTTCTACAACTCGGTCCGCCGGCAGATACGGGGATATCCGCAGATCAAGGCCTTGGTCTACTTCGACTCGCCGAGCGCGCCGCGGGGCGACACCCGCTTCGACTCAACCGTCGCCGCAGGGCGCGCCTTCACCGAGCTGGCACGCGCGCCGTACTTCAGCTCGACGCCCGTCCCCGACCACTGACCCCGGTCAGCGGATCCAGCCGTTGGAGCTCAGCAGGCTCAGCACGGACTCGACGGCCCGGCCCACCGTCATGTCCGTGGTGTCGAGGGTGAGGTCGGCGTCGTCGGGCTCCTCGTACGGTGAGGAGATGCCGGTGAACTCCGGGATCAGCCCCGCCCGTGCCTTGGCGTACAAGCCCTTGCGGTCGCGCCGCTCGCATTCGGGAAGCGGCGTGGCCACGTGGACCAGCACGAAGTCGGCTCCCACGCCTTCGACCATGTGGCGCACCTCGTCGCGCGTCGCGGCGTACGGGGCGATGGGGGCGCAGATCGCGAGGCCGCCGTGCCGGGCGACCTCGGCCGCGACGAAGCCGATCCTGCGGATGTTCAGGTCGCGGTCCTGCTTGGAGAACGTGAGGCCCGCCGACAGCAGCCGCCGCACCACGTCGCCGTCGAGGTAGGTGACGGTACGGCTGCCGCGTTCGAGCAGCGCGTCGTGCAGGCCGCGGGCGATCGTCGACTTGCCGGACCCGGACAGGCCGGTGAAGAAGACCACGACGCCGCGACGGTGCGGAGGCCCGGGGAGCGTGATGGGCTCCGGCCCGGCCAGGTGCTCGCCGGCGCCGTAGGCCGTGGCGATGTGCTCGCGGAGCTCCAGGTCGATCTCCGGCTCGCGGGGGGCCAGAGGCACCACGGCGACCTGGGTGCCCGAAGGGAGCCGCTCGCGTGCCTTGAGAGCCGCCCGTACGACCGCTGGGCCGCCTTCGCCGTACGCGAGGGGGAGTAGAAGGACCGCCGCCTCCAGCTCGCGTGCCGTGGCGGTGATCTCCTCCAGGTCGTCCAGCGGCCCGCGCATGGTGACCGCGAGGACGGGACGCTCGCCCAGCTCCGCGCGGACCTCCGCGGGCGGTCGGCGAAGGCGTGCGAACGGGCCGTGCTCCGGAGCGCCCAGCGACTTCACCGGCCCCGCCACGAGGCCGTCGGCCGTGCGCTCTGTGACGCTGAGCACGGCGACCGCGGCGCCCTCCGGGTCGCGCAGCGTGAGCTCCTGCCCGGCGGACACGGGATGGTCGTGCGGCAGCGTCAGCGTGACCGGATCGGGCCAGGGTGTGCCGTCGGCGAGGCGCCCGTTCTCGGTGACCGAGGCGATGTCGGCCGAGCCGAGGAAGCCCGTCAGTGGAGCGAAGGCGCCGGACAGCAGCAGTTCGAGATCGGCGAGCTCGCGGGCGTCTGGCACCCATTCGGGGGTCCACTCGGGGTTCGCCGTCATCTGCTCCACATTTCCCACGGGGGTCAGGATATTCGCCGTGTCGCGGATGCCGTCACCCCAGCGTGGGCGGCGGCGCGGCACGCGCGGCACCCTACCTCTCCTCCACCCCGCCCGTCGCGAGGTGGTCGCCGGATGCGGGGGTCTCAGATCAGGCGGGCGAAGTGGTTCTGGGGCTTGCGGATCACCAGGGTCACCTCGTCCCTGGTGGAGGGCAGGCGGTCACCCGAAAGCTTCTCGACGACGCGGCACACCACCCGTACCAGCTTGGCGTGGGGGCCGCGCAGCGCGGGACCCGACGACCCGGAGTAGTCCTCGGCGATCATCAGCCCGCGCATCAGGCAGTAGGAGTGGATGCCTTCGCGGGACGCCACCTGCTCGTAGATGGCGGGAAGCGGCCCGACCGCCCCCTCGGGGGCGAACCGCGACCACAGTGTCCTGCGCAGCCACCCCGGCAGGAAGCGGTCGCAGAAGCCGTACGCCGAGGCGCGGTCGCGCATCCTGATCAGCAGGAGGCCGCCGGGGCGCAGGGCGTTGACCATGCGGTCGAGGACCAGCTCGGTGTGGCGCACTCGCTCGAGCAGGAAGGCCACGTGCACGACGTCGAACGTGCGGGGCAGCAGCGGCGCGGCGCGGAGATCGCCGAGGAACCGCGCGTCGAGATCGGCGCGGCCGTCGATGGAGGCGCGCAGCACGGGAAGATTCTCGTCGATGCCGGTGACGCGGGTCTCGACGCGCTCGGTGTCGACGGTGTCTCCGCGCCCGCATCCGGCGATCAGGATGTCGAGCCTCCGGCCGAGCTGCTCGGTCCACAGCTCGCGTATCCGCAGGCTGAACACGTCGCCCTGGGTTGCCGGCCACCATCGAACCTCTGACATGTGACTCAGGGTAGTCATGAAAACTCCTTCTGTAGTGGATTTACTTTACGAAAGGACCGTTCTTCACAGCCGTAGGCCCGCCGTGACCTGGACGAAGTCCGGTCGCACCCGGCTGGGAGGTAGCCAAACCGGTGCTTTCATGACAAGACTGGTCTGATCTGGCGGACGGGTGGTTCTCGGCATGGCGGCGCCGACGGGGAAGTAGCCTTGGGGTAACCCCGGTGACTCGACGAACCCGGGGTCGCGCGTGTCGGCGTAGACAGCCGCGTACAGCCGTGTGGGGTCATCTCGACTGATACCCGGCTGTATACCGGCGCGCGGGGTGTGATCGCCGCGTGGATGTTCGAACCTGAGCAGGCGTCCGCGAGGCGAACGAGAAGGCGGGCGTGACCATGTGGGGGCATTTTTAATGAGTCTTTCCGGACTGCTCGACCTTGTCGTCGCCGAACCACAACTGGCCGGGGCCCTTGAACACTCGGGCGAGGACATCAACCTGATCGCGCCGCCCGCGCTGCGGCCGTTCGCCGTGGCCGCGCTGGCGCGCAAGCGACCGGTGCTCGCCGTCACGGCGACCGCGCGCGAGGCCGAGGATCTCGCGGCGGCGCTCACCGGCCTCGTCGGGGAGCACACCGTCGCGGTCTTCCCAGCCTGGGAGACGCTGCCCCACGAGCGGCTGTCGCCGCGCAGCGACACGGTGGGCCAGCGCCTGGCCGTGCTGCGCAGGCTGGCCCATCCCGTCGCGGGCGATCCGGCGGCCGGGCCGCTGAGCGTCGTGGTGGCCCCTATCCGGGCGGTGCTTCAGCCGCTCGTCACCGGGCTCGGCGACCTGGAGCCGGTGCGGCTGCGCACGGGGGACGACGCCGACCTCGAGGAAGTGGTCGAGCGCCTGGTCGGCAACGGCTATCACCGGGTCGACATGGTGGAGAAGCGGGGCGAGGTGGCCGTGCGTGGTGGCCTGCTCGACGTGTTCCCGCCCACCGAGGAGCATCCTCTGCGCCTGGAGTTCTGGGGCGACACGATCGAGGAGATCCGCTGGTTCAAGGTCGCCGACCAGCGCTCGCTGGAGGTCGCGGAAGGCGGCCTGTTCGCCGCGCCGTGCCGCGAGCTCCTTCTCACCGACGAGGTCAGGGAGCGGGCCAGAGACCTCGGCGAGCTGCATCCCGCGCTCAAGGAGATCCTCGACCAGCTCGGCGACGGCATCCCGGTCGAGGGCATGGAGGCGTTCGCGCCCGTGCTGGTCGACGGCATGGACCTCCTGCTCGACCACCTTCCCGCCCGCGCCTCGGTGTTCGTCTGCGATCCCGAGCGCATTCGCGGCCGCGCGGTCGAGCTGGTCCACACCAGCCAGGAGTTCCTCGAGGCGTCGTGGATCAACGCCGCTGCCGGGGGCGAGGCGCCGATCGACCTGGGCGCCGCCTCGTTCCGCGGCCTGGAGGACGTACGCCACCAGGCCCGCGAGCTCGGGCAGCCGTGGTGGACCATCGCGCCGTTCGCGACCACCGACCAGGCGGGACAGACGGGGCGCATGGCCCCGACGGGCCGTCCCGAGGAGCCCGCCGACGACGTGTACGGCGGCAGCGAGATCATCGAGCTCTCGGCCCGCGAGGCCGAGTCGTACCGCGGCGACACCCAGCGCGCCCTCGGCGACATCAAGGGGTGGCTCGGCGACGGCCGCGCGGTCGTGCTGCTCAGCGAGGGGCACGGCCCGGCCGAGCGCATCGTCGAGCTGCTGAAGGGCGTGGACGTCGCGGCCAGGCTGGTCCCGGCCCTCGACGCCGCCCCCGGCAGGGACGTGGTCAACGTCACCACCGGCCGCGTGGAGCACGGCTTCGTCAGTGACACGGTTGCCGTCCTGACCCATCTGGACCTGGTCGGGCAGAAGGCCTCCACCAAGGACATGCGGCGGATGCCGTCCCGCCGCAGGAACATGGTCGACCCACTGCAGCTCAAGGTCGGCGACTACGTCGTGCACGGCCAGCACGGCGTCGGCCGTTACGTCGAGATGGTCCGGCGGTCGGTCCAGGGCGCCACCCGCGAGTACCTCGTGATCGAGTACGCCAAGGGCGACCGGCTGTACGTGCCGACCGACCAGCTCGACGAGGTCACCAGGTACGTCGGCGGCGAGTCCCCCACGCTGAACCGCATGGGCGGCGCCGACTGGGCCAAGGCGAAGTCACGGGCGAAGAAGGCGGTCAAGGAGATCGCCGGCGAGCTGATCCGTCTCTACAGCGCTCGCATGGCCGCCCCGGGCTACGCCTTCTCCTCCGACACCCCGTGGCAGCGCGAGATGGAGGACGCCTTCCCGTACGCCGAGACCGGCGACCAGCTCGAGGCGATCGACGAGGTCAAGCGCGACATGGAGCGCGCGGTTCCGATGGACCGGCTGATCTGCGGCGACGTCGGCTACGGCAAGACCGAGATCGCCGTGCGCGCCGCGTTCAAGGCCGTGCAGGACGGCAAGCAGGTCGCCCTCCTCGTGCCGACCACGCTCCTCGTCCAGCAGCACCTTTCGACCTTCGGGGAGCGGTTCGCGAGCTTCCCGGTCGTGGTGAAGCCGGTGTCGCGGTTCCAGACCGACGGCGAGGTCAAGGCGACCCTCGAAGGCCTCAGGGACGGCGGCGTCGACATCGTGATCGGCACACACCGCCTGCTCAACCCGGACATCCGGTTCAAGCAGCTCGGCCTCATCATCGTCGACGAGGAGCAGCGCTTCGGCGTCGAGCACAAAGAGGCCATGAAGCACATGCGCACGCAGGTCGACGTGCTCGCCATGTCGGCGACGCCGATCCCGCGCACGCTCGAGATGGGCCTCACCGGCATCCGCGAGATGTCGACGATCCTCACGCCGCCTGAGGAGCGCCACCCGATCCTCACCTTCGTCGGCCCGTACGACGAGAAGCAGATCGCGGCGGCCGTGCGGCGCGAGCTGATGCGCGACGGCCAGGTGTTCTTCGTGCACAACCGCGTGTCCTCGATCAACAAGGTGGCCGCACGCCTGCGCGAGCTGGTCCCGGAGGCCAGGGTGGCCGTCGCCCACGGCCAGATGAACGAGCAGCAGCTCGAGAAGATCATGGTCGGCTTCTGGGAGCGCGAGTTCGACGTGCTGGTCAGCACCACGATCGTCGAATCGGGCCTCGACATCCCGAACGCCAACACCCTGATCGTCGATCGCGCGGACAACTACGGCCTGTCGCAGCTCCACCAGCTACGCGGCCGGGTCGGCCGGGGCCGAGAGCGCGGCTACGCCTACTTCCTGTACCCGCCGGAGGCGCCGCTCACCGAGACGGCCCACGAGCGGCTGGCGACGATCGCCCAGCACACCGAGATGGGCGCCGGCATGTACGTCGCGATGAAGGACCTGGAGATCCGCGGCGCGGGCAACATCCTGGGCGCCGAGCAGTCCGGCCACATCGCCGGCGTCGGCTTCGACCTGTACGTCCGGATGATGGCCGAGGCAGTGCAGGAGCAGAAGGCCAAGCTCGCAGGCGAGGACGTCGTCGAGCAGCGCGCGGACGTCAAGGTCGAGCTTCCGGTCAACGCCCACATCCCGCACGATTACGTGACCTCCGAGCGGCTGCGGCTGGAGGCGTACAAGCGTCTCGCCGCGGTGGGCTCCGGGGCCGACATCGTGGCCGTCAGGGAGGAGCTCGTCGACCGGTACGGCCGGCCGCCGCAGGAGGTCGACAACCTGCTCGAGGTGGCGCGCTTCCGCGTCCACGCGCGCAAGGCCGGGCTGACCGACGTCGCCTTCCAGACCCAGCACATCAGGTTCGCCCGGGTGTCGCTCAGGGAGTCCCAGCAGGTGCGCCTCGACCGGCTCTACCCCAAGGCGATCTACAAGGTCGCGGCCCAGACGCTGCTCGTGCCGGTGCCGAAGACAAAGCCGCTGGGAGGCCAGCCGCTGCGCGACCTCGATCTGCTGAAGTGGTGCACCGACCTGGTCGAGGCGATGTTCCTCGAGCCCGCCAGGGCGGCGGGCACTCGATGACCGTACCGGGGCGCGGTTTGAGTAGAGTAGCCCGCGTCTGTTGAAGGGACCGCTAGTGAAGTCGAATCGTTTGCGCGTGCTCCCGGCCGTCGTGGCCGCTGTGCTTGCCGGTGTCGCGCTGACCGCCTGTTCCTCGCCCGTGCAGGTCGGCACGGTGGCCACCGTCGGCGAAGCCCGCATCAGCTCCAGCCTGCTCGACTCGGAGATCAGGGAGTACCAGGCGGCGCTGAAGCAGGCGAAGATCACCGAGGCTCAGCTCCAGATGCCGTCGGTGCCGCGCGCCGTGCTGCTCCAGATGATCTACTTCCACCAGTTCGGGCAGTTCGCCCAGCGCACCGGCCTCGCGGTCACCGAGGGCGATGTCGACAAGTTCATCACCGAGCAGGGCGGCATCGCGAAGATCGGCCCGGCGGCGCTCACCAAGGGCGTCCCGCCGTCGGAGACCCGCCAGTGGATCCGCACCGCCCTGATCTACCAGAAGGCGCTGGTGCGGTTCGGCGCCAACCTCGCCGACCAGACCACGATCCAGGCCGCCCAGGTGAAGGTGTTCGCGCAGATGGACACCATCCCGGTCAAGGTCTCCCACCGCTACGGCATCTGGGACACCCAGCAGGGCCTCGTCGAGGAGGCCCGCTTCGGCAAGCCCGCTGCCGCCTCCACGAGCCAGCCGGGTCCGGCCACCGGCTAGTGAGATGACCCTCGTCGTCGTCACGACCTCGCCGCGGGTGGCCCCCGGCCTGCTGAGCGGGCGGGCGTGGGCGGTCCTCGGGTCGGGCCGTGTGCTGACCGGCTCCGGCGACCACCCCCTGCTGCCCTACCTCGCCGAGGAGGGCATCCCGGTCGAGGTCGTGACGCCCGATCCGGTCGCCCTGGCCCGGGAGGGCCGCGACGGCACGCTGGTCTGGCTCGCCGCGCAGGACGGCGACGAGCCGCTCATGCGCGCCGTCGGCCACGCCGCGCTGGACATGGACGACCCACCGGTGATCGAGCTGGTCCCCGGGTCGTACGACTTGCCGGGCGCCCGCCTGCTCGACCTCGTCACCGTCATGGACCGGCTGCGCCGCGACTGCCCGTGGGACCGCAAGCAGACCCACGAGTCGCTCGTGCCCTACCTCCTGGAGGAGTCGTACGAGGTGCTGGAGACCATCGAGGACGGCGACTACGCCGCCCTGCGGGAGGAGCTGGGCGACCTGCTCCTCCAGGTGGTGTTCCACGCCCGCCTGGCCCAGGAGCGCCCGCCGGACGACGGCGGCTTCGACGTGGACGACGTCGCGGGTGGCATCGTCGACAAGCTGGTCCGGCGCCATCCCCACGTCTTCGCGGACACCGTGGTGAGCGGTGCCGAGGACGTCAGCGACAACTGGGACACGATCAAGGCCGCCGAGCGGGCCGCCAAGGGCTGGGAGTCGCTGCTCGACGGCGTCCCGATGGGCCAGGCCGCCCTTTCCCTCGCCCACGGGCTGCAGAGCCGCGCCGAGCGTGCGGGGGTCCCCGACTCCCTCGCGCGCGCCGTCGGCCAGGGCATCGGGCGCGAGCTGTTCGATCTCGTACGCCGGGCGCGCGCCGCCGGGCTCGACCCCGAGGCCGAGCTCCGCGCCGCCGCCCGCGCCTACCGCGACCGCGTCCGTACCTGGGAACGGTCGGAGCGGCCGGAGCGGTGAGCGCGGCCCCGGCGTGTCGCCCTGGGAGGGGTAGCCGTACCGGCCGTGAGGGCCCGATAGGCTCATGAGGCAAACCGTCCGCAACCGCATCGCGCACGACGGCGCGGTGATGGGTTCCGGGGGCCCGTCTCCCCGGGTTGAAAGATCTAGGAGCGCTTCGTGGCTGCCATCGAGGCCGTTACCGCCCGCGAGATTCTCGACTCCCGGGGCAACCCCACGGTCGAGGTAGAGATCCTGCTCGACGACTACAGCACCGGCCGCGCCGCCGTCCCGAGCGGTGCGTCCACCGGCCAGTTCGAGGCCGTGGAGTTGCGCGACGGTGACGAGCGCTATGGGGGCAAGGGCGTCCAGAAGGCCGTGCTCAACATCACCGACGAGATCGCCGACGAGATCATCGGCTTCGACGCCGAGGAGCAGCGCCTCGTCGACCAGACCATGATCGACCTCGACGGCACGCCCAACAAGGGCCGGCTCGGCGCCAACGCCATCCTCGGCGTCTCACTGGCCCTGTCCAAGGCCGCGGCCGACAGCGCCGACCTGCCGTTGTTCCGCTATGTCGGCGGCCCCAACGCCCACGTGCTGCCGGTGCCGATGATGAACATCCTCAACGGCGGCGCCCACGCCGACAGCAACGTCGACATCCAGGAGTTCATGATCGCGCCGATCGGCGCCGAGACGTTCTCCGAGGCCGTCCGCATGGGCACCGAGACCTACCACGCGCTGAAGGGCGTGCTCAAGGAGAAGGGCTACGCCACCGGGCTCGGCGACGAGGGCGGGTTCGCCCCCAACCTGCCGAGCAACCGCGACGCGCTCGACCTGATCCTCGTGGCCATCGAGAAGGCCGGATACGTCCCCGGCGAGGACATCGGGCTGGCGCTCGACGTCGCCGCGAGCGAGTTCCACTCCGGCGGCGTCTACACCCTCGACGGCAAGGGCCACAGCTCAGACGAGCTGATCTCCTTCTACGAGGACCTGGTCCGCTCCTACCCCCTGGTCTCGATCGAGGACCCACTCGACGAGGAGGACTGGGAGGGCTGGAAGGCCATCACCGCCGCCCTCGGCAGCCAGGTGCAACTCGTGGGCGACGACCTGTTCGTCACCAACCCCGAGCGTCTGGAGCGTGGCATCCGTGAGGGCGCGGCGAACGCCCTGCTGGTCAAGGTCAACCAGATCGGCACCCTGTCGGAGACCCTCGACGCCGTCGACCTGGCCCACCGGAGCGGCTACCGCTGCATGATGAGCCACCGGTCCGGCGAGACCGAGGACACCACGATCGCCGACCTCGCCGTGGCCACCAACTGCGGCCAGATCAAGACCGGCGCCCCGGCGCGGTCCGACCGCGTCGCGAAGTACAACCAGCTCCTCCGCATCGAAGAGCTGCTCGACGATGTCGCCCGCTACGCGGGTCGCGGAGCTTTTCCGCGTTACCAGGGCTAGTTTGCTCCGTACGGCTTGCGCACTTTTGCGCGCAAGCCGTACGGACCTGGGAGGATGATGAAGAAACGACCGCAGCTGACGGCAAGGGCCGCGATCCTCGCCGTCGTCGTCTGCGCCATCGCCATGAGCCTTGCCTATCCTGTGCGGGAGTACGTCGCGCAGCGGCGCCAGATCGCCCAGCTGGAGAAGCAGCAGGGTCAGGCGCTCAAAGACCTCCAGGTCCTCGGACAGCGCAGCAAGCGGCTGGACGACCCCGCCTACATCAGGCAGCAGGCCAGGGTCCGGCTGCACTTCTGCGGGGCCGGGGAGAAGTGCTATGGCGTGCTCGACGCCTCCAAGAAGGCCCAGCAGCCGAACGCCGGGTCGCCGCCCCAGGCCAGGGCCCCCTGGTACCAGACGCTGTGGGAGTCGATCGAGGCCGCCGACCGTGGCACCGGCCGGCGCGTCGAGGCGGGCCGCACACCGGCTCCTTAGCTCTAGCTGTTGCAAGGGGGCCGGGTACCGGCTCGGTGATTGTTGTCAGGGGAGTGGACGATGGTGGATCCGGCCGACGAGGCCGCGGTGGAGCTGCAGCTCGGCAGGCCCCCCAGGGGTCTGCGGGCGGTGGCCCACCGGTGCCCGTGCGGGCTGCCGGACGTCGTGGAGACGGCGCCCCGGCTGTCCGACGGCTCGCCGTTCCCCACGCTGTACTACCTGACGTGCCCCAAGGCGGCGTCGGCCATCGGCACCCTGGAGTCCTCGGGGCTGATGAAGCGCATGCAGGCCCGGCTCGCCGAGGAGCCCGCCCTGGCCGAGGCGTACGCCCGGGCCCACGCCGACTACGTCGGGCGACGCGACAAGGTCGCCTCTGAGGATGGGCTCGAGCCGCTGCCGCGTGAGATGCAGAGCGCGGGTGGCATGCCCGATCGTGTGAAGTGCCTGCACGCGCTGGTGGGGCACGAGCTGGCCGTGCCTGGAGGCAACCCGTTCGGCCGCGAGGCCCTCGAAGCTCTGCCCGAATGGTGGTGCGACGGCCCCTGCGTGGAGATCGCCGAGGGTTCGTCGGGGCCCGGAGTCCCCGGTGGCGCCGGGGGTTTCGGAGCCGAGGGTTCCACACCGGTTTCCGAGGAGGGTGCATGACACGGGTGGCGGCGATCGACTGCGGTACGAACTCGGTGCGTCTGCTCATCGCCGACATCTCCGGAGGCGAGCTGTCCGACGTCGAGCGCCGCATGGAGATCGTCCGGCTCGGCGAAGGGGTCGACAGGACGGGACGGCTGGCGCCCGAGGCGCTGGAGCGCACGTTCACCGCCATGCGCGGCTACGCCAAGCTGATCAAGGAGAACGCCGCCTCGCGGGTGCGCGTGGTGGCGACCAGCGCCACCCGCGACGCCGCGAACCGCGTCGACTTCGTCGACGGCGTTCGGGAGATCTTCGGCGTCGAGCCGGAGGTCGTCACCGGCTCTGAGGAGGCGCACCTGTCGTTCGTGGGCGCCACCACAGGGCTCACCGGCGTCGCCGCCCCGGTTCTCGTGGTCGACATCGGTGGCGGGTCCACCGAGTTCGTGCTCGGCTCCGCCGACGTGGACAGCGCGATATCCGTCGACATCGGATGCGTGCGCCTCACCGAGCGGCACCTGTCGTCAGGCGCGACCCCGCAGGCCGTGGCGGCCGCGGTCGCCGACATCGAGGCGGCCCTCGACCGGGTGTCCGGCGCGGTGGCGGTGCCGGAGGCGCGTGCTCTGATCGGCCTCGCCGGCTCGGTCACCACGGTCGCGGGAATCGCCCTCGACCTGCCCGCGTACGACCCGGCACGGATCCACGGCTCGAGGATCGCGGCCGAGCGGGTGCGCGAGGTGTCCCAGCGCCTGCTCGCCATGACCCACGAACAGCGGGCGGCGATCCCGGTCATGCACCCCGGCCGGGTCGACGTGATCGGCGCGGGAGCCCTCATCCTCGACCGCGTCGTCACCCGGTACGCCTTTCCCGAGGTGATCGTCAGCGAGCACGACATCCTCGACGGCATCGCCCGCAGCCTCACGCCGTGAACCCATGCAGTGCCCTCGGGATGGCACGATCGATGGTATGAGCTTCGTTCCCCCAGGTAGCGGATGGCCGGACGATCCCGCTGAGCCGGACACTCCCGTCGCGCACACCCCGCAGGACGTCCGCGATCTCGCCCGAGAGAGCCGCACCCTCGCCGAGCTCACCGCCAGGCAGTCGGTGTGCCGGGCGTGTCCCCGTCTCGTGGAGTGGCGCGAGGGGGTGGCGGAGGTCAAGCGCCGGGCCTTCATGGACGAGACGTACTGGGGCAGGCCCATCGCGGGCTGGGGGGACGAAAAACCGCGCGTTCTTCTCGTCGGCCTGGCTCCGGCCGCCCACGGCGGCAACCGCACCGGGCGGGTGTTCACGGGGGATCGTAGCGGCGACTGGCTGTTCGCGTCGTTGCACCGCACCGGGCTGGCGGCCCTTCCGACCAGCACGCACGCGGGTGACGGGCAGCGGTTGATCGGCGCCCGCATGGTGGCGGCCGTCCGCTGTGCCCCGCCGGCCAACAAGCCGACCATCGACGAGCGCGTCACGTGCTTTCCTTGGCTGGCCAGGGAGTTGGAGCTGACGGCCGACCCTGTGCGCGTCATCGTCGCCCTCGGGGGGTACGCCTGGCAGGCCGTCTGGCCGGCGTTGCGCGAGGCGGGTTACACGCTGCCCCGCAGCAGGCCGAAGTTCGGCCATGGCGCCGAGGTGGAGATCTCGTACGCCGGTGCGCCGGTGCGCCTGCTGGGCTGCTACCACCCGAGCCAGCAGAACACGTTCACCGGCCGGGTCACCGAGGAGATGCTGGACGCGATCTTCGCGCGCGCCGCCGAGCTGGCGGGGTGAGCCAGGGGAGTGAAGTCCGTCACTAGACGAAAGTTTCGCCGAACTTTCCCGGAGAATCCCCAGCTTGGATGTACAGAAGAGGAAAAACGCTCATAGTTGACCCATGGGCGATTGGCGCTGATACCCCCATGTGACGTAACCTTGTGAATGGTTTCACAAGCGACCATGCCACGAAGGGGCACTCACGTGAACCACAAGGCCAAGCACATCCTGATCGTCGGCGGAGGTTACGTCGGTCTCTACACGGGGCTCCGGCTCCAGCGTTCCCTGCGCCACGAGCTGCAGTCCGGACGCGTACGGATCACGGTCATCGACCCGCAGTCCTACATGACCTACCAACCCTTCCTCCCCGAGGCCGCGGCGGGCAACCTGTCACCGCGTCACGTCGTCACACCGCTGCGCCGGGTGCTGTCCAAGGTCCGGATCCTCAACGGCAAGGTCACCAAGGTCCATCACGCCAACAGGTCCGTGACGTTCCAGCCCAACTCGGGCCCGAGCGAGGAGATCGAGTACGACGTCATCGTCATGGCGGCCGGCTCCATCTCGCGCACGCTCCCCATCCCGGGGCTCGTGGACGCCGCGATCGGCTTCAAGACGGTCGGCGAGGCCATCGCCCTTCGCAACCGCGTGCTCGCCCTGCTCGACCGGGCGGACTCCACCGGCGACGAGCAGGTGCGGCGGCGCGCGCTGAACTTCGTCGTGGTCGGTGCCGGCTTCGCGGGCGTCGAGGCCCTGGCCGAGCTTGAGGACATGGCCAAGGACGCGGTGAAGTACTACGACAGCCTCAGCGAGAAGGACCTGCGCTGGGTGCTCGTCGAGGCCAGCGACCGCATCCTGCCCGAGGTCGGCCCCGAGATGGGCAAGTGGACCCTCGAGGAGCTCCGGAAGCGCGGCATCGAGGTCAAGATGCAGACGCTACTGAAGTCCTGCGAGGGCGGCCACGTGGTGCTCTCGGACGGTGACACCTTCGAGTCCGCCACGATCGTGTGGACCGCCGGAGTCAAGGCCAACCCCGTCGTGAACGCCGGTGACCTGCCTCTCGACGAGCGCGGGCGCATCAAGACCACGACGAGGCTGACCGTCGCCGGCGTCAAGGGCGCCTTCTCGGCCGGTGACGTCGCGGGCGTGCCCGATGTGACCAACCCCGGGCAGTACTGCGCGCCCAACGCGCAGCACGCCGTGCGGCAGGCCAAGGTGCTCGGCGACAACATCGTCCGCCACCTTCAGGGCCGCCCCCTGCTGGAGTACCGGCACAAGTACGCGGGGTCGGTGGCCGGGCTGGGACTCCACCAAGGAGTGGCAAATGTCTATGGCGTCAAGCTTCACGGATTTCCTGCGTGGTTCATGCACCGCACCTACCATCTGTCCCGGGTGCCTACGTTGAACCGCAAGGTCCGCGTGGTGGCCGACTGGACGCTCGCCCTCTTCTTCAAGCGGGAGACCGTCTCACTCGGTGAGATCGAGTCCCCCCGTGACGAGTTCAGGGCGGCCGCGGCCACAGGCTGACGGGTTCCGGTACGACTCGCGCCGCGACGCCGTGGGCGCGAGTCGTACTGTTCTCTTAAGGCATAACAAGGATGAGTGGTGAATTTGGGCTACATGAGCGGTCTGTTGTTCATTGCCCGAGTCGCGGGGGCTCGTGACGTATACCGTTATCTTGCACACAACGGAAGGAAGAGCAGAACCATGGGCTCTGACCCGTTACGCAAGAGTGGTCCGTTACGTATGATTACGGCGCCCCCGTAGCCCAATGGCAGAGGCAAACCCCTTAAAAGGGTTCCAGTGTGGGTTCGAGTCCCACCGGGGGCACCCGTGCCGACTATATGAAACGACCCGCTGACAGTAACGCAGTCGTATACCCATATCCTTGTCGGTTCGCCTCCGGTCGCGGATGTTTATCTCTCCAGCCCCTATCGGGTCAAGCACCGGGCAAGTTCGACTCCCCGATGAAATCGTTACCCTTCCGTGCCGTTTCCCGGTTAAGGCTGGACCACCATCTGCCACCTCCTGCCAGGGTGGCCGCCCTGGTCTCGTCCCGAGGACCGAGACCAGCGAAGCGCGGTGATCAAAAGGCGGTCCAACGGCCGGAACTCAGGTGCGAGGTCGCTCGTTGTATCCGATGCCGACGGGTGTCGATGTGCCGACGTCCAGCGGTTAAATACGGCAGGGGCCATCCTGACCGCCATAAGAGATGTAAAGCTATGTGCTACAGGCGGCACTCCCTGTGAGGCTCGACCGCACAGGCTGATCGCAGGTCGCAGTGGAGGCAGTGATGCAGAGCAGGAACCCGGTCCTGAACAAACTGGGGCAGCAGAACAATCGTCAGACCTGGGGCGGTCCCACGGCGAGCCCTGAGTACTTGCAGAACATGTACAACTCCCCGTCGTATGCCCCGCCCACCGCGACGCGGCCGATGACGATCGACGATGTCGTCGTACGCGGGTTCATCACGCTCGGCACCCTCGTGGTGACCGCCGCTCTGGCGTGGTATCTCAACCTCGGCATGGCCGTCGCCGTTCCCGCGGTGATCGTGGGCCTGGTGCTCGGCCTGATCGTCTCGTTCCGGCAGAGCACGAACCCCGCGCTGATCCTCGGCTACTCCGTGGCGTACGGCATCGCCATCGGCGTGATCAGCAAGATGTACAACGACGTGTACTCCGGCATCGTCTTCCAGGCCGTCCTCGGCACGATGGTGGCGTTCGCGGGCGTGCTCTCGGTGTACGCACTCAAGATCTTCCGGCCGACGCCGAAGTTCACGAAGTTCGTCGTCGCCGCAGGGTTCGCCGCGGTCGGGCTGATGCTCCTCAACTGGATCGTCGGCATCTTCACCTCCGGCGGTCTCGGCCTGCGCACCGACAGCCCCATGGGCTGGATCTTCAGCGTGGCGATGATCCTGCTCGGCTGCTTCTTCCTGCTGCTCGACTTCGACGCGGTGGAGAAGGGCGTACGTGCCGGCGTCCCCGAGAAGTACTCCTGGCTGATGGCCTTCGGCCTCACGGTGAGCCTGGTCTGGCTCTACCTGGAGATCTTGCGCTTCATCAGCTACTTCTTCAACAACGACTAGATTCTCGCAGCATGACGCCCCGCTGGATTCCGGCGGGGCGTCTCTGTTAGGCATGGCCACCTAACCATTGGGTAAGCCCACACACAGCGACTAATGATCTACCTCGTGTAAGAGAAGGCTGGCCGTTCGGGTCTTGCCATCACGGGGTTGGTGATGCAGTGTCGACCAAAAGAGGCTTCACTCATGGAGGTGCCCATGTCGTTGAACCACTCACCGGAGACGCAGAACAAGCTGATTGCCAGGGTTCCGGACATCACCGGACGCGCACTCCCAGAGTGGTTCCAAGCCATCGACAACGGCCCGGCTTTCCTACGCTGTGACGAGCGGGCCAACTGGCTCGCCGACGAGCACGGGCTGACTCATGGCTACGCCGCCGCCATCGTCATCGAGCACGAGCGGCAGCGCCGCTCCCGCATGGGCTTCATGTAAGCCCTGCCCGCCGGCGCGCCCACGCCAACGCATGGTGTGGGCGCGGTGCCGGTCTGGGCATGGATCAGTATGGGGACATGGATCTCAACAAGGCCCGTGACTTCATCAGGAACAACCACCGTGCGGTGATGGTCACCACCCACGCCGACGGCCGCCCGCAGACCTCGCCGGTCAGCGTCGGGCTGGACGCGGATGGCCGCGTGGTGGTCAGCACCCGCGAAACCGCCGCGAAGACCCGCAATCTCCGCAACAACCCCGCCGTCACGCTGTGCGTGATGACCGACCGCTTCTACGGCGACTGGATCCAGGTGGACGGGACGGCCGAGGTCGTGTCCCTTCCCGAGGCGATGGAGCCGCTGGTCGACTACTACCGGGGCATCTCGGGCGAGCACTCCGACTGGGACGACTACCGCGCGGCCATGACGCGGGACCGGCGCGTCATCGTGCGTGTCGACATCTCGCGCGCCGGCCCCGACATCTTCGGCTAGTTCAGCCGCTCCAGCACCATGGCCATGCCCTGGCCGCCGCCGACGCACATCGTCTCAAGGCCGATCGACCTGTCGTGGAAGCGGAGGCTGTTGATCAGCGTGGAGGTGATCCGGGCGCCCGTCATGCCGAACGGGTGCCCGACGGCGATGGCGCCCCCGTTGACGTTGAGCCGGTCGATGTCGATGCCCAGCTCCTGGTAGGACGGGATGACCTGGGCGGCGAAGGCCTCGTTGATCTCGACGAGGTCGACGTCGGAGATCGCCATGCCGGCCCTGCCCAGCGCCTGCCTGGACGCCTCGACCGGCCCGAGGCCCATGATCTCCGGAGACAGGCCCGTGACACCTGTGGACACGATGCGGGCCAGCGGCGTGATGCCCAGCTCGGCGGCCTTCACGTCGCTCATCACGATCACCGCGGCGCTGCCGTCGTTCAGCGGGCAGCAGTTGCCCGCCGTCACCGTGCCGTCGGGCCGGAACACCGGCTTGAGCTGGGAGACGGCTTCGTAGGTGGTGCCGGCCCTCGGACCGTCGTCCCTGCTCACCACGGTGCCATCCGGCAGGGTGACGGGGGTGATGTCCTGCTCCCAGAACCCGTTGGCGATGGCCTTCTCCGCGAGGTTCTGCGACCGTACGCCGAACTCGTCCTGCTCCTGGCGGCTCACGCCCCTCATCCCGGCGACGTTCTCGGCGGTCTGGCCCATCGCGATGTAGACGTCGGGGAGCCGGCCGTCCTGGCGCGGGTCGTGCCAGCCGGGACCGCCGCCCTCCGCCATGGTGTCCGTACGGGACTTGGCGTCGAGGAACACGGGGTTCATGGCGTCGGGCAAGTCGGAGCTGCCGTTGGCGAAGCGGGAGACGCACTCGACGCCGGCCGAGATGAACACGTCGCCCTCACCGGCCTTGATGGCGTGGAAGGCCATGCGGGTGGTCTGCAGCGACGACGAGCAGTAGCGGGTGACCGTCGTGCCGGGGACGCGGTCGAGGCCGAGCAGCACGGAGACGACGCGGGCCATGTTGAAGCCCTGCTCGCCGCCCGGCAGGCCGCAGCCCAGCATCAGGTCGTCGACGTCACCGGCGTCGAGCTGCGGCACCTTGTCCAGCGCGGCCTTGATCATCTGAGCGGTGAGGTCGTCGGGACGGATGTCCTTGAGCGACCCCTTGAAGGCTCGGCCGATCGGCGAACGTGCGGTCGCGACGATTACTGCCTCGGGCATGTGGCTCTCCTGGATTCGTGGCAGGGCTCCCTCCAGCGGAGGTTACCGTGCGGTAGCCCGGATGCCACGCCCCGGGGCGCCAAGAAACAGAACTATGTACGGCAAGCTCGCGAAAGGCCCTGTGAGCGCGTCACAGGGCCTCCGCGATGGATCGTCAGCCGTACATGCCGGGAGCAGTGCCGGTGGTGTCCTTGACGGCGTGCACGGCGCCCTTCTCGTCACGCCAGAGGCGCCAGCCGTCCTGGCTGCCGGTGAACCACGCGGGCGGGACCCCCGGCCCGGACACGCGCTTGCCGGTGGCCAGGTCGAACTCGCACAGGGACGCCACGGAGTAGAAGCCCTGGGCCATGCCGCGCAGTGGCAGCGGTTTCGGGTCGGTGACGCAGAACGACCAGCCCCGCTGGTCCTTCAGCTGGGCCGGCTTCCCCGAGGGGAGGTCGAACGCGGCGCCGGCGCTGCCGGGCTTGAGGAAGTCGAGCTTCCCCATGTCCTTCGGGAACGCGAGCCACCAGCCGGTGCCCGGCACCTGGTCGGACGTGATCTGGCCGATCACGCGGCCGGAACCCGGGTCGAGCCGGGCGAAGCCGCCGTACTGCCCCTGCTCGTCGATGGGCCGCACGACGGGCGCGAGGCCGGGGCTGCCGCTCGGATAGACCCGTACGACCGAAGGGCGCAGCCAGTTGACCGTGCCGTCGGCGAGCTTGACCGAGAAGAGGCCGAAGGCCGAGGTCTTGTTCTTCTTGGGGTTGGTGTACGGGGCGACGTAGCCGACGAGGTTCGCCCCGGACGTGCCGAAGGCCCAGCCGCCCGACAGGTCGATGCCCGCGCTGAGCGCCTGCTCGACGGGCAGCTGCCAGACCGGCGCCCCGGTCTTGAGATCATGGGCGGCGAGCACGGGGTGCTTGGCCAGGTGGAGCATGACCACCCTGGACGTATCCGACCACTCCACCTCGGCGATGCCGGGCACCTTCCACAGGAGCTTGCCGGTGAGCGGGTCGAGCACGACCATGCGGGCCGAGGCCAGCGCGGTGTTCTCCGACAGGCAGATGTAGGAGCCGCACCGCTGCGGGCCGAAGGTCGACTGCACGGGCCGGGTCCACTTCCGCTGCCCGGTGCGGGCGTCGCGGGCGATCAGCGTGGCGTTCCATGTGCCCTGCTTGACGGGGTCGACGGCGGCGACGACCCCTTGACCCGGGCCGGTCTCGACGGCGGCGGGCGGCTGCACTCCCATGCCGGGCAGGCGGCCGGCGATCGTCGCGGGATGGGCCCACAGCCTCTTCCCGCTGGTCAGGTCGAGGGCGGCGGTCTCCAGCGTGCCGTCGGGCCTGATCGAGGTCACCGCCGCCACACCGGCGGCCAGGGTGGCGCGGCTGACGGAGTTCACCTCGGCGCTTTGCCAGGTCGGGGGTGTCTCCTCAATGGCCGCCTTGCTGCTGGAGCAGCCAGCCAGGGCCAGGACCCCGGCAAGCGCCAAGGCGGGTTTCGCGAGAGGCCGGATCACGGGCATTCCACTCCAATGCGGGCAGAGTGACGGCCTCGTCGCGGAGAGCGACCGGTATTAGGCGCTGCGAGGCATTGCCCCCGGCCGACGGCGAAGTATCGTGGCCCACCTGCCATAGGGGCCGGTCGCGCGGCCGGCGACGCGGGTCGCGGTGACCTCGGTGCCGGACTCCTCCGCGGCGATGGCCGCCGCGAGGTAAATCGATTGCGATCCCTCGCCACGCTCGGGTCCAGGCTCGGGCCACAACCCCAACGCGGCGCATACAGAAGGTAGCACTACGTAAGCGGACTGTTGGTAACCTCGCGCAGATGGGTGATATCGATCGGGTCCGAACATTTCGCCCGGATATGTTGCGAATTCCGGGCCGAGAACGTCCGCGAACGCCACCGTGCGGCCGCCTTCCTCGATCACGGCCACCGTCTGCGCCGCCGCGAGCTGGCGGCTCCACCGCCGGGTGACCCAGCGGAGCGGCTGCCCGATGGGCCGGATCGTGCCGAGGTCGGGGCACGTGCCGACGACGACCTCCGCGCCCGCCTCCCGGAGCCGCCGCACGGCCTTCTGCAGGTGCCTCACGGCCTCGGCAGGCTTGATCTGCGTCGTGACGTCGTTGGCCCCCACGAAGATGACCGCGATGTCGGGCCGCGCCTTGAGCGCCCGGTCGACCTGCAGGGTGAGGTCGGCCGACACCGCGCCGGACCGGCCGTGGACGTTCAGGCGTACGGGCCGCTCGGCGATCGCGGACAGGCCGTTGGCGAGCAGCACGGCCGGGGTCGTCGTGGCATCGCTCATGCCGAGCCCCACCGAGGTCGAGTCGCCGAGCATGACCATGCTGATCGGCTCGACGGGCTTACCGGAGTCGGGGCTCGGCGATTCTCCGTAGATGCCGTCGGACTCGGGCCCTTCCATGCCGTGGGGGCTGCCGACGATTCTGCGGGCGAGCATCGCCTCGGCCATCAGGAGGCCGTAGACGGCGGCTCCCAGCGCGGTCACGCCTCCGCCGCCGAGGGCGGCGGCGGTCGCGATACGGCGAGCCGCCCGTGCGGTTCCGGGCGTCCAGATCACTTCAGGGCTCCTTCCTGAACCTCGTACCTTTGTGGTCGTTTCCCGACGTGGTTTCAGTGGTCACATGGGGTGGTTCATGGCTGCTTTCCCGGCCTGATCACAGTGCTGAGCACTATGATCGCGGCCGCACTCATTCGCGTCAGCGCGACTCGCGGACGCCTGTCCCTTGAAGTGGTAGTCGTGACGGTACGGTGAGGAATTGGAACCAGCCGGAGACCAGATCACCCAATCTGAATCCGGCATCGACAAGCTGACAAAGCTTCGGCAGATGAGGTGTTATTCCCGGTGCGCGTACACGACTCGCTCATCGAGCTCATGGGCGACACCCCGCTCGTACGGCTGCGCAAGGTCACGGCCGGCGTGTCCGCCCAGGTTCTCGCCAAGGTCGAATACTTCAACCCCGGCGGCTCGGTGAAGGACCGCATCGCGCTGCCCATGGTCGAGGCGGCCGAGCGCTCCGGAGAGCTGCGGCCCGGAGGCACGATCGTGGAGCCCACGTCGGGCAACACCGGGATCGGGCTGGCCATCGTGGCGCAGGACAGGGGCTACCGCTGCCTGTTCGTCGTGCCGGACAAGGTCGCCCAGGACAAGATCGCCGTGCTTCGCGCGTACGGCGCCGAGGTCGTCGTCTGCCCCACGGCGGTCTCGCCCGACCACCCGGAGTCCTATTACTCCGTCTCCGACCGGCTGGCCCGGGAGCTCCCGAACGCCTGGAAGCCCGACCAGTACTCCAACCCGGAGAACCCCGCCAGCCACTACCACTCCACGGGTCCGGAGATCTGGGACCAGACCGACGGCCGCATCACCCACTTCGTCGCCGGGGTCGGCACGGGTGGCACCATCAGCGGCACCGGGCGCTACCTCAAGGACGTGTCCGGCGGCCGGGTGCAGGTCATCGGCGCCGACCCCGAGGGCTCGGTCTACTCCGGCGGCTCCGGGCGGCCGTACCTCGTCGAGGGTGTCGGCGAGGACATCTGGCCCGCGACCTACGACACGACGGTCGCCGACCGCATCATCGCGGTGTCCGACAAGGACTCCTTCGGCATGACCCGCCGCCTGGCGCGTGAGGAGGCCCTGCTCGTCGGCGGCTCCTGCGGCATGGCCGTCGTGGCGGCGCTCAAGGTGGCGGCCGAGGCCGGGCCGGACGATGTGATCGTCGTCCTGCTGCCCGACGGGGGGCGCGGCTACCTGTCCAAGATCTTCAACGACGACTGGATGGCCGACTACGGCTTCCTGACCTCCACCAGCGAGGAAGGGCTGGTCGGCGACGTGCTCGAACGCAAGTCGCCGGGGCTGCCCCAGTTCGTGCACACGCACCCGCACGAGTCGGTCAGCACGGCCATCGCGATCATGCGCGAGTACGGCGTGTCGCAGCTCCCCGTCATGAAGGAGGAGCCTCCGGTCATGGCGGCCGAGGTGGTCGGGTCGATCGTGGAGCGCGACCTGCTCGAAGCCCTGTACCGCGGCAAGGTGCGCGGCGACGACCCCATCGAGGAGCACATGTCGGCGCCGCTCCCCACGATCGGCTCGGGCGAGCCGGTGTCTGTGGCCATCGAGGCGCTCGAGAAGGCCGACGCCACGGTCGTCCTCGACGACGGCAAGCCGATCGGCCTCATCACCAGGCAGGATCTGCTGGCCTTCCTCGCTAGCGGAGGAAGCGCCTGAGAGCCGGCCTCCGGCCCTTGTGAGGGAGGCTCCGGCAGTCTCCCTCAGGGCGGTCAGAAGCCGGCCGCCTCGCGGTCGAGGGGGAACCAGGCGCGGACCTCCCAGGTCCCCTGCGGGGTGGGGCCCGCGACGAGGTCGCCGCCGAGGGCGTTGACCCGCTCGGCCATGCCCACCAGGCCGAAGCCACCGCCCAGCCTGGAGACACGCGGGTCGGAGTGCGACACGTAGTTGTGGACGCGCAGCAGTACGCCCCGGTCGGCCGGGCTGAGGTTCGCCTCGACCCAGCCGGCGTTCGGGGCGTGCCGCCGTACGTTCGTCAGCGATTCCCGCAGGACGCGGTGCAGGGTGGTGAGCACCTCGGGCGCCAGCGTCAAGTCGCTGACGCCCTGGCCGATGTCGAAGGCGACCGGCGGCCCGCCCGCGGAGAAGGTCTCGACCAGCACGCGCAGGTCTGCCAGCGTGGTGCCCGCGCTGCGGGACGGGTCGTCGTCGGCCCGGAGCACCCCGACCAGGCGGCGCATGGAGGTCAGCGCGTCCGCCCCCGCGTTGGCGATGGCCTCCAAGGACGGCACGACGGCCTCGGGCTTCTGTACGGCCACGGTCCTGGCCGCCTGGGCCTGTACCACGATGCCGGTGATGTGGTGAGCGACCAGATCGTGCAGCTCCCGGGCGAGCTCGAGGCGTTCGGCCCTCCGCACGGCGTTCACGGTCTCGTGGCGGCGCTCGCGCTGGTAGCGCAGGTAGGCGCCGATGCCCATCGCCACCGCCCAGGCGACGAAGAGTAGGAAGCCGAAGGCGATGCCCGAGTTGCCGGGCATGCGCAGGCCGCTCGCCAGCTCCAAGGTGATCATGGGCAGCACCGAGAGGAGCACGGCGAACCGGAGGGGCGTGACCCAGCGGAGAACCCCTACGGTCAGCAGCAGCAGGGTGCCGGCCTCGGCGAAGCCGGGAGAGCCGTTCCAGTGGAAGAGGGCGGTGAAGAGGGAGACTCCCGCCGACATCCCCATCATCAGGACCAGACCCTGGACGCGGAACCGGTGCCGCAGCAGGTAGGCCCCGATGCCGATGAGGCCGCACACCGGCACCGTGTACTGCGCGTCGCGCATCGAGACCGCCACGGCGATGTCGGCGAGCAGGAGCAACCCCAGCCAGCCGACCAGCGCCATCTCACTGAGTTGCTGAACCCAGTACGCGAACCGTTGGGTGTCCCTCACGGACATTGAGCGTAAACGGAGCGATCAGCCACAGGATCGGCCATTCGGACGAGTCGCGCGGACCAGGTAACCGGCGTTGCGCACGGTTAGGCCGTTTCGTCCCGCGGGAGGGCGATAGCGTGGGTGTCATGATTGAGGGCTTCGAGACTTTGGCCATTCACGCAGGCCAGGAGGCCGACCCCCGCACCGGTGCGGTGGTGCCTCCTATATACGCCGTGTCCACATACAAGCAGGACGGCGTCGGCGGGCTTCGCTCTGGATACGAGTACAGCCGGTCGGCGAACCCCACGAGGACCGCTCTGGAGGAGTGCCTGGCCGCGATCGAGGGCGGCACGCGCGGGCTGGCCTTCGCGTCCGGCCTCGCCGCCGAGGACACCCTGCTGCGCGGGGTGTGCGGGCCCGGGGACCACGTCATCATCCCCGACGACGCCTACGGCGGCACCTACCGGCTGTTCGCCAAGGTTCTGGCGCGCTGGGGCCTGCACTACGACCCGGTGCCGCTGGGCGACCTCGAGGCCGTGCGCGCGGCCGTCCGTCCCGACACCAAGGCGATCTGGGTGGAGACCCCGACGAACCCTCTGCTGGGGATCGCCGACATCGAGGCTCTCGGCTCCATCGCCCACGAGGCGGACGCCCTGCTCGTGGTGGACAACACCTTCGCCTCGCCGTACCTCCAGCAGCCGCTGGCGCTGGGCGCCGACGTGGTGGTCCACTCCACCACGAAGTACGTCGGCGGGCACTCCGACGTGGTCGGCGGCGCGCTGGTCGCCCGCGACCGCGACCTCGGCGAAGAGCTGGCCTACCACCAGAACGCCATGGGGGCCGTCGCGGGCCCGTTCGACGCGTGGCTGACGCTGCGGGGCATAAAGACGCTGGCCCTGCGCATGGAGCGCCACTGCGACAACGCCGAGCGGGTCGTCGACCTGCTGCTGTCGCACCCCCGGGTCACCGAGGTCCTCTATCCGGGGCTCGCCGGGCACCCGGGGCACGAGGTGGCCGCCAAGCAGATGAGGCGGTTCGGCGGCATGGTGTCGTTCCGGGTCGCCGGCGGTGAGGCCGAGGCGGTCGAGATCTGCAACCGGACCAAGCTGTTCACGCTGGGCGAGTCGCTCGGCGGCGTGGAGTCGCTGATCGAGCACCCCGGGCGCATGACGCATGCCTCGGTCGCGGGCTCGGCCCTTGAGGTGCCCCCCGATCTGGTGCGCCTGTCGGTCGGCGTCGAGACGGTCAGCGACCTGCTCGGCGACCTCACGCAGGCCCTGGGCTCCTAAGGATCGGATTCCCTCGGGGCCTCGGCCGGTCTCAGGGGTTGAACCAGACCATCAGCACCAGGATCACGAGCCAGATGAGGGCCACGACCGAGGAGAGGGTGGCGATCCGGCCCGTCTGGACCTTGGCGTCGTCCTCCGGGGTCTCGTTGGACAGCACGCGGACGGCGGTGCTCTGGTCACGATCGATGATGACCAGGAGCACCGCCGCCACGATGAACAGCGTCATCGAGACCGAAAGATACGGCTTGCCGATGTTGCCGCCTGCCAGGGCGAGGCCGAACAGGAACACGCCAAGGGTCAGGACGCCGAAGACGCGCGTGCTGCGGTGAAGATAACGCAGCACGCTCGCGTCTCTGGCCCGGATGTATCTCGGGGTGAACATGGTGGCGGCGGTCAACGGCCCGATAGCGAAGATCGCGAAGCCGATGTGCAGCCACAGCAGAAGCTTGTCGAGAAACGACATGCCGCTGAGGCTATCGCCTGAGTGATCAGCGGGGGAACGGGCTTCGGTCAACCGTGGCAAATCATGAGCCGTGGCTCATGGTTTCGGGACGTCCGGCGCGCCCTGTGCCGGCTCCTCGAGACGCGTGATGTCGGCGAGAGGCGGTTTCGGGGGCCGGGGCCGGTTGTTCACGGTGACCTCGAACATCGTCACCGTGACGATCATGAGGAGCAGGAGAGCGACCGCGGCGAACATTGCACTCTCCTTTCAAGCACAGGTGAAACAGGTCGGCTGTCTTGAGGGATCTCCGTCAAGCATCCCTTATGAATATCCTCCGAGATCGCATATCGATCAGCAAGCGATTAATGCGCCGCCCTGGAAACGGTTGATTCCTTTGCCCAGAGATTCGGGCCGGGACATGGACATACCCTCGCAAAACCGCTTTCAGACCGAAAGCGGCCGCCCGCCGCTCTTCCGTACGGAAGAGCGGCGGGCGGCCAGGTCGTGCTAGCGGGAGCGGCGGGAGCGCAGGAAGTCGCTGACGACGTACTCGCCGAGGCGGTCGGCGCTGGGGGAGAACACCCGGCCGCCGTTGCGCCGGGCGACCTCGTCCACGAAGTCCTTGAGCCGCTCGTCGGTGGCGAGCATGAACACGTTGAGCGTCGCCCGGCGCCGGGTCATCTTGTCGACCTCGGCCAGCGTGAGCTCAAGCGTCTCGCGCGACGGCGGCCACTCGAACCAGTAGCGGCCGTTCCGCATGAGGTGGGCGGTCGGCTCGCCGTCGGTGACGACGAGCACCACGGGCTCGAAGTCGGGATGCCGGTCCAGGTGGCGGCCGGCGATCAGCAGGGCGTGGTGCAGGTTGGTGCCCTGGACCATGTCCCATTCGAGCCCGGCCAGCTCCTCGGGCTGGAGCACCCGGGCGTAGTTCGAGAAGCCGATGATCTGCACGGCGTCTCCGGGGAACTTGGACGCGACCAGGGCCTGCAGAGCCAGTGCGGTCTGCTTGGCGGGCGCCCAGGTGCCCCGTAGGGCCATGGAGTACGACAGGTCGACCAGCAGGCACACCGCGGCCGCCGTACGCCTCTCGGTCTCAGCGACCTCGAAGTCGTCCACGGACAGCGACACCCGGGCGTGGCCGTCGCCGTCCCCCCGGCCGTTGCCGCGCCGCACGCCGTTGACCAGCGTGCGGACCACGTCGATGGGCTGCTCGTCGCCGAAGCGCCACGGCCGGGAGGAGCCGGTGAGCTCGCCGGCGGCTCCGGCGTCACGCTGGTCGTGGTCGCCGCGGCGTCCGGCGTCCAGCGAGTCGAAGACCTTGCGCAGAGCGGTCTCCCCGAGCCGGCGCACGCCCTTCGGGGTGAGCTCGAGCTTTCCGCGTTGCCGCCGGAGGTATCCCTGCTGCTCCAGCTCGCGTTCGATCTGCTTGAGCGTCTCCAGGTCGTCCACGGCCGAGCGGCCGAGGGCCCGGCGGATCGCGGCCTCGTCGATGTCGTCGAGCCGTGCTCCCGGATAGTCCTGGCGGAGCGCCGTCTCCAGCTGGCTCAGGTCGGCCAGTTCCTCCAGGGCGCTGACGGCGTCCCCCATGCCGAGGGGCTGCTCGCCGTTCATCCGCTCGGGAGTGTCCCAGGCGAGGTCCGGACGGCGGGCGTAGAGGGCCTGGCTGAGGCGGGCCATCTGCTCGCCGAGCCCGGCCTGCTCCAGCGTCTGGTCGATCAGGGCCTGAAGCTCCGCGCGCTGCTCCGGGGTCATGGAGGCGAGCATCCGCTGGGCCGCGGCGGCCCGGCGGGCGAGGATGTCGACCAGTTCTTCGAGATTGCGGGGATTCTCCGGAAACAAGTCCCCATATTTTTCGATGAATTGGTCAAAATCATCTTGCGTATGCTGGCCTCGGGCGTCCTGGTCCAGCATGTCGTTCAAATCCGACATCATCTGCCGGACCCGTTCCATCATTTCCGGATCGGGATTCGCGAGAGCCTCGCGCATGCCCCGGAAACGGCTGTCGAGCACCTCCCTGCGCAGCAGTTCGCGCAGCTCCTCGAAGGTCTGGCGGGCGGCGGGCGAGCGCCACTCGTACGAGCTGAGCTGCTGCACCGCGCTCGCGGTGTCGCTCGGCACCCCGTCGAGCTCGGACTCGCGTAGCCGGGCGTCGTCGGAGGGGTCGGGGAACAGCTCGGCGCGTTCCTGGCCGATCGCCTTGTCCAGCAAGGCACGGGCGCGTTCGAGCGTGCCGTCGAGATTTCCGCGCTCCCGCAGCTCGCGGCGGCGCTTGCGCACCTCGCGGAGCAACTCGTCGAGGCCGCGCCGGTCCTGAGCGCCGGGCACGCCTCGTTTGAGCAGGTCACGCAGGGAGTCCAGGGGGGTGGAACCTGACAGGATCGCGTCGCCCATCTCATCGAGCGCGGCGCGCACGTCGTAGGGCGGTGCCAGCGGATCGGGCCCGTCGTGATACTCGCCGTATCGGTAGCCACTCATCTTTTGCGAGCCTAACCGTCGTGTGTCCGGTGTGCGAGGAAACGTCCCCGCCGCCTGAGCGCCTCTGTGCGCGTCCCCGAAGGCGGCTCACCGGCAGGAGAGCCGCCTTGGGGGAGCCATGGCTCAGGTGCGGTAGACGGCGCCCCCGTCGGTCTCGTCCTTGGACAGGCGCCGCATCAGGTAGAGCCCTTCGAGCGCGAACTCCAGCGCGGCGGCGGCGTGCCCCGGGGACTCGTCGCCCTCGCCCATGCCCACGGCGGACATGATCTTGGCGAGGCCGGGGACCGGCCCGATCTGATGGAGCAGCTCGGTGGCGGGCGTGAGCTCACCGGACTCGATCTGGGCGCCCTCGGTGAACTTGTCCAGCAGCGCGGACAGGTCCATGCCCCCGAGCGTGCCGCGGAAGGTCTCCGCGACGGCGCGGCGCAGCAGGTGGGAGAGCACCTCGACCTCGCGGCCCTCCTCGCTCACCTCGAACTCCACCTTGCCGCGCAGGGTGTGGACGGTCCCGGGCAGGTCGCACACCCGGGTCACCGGGCGCTCCTCGCCACGGAGCGCCGCCCGCCGTACGGCCGAGGCGGCGGCCGTCTCGGCGGCCGCGATCGAGAAGCGGGCCGAGACACCGGAGCGGGAGTCCACCGCCGTCGACTCGCGGACCAGGCGGGTGAACCGGGCGATGATCTCCACGAGGTGCTCGGGCAGCTCGGCGCTCAGGCCCGCCTGATCGCCGTCAGGGTCCAGGCCCCGCCAGTTGAGCGTGGCCTCCTGGCGGATCAGGGCGAGCTCGTCCTCCAGGGTCAGCGGGTAGTGCGTGCGGATCTCGGCCCCGAAGCGGTCCTTCAGCGGGGTGATGATCCGTCCCCGGTTGGTGTAGTCCTCGGGGTTGGCGCTGGCGATCAGCAGGACGTCGAGGGGTAGCCGCAGGTTGTAGCCGCGTACCTGGATGTCACGCTCCTCCAGCACGTTGAGCAGCGACACCTGGATGCGCTCGGCGAGGTCGGGCAGCTCGTTCACCGAGAAGACGCCCCGGTTGGTGCGGGGGACCAGGCCGTAGTGGACGGTCTCGGGGTCGCCGAGGGTGCGGCCTTCCGCGATCTTGATCGGGTCGACGTCGCCGATCAGGTCGCCGACCGAGGTGTCCGGCGTGGCGAGCTTCTCGCCGTAGCGGTCGGCGCGGTGCTTCCAGGCGATCTTCAGGTCCTCACCCTGCTCCGCGGCGAGCTTCACGCAGCGGACGCAGGCAGGGGCGTACGGGTGGTCGTTGATCTCGCATCCGTCGACCACGGGGGTCCACTCGTCGAGCAGGCCGGTGATCGTGCGGATGAGCCGGGTCTTGCCCTGGCCGCGCTCGCCCAGTAGTACCAGGTCGTGCCCCGCTAGCAGCGCTCGCTCCAGGTGGGGGAGCACGGTGTCGTCGAATCCGACGATGCCCGGGAATCTCGGCGCGCCCGAGCGTAATCTGGCCAGCAAGTTCTCGCGGATCTCCGCCTTGACCGAGCGATAGGTGTGTCCACTATCGCGTAGGTCACGGACAGTGCGAGCTTGCGGCGTTTCACTTCGCGGTGTGGGCGATTCATGCACGGGAACGAGACTACGTCGCGAAGGAAGGTTCTGGCAGCTTATAGACATTTCGGATCTTGACCATTGCGTGACGCTCCGCGCGCGTTGTTGCTTCCGTAGTGGGGAGAATCCGGCCAAGAGGGTTCAAATGCTACGACACACTACGACTCGCGACGTAGGGGGAGGCGAGGCGTGTGACAGTGCTGACGAGCAGGTTCGCTGACGGTCTCGCCGTGGGGTCCGACCTGGTCGTGGCCGCGGAGACCGCAGTGCGCCAAGCGCTCTCCGGCCTGTCAGGACCGCCCGACCTCGTGTGCTTCTTCATCTGCGGTGACGATCCCGAGGACGTCACCCGCGCCGGGCTGCGCGTCATGCGCATGGCGCCCGGGGCCCAGGTCGTCGGGTGCAGCGCCACCGGCGTCATCGGCGACGGCCAGGGCGTCGAGCTGACCTCGGCGGTCAGCGCCTGGGCGGCGAGCCTCGGCGGGGGGCGGGCGACGACCTTCGCGCTGGAGACCCTCCGCACGGATGACCGCTTCGTGATCATCGGCCTGCCGGACCGCACGCCTGACGACCAGGTGGCGATCCTGCTGGCCGACCCGTACAGCTTCCCCACCGACGCCTTCGTGGAGCACTCGGCCGACGTCCTCGGCGATCTTCCACTGGTCGGCGGCCTGGCCAACGGCATGCGGGGCCAGGGCTCCGTCCGCCTGTTCGCCGGTGGCGAGATGTACACCGAAGGGGCGATCGGCGTCATGCTGAGCGGCCCCGTCAACGTCAGCACCGTCGTAAGCCAGGGCTGCCGCCCGATCGGCCCCACCATGGTCGTCACCCGCTCCGAGGAGAACCTCCTGCTGGAGCTGGCCGGGCAGCCCGCCCTCGCCCGCCTGGAGGACATCGTCAGCGGCCTCGACGAGGACGACAGGGAGCTGGTCGCCTCCGGCCTGCAGATCGGCGTCGCCATGGACGAGTACGCCGAGAGCCACGAGCGCGGCGACTTCCTGATCCGGGGCATCCTCGGCATCGACCCCGAGCGTGAGGCCGTGGCCGTCGGCGACGTGCTCGACATCGGGCAGAGCGTCCGCTTCCAGGTCCGCGACGCCGCCACGGCGGACGAGGACCTGTACGAGCTGCTGGACGCCCACGTCGAGCAGCGGGGACACATCGACGGCGCGCTGCTGTTCTCCTGCAACGGCAGGGGTTCGGCCATGTTCGGCAGCCCCGACCACGATGTGCTGGCGCTCCACGACACCCTCGGCCCGATCGGCATGGCGGGGTTCTTCGCCGCGGGCGAGGTCGGCCCGGTGGCGGGCCACAACCACGTTCACGG
>JAOPYI010000283.1 GCA_025964675.1 Sphaerisporangium sp. | reverse complement strand
TTTGGTCTTCTAAATGAGCAGGCACTCCGTCTAGCCTGACACCTCACCGACGCGGGGCGCGAGGCGCTGCACACCGCGGACGCGGCGAACCCCTCGCCGTGTCGTTCCTGTCGCCGTGCGTGCTGCCGCTGGTGCCGGGTTTTGGTCAGGAACTGGACAGCGAATGGCCTGGGAACTGGTCAGGCGAAGAGCCGACACTCGGCAGGCTGGTCCTGCGAGGCGAACACCGTGCCGCTAGCGGTGCTGTCTCCGTGCCACTGAGGAAGGCTGATTGATCGTGACTGAACGCGTACGCGTGGCCGTGCTGGCGGGTGGGCCGTCCGCCGAGCATGAGGTGTCGCTGCAGTCGGCGCAGGCTGTGCTCGATGCTCTGCCGAGGGATCTGTACGAGCCCGTCGCCGTCATCATCGACCGGCAGGGCAGGTGGCCGGTGGAGCTGCGACGCGATCTGGCGGACGTGGTCTTCCCTGTGCTGCACGGGCCGTTCGGCGAGGACGGCGTCGTCCAGGGTCACTTGGAGACGCTGGGCATCCCGTACGTGGGCTGCGGCGTCCTGGCCTCTGCCGTGGCCATGAACAAGGTCGCGATGCGGCGCACGTTCCTGGCGGAGGACATTCCGGTCACCCCACATGTGTGGTTCACCGAGCACGAATGGCGCACCACCACCGACTACTGGGGTCTGGTGAAGTCGCTCGACTGGCCGATGTACGTCAAACCGGCCAACATGGGCTCCTCCATCGGCATCTCACGTGTCACCTCCATGGAGGAGCTGCGCGCGGGCGTAGATCTGGCGCTGGCCTACGACCGGGTGGTCATCGTCGAGCAGGGCGTGACCGCGCGCGAGGTCATCTGCGGCGTGCTCGGCGGCTATGACACTCCGGATGCTTCGGTGCCCGGCGAGCTCATCGTGCCCGGCGACTGGCTCGACTATGAGGCCAAGTACCTCAGCCAGGCCGAGATCGCCACCATCCCCGTCGTGCTGCCAGAACGGGTGGCCGAGGACGTGCGCGAGCTGGCCCTGCGCGCCTTCCGGGCGATCGGTGGCTACGGCCTGTCCCGTGTCGACTTCCTCTATGAGGAGGACACGGGACGCCTGTACGTGCTGGAGATCAACACCATGCCCGGCTTCACCTCCCGTTCCGTCTACGCCAGGGCCTGGGCCACAAGCGGTGTCCCCTACCCGGACCTGCTGCGACGCCTCATCGACCTGGCGTTCGCCAGGAGTGGCTCATGATCCCCATGACGCTGAACGAGATCGCGCGGGTCGTCGGCGCGAGCCTGCATGACGTGCGCGACCCGGAGGCACTGGTGACGGCGCCCTCGGCGGTCGACTCCCGCGAGCTGGTGCCGGGCAGCCTGTTCGCCGCGACGGTGGGCACCCGCGTCGACGGTCACGACTACGCGGCCGGTGCCGTCGCTGCCGGCGCCGTCGCCGTACTGGCCTCAAGGCCCGTCGGCGTGCCCGCCCTCGTGGTCGAGGACGTCCAGCTCGCGCTCGGCCTGCTGGCCAGGCACCTGCTCGAACGCATCAGCCCGACCGTGATCGGCCTGACCGGCTCCGTGGGCAAGACCACCACCAAGGACCTGCTGGCCCAGGTGCTCGAACGGCACGCCGCGACCGTCGCCACCGACAGGTCGTTCAACAACGAGCTAGGGCTGCCGCTCACCGTGCTGCGTGCCGATGCCACAACCCGATACCTAGTGCTGGAAATGGGCGCCGGCCGGAAGGGCGACCTGACGTACCTGACCGGGCTCGCACCGCCCCAGGTCGGGCTGGTGCTCAATGTCGGCACCGCACATGTGGAGCGTATGGGAGTCGGGCCGGCCGACGTGGCCGAGGCCAAAGGCGAGCTGGTCGAGGCACTTCCGGCGGACGGGTTCGCCCTGCTCAACGCCGACGACCCGTACGTCATGGGCATGGCCGGCCGCACCAGGGCCCAGATCCTGCTGTACGGCGGGTCGGCGCAGGCGCAGGTGCGAGCCGAGGACGTGCGGATGGACGACCGGGCGCGAACCGCGTTCGAGCTGGTGACGCCCGCCGGCCGCGCCCAGGTCGAGCTCAACCTCATCGGCGAGCACCAGGTGAGCAACGCCCTGGCCGCCGCCGCCGTCGCCACCGTACTCGGCCTGGGCGTCGCCGAGATCGCCGATGGGCTGAACGCTGCACGGCGGCGCTCCGCGGGCCGGCTGGAGATCGTCGGACGACCTGACGGCATCACCATCGTCAACGACACCTACAACGCCAACCCCGAATCCATGCGGGCCGGGCTGCGGGCGGTGAAGGCCCTGGCCGGCACCCGCCATACCGTCGCCGTGCTCGGCGCGATGGGGCAGCAGGCGGACGCCTCCCGCGCCCGGCACGCGGAGATGGGCCGGCTCGTCGCCGACCTCCGCTTCGACGTGCTGATCGCGGTCGGAGCAGGGGATCCGCTCGCGATGGCGGAGGCAGCGGAGTCCTCGAACCAGGGCGTGACCGTCCATACCGTCGAGGACGTGGCCGGGGCCCTCAGGCTGGCCACCGCGCTTCTCGAACCGGGAGACGTGGTGTTCGTCAAGGCCTCCAGCGAGATCGGGCTCGGTGCCTGCGCCCGTGCGCTGGCCGGCGCCTGACCGTTGGCGCATCGCCGAGGGGCCGAGCGGATCGGGCAAGTCCATGCTGATGCACTGCCTGGCCGGACTCAACCAGGCCAGTGGCGGCACCGTCACCGTGGCCGGCACCGACCAGCCTGCCGGCACAAGCTATCGAAACGGAGTTCCATGCGCACTATCGGTCTCATCGGCGGGTTGAGCTGGGAATCGACGATGATCTACTACCAGATCATCAACCAGCGGATACGCGAGCGACTCGGCGGCAGCCATTCCGCCAACAGCCTCATCTGGTCGGTCGACTACACGACCGTCGAGGACCTCATCTTCGCCGACCGCTGGGACGAGGTGAGTACGTTGCTGACCGGTGCGGGCAGGAAACTGGAGGATCTCGGCGCCGACCTCCTGCTCATCTGCAGCAACACCTTCAGCCGGGTGAGCGATGACGTGGAGCGGGCCGTCAGCGTGCCCGTGCTGCATATCGCCGACGCCCTGGGCGCCGAGGTCCGCGCCAGAGGCATGCGCAAGGTGGGTCTGCTGGGCACCCACTTCACCATGGAGCAGCCCTTCTACCGGGATCGGCTGGCCGCCCACGGCTTCGACGTGGTCGTCCCGCGGCGTGAGCAGCGGGAACTGGTCCATCGCGTGATCTTCGACGAATTGGTGCGCGGGGTGCTCCGGGAATCGTCCAGGGACGCGTACGCCCAGATCATCGATGATTTCGCAGACGACGGCGCTGAAGGCGTCATCCTCGGCTGCACGGAGATCGAGCTGCTGATCAGTGAGAAGGACAGCGCCATCCCGGTCCTGCCGAGCGCTCGACTCCACGCGGAGGCGGCGGCCGGCTTCGCGCTTGCCGACTGACACGCCCTCGGTCGCGTTCGTTCACGGCGGTAGGGGCCCGCGCACCCGGGTAGGGCCGACGGCCAGGTGCTCGCCCGGTCGCAGCGGCGCGATGGCGCGGCGGGTGTTCGCCCAGGTCCACGTACCGCGTGGGCACCCTGCGGCGCCGCCGCGATGTGGCGGCTCAGGTGGATCGGTACGCCGGTGCGTTGGTGCCATACAGCTCCCGGTGCCACAGGTCGGCGCAGACACGTTCGATGCCGGCCGTCAGATGGCGGCGATAGGTGGTGAAAGGGAGGCCGAGTCGTTCCGCGGCCAGCTCCTGGGTGGGCGTGCTGCGGAGGAACGTGACGGACAGCGCCCGGTGGAACTTGACCGAGCGCGGATCCTCACGCAGGTCGTCGATCGCCTGGCGTAGCAGGTCACCCAGTGCCGTGGCCGGGTTCTGCCCGGCCCGCTCGGCGATCAGCCTGGTGCGCGTCAGTGGGGAAGCGGCCAGCGCGTCCAGCCGCGACAACTGGCGCAACGCCTTGCGAACCGCCTCGGCGAACTCCGCCTGGGACAGCACCGCCAGTTTCGCCGTCGCGGCACTCGGGCCGCCGGCAGGCCCCGCGACGAGCAGTTGGTTCATCCGCTCCAGCCACGCCTGCGCCGGCACCGCGCGCCAGTCATGAACGAACAGGGTGTACGCGTCATCCTCCAGCCGTGGCTGCTCGGAGATGTCACGCATCCCATAATGCCGCCGTAAATGCTCCATCCACGCTTGGTTCGGATGCCGTATCTCGATATATGACCATGCCATCCGCTCGGCCCGCAGACAATTGCCGATCACTCGCCACTGGATCAAATCCATCACCGGCGAGTTTCCGCGATACGGCGGCAGCGCCCATAGCCGGCTGACCGCCAAATGTTCACCGGCGCGCAACGGCGTGGTGGCACGCGCATGCTCCCACGCCATGGCCACGATGGGATCGGCCGTCAGCTCCTCCTCATCGAGTTCCGCCAACCGCAACCACGCGGAGAAAGCCACGGGCTCGCCGGTTTCGGTCCGTCGATACAGCCGGAACGCCTCCAGCTGACGTTCCGCCCAGAAGGCGGCGCAGCCCGCGGACGCCGCACCCTCCGCTGCCGTCGCCACCCGGAGCAACGTGCCGACGTCCTCCTCCCCCAACACCTCTTCCGTGAACTCGCCCTCGTCGTGGCGGCCGTGGAAATCGGCCAGCGCCCCGTTGTCGCGATGCAGGTAGAGCAGTGCCGCCACCGCACCGAGCACGCCCACATCGCTCGCCGTGCGTACCCTCTCCGCCAGATGCGCATGAATGCGGTCGTGCATCACCGCGTACCCCTCGGGATCCCGCCATCGTAGGTCCGCCTCCAGCAGCTCCCTCACCACGTCATGCGGAAACAGCCCGGGACTGCTCGACTCCACGAACGGCAACCGCCGCAACCACCGGAACAACGTCCCGGCGTCCTCCGGCAAGGCCGCCCGCAGCAGGTCCTCCGTCGTCATGTACGCATGCGCGCAGATCTCCAGAGCATGCCGATGCGCCGCCGAAGGCAACTCGCCCACCAGCTGATCCAGCAACGTGGCCACCACGTCCTGATTCGGCATCCACCGCCTGCTGGCCCCGCCGTCCTTCACCGCCACGGCCGCCCCCAGTAGCAGCGCCAGCGGATGACCACCGGCGAAGGCCAGCAGCGGCTCGCGCAACTCGGTCGGCACCCCGGAGGAGTCCACCAGGGCCTGCGCATCTCCGGCCCGCAGGTCGCGCAGCGGCAGCACCCCCAGCGCCCCCGCCCATCCCGGATCCGCCTGCCACCGCATATCCGGCGGGTTTCGCCCCGCGATCACCACCAGCGCCCCCATGGGCACCCGCGGCAGGAACCGCTCGCGCAGCCATCCCTCCAAGCCCTGAATTCGTTCGAAGTTGTCGACCAGCAGCACCGCGTCCGCATCGCGAAGCACCAGCTCGGCCTCAGCCTCGGACGCCGCCGGCGACGGCTCCAACATGCGCCCGTCCACCATGGACACCGGCCGCCCCGCCACCCCGGCCTCGTGAGCGAACCGCCGCAACAATGCCGACTTCCCAATGCCGCCGGGACCGTGCACGTACAGAACGCTGCAGCCGCCGCCGCACAACGCCGCGTTGAAAACCGCGAGCTCTTCCTCCCGCCCCACAAACGCCATCTCGCGCGCTGCTTGCAGGCGCCATCCCAGCAATCCGGACTTGTTGTTACTCCCCGATGACATACCCCTAACCCTCTCCGAACGCCCGGTCGATACCGCTGTTGAATGCCCGGGCCGAACCCTTGGGCGCGCTGGTCGGATTATCGGTTCAGTTCTCCGGCGCAAACCCGTCAACGTCCCCACATCGCACACATGGGTGGACCCGGACCTGGGCTACATCTGGCCCCGTTCTCGATTACGTAGCCCACGCCGGGTGTGGTCGTCGTCGTGGTGGCGTGCCGCCGCTGTCTGGGCGGTACTCGAAGTGCCACCACTCGTTGTCGTAGATGCGGTAGAGGTCGTAGCGGGCGCCGTGTTCCTCGAGCCAGCGCGCGCCTTCGTGGGGGCGCACGTCCAGCGCGACGCCCTTGACGTGGCTGGATTCCGCCGGTGGCAGCACGAGCATTCGTGCCGAGGCCGGGGAGCCGGAGCGGCGCACCTCCTCGTCGAACATCCGTTGTTGGACAAGGGGATCGCGGTATCCCGAGGTGAGGCCGATGAGCTGGCCGTGACGCCAGAACGCCTCGGTGCGCGCCGCGGTGAACGCCGCCATGGCGCCGTCGGTGAGCCCGGTGAGGTCCTCGGCGGGGAATCGCATCCCCAACGCCCAGCGGCAGGCCAGTTCGCGGGCGCGGCCGGGATGGCGGACGAACGCCACGGGCAGCAGGAGCACGGCGAGCACCAGCGTGACCGCGGCGAACAGCCGGTCACGGGGCCGAGGTGGGATCGTGCGCGGTTCGCTCATGACGAACTACGATTGGTGCCGAATGTGCGCGCGTTGTCCGCCGCATGTCACGGTTTCTCGACGGCGACCACCGTCGGGTGCGACCGTGACACAACCATGACACGGCGAGGACAAGGCGGGGACACGGCCGGCCGACAGTGGATGGAGTTGACCGGCGGGCGAGTTACGGAGCGTGCTGTTGATGCTCGGCGGCGTGTCGCGAGTGTTGTTGATCGAGGATGACCCGGCCGTGCGGGAGGGCCTTGAGCTGGCCCTGACCCGGCATGGGCACCGGGTGCGCGCGGTGGAGTCCGGCGAGCAGGGGCTGGACCGGCTGCGTGCGGACCTTCCTGACGTCGTCGTGCTCGATTTGATGTTGCCTGGCATCGACGGGTTCGAGGTCTGCCGCCGCATCCGGGCCGCCGGTGAGGTACCGATCATCATGCTGACCGCGCGCGGCGACGACATGGACGTGGTGGCCGGGTTGGAGGCGGGCGCCGACGACTACGTGGTCAAGCCGGTGCAGCCCAGGGTGCTCGAGGCACGCATTCGCGCGGTGCTCCGGCGGACCGGCCGGGACCAGGCGGAGCTGGAGCGGCACGGGGACCTGACCATCGATCGGGCCGGGCTGGTGGTCGCCAACCGCGGCGTGCCGGTCGGCCTCGCCCCGACCGAGCTGCGCCTGCTGCTCGAGCTCTCCGGCACGCCGGGCCGGGTGCACAGCCGCCAGCAGCTGCTGGAGTCGGTGTGGGAGCACGGGTATTTCGGCGACTCGCGTCTCGTGGACGCGTGCGTGCAGCGGTTGCGCGCGAAGATCGAGGACGACTCGGCGGCGCCCGTCTACGTGCAGACGGTGCGTGGGTTCGGGTACCGGTTCGGGCCGGTATGAGCCGCCGGTGACACCTCGGCCGAGCCTGGGGCTGCGTGCCCGGCTGTTGTTCGCGTTCGCACTGCTGTGCGTGGTCACCGCGGCGGCGGTGGCCGGCGGGATCTACGTCCAGGCCCGCAACGCCATCCTGCAGAGGACCCAGGATGCCGCGGTGCAGGCGATGACAAGCCGCCTGGAGGCGCTCTTCCCGTTGCGGAGCGCGGCGCCGGGCCCGGCCGAGCTCGCCGAGATCGCCGCGGCCGCGGCGGACCAGAACAGCTTTGCGGTCGCCGTCTACCGCCAGATGCACTCGCCGGTCCCCCCGCCCCCGCCCCCGCCGCCGGGGCGCTGGAGGCCGGGCGGGAACGCGCCGATCCTGGATCCCGGGGTGATTCCACCTGCGCTGCGGCAGGTGGTGGCTGGCGGCCGTACCGCGTGGCAACGTGTGGTGTGGCAGGGCGAGCCCAACCTGATCATCGGCACGCCGTTGCTGATCATCGAGCAGGACCGGACGACGCGGGTGTCCGGCATCGAGGTCTACACCGCGCGCAGCCTGCTTCCCGAACAGCGCAGCATCGACGGGCTCGCCGCATCCGCCTGGCTCACCGGCGGGGCGGCCCTGGCGTTCGCGGTCGTCCTCGCGTTGCTGGCCACCCGTGGCGTACTGCGCCCGGTGCGCGAGCTCGGCCGGGCGGCACGCCTGCTGGGCGAGGGCGAGATGCGGACCAGGATCGCGGTGCGTGGCTCCGATGAGCTGGCCGACGTGGCCCGCACGTTCAACAACACCGCCGCGGAGCTGGAACGGCTCGTCAAGCAGCTGCGCGAGATGGAGGCCGACGCCCGCCGGTTCGTGGCCGACGTGTCCCACGAGCTGCGCACCCCGCTGGCCGCGCTCGCCGCGGTCGCTGACGTCCTCGACGAGGAGGCGGCCGGGCTGCCCGAGCCCGCCGGCAGGGCCGCCAGGCTGGTCAGCCAGGAGACGCTCAACCTCACCGGGCTGGTGAACGACCTCATCGAGATCAGCAGGTTCGACTCCGGCGTCGCGGCCCTCGTGCTGAACGAGGTCGACGTGGCCGAGCTGGTGCGCGCGACCCTGCGTGCCCGGGGCTGGTCGGAGTCGGTGCACACCGAGCTTCCACCCGCGGTGACGGCACGGCTGGACCCGCGCCGAGTGGACGTCATCCTCGCGAACCTGGTCGGCAACGCCCTGCGGCACGGCGAGCCACCAGTGTCGGTACGGCTTTCCGCCGACCCGCACTGGATCGCTCTCGAGGTCCGCGACCACGGACCGGGGCTGGATGAGGCGGTGCTGCCGCACGTGTTCGACCGGTTCTACAAGGCCAACACGGCCAGGGCCAGGTCCGAGGGCAGCGGCCTGGGCCTGGCCATCGCGCTGGAGAACGCGCGTCTGCACCGAGGCGACCTCACCGTCACCAACGCCCCGGACGGCGGCGCCATCTTCACGCTGCGCCTGCCACGCCGGGCACCCGATCCGGACGGAGCCCCCGAATGAGGACCGGATTCGCCCGCCGCATGCTCGCCGCGGGCCTCGTATCGCTCGTCGCCGTGGCCGGCTGCGGCGTGCAACCCAGCGACGCCATCCCCGCCGGCGACCCGCCGAGCGGACGCGTCGAACCAACCACGACGATCACCCTCTATCTGGTGAAGAACGGCCGACTCAGCGCGGTAACGCGGCCCAGTGATCATCCAATGTTCCAAGCGGACACGCTCGCGCTGCTGGCAGCCGGACCCACCGCGGGGGAACAGGCGCACGGATTCACCACCGACGTCCCGCCCGAAGCCGGCCCGTTCTCGATGACCGCCAAGCCGGCCGGTTACTTGGTGGTGACCCTGTCCACTCCGGCCGGCGAACTGTCCACACTGGCCGTCGCGCAGATCGTGTGCACGGCCGCCGCCACGGCGCCGGAAAGCCCTGCCCAGGTCACCGTCGTCGGTGCAGGGCAGAGCGTCGGCCCCCGAAACTGCCCGGGGTAACGGTAG
>JAOPYI010000281.1 GCA_025964675.1 Sphaerisporangium sp. | reverse complement strand
GGTCGCCCCTGGGACGTTCACGTCCGTCGAGGCTCCGGCCGTGACCGGCGTCGCGAAGGTCGGCTGGTGGCTGGAGGCGTCACCCGGGTCCTGGTCACCGTCACCGCACGCGGTCTCCTACCAGTGGCTGCGCGACGGCGTCCCGGTCACTCGCGCCACCGCGAAGACGTACCACCTGAAGGGTCCGGACCTCGGGGCGCGGGTCTCGGTCCGGGTGACGGTGTCGGCGACCGCCTACGACGAGGCGAGCGCGACGTCGCAGGCCACCGCGACGGTGACGCCCGCCCCGCCGTCGCTGGGCGACGCGGAGTGACGGCATGCCACACCTGGACGGGTGAGCCCGCTCTGTCGGCGAGCGTGCTGGTGATGGTGAGACCTGTCCAAGTGTGGCGGTATGCCCGGGAGGTTGTCCAAACAGCGACCACTTGGTGATCAATCGCACATTGGCCAGGGCACATACTGTGATGCGCACATGTGTTATGAAAGGTCTGTGAATCTTGAGGATTGCCCCCTTTGCCCGGTTTCCCCGTCCGCTTCGCTGGGGGGCACGCATCCTCACCGCCGTCCTGGTGCTGGCCCTGCTGCTAGCCGGGGTGGTGACCTGGACCGTACGGAGGTCGTTCCCGCAGCTCGACGGCGAGCTCAGGCTCCCAGGCCTGAGCGCGAAGGTGACCGTCCTGCGCGACCGGTACGGGATCCCGCAGATCTACGCGGACAACCCGCACGACCTGTTCATGGCACAGGGGTACGTCCACGCCCAGGACCGTTTCTGGGAGATGGACTTCCGCCGCAAGACCACGGCAGGACGCCTGTCGGAGCTGTTCGGCGCCTCCACGCTGCAGGTTGACAAGGTGGTGCGCACGCTGGGCTGGCGGCGCACGGCCGAGAGGGAGGTGCCGCTGCTCCACCCCGAGACGCGCCGGTCCCTCGACGACTACGCGGCGGGCGTCAACGCCTGGATGGGGCAGCACCAGGGCTTCGCCGACAGGAGCCTTGAGTTCGCCGTCCTCAAGCTGACCAACGGCTCGTACACGCCGGAGCCGTGGACCCCCGTCGACTCGCTGGCATGGCTGAAGGCGATGGCCTGGGACCTGCGCTCCAACATGGACGACGAACTCGAGCGTGCTATCGACGCGTCCACTGTGCCCGTGGACCGCGTCAAGGAGCTGTTCCCCGCCTACCCCTTCGACAGGCACCAGCCGATCGTCACGGCGGGAGCCGTACGCGATGGTGCTTTCAGCGCCACGGCGCCCGTGACGAAGACCTCCGAGCGGGCCACGGTGTCGTCGCGGACGCTCGCCGAGGTGTCGCGGACGCTGCGAGCCGTCCCCTCGTTGCTCGGTACGGGCGGGGCCGACCACGCGGGGATCGGCTCCAACTCCTGGGTGGTGGACGGCGCGCACACCGGCACGGGCAAGCCGCTGCTGGCCAACGACCCGCACCTCGGGCCGCGCATCCCCTCCATCTGGTATCAGGCGGGGCTGCACTGCCGGGTGAAGTCCGCGGCGTGCCCGTACGAGGTCGTCGGCTACACGTTCTCCGGCCTGCCTGGGGTCGTGATCGGTCACAACGACCGGGTCGCCTGGGGCTTCACCAACCTCGGCCCCGACGTAGCCGACCTCTATGTGGAGCACACCAAGGGCGACACCTACGAGGTCAAGGGCACGTGGCTGCCCATGGAGACCCGGACGGAGGAGATCAAGGTCGCGGGCCGTCCGTCCGAGAAGCTGGTCGTGCGGTCGACCAAGCACGGGCCGGTCGTCTCCGGGGTGCTCGGCAGCGCCAAGGACGCGCTGCCCGGCGCCGCCGCCAATGTGGGCGAGCCGGGTACGGGAGACAAGGCGGGGGAGCCGGGCAAGCTCGCCGCCGGCGGGCATGATGTGGAGATCGCGCTTCGCTGGACCGCCCTCGACCCCGGCGGCACAGCCAACGCCTTGCTTGCGCTGAACACGGCGTCGAACTTCGACCAGTTCAGGAAGGCCGCGTCGTACTTCGAGGCCCCCGCCCAGAACATGATTTATGCGGATGTGGATGGAAATATCGGTTACCAGGCTCCCGGGCGCATCCCCGTCAGGTCCAAGGGCGACGGCCAGTGGCCCGCGCGGGGCTGGACCGGGGACGAGGAGTGGACCGGCTTCATCCCCTTCGCCGAGCTTCCCATGGCGTACAACCCTCCGGAGGGGTTCATCGCCACGGCCAACAACGCTGCCATCGGCCCCGGCTACAGCCGGTTCCTGACCTCCGACTGGTCGTACGGCTACCGCTCCCAGCGCATCGTCGACCGGATCAAGCAGGCGATCCCCCAGGGAAAGATCACGGTCGAGACGATGCGGAGCATCCAGATGGACTCCGCGAACGGCATCGCGCCCGTGCTCGTGCCGTACCTGCTGCGCGCGGGCGGCACACCCGAGGCGAAGAACCTGTTCGGGAGCTGGGACTTCGGCCAGGGACGCGACTCGGCGCCCGCGGCGTACTTCAACGCCGTGTGGAGCCACCTGCTCCAGCGGACCTTCGACGACGAGCTGCCGGAGACCGGCCACGCGGGCGGCGGCGACCGCTGGTACGAGGTGGTGCGCTCGCTCCTGGACAAGCCGGCCGACCGCTGGTGGGACGACGTGCGCACGAAGGACAAGGTCGAGACGCGGGACGACATGCTGGCGGCGGCGATGGCCGACGCGACGAAGGAGCTCAGGACCAGGCTGGGCGACTCACCCAAGGACTGGCGCTGGGGCGACCTCCACACCCTGGAGCTGACCAACGAGACCTTCGGCACCTCGGGGATCGGCCCGATCGAGTGGCTGTTCAACCGGGGTCCGCTGAGGCTCGCGGGAGGCAAGGACGCGGTCGACGCCACCGGCTGGGACGCCACCGTGGGGTACGAGGTCAATTGGGTGCCCTCGATGCGGATGGTCGCGGACCTCGCCGACCTGGACCGCTCGCGCTGGGCCAACCTGACCGGCGCGTCCGGGCACGCCTTCCACGCGAACTACGACGACCAGGCGCCGTTGTGGGCCGACGGCGAGTCGGCCCCGATGCGCCAGACCGAGCGGGCCGTACGCGCGGATGCCGTGAACACCCTCAGGCTTGTCCCTTAGCCCGTTCAGGGGCTTTCGCCGGGCCGCACGCGGGTCCTGTCGCCCAGCGGGGCCGCGGGTCAGCCGCTCGTCACCGAGGAGATCTCGGCCAGCGGGAACTCGAGGTAGTCGCCCGCCTCCTCGCACCAGGCGTCCAGCACGCCGCGCCGCAGCTCGCCGCGGGTGACCACTCAGACATCACCGACTTCGGTTGAGGTCTTCATGTAGACGGTGGCCCCGCCGGCTGCTGGGTCTGCATTCGCCACTCACCACACGACCCGGCTCGAGACCGGACCGGACAGCTCGGTGGATGGGGATCCAAGAGCACAGCCGTACAGCACTCGACGGTCGGATCCGTATCCGAAGGGCAACTCCTCTGG
>JAOPYI010000248.1 GCA_025964675.1 Sphaerisporangium sp. | reverse complement strand
GCACGGGCCCGGACCGGGGTGAGCTGGTCATGAGCGGCGCACCCGTCCTGTTGGAGATGCGTTCGATCACCAAGGAGTTCCCCGGGGTCAAGGCACTCTCCGACGTCAACCTGGTGGTGCGGGCCGGTGAGATCCACGCGATCGCCGGGGAGAACGGCGCCGGCAAGTCCACCCTGATGAAGGTGCTCAGCGGGGTCTACCCGTACGGCACCTACTCCGGCGAGATCCTCTACCAGGGCGCGGAGAGCAGGTTCTCCGACATCCGGGCCAGCGAACACTCCGGCATCGTGATCATCCACCAGGAGCTCGCTCTGGTGCCCGGCATGTCCATCACCGAGAACATCTTCCTCGGCAACGAACCGGGCCGCGGCGGCCTGATCGACTGGAAGATCGCCAACCGCCGGGCACTGGAGCTGATGGCCCGGGTCGGTCTGGAAGAGGACCCGGACACGCTGATCAAGGACATCGGCGTGGGCAAGCAGCAGCTCGTGGAGATCGCGAAGGCGTTCGCCAAGGACGTGAAGCTGCTCATCCTCGACGAGCCCACCGCCGCCCTGAACGAGGCCGACTCCCAGCACCTGCTGGACCTCCTCCGCGGCTTCAAGCAGCGGGGCATCACCTCGATCATCATCTCCCACAAGCTCAACGAGCTCGCGCAAGTCGCCGACGCCATCACCATCCTGCGGGACGGCAAGACGATCGAGACCCTCGACGTCAAGGCGGACGGCGTCGACGAGGACCGGATCGTACGGGGCATGGTCGGCCGGGAGCTGCACAGCCGGTTCCCGGACCACGCTCCCAGGATCGGCGAGGTCTTCTTCGAGGTACGCGACTGGACGGTCCGGCACCCGATCTCCGCCGACCGCCTGGTGGTCAAGAAATCCAGCTTCACCGTGCGCCGTGGCGAGATCGTCGGGTTCGCCGGCCTGATGGGTGCCGGGCGTACGGAACTGGCGATGAGCATCTTCGGCCGGTCGTACGGCACCTACGTCTCCGGGCAGATCTTCAAGGACGGCCGGGAGATCGTGCTGAGGTCCGTGTCGGACGCCATCGAGCACGGCCTGGCGTACGTCAGCGAGGACCGCAAGTCGATCGGCCTGAACCTGCTCGACGACATCAAGACCTCGATGGTGTCCGCCAAGCTGTCCAAGGTCTCCACCCGCGGCGTGGTCGACCCGGTGCGGGAGCATCGGGCGGCCGAGAGCTACCGGACGAGCCTGCGTGTCAAGTCCCCCACCGTCGACGAGGCGGTCACCACGCTGTCCGGTGGCAACCAGCAGAAGGTGGTGCTGGCGAAGTGGATGTTCACCGATCCTGACCTGCTGATCCTCGATGAGCCGACCCGCGGCATCGACGTGGGCGCCAAGTACGAGATCTATGGCATCATCCAGCGGCTCGCCGAGCAGGGGAAAGGTGTCATCGTCATCTCGTCGGAGCTGCCCGAGCTGATCGGCCTCTGCGACCGGATCTACACGGTGTTCGAGGGGACCATCACCAGCGACATCGACCGGCGGGATGCCGACCCTGAACTCCTGATGAAACAGATGACCTCAGTGAAGAAGGCACAGCGATCATGAGCCGCGTGAAAGAACTTCGGAAGTCCCTGTTCGGAGGAAGGACCTCCAACGCCCGACAGTTCGGGATGATCTTCACGCTGGTGGCGATCGTCCTGCTGTTCCAGATCCTGACCAACGGCCTGACACTGAACTCCGGCAACCTCGTCTCGCTGGTGAGCCAGTATTCGTACATCCTGATCCTGGCCATCGGGATGCTGATGGTCATCGTCGCCGGGCACATCGACCTCTCCGTCGGCTCGATCGCCGCGTTCGTCGGCATCGTGGTCGCGAAGGTCATGCAGGACTACTCGATACCGTGGTTCCTGGCCATCCTGATCGGCCTGGCCGTCGGCGCCGCCATCGGCGCCTGGCAGGGCTTCTGGGTGGCCTACGTCGGGGTGCCGGCGTTCATCGTCACCCTGGCCGGCATGATGTTGTTCCGGGGCGGTAACCAGTTCATCGGTAACGCCGACACCGTTCCCGTGCCCGAAGGGTTCAGGATCATCGGTGCCGGCTTCTTGCCGGAGGCCGGCCCGAACACCGGGTACAACAACCTCACGCTCCTGCTCGGCCTGCTGCTCTGCGTGGCGGTGGTGGTCCGGGAGTGGAGGGCCCGCCGGACCCGGCGGGAGATGGCGGCCGACGTCACCCCCATGTGGATCTCGGTGATCCGGGTTGCCGTCCCGATCGTCGTGGTGGTGTTCGCGACCCTGCGGTTCGCCGGCGGACGGGTCGGGACCAGCTTCCCTGTCTCCGGGATCATCCTCGGCGTCCTGGTCCTGATCTACGCGTTCGTCACTCGCAACACGGCGGGCGGGCGGCACATCTACGCGGTCGGCGGCAACGCCCGGGCCGCCGAGCTGTCCGGCGTCAAGCTCAAGCGGGTCAACTTCTTGGTGATGATGAACATGTCGGTCCTGGCGGCCCTGGCCGGCATGATCTTCGTCGCCCGTTCCGCCGCCTCCGGACCGCAGGACGGTATCGGCTGGGAGCTGGACGCGATCGCCGCCGTCTTCATCGGTGGCGCGGCCGTCTCCGGTGGCCTCGGCACGATCAGCGGATCCATCGTCGGCGGCCTCGTCATGGCCGTGCTCAACAACGGCCTGCAGCTGATGGGCGTCGGGTCCGACCGGGTGCAGATCATCAAGGGTCTGGTCCTGCTGCTGGCCGTCGCGCTCGACGTCTACAACAAGAAGCAGGGGCGCTTCTCGATCATCGAATCGCTGATGCGTCCATTCCGCCGGGACGCACCAACAGCCCCCGCGCCTCCCGTCGCAGCGGGCCAGGAACACGGCAAGAGTCCGGTGGCCGGCTGACGGCCACCGCCGACGGGCGGAAAGCCTCCGCCCCGTCATACTTCGAAGAAGGGCACCTGAAGATGCGCAATATCCTCGCCAGGGGTGTGGCGGCCGGCGCCATCGCGCTGCTGGCACTCACCGCCTGCTCCCAGCGTTCGGACAGCAACGCCGGCGGCTCGGCCGATTCTGGGAAGGGCTTCGCGGCCAACTCGCTGATCGGCGTCGCGCTGCCGGCGAAGACCTCGCAGAACTGGGTCCTGGCCGGTGACCTGTTCACCAACGGCCTGAAGGAGGCCGGCTTCCAGTCCGACGTGCAGTACGCCGGCTCCTCCACCACCGTGGCCGACCAGCAGGCGCAGATCTCCGCCATGGTCACCAAGGGCGCCAAGGTCATCGTCATCGGTGCGACCGACGCCGCGCAGCTGAGCACGCAGGTGGAGGCCGCCAAGGCGGCCGGCGCGACCGTGATCGCCTACGACCGGCTCATCAAGAACACCCAGGGTGTCGACTACTACGTCGCGTACGACAACTTCAAGGTCGGCCAACTCCAGGGACAGGCCCTGCTGGACGGCATGAAGGCGAAGAAGCCGAAAGGCCCGTACAACATCGAGTTGTTCTCCGGCTCGTCGGACGACAACAACTCGGCGGTCTTCTTCGACGGTGCGATGAGCGTGCTGAAGCCGCAGATCGACGCCGGCGACGTGGTGGTCGGCTCTGGCCAGACCGACATCAAGCAGACTGCCACCGACGGCTGGAAGGCCGAGAACGCCCAGCGGCGGATGGACTCGCTGGTGACTTCGACTTACACCAGCAAGACTCTGGACGGGGTGCTCTCCCCCAACGACACGCTGGCCCGCGCCATCATCACCTCGGTCAAGGGGGCCGGCAAGCCGCTGCCGGTGGTGACCGGCCAGGACTCCGAGGCGGAGTCGGTCAAGTCGATCGTGGCCGGCGAACAGTACTCGACGATCAACAAGGACACCCGCAACCTGGTCAAGCAGACCATCCAGATGGTCAAGGATCTGCAGGCCGGTAAGGCGCCTCAGGTCAACGACACCAAGTCGTACAACAACGGGGTGAAGGTCGTCCCGTCGTACCTGCTGAAGCCGCTGATCGTGACCAAGGCGAACGTCGTCGAGGCGTACGCCAACGACCCCAACCTGGCCCCGCTCACGAAGTAGCAGCCTCGGCTGGATTCAGGCAAGTTCGCGGGTCCCCGGAAGCTCCACGCCGGGGACCCACAGCGAAACCATCCGACCATCTCACCGTCGGCTCCATTCGTCTGCGAGCAACCGGTAGGAACGCACCCGGTCCGCGTGATCATGGGTGATGGTGGTGATGATCAGCTCGTCGGCGCCGGTCGCCTCCCGTAGCTGTTCGAGCTGGTCGGCGACCTGCCCAGCAGTCCCGACGAACTGGGTGTCGACGCGGTCGGCGACCAGCTCGCGGTCAGGCTCGCTCCACGGGAAGGCGCGGGCCTCGGCCGGGGTCGGGAACGGGATCGCCCCTTCGGCGGTCCGGATGCTGCGTACCCAGGGTCCGTAGCCCGCGGCGAGTTCGCGGGCGGCGGCCTCAGTCTCGGCGACGACAACGTCGGCGGAGACGCTGACATAGGGCCGGTCCAGCTCGGCGGACGGGCGGAACGCGGCCCGGTAGCCCTCGGCCGCCTCCAGTACGCTGCCGGGACTGACGTGGTAGTTGGCGGCGAACCGCAGGCCGTTCGCGCCGGCGACGCTCGCGCTCTCGCCGCCGCTGCTGCCCAGGATCCAGATCTGCACCTGTGCGCCCTCACCCGGGACCACGTGCGCCTCCTCACCCTCCGGGGACCGGTAGGTGCCGTACAACAGGTCGAGGATGTCGCCGACCTGTTCGGTGTAGTTCTGTGATCGCGCGCCGGGCAGTTGCAGTAGCGCCTTCTGCAGCGCGAAGCGCGGGGAGGCGAGCAGGTGGGCGAAGGAGAACTTCGGCGGGATCAGTAACCCGTTCGGCGCCCTGCCGTCGACCACCGTGGCGCCGCCCACCAGTGCCGGTTCTCGGTTCGACTCGGTCGGCCGCCCACCTGACCGGCCGAGGCCGAGGTCCAGGCGTCCCGGGTGCAGGGCGTCGATCAGCCCGAACTCCTCGACCGTCGACAGCGCCGTACGGTGGCCCAGTTGCACCGCGCCGGATCCGATCCGGATCGTCGAGGTGGCCGACGCGGTCAGCGCCAGTAGTACGGCGGGCGATGTCCCGGCGACCCCCGGGTTGAGGTGGTGCTCGGCGAACCAGTAGCGGGCGTAGCCGAAGCGTTCGGCCTGCTGCGCCAGGTCGATGCTGTTACGCAGGGCCTGGCCGGCGGTCGATCCCGAGGAGATCGGGACCAGGTCGAGCACGGCCAGCGGGATGGTGGCCATCTGTCACCCTTCTCGAACGGCGGAAACGGGCTCCGGAGTCACCGGTCCCCACCCCCAGGGCGGGTCCGGTATCTCCCGGCGCAGCACCGGCGCGATGTCGGACTGGAACAGCTCCAGTGACTTGCGGTGCTGGGCGTCGGTCAGACCGCCGGCGTCGGCATGCAGGTGGATGACGCTGTGGCCGAACTGCCGGTGGTAGCGGTGGACCTTCTCGATGATCTGCCGCGGGCTGCCGATCAGGGCGGAGCTGCGCTCCACGAAGTCCTCCAGGGTGGGAAAGACCGGCTCGAGTCCGAGTCGCCGCTGGAACGCGACCTGCCCCTCGAAGACCGGCCGGTAGGCGGCGACGGCGTCCTGCGACCGGCGGGCCGCGTAGTAGCCGGCGGTGCCGGCGCCGACCACGGCGGCGGCCGGGTCGTGGCCGTAATCGGCCCACCGCTCGCGGTAGTGGCGGACCAGTTCCGCGTACGGCTCGATCGGGTTGGTGACGTTCGCCGAGAAGAGTGGGTCGCCGTAGCGGGCGGCCAGGTCGACCGATTCCCGGCTGGTCGCGCTGCCGTGCCAGACCCGGATCGGTTGCTGCAGTGGTCGGGGCCACACCTCCGCCTCGGTGAGTTCGGGCCGGAACCGCGGCGCGGCGGTCACCTTCTCCTCCCGCCAGAGCCGGCGGAACAGCTCGTAGCTCTCGGCGTTGCGGTCCCACTGGTCCTCGGGCGTGACGTGGAACAGCTCCCGCTGGGCGGCGCCGTTGCCCTTCCCGATGATCAGCTCCAGTCGGCCGCCGGAGAGGTGGTCGAGGGTCGCGTAGTCCTCGTACGCCCGGACCGGGTCGAGCAGGCTCAGCGTGGTGACCGCGGTGAAGAGCCGGATCCGGGAGGTGAGCGCGGCGATGTGGCTCAGCACCACCGGGGGCGAGGAGGAGATGAAGGGCCGCTCGTGCCGCTCCCCCACCCCGAAGCCGTCGAAGCCTAGCTCCTCGGCGAGCAGGGCGTTGTCGACGACTTCGCGGAACCGCTCGTAGGTCGACTTGCGCACCCCGGTTACCGGGTCCGGCGCGTGCACGATCAAGCTGATCATCAAGAATCTCACGAGCCGGCCCCCACGGCCGCGCCGGCCCGCCGCGGCTCGGCCAGGCCCAGGTGGTGGCGCAGGGTCGGGCCGTCGTAGTCGGCGCGGTACACGCCGCGTTCCTGCAGCAGCGGTACGACGGCGTCGGCGAACCGGTCGAGCCCTCCGGGGGTGACGTGCGGGACGAGGATGAAGCCGTCGCTGGCGTCGGCCTGGACCAGGTCGTTGATCTGCTGGGCCACGGTCGCGGGCGCCCCGACGAACGACTGCCGGCCGGTGACCTCGATGATCAGTTCACGGATGGAGAGGTTCTTCGCCGCGGCCAGTTCCCGCCACTCCCGGGCGATGGCGAGCGGGTCCTTGTGTTGCCGGACGCTCGCCCGGCCGCGGGAGATGGCGTTCTCGCCCGGCACCGGGTCGATCTCCGGCAACGGACCGTCCGGGTCGTAGCCGGAGAGGTCGCGGTTCCAGAGCTGCTCCAGGAACTGGATCGCGGTCTGGCCGCTCACCTGCGCGAGCCGTACCTCGTGCGCGAGTTCCTGCGCCTGCGCGTCGGTGTCGCCGAGCACGAACGTGGCCGCCGGCAGGACGAGCAACTCGTCGTGGGTCCGGCCGTAGCGGGCGAGTCGGCCCTTGACGTCGGCGTAGAAGGCCTGCCCGGCGGTGAGCGTGGCGTGCCGGCTGAAGATCGCGTCGGCCGAGGAGGCGGCGAACTCCCGGCCCTCCTCGGAATCCCCGGCCTGCAAAATGACCGGACGTCCCTGCGGGCCGCGCGGGACGGTGAACCGCCCGGCGATGTCGAAGTCCTCGTCGTGGTGTTCGAAGACCCCCGCCTCAGGGTTGCCGAGGAACACCCCGGCAGCAGCGTCCGCGACGATCTCGTCGCCGTGCCAGGAGTCGAAGAGTTCCCAGGTGGCGTGCAGGAAGTTGCGCGCCCGCCGGTAGCGGTGTTCCTGCGGTAGGAAGCCGCCCCGGCGGAAGTTCTCGCCGGTGAACGCGTCCCAGGAGGTGACCACGTTCCAACCCGCCCGGCCATCGGAGAGGTGGTCAAGGCTCGCGAACTGCCGGGCGACCTCGTACGGCTCGTTGAAGGTGGAGTTGATCGTTCCGGTCAGCCCCAGCCGCTCGGTCACCGCGGCGAGCGCGGCGAGCACGGTGAAGGTGTCTGGGCGGCCGACCACGTCCAGGTCGTAGATCTGGCCGTTCTGCTCCCGCAGGCGCAATCCCTCCGCCAGGAAGAGGAAGTCGAACTTCCCGCGCTCGGCCGTCCGGGCGAAGTGGGCGAACGAGCTGAACTCGATGTGGCTGCCCGCCTCCGGATCGCTCCACACCGTCGTGTTGTTGACGCCGGGGAAATGGGCGGCGAGGTGGATCTGCTTGGGTGGTCTGCTCATGGTCGGGATGGTCCTTCCGCGTTGGCCGGCCCGGGCTCAGGCAGCGGCATACCGGTTGGCGGGTCCGGGCAGGCCGAGCCGGCCCCGCAGCGTCTCTGTGCGGTACTCCGTCCGGAACGCGCCGCGGCGCTGCAGTTCCGGCACGAGGCCGCGGGTGATCTGCCCCAGGTCGTGTGGGAGGGTGCCGGGACGCAGCCGGAATCCGGCCAGGCCGGCCGACTGCCACTCCTGGAGGAGGTCGGCCAGCTCGGCCGGCGTCCCGGCGAAGACGCGGGCGTCGCCGGCGTACTCGGCGCCGGCGAGGTCGTCGAGGCGGGCCTTGCGCGCGGCCGCCGCCGCGGTGGTGTCGTCCAGGAACACGTCCAGATCGGCGAAGACCAGCACGCTCTCCGCCGCCCGTCCAGCCGCGACCTGCTCGGCGCGGATCTCGTCGACGATCGCCCGCGCCTGGGTCGTGTCGTACGGCGTCACGTAGCCGATGTCGGCTGAGCGGGCGACGAGCCGGTACGGCAGGGTCTGGTGCGCCAGCGCGCTGACCAGGGGCTGCCCCTGTGGCGGGCGGGGCGTGATCGAGGGGCCCTTGACGCTGAACCAGTTCCCCTCGAAGGCGATGTAGTGCAGCTTGGCGCGGTCGATGAACCGTCCGGTCGCGACATCCCGGATCTCCGCGTCGTCCTCCCAGCTGTCCCAGAGCCGCCGGACCACCTCGACGTAGTCGGCCGCCTCGTCGAAAAGGTCGGCCAGCAGCCGCTGCGCCGCCGAGGTGGACAGTTCGTCCAGGCGGACAGGGGTCGGCGTACGGCGGCCGAAGTGTGCCGCCTCGTCGGGTCGGGCGGACACCCTGATCCGCACGCCGGCGCGTCCGGTCGACACGTAGTCCAGCGTCGCGATCGCCTTGGCGATGTGGAACGGTTCGGTGTGCGTGACGACCACCGTGGGCACCAGACCGATGTGGCTGGTCAGCGGCGCGACCCGGGCGGCGATCAGGAGCGCGTCCAGGCGCCCCCGGACCTGGTCTGTACGCTGGTCCGGCTCGACGGGGCTCGCGGACTGCAACCCGAGCGAGTCCTCGATCGTCACGAAGTCGAGCCGGCCCCGCTCGGCCTCCGCGACCAGATCAGACCAGTAGCGGGCAGTGAAGAGTTCCATCGGCCGAGCCCGCGGCGCGCGCCATGCGGCCGGATGCCAGCCAGCCCCGTCGAGCGCGACGGCGAGGTGAAGAAAGGGAAGAGAATCGGACATGATCGGTGACCGCTTCCTGGTCGGAGGGTGCCACGATGGCCCGTCCGACAACCGATGGTCGGCGGCGGGTCGGCGGAGACGACGGCGCGGAGCTCTGCGCTCGGTTTGGTCGTCACCTCCTGTCGACGCGTCGGCGCGGGTACACCCGCACTGCGGGTCGCGCAACCGGCCCGTGCCGCCGGATCGCCCTGCCGGGGGTGCGACCCGTCGGGCGCGGACGGTACGGCCCTGACCGGAGATTACTCCGGCTCCCGGATAGCTGTCTATACCTACCAAAATTATAGGTTTTCCGAT
>JAOPYI010000189.1 GCA_025964675.1 Sphaerisporangium sp. | reverse complement strand
TTGGGCGAGGCTCTCGGAAAGGCAAGGGCATGACGACTTCAACCGTGGAACCTCAGGTTTCCCCTCGCCTGGGCATCCGTGAGCGCTGGAACAACCTGAGCCGCCCGGCCCAGTGGGCCATCCTTGTCCCGCTCGTCGCCGTGATCTACCTGCTGCCGTGGTTGAACCCGCCGTTGCTGGCGACCACGGGAACCGACTTCGCCAACGCGATGTTCGAGGTGGCCCGTTACGCGCTCGTCGCGGTCGGCCTGAACGTCGTCGTCGGGCAGGCGGGTCTGCTGGACCTCGGTTACGTCGGCTTCTTCGCCGTCGGTGCCTACGTTTCGGCGCTGTTCACCAGCCCCGACTCGACGCTGTCGAAGATCCCGTACCTCTGGACGCTCCCGCTGGCCATGGCGATCACCATGATCTTCGGGGTCATCCTCGGGACACCGACGCTGCGGCTGCGAGGCGACTACCTCGCGATCGTGACGCTCGGCTTCGGCGAGATCATCCGGCTCATCGCGGACAACGTCGGCCCGCTGCGAGGCCAGTCCGGCTTCTTCGCGGTCGGCAAGAACACCGACGGCACGTCGATCCTGCCGAACGCCAGCGCCTGGTACGTACTCACGGTGACGATCATCGTCATCATCCTGTTGTTCGTCGGGAACCTCGAGCGCAGCCGCGTCGGCCGTGCCTGGGTCGCGATCCGTGAGGACGAGGACGCCGCCGAGATCATGGGCGTGCCGACCTACCGGTTCAAGATCTGGGCGTTTGTCATCGGTGCCGCGATCGGTGGTCTTTCCGGCGCGTTGTTCGCCGGTAAGCAGGGCTTCGTGAACACGCAGTCGTTCGACATCGTGACCTCGATGCTGTTCCTCGCCGCGGTCGTGCTCGGCGGTGCCGGCAACAAGGTCGGTGTCCTGCTCGGCGCCGTCGTCGTCGCGTACCTGCCGCTGCGTTTCGTGGAGCTGCAGAAGTACAACTACGTGATCTTCGGTATCGCGCTCATCGTCCTGATGATCTTTCGCCCCCAGGGCATTCTCGGCGCGCGTCAGAGGCTTCTGGCGCGGGGCCGCGAGGCGTACCAGCGCCTGCTCGGCAAGGGTGAACAGATCAGCGGTGACAGCGCGCTCACCCCGGAACCGAACGCAGGGGGCAAGGCATGACGCAGCCTGGTGGCGCGCACGAAGCGCCGATCGAAGGCGGCCTCGTGGCCGAGGTCGAGCACATGACCGAGGAGGAGCGCGCCGAGCACTTCGCCGAGGTCGCCGACGCCGTCGCACCGGACCGCGAAATCGCGGTCGGAGTCGGTGAGACACTGCTCGAGGTCCGCGACCTGACCGTGAAGTTCGGTGGTCTGACCGCGCTGGACACCGTGTCGTTCAAGATCCAGCGAGGCGACATCCTCGGCCTGATCGGGCCGAACGGTGCCGGCAAGACGACCTGCTTCAACGCGATGACCGGGGTGTACCGGCCGACTTCGGGGCAGGTCCTGCTCGAGGACAAGGCGCTCGGCAACGCGCCGCGGCACAAGATCACCCAGCTCGGCATCACGCGGACGTTCCAGAACATCCGGCTTTTCGCCGAGATGACGGCGCTGGAGAACGTGGTGGTCGGCGCGGACGCGCGGGCCAAGACGAGCGTGCTCGGCGCGCTGCTCCGGCTTCCCCGCCATCACCGCGAGGAGAAGCAAGCCGTCGACAGGGCCATGGCACTGCTCGAGTTCGTGGGTATCGCGGACCGTGCGGCGGACAAGGCGAAGAACCTGCCGTACGGCTACCAGCGGCGCCTGGAGATCGCGCGGGCGCTCGCGACGGAACCGAAGCTGCTGTGCCTCGACGAGCCGGCCGCCGGCTTCAACCCCGCGGAAAAAGAAGACCTGATGGGGTTGATCCGCACGATCCGCGACGACGGCTACACCGTCCTGCTGATCGAACATGACATGAAACTCGTCATGTGTGTGACCGACCGGATCGTGGTGCTGGAGTTCGGCAAGAAGATCGCCGAAGGACTGCCGGCCGAGATCAGGGAGAATCCCGCTGTGATCGCCGCCTACCTGGGAGTGCCAGACGATGACGTTGCTTGAGCTCTCGGATGTCTCCGTCCACTATGGACGGATTCAGGCCGTGTCCGGGCTGACCATCTCGGTCGAAGAGGGCGAGATCGTCACGCTCATCGGTGCCAACGGCGCCGGGAAGTCGACCACGATGCGGGCCATCTCCGGCATCCGGCCGATCTCGAACGGGTCGATCAAGTTCGCCGGTGAGGACATCTCGAAGCTGCGCGCCGACCTCCGGGTCGTCCGCGGTATTTCGCAGGCGCCCGAAGGCCGGGGGATCTTCCCCGGGATGACGGTGATGGAGAACCTGGACATGGGGGCGTACGCCCGCAAGGACAGGGGAAGCCTGAAGCCGGACCTCGATCGCGTGTTCGAGCTGTTCCCGCGGCTGGCGGAACGCAAGAGCCAGTTCGGCGGGACGATGTCGGGCGGTGAGCAGCAGATGCTCGCCATCGGCCGCGCCCTTGTCTCCGGACCCCGGCTGCTGCTCCTCGACGAGCCCTCGATGGGCCTGGCGCCCCTGGTGGTCGCCTCGGTCATGGAGCTCATCCGCGAGGTGAACGCCGAGGGCGTCTCCGTACTGCTGGTCGAGCAGAACGCCAAGGCGGCGCTCAAGATCGCCAACCGCGGGTACGTGATCGAGAACGGCGCGTGCGTCCTCGGCGGCCCCGCGGCCGAGCTGCGCGGAGACTCCCGCGTCGTCGAGGCCTACCTGGGCGGAGTCTGATGGGCGCGACGCCCGAATTCGTTGAGGGCGGCTCAGGGACCGCCGCGCGGCTTGCTCATCGGCGAGGACCATCTGGCCGTTGATCTCGGCGGAGCCGGCCGGCGGGTCCGTCGAGCCGGGCCCCGGTCCTCGCGTGTTCGAGAGTGTGGGCATGGCCTGGGAGTATTTGGTCGTGGCGGCTGCCGTCCACGACGCGTGGGCGGGCCGGATGAGCCCGGGGAGGGATGCCGGCATGGCGAGCGGGCGCGAGAGGGGGCGGGCGTGAGTGACGAGGGCAGGCTGGACCTGCCGGTCATGGGCGGACGCCAGAGCCTGCGCGAGCAGGTGGCGCAGGCGCTGCGTGACGCGCTGGTCGCCGCCGAGATGCGCCCCGGCGTCGTCTACTCCGCTCCGGTGCTCGCCGCGCAGTTCGGCGTGTCCGCGACCCCCGTGCGTGAGGCGATGCTCGACCTCGCCAAGGAAGGCCTGGTCGAGGCGGTGCGCAACAAGGGGTTCCGGGTCACCGAGCTGTCGGAGCGCGACCTGGACGAGCTCACCGAGATCCGCAGGCTCCTGGAGGTGCCCACCGTCGCCCGCCTGGCGGACGCCTCCCGCGCGAGCGACTTCGAGCGGTTGCGGCCGGTCGCCGAGGAGATCGTCTCGGCCGCCGAGCGCGGTGACCTCCTCGCGTACGTCAACGCCGACCTGCGCTTCCACGTGGAGCTCCTGGCGCTCGCGGGCAACGCCCATCTGGTGGAGGTCGCGCGCGACCTGAGGTACCGCGCCCGGCTGTACGGCCTGAAGACGATGTCCGAGCGAGGCACGCTCGCCGACTCCGCGCGGGAGCACCTCGACATCCTCGACGCCCTGGTACGCGGCGACGCCGACGCCGCCAGGGCCGTCATGGACCACCACATCCAGCACGTTCGAGGCATCTGGGCCGACCGCCCCGAGGAGCCCTGACCTGCCCCAGGGAGGATCACTCTAAGCGTGGAAGTGATCACTAAAGGTAGATGCCGGGTCGGGAGATAATCCATGACAGCTTTTCCGCTGCCGTGTCGAAGCGGCTGACCAAGACACGAAATGGGTGACGGCGCGGACGCGCGCCGTCACCCGTTTCGTGTGTCCGGCGGAGGCCGGTTCATTTGCTGTGGACCGGCGGTGGACCGGGTCCTGATCAACTGGCGGGACTTCCGGTTCTGACCGTTTCGCGTGCCTTGATGGAGTACATGATGCACCCTTGCCTGCGCGGTGTCGCTCTGGCCGCCGCTGTGACGTTGATGGCCGGTGCCGTTCACGCGGGCGGCGCGATGGCGGGCGGGAGTCCTGCGAGGGCCGACGCGCCGCCGGTGGGGCCGACCGAGGGGCAGGCCGTGGAGCTGGCCCGCGCCTCGGGGGAGCGGGTGGAGGTTTTGCCGCTGCGTACGGAGAACCGGCAGGTGTTCGCCAACGCCGACGGCAGCTTCACCTCCGAGACGGCGGCGTTGCCCGAGCGGGTACGGCGAGGCACCGGTTGGGCCGATGTGGACACGACTTTGCGTTTCGCCGGGGATGGCACCGTGCGGCCGGTTGCCACGGCGCTGGACCTGGCCTTCTCCGGCGGTGGGACGACGCCGCTGGCCACCATCGGCGCAAGCGGGCGCTCGGTGGCGATGACCTGGCCGGGGGTGTTGCCGAAGCCGGTGCTGGAGAAGGACACCGCGACGTATGAGTCGGTGCTGCCGGGGGTGGATCTGAAGGTGACGGCGTCGGTGCTGGGCTATTCCGAGGTGCTGGTGGTGAAGACCAGGGAGGCGGCGGCGAACCCTGGGCTGGCGAGGCTCCGGTTTGGGACGCGCGGTACTGGGGTGTCGGTGCGCAGGAGCGAGGTGGGGGGGCTGAGCGCGGTGACCGATGGCGGGGAGGCGGTGTTCCACGCGCCGGCGCCGCGGATGTGGGATTCGTCGGGAACCGTGCTGGGCCGCCCCCTGACCGCCGAGCCGAAGCTCGACGGGCGGCAGGCGGTGATGGGCGTGGAAGCCTCCCCGGGGGAGGTGGTGCTGACGCCGGACGCCGGGCTGCTCACCGGCGCGGGTACGACCTACCCGGTTTACATCGACCCGCAGTGGTCCGGCGGCAAGCAGGCCTGGACCTACGTGGACCGGGCGTACCCGGACCAGGAGTACTGGAACTCCACTCATATGCCGGAGGCCGGTAACTACGGCAGCGGGGTGAAGCGGTCGTTCTTCCGGATGGATTCCGACAACGTCAACGGCAAGCACATCCTGAAGGCGACGTTCCGGATCACGCAGGTCAAGTCGTGGGGGTGCACCTCCAGCCCGCAGGCGGTGCAGCTGTGGCTGACCGGAGGGATCTCCAGCTCGACGAACTGGAATCATCAGCCGTCCTGGGCCGACTGGCAGGACAGCGTGTCCTCCGACGCCGGCTACAGCTCCTCGTGCCCGGACAAGGGTGTCGAGTTCGATGTGACGGGCGCGGTCGTGAAGGCGGCCAAGGGGGGCTGGTCGAACACGACGTTCGGGTTGAAGGATTATGACGATACGGGTAGCAGTTCTTGGGGGTGGAAGGGGTTCAGTACCGCGCCGAAGCTGGTGATCGATTACAACACGCCGCCGTCTGCGCCTTCGGGGGTGGGTACCTACCCGGGTACGCCGTGTGTGACCGGGTCGGGCCGTCCTTCGGTGAACGCGGGTGATGCTCAGAGCCCGATCCAGTTGAAGGCGAAGATCTACGATCCGGACAAGGCCAATGATGGGGTGCGGGCGGAGTTTCTCTTGCACCACTACAACACCACGACGGCGGTGTGGGATGACGCCACTTCCACGCTTCCGGGTGGCGGTAAGACCGCTTACAAGTACACCACCACGGCGACCGACCATTCGATCATGGTGTCCACGCTGGTGACCGGGCAGATCTACGCCTACAAGGTGAAGGCGTACGACGGCACCGACTCCAGTGCGTGGAGCACGTGGTGTGAGTTCACGGTGGACACCGTGGACCCTGCGACGCTGCCCAAGGTGAGCTCTGCCGACTATCCCGATGGCACGCCCGATGACTGGAAGGGCGGGGTCGGTTCGGCGGGCGGGTTCACGTTCGCTCCCGGTGACGGCGAGACCGATGTGTCGGCGTTCAGGTTCGCGCTGGACGACCCGGCCCTGGCCACGCCGGCGACTCAGGTGGCGATCCCGGCCGGGCAGACCTCGGTCACCGTTCCAATCGCGCCGCGGCACGACTGGCTGAACACGCTGTATGTGTATGCGGTCGACAAGGCCGGCAACGTCGGCAAGACTCCGGCGACCTACAGCTTCTACGTCAAGGCTGGCCAAGACGCCGTCGGGCAGTGGCGACTCGACGAGACCACCGGCTCCACCGCGGCCGACTCCGCCGCGACCCCGCACCCCGTAACGCTGGCCGGAGGCACCGGATGGGCAGGCGGCCGGGTGGGCGGTGCCCTGCGCATGGACGGAACCACCGGGTACGGCAGCACGGCCGGCCCGGTGGTGCACACCGACAGGGGCATGGCCGTCTCCGCCTGGGTCCGGCTCGCCGACAACACCAAGAACTCCACGGTCGTGAGCCAGGCGGGCAGCCACGGCTCGGCCTTCCAGCTCTACTACTCCTCCGGCTACAAACGCTGGATCTTCAACAAGTACGACGCGGACACCGACAACGAAGTCATCGTGCGGGCGGTGGGCGACGCCGAGCCGCAGCTCAACGTGTGGACCCACCTGGTCGGTGTGTACGACGCTCCGGGCAGGCAGATCCGCCTGTATGTCAACGGGACGCTCCAGTCGGCCCCGGCGAGCTACCCGTACACGCCGTGGGACGCGACCGGCCCGCTACAGGTCGGGCGAGTCAGGTATAACAGCGGCTTCCACGAGAACTTCGCCGGCGACATCGACGACGTCAAGATCTGGGACCGGATCCTGTCCGACGACCCCCGCACGGTGAACGACCCGATGCTGGGCAACGAGATCGCGGCCATGGCCAAGCAGCCGCCCGCCCAGCTGGGCCTGTGGAAGCTGGACGAGGGGACGGGCACCACCTCCGCCGACTCCTCCGGATACGGCAGGAGCGCCACGCTCGGCGGCGGCGCCACCTGGTCCGACGACGGACTCGACGGCACGGCCGTGCTCCACCTCAACGGCACCACCGCCTACGCCTCCACCACCGCGGCCCCCATGCGCACCGACCACAGCTACACGGTGACCGCCTGGGTGCGTCTGATCGGCGACGACACCTGTGCCCTGCCCGCCAACACGCTCACCATCGTCGGCCAGGACGGCACCAGGAACAGCGCCTTCTACCTGAGCTACCGGGCCTTCATCGAGAACGGCGCCACCGTCCACCGCTGGTCGTTCGGCATCCCGGCCGGCGACACCGACACCTCCCTCAAGACCTACACCAAGTCCGCCGAGACACTGGACTGCTCGGTCTTGAACGTCTGGACCCACCTCGTCGGGGTGTACGACGAGGTGGCCAAGGAGATCCGCCTGTACGTCAACGGCTCCCTCGCAGACATCCAGCCGGCCACGGGATGGCACGCGAGCGGCCCCCTGCAGATCGGCAGGGTCAAGAACAAGGGCGCTTACGTCGACTACGTCGACGGTGACATCGACGACGTCCGCGCCTACGCGGGCGCCCTGACCGACCGCCAGGTGGTCAACCTGGCCATGAACCTCCCCATAGACGGCTAGACCCCGTCCGACTTCCCTTCTCACCGATGCCCCCCGGAGGAAGCTGTGCTCGCTTCATGGCGAGGTTGGATCAAGGTCGCCGGAATGCTGGCCGTCGTGGTGCCCGCCACGCTGATCAGCCCGATCGCCGCCCAGGCGACCGACGATCCCCGATGGCACAAGGCGCAGGCACAGCATCCCGTGCCCGGCCAGGCCGCCAAGGCCCGCGCGCCCCTCGCCGACCCGGGGGCGAAGTACGACCTGAAGGGAGCGCCCCCGGTGGCCTGGCCGGAGCCGGGGACAGCGGTGGTGAGGCTCCCGCAGGCACCCGAAAGCGCTCTGACCACGCCCTCGGCCTCGACGGCAGCGGACAACGGCGCCGGAACAGGGGCCGGGGCCGGGGGCAAGGTGAGGGCCGGGAGGTTGCCGGTGTGGCTGGGTCCGGCGACGCCGGCGCCACAGGGGAAGGCCAAGGACCAGGCCACGCAGCGGGGACCGGCGCCCGTGGCCGTACCCGCCGTCCAAGTGCGGACGCTCGACGCGCGCGCCGCGGGCATGTCGAAGATCACCGGGCTCGGCCTCCAGCTGACTCCCCAGGCGAAACCCGCCGGCACGGCCCGCATGGCGGTCGAGGTCGACTACTCCGGGTTCCGGTACGCCTTCGGCGGCGACTGGGGTTCGCGGCTGCGGCTCGTCAGGCTGCCCGAGTGCGCGGCCACGACACCGGAGCTGCCTGAGTGCCAGACCCGGACACCGCTGGTGACCAGCAACGACGTCAAGACGGGACGGCTGGCCGCCGACGTCGCCTTCGCCACGGCGGCCACGATGACGCTGGCCGCCGTGGCCGCGCCGTCGGGGTCTGCGGGCAGCTACGAGGCGACCTCGCTGTCGCCGTCCGCCGCGTGGAGCGTCAGCAACCAGAGCGGGGCCTTCTCCTGGGCCTACCCACTGCGCCTGCCGCCGACCCCGGGCGGGCCGACCCCGAACGTCGGGTTCGCCTATTCCTCGGGAAGCATCGACGGCCGCACGGTGGCCAGCAACAACCAGGCCTCGTGGGTCGGCGAGGGCTTCGACTACTGGCCCGGCTTCATCGAGCGCAAGTACAAGCAGTGCGCCGACGACGGCGTCACCCCCAAGCGCGCCGACCAGTGCTGGCGATACAGCAACGCCACGATGTCGCTGAACGGCCAGGCCACCGAGCTGGTCCTGGACGACGCGACGGGCACGTGGCAGCCGCAGAACGACGACGGCGCCAAGATCGAGAAGCTTGGCGGTGCGGACAACGGCGACAACGACGGCGAGAACTGGCGGGTCACCACCCCGGACGGCACCCAGTATTACTTCGGCCTGAACCACCTGCCCGGCTGGAGCACCGGCAAGCCGGAGACGCAGTCGACCTGGACGGCGCCGGTCTTCGGCAACGACGCCGGGGAGCCGTGTCACAAGGACACCGGGTTCGCGGACTCCTGGTGCCAGCAGGCGTGGCGCTGGAACCTCGACTACGTCGTGGACCCGCACGGCACCGTCAGCACCTTCTGGTACACCCCGGAGACCAACTACTACCGGCGCGACGTCACCACGCTGACCAACGGCCAGCCGAACGGCAGTCCGACCGTCTACACCCGTGGCGGTTATCTCAAGCGCATCGACTACGGGCAGCGCTCCGACGCCGTCTTCTCCTCCTCGGCCCCCGCGCGCGTCGTCTTCGACGCCCAGGAGCGCTGCATCGCGAGCTCCACGTTCGACTGCGCGGCGAGCAAGTTCACCAAGGACAACGCCAAATACTGGCCGGACGTCCCGTACGACCAGAAATGCGACTCGGGCGAGACGTGCCTCGACAACTACTCGCCGACGTTCTGGACGCGCAAGCGGCTGGCCGCCGTCACCACGCAGGTGCTGGTGTCCGGCAGCACGTACAAGGACGTGGACCTCTGGACGCTGAACCAGGAGCTGCGCGCGCCCGGCGACGGCACGGCGGCGGGGCTGTGGCTGGCCGGGATCGACCACACGGGCAAGGTGGGTGGCTCGGCCTCGTTGCCGGGGGTGAGGTTCGCCGGGGTCCAGAAGCCCAACCGGGTCGACGCGCTCGAAGGGCGGCCGCCGCTCACCAAGTGGCGCGTTTCGGCGATCGACAACGAGACCGGCGGCTCCCTGTCGATCACGTACTCAGACCCGGACTGCACTGCCGGCAACACCCCCGAACCGGACTCCAACACCCGGCGGTGCTACCCGCAGTACTGGTCGCCGGAGGGCGCTACCACGCCCACGCTCGACTGGTTCCACAAGTACGTCGTCACCCAGGTCCAGCAGATCGACCGTACCGGCGGAGCCCCGGACGTGATGGACACCTACGAGTACCTCGGCGGCGGCGCGTGGCACCACGATGACGACGACGGTCTGACCAAGGAGAAGTACAAGACCTGGTCGCAGTGGCGGGGCTACGGCAAGGTGCGGGTGCTCCACGGCAACCCCGCCGAGCAGCGCTCCCAGGCGGAGTTCACCTACTTCCGGGGCATGGACGGCGACGAGCTGTCGGGCGGCGGCAGCCGGAGCGTGAAGGTCACCGACTCCGAGGGAACGGCCCTCACCGACGCCGAGGCGCTCCAGGGCCAGGTCCGTGAGGAGATCCACTACGACGGTCCCGGCGGCGCCGCGATGACCGGGGCCATCACCGGCTACTGGGTCAAGCAGACCGGCAAGCGGGTGCGCTCCTGGGGCACGACCACCGCGAGCATGGTGCAGACCGACAAGGTCCGCACCCGGACGGCACTGGCGGCCGGCGGGTGGCGGCGGACCCTGATCGACACCGACTACAACAGCGACGGCCTGCCCACGCAGGTCAGCGACCTCGGTGACGAGGCCACCCCGGACGACGACCAGTGCGTCCGCACCACCTACGCCAGGGACACCGCCAGATGGATGGTCTCGTACGCGACGCGCGTCGAGACCGTGACCAAGGCGTGTACGGCGACGCCCGACCGTCCGGCCGACGTGGTCTCCGACGTGCGCAAGTACTACGACGGCAAGGCCTTCGGCGCCGCCCCGTCCAAGGGCGACGTCACCAGGACCGAGAAGCTCGGCTCCTGGAACGGCGGCCCGCAGTACGTCACCGCCGGCACCACCACCTTCGACGCCTACGGGCGCCCTCTGGTGGTCACCGACCCCTCCGGCGCCAAGACCACGACCGCCTACACCCCGCCCACCGGGCCGGTCACCCTGAAAGAGGAGACCAACGCGCTCGGCCACCTCAGCAAGACCGAGATCGAACCGGCCTGGGGCCTCGCCACCGCGACGACCGACCCCAACGGCAAGCGCGCGGAGATGGGGTACGACCCGCTCGGACGGCTGGCCGGCGTATGGCTGCCCGGCCATGCCAAGCAGACGTACCCGTCTGTTCCGAACATGAAGTTCGACTACCAGATCCGCACGGACGGGCCGACGGCCGTCTCCACCTCGACGCTGCGCAACGACGGGGCCACCTACACCACCGGATACGCGCTGTACGACGGGCTGCTACGGGCGCGGCAGACGCAGCAGCCCGCGCCCGGCGGCGGCCGGGTGGTCGACGACACCTTCTACGACACGCGCGGCCTGGTGGCGAAGGCCAACCAGGGCTACTACACCGAGGGAGCGCCGGGCACCACGCTGTGGACCCCGGCCAGCGACGACGACGTTCCCGGGCAGACCGTGACGGTCTACAACGGCATGGAGTGGCCGACCGCGGAGATCTTCCGCAAGCGCGGCACCGAGCAATGGCGCACCACCACGACCTACGGCGGCGACCGCACCAGCGTCGACCCCC
>JAOPYI010000161.1 GCA_025964675.1 Sphaerisporangium sp. | reverse complement strand
TGTTGATCTTTACGGCCACGTGTGATCTTGACCTCGGCTCCGTCCGGGTGGGGCAATCAGCGGCCACGTCACGATCTCGTCGCCACTCCTGTCCTGGAAATTGGTCGCGGCAAGTCAACTGGTTCCGATCCACCGTGACCGGTGCGACCAACCGAGCCGCAAGGAGCGCCCATGGGCCGCAAACATTCTCGAGCCGGCCGGGGGCCGCTTCTCGTCCTCCTGGCCTGCGCCCTCGCCGTGCCCAGCGCGACGCTGTCAGACTCCAGCGCAGCGGCGCAGACGCAGGCCGATTGCATTTCCACACCGCTCGAGTACAGAACCGCATGGGAACAGCGGGAGGTTCGGTGCGTCTCGCCTTCCTTGTTCGGTACCACGCACGCCCGCGGCAGTGCTTCGCTGTATCCCAGCGGCTTCTGGTACGCGTGGGCGGGCTCCAGCACCAACCTCGAGCGTTACCTGGCGTTGCGCAATGCCTACGGCGACAATCCCCCAAAGGTCGGCATCGGAATCCTGTCGTACGCCGGGTATCCGGGCCTCAACGACTGGTCTGTCCCAACGAACCTCGCCGTCTACACCCTCCCGGTCGGCGTCCAAGCCCTGGTGCCGAGCTTTGAGACGTGGTTCCGTCTGCTCGATGAGGAGTTCGGCACCTCCGCGGCGTACCCGCTCTCGGCCCAGACCGATCTTGTCGTCGCATACTCCCGGCTCGCCCCGCACGAGGATGTCGTCGGAGTATTCGAGGCCGTGACCGGCTGCAAGCGGGCCGCGCTGCTCAAGGGGAAGGACCCGTCGGTGGATATCGGCTGCAACGCCTCCTTTCGCGGTGCGCTGGCGGCCGCCGGACCCTCTCCTTACACCACCGGTGAGTCGAAGTCGTGCTTTCAGAACTTCGCCTCGGGATACAACGGCCCTAGGGACGCGGCCGCAATGCGCGCCGTACTGTTCCAATGTCAGGACGTGGGGTTTCTCAACACCGGCGTCGGGCTCGGCTACAACACCTACGCGAATCCATTCGTCTGCAAACCCGCCTCCAAGCAGTCGGTACGGCAGAAGTACACGGGTAGGGAGTTCATCCTGCCGAACATGAACTTTGACGCACTCCCGAGCCAGATCGACATCGAATTGGAGCTCGGCGAGCCCTCGGAACGAGGCTTCCTGGAGACCGGTTATTGCTCGACGGGCTGCAAACATCTCCGGCCTTTCAAGAAATCCGCAGACCATCGGGCATGCCACTGCGCTTCCGGTTCAGCAGGGCGAAGAAGCTTTCGATCCATCTCCACGCAGGACCGTTCGCTGAGCGCCTGCGGAGCTCGCCACGAGGACAGGATCACCCAACCCCGCCGCGCGAGCCGACGGCCGGGTACGGGGTGATCTTCGTGACTATGTTCGGGTTGTGCGGCGCAGCGCAGCAGGTAGGTGTCCATGATCCATGGCCCTAACTACGGGTCCACGGGGGCGAGGTGACGACAGCGCTGACGACAACGTCAGCCACCACAGGCGCACAGCGACCGCTTTACACGGCTGCTGACCTCGTCTCGATCGAGCTGACCGGGGCGATCGGCCCGCCTGGCTCGGAAATGGGTCGAACACGTGAGCGATAACCAAGCTCGCAACTTTGGCCATTACTCACCGCCGGGAGGGCGGAGCCCGCGTCACCCAGAACGGGATCGTGGGCTGGGCGTGGAAACCCGCGTAAGCGGGGCCGGAAGGCGAACCGCCAAGCAACAGCGTCGCGACCATGCGCGCAGCCGCACGGTTGGGACGGCTGGAATCCCCCGGATTCATCCGTGGGGAGCGCTTCAATGTGTTAGGCGGCTCCAGCTCAGAGGCCCCTTCCGATCTCGGAAGGGGCCTTCTTGCTAACGGAGTGGTTGACGATGCCATGTCCGTCACTTCATGCCATGTCCATCCACTTGCGCGGCGAGGTCGTGGGTGAGGTACCGGTCGGCTCTCAACAGGCGCACTCGGAGGAGTTGAGGGCCATCGTGGCGAGGTGGCGGGCGATGCCGTTGGTGTCGGTGTTCTGGACGTTGCTGAGCACGACCACCGCTATGCCGTCATCGGGCAGGTACATGTTGCTCGCCGCGTAGCCCTGGAGAAGACCTGGGTGGTAGCGGAGTCGGTGCCCGTCGAGCCGGTCGACGAGCCAGCCGAAGGCGTACGCGCTCGACGGCAAGTTGAGGCAGCCGTTGCAGGGGCACGATGCCTGTGGCGTGAACGCCTTCTTGACGGTGGCGGGTGGCGCGACCACGTGCGCGCCGAACGACCGGTCCCAGCGGACGATGTCGTCGGCGTTGGAGTAGATGCCGGTCGCGGAGAACGCCTGAGAGCCGTTGATGGGAGGGGCCGGTGATCCCAGCGTCAAGTAGCCCTTCGCGTACCCGTCGGGCGGATTTCCCCTGCTGTAGCCGGTGTGCTGGAGGTTGAGCGGGCCGGTGATCTCGTTGTGTAGTACGGTGCCGTACGGCTTGTGCGTCACCCTCTGGATGATCGCCCCGGCCAGGATGTAGCCGGAGCTGCTGTACTTCCAGCGGGTGCCGGGCTTGAAGTCCAGTGGCAGGTTCACGAACCGCTGGATGAGCTTTGGGGTCGTGGTCGGTTGCGAGAGCTTGGGAAAGAAGTCGGGCAGTTCCTGGATGTCGGGGATGCCGGAGGTGTGCGTGAGGATCTCGCGGATCGTGATGGGCCGCCACGCCTTCGGGCAGGCCTTGATGTATGACGGGACGAGATAGGGGCAGACCGGGTCGTCCAGGCCGAGCAGCCCACGGTCGCGCAGCTTCAGCACGAGCATCGAGGTGAACTGCTTGGTGACTGAGGCGATCCGGAAAACCGTATCCGGCCGGATGGGGATGTGCGTCTCCTCGTCGGCCTCGCCGGCGGCGAAACGCACCAGCACCTTCCCGCGTCGTACCACCAGCGCCGAGCCGGTGAACTCCTTCCTCGCGGCCAGATCCTGTAGGTACTCCCGCATCGCCGCAGCGGTCTGATCATCGTGCGGTGCCGGTGAGGTGGCCAGCGGCTCCGATTCCTGGGTGGCCGCGCTGCGATCGACACCGAGGCCGGTCACGACGCTGCCCCCGGCGGATACGGCGATGGCAGGAGTGGCCGAGGGTATGGCTCCGCCGGTCAGTGCTGCGGTGATCGCGAGAAACCCGACAAAAATCGGCCACTTGGGCATTTTCTCCCCCTTGAACATACCGCTGTCCCGAAATTCCGGCATTTCTCCGAATCGAGCGAGTCTCGTTTGAGAACCCCCCGGCGACCATTCTTATGAGGGCTTGCCTTCCCTCCCTGGTAGTCGCGAACGACGATCGACGCCTTTTTCCTTCCGCATATCTCTTTATTAACGCCGCTCGATGGTCGCTGGCCACCCTCGGCCAAAATGGCAGCCTTTTCCGGACTCGTTCGCAGCCGCCCGGAATCACACGCCACGGAAGGTGCGATAGAGGCGAAATCGCGGGGACCGGGATGCCGCCACGGTTCTGATCCGATGGGCTTCCGCACCCTTCAGAGGAGAGGCATGAAGATAGCCTCTCTTTTTGGCCTGGACGACACTTTTGTGAATCTCGCGCTATGGACGTCCTGGTGACGCACGGCGATCGTGACCAATGGTGTGGCTGACAATCACTCCCCGCGCCGTAGGCCGAGGCATACAGCAAGCACCTACAAGGCGCCCAGACGGTGAGCCGGAGCGGCCTTAAGGATCGCTCTAGCCTGCGCAACGGTCAGGGTTGACCTTGCACTTAGGAGGCGAGATCTTCACGAGCTTCGCCACGTTGCGGTGGATCACC
>JAOPYI010000130.1 GCA_025964675.1 Sphaerisporangium sp. | reverse complement strand
AAGTCCATGCCGCCCATGCCGCCGTCGCCGCCGGGCATGGCCGGAGCGTTCTTCTCCGGCTTGTCGGCGATGACGGCCTCGGTGGTGAGGAAGAGCGCCGCGATGGAGGCGGCGTTCTGCAGCGCCGAGCGCGTCACCTTGGCGGGGTCGATGATCCCGCTGGCGATGAGGTCCACGTACTCGCCGGTGGCGGCGTTGAGGCCCCAGCCGATCTCCGAGTTGCGGACCTTCTCCGCCACGACGCCACCCTCGAGGCCGGCGTTGATCGCGATCTGCTTGAGCGGAGCCTCGAGCGCGACGCGCACGATGTTGGCACCGGTCGCCTCGTCACCCTCGAGCTCGAGCTTGTCGAACGCGACGGTCGTGGCCTGCGCGAGAGCGACGCCACCACCGGCGACGATGCCCTCCTCGACGGCGGCCTTGGCGTTGCGCACCGCGTCCTCGATGCGGTGCTTGCGCTCCTTGAGCTCGACCTCGGTCGCGGCGCCGGCCTTGATGACGGCGACGCCACCGGCCAGCTTGGCCAGGCGCTCCTGGAGCTTCTCGCGGTCGTAGTCGGAGTCCGACTTCTCGATCTCGGCCCGGATCTGGTTCACCCGGCCCTGGATCTGCTCCGCGTCGCCGGCACCCTCGATGATCGTCGTCTCGTCCTTGGTGGTGACGAACTTGCGCGCCCGCCCCAGCAGGGAGAGGTCGGCGTTCTCGAGCGTGAGACCGACCTCCTCGCTGACGACCTGGCCACCGGTGAGGATGGCGATGTCGCCCAGCATGGCCTTGCGGCGGTCACCGAAGCCCGGGGCCTTGACGGCGACGGACTTGAAGGTGCCACGCATCTTGTTGACGATCAGCGTTGCGAGGGCCTCGCCCTCGACGTCCTCAGCGATGATCACAAGCGGCTTGCCGGCCTGCACGACCTTGTCGAGCAGCGGGAGCAGGTCCTTGTTGGCGGAGACCTTCGAGTTGACGATCAGGAGGTAGGGGTCGTCGAGGACGGCCTCCATGCGCTCCGGGTCGGTGACGAAGTAACCCGAGATGTAGCCCTTGTCAAAGCGCATACCCTCGGTGAGCTCGAGCTCCAGCCCGAAGGCGTTGCTCTCCTCGACGGTGATGACGCCTTCCTTGCCGACCTTGTCCATAGCCTCGGCGATCATCTCGCCGATCTGGGTGTCGCCGGCGGAGATGGAGGCGGTCGAAGCGATCTGCTCCTTGGTCTCCACGTCCTTCGCGAGCTTCGAGAGCTCCTCGCTGACGCGCTCGACGGCGGCCTCGATGCCCTTCTTCAAGGACATCGGGTTGGCGCCGGCGGCGACGTTGCGCAGGCCCTCGCGCACCAGCGCCTGGGCGAGCACGGTGGCGGTGGTGGTGCCGTCACCCGCGACGTCGTCGGTCTTCTTCGCGACCTCCTTGACGAGCTCAGCCCCGATCTTCTCCCACGGGTCCTCGAGCTCGATCTCCTTGGCGATGGAGACACCGTCGTTGGTGATCGTGGGAGCGCCCCACTTCTTCTCCAGCACGACGTTGCGGCCTTTGGGACCCAGGGTCACCTTGACGGCATCGGCGAGCTGGTTCATACCACGCTCGAGACCGCGCCGGGCGTCCTCGTTAAACGCGATCATCTTGGCTGCCATACGGCTAGACCTCCCAGATACAGGGTGGCTTACAGCGGATCGAGCCGACGCCCGCGACGGCATGTAGACCCGCGCCCCCACGACACCTGTCGCCGTGGATCGCCAAGCCCCATCGCCTCGATCCAGGTTTGTCACTCTCGACAGGAGAGTGCCAACGAACTGTTTAGCACTCTACCCGGTCGAGTGCAAGCGACAACCCCTATGACCTGGGCGGCACAAGGATTTCTCTGACCGTATGCCGAATATTGGACCTGTCCACATGTGTAGGGAAGATGCGGACATGACGGAAGGCTCGGCCCGTCTTGATGCATGACAGACCGAACCTTCCAGCTACTGACTGAGAGAGACCAGTGGATCTTCCGTCGAGGACCGGACTGCGCCGGCCCCGTCACACAGTCCGCACGGACTCCGCCTGTGGACCCTTCTGGCCCTGTGTGATCTCGAACTCCACCCGCTGACCCTGTTCAAGGGACCGGTATCCCTCGGACATGATCGCTGAGTAGTGGACAAACACGTCCTTACCACCGTCTACCGCGATGAAGCCGTAGCCCTTGTCCGCGTTAAACCATTTGACGGTGCCCTGCGCCACTTTCCGACTCCTCTTGCTGGGCTCCGGACCCCGCCCACTCCTCCGCGAGGCCCGTGACCTTCGGAGCCGAGACGCATGCGAACTCCCCGGCTACGTCGATCGTTCTCGACCATACCTGTGACGAGGCTTGGCGCAACAGAGTCAATGACCAAACTACTTCTTGACGTTCGCTCGAAGCGGTACGTGACTAATTTTCCGATCGCGTTTGGTTAGTTGATATTTACACTACATGCGGGCCTAGTAAGCACTCTCTTGTCATGGTTCGGCCGATCCGAGGCCCCCGGGCACGCGAACGCCCACGCGTCCTGGGACGCGTGGGCGTTGGGGAGCCTCCGAGGGTCAGCCTCCGGCGACCGCGGGGATCACTGAGATCTGTGCGCCCTCCGGCGTGGCGGTATCAAGGCCGTCCACAAAACGGACGTCCTCTTCTCCGACATACACGTTGACAAAACGGCGAATCTTGCCCGTTTCGTCCAGAATACGGGCACCGATTCCGGGGAAGTCCGCGTCGAGCTTCTGCAACACCTCGCGAAGCGTCGCGCCTTCACCGTTCACCTCCGCGGCACCATCGGTGTACGTACGGAGAATCGTCGGAATCCGCACGGAAACGCTCATTTATCGTGGCCTTTCAGGAGTTATCGGCGATTGCCGCACGGAATGCGTCGAGCGAGGGGCGGATGACGGCGGTGGGCCGGGCCTCGGCCGAGACCGCGTCGAGGGTCTTCAGGCCGTCCCCGGTGTTGAGCACGACCGTCTCGGCCTCAGGGTCCAGCAGGCCGTTCGCCACAAGCTTGCGAAGCACTCCCACGGTGACGCCGCCCGCGGTCTCGGCGAAGATGCCCTCGGTGCGGGCCAGCAGCCGCATCGCGTCCACCACCTCGGCGTCCGTGACGTCCTCGACCGCTCCGCCCGTGCGGCGGGCGATGTCCAGGACGTACGGGCCATCGGCGGGGTTGCCGATGGCGAGCGACTTGGCGATGGTGTTCGGCTTGACCGGCTGGACGAAGTCGCGGCCGGCCTTGTAGGCGGCCGACACGGGTGAGCATCCCTCCGCCTGCGCGCCGAAGATCTTGTACGGCCTGTCGTCGACGAGCCCTAGCTTGATCAGCTCCTTGAACCCCTTGTCGATCTTCGTGAGCTGCGAGCCCGACGCCACCGGGATGACGATCTGGTCGGGGATCCGCCAGCCGAGCTGCTCGGCGATCTCGTAGGCGAGGGTCTTGGAACCCTCCCCGTAGTAAGGCCGGAGGTTCACGTTGACGAAACCCCACTTGTCGCCAATCGGGTCACCGATGAGCTCCGAGCAGAAGCGGTTGACGTCGTCGTAGGTGCCCTCGATGCCGACCAGGCGCCCGCCGTACACCGAGGCCATGATGATCTTGGCCTCTTCGAGGTTCGACGGGATGAACACGCAGGAGTCGAGCCCCGCGCGGGCGGCGGCGGCGCCGACGGCTCCAGCGAGGTTGCCCGTGGACGAGCACGACAGGGTGTGGAAGCCGAAGTTGCGGGCCGCCTCCAGGGCGATGGCAACGACCCGGTCCTTGAAGGAGTGGGTTGGATTGCCGGAGTCGTCCTTGACGTGCAGGCTGCGCATCCCCAGCTCACGGGCCAGGTTGTCGGCCTTGACCAGGTTGGTCCAGCCGGGCGCGAGGTTGGGCTTGGAGGCGACGTCCACAGGCACCGGGAGCAGCGCCCGGTATCGCCAGATGTTGCTAGGTCCCGATTCGATCTGCTGCCGGGTCACCGGCGTGGTGCCGCCGGCGTCGGGGGAATCCCAGGCGTAGGCCACTTCGAGTGGCCCAAAACACTCGATACAGGCGAATATCGGTCCGAGGTCGTAGCGTGTGCCGCATTCCCGGCAGGAAAGCGCGACGGCGGGGCCGAAGTCGAGTGCGGTCGTAGTCTCAGCTGTTGCGAGCGCCATGAAGCGAGGCCTTTCCCCTCATCTTCGCCCGGACCACCTTGGTCAGAGCACGGAATTGGCACCTGTCCCGGCTGGTCTCAATGGTCGAGTGCCGCGCCGTTCGGAGACGCGTATAGACCACAGCCGGGATGGTTGCCGGGGCTTCGCAGGGCCGGTCCCTCCACCCCTCTGGATGAGCAATATGAAGTTGTGGTCCCGCCGAGATCACAGGCAGGTCTAAAGAACTGTACCCCGGCTCCCGGCGAGCGCGGTCGGCCGTCTCACCTGCCGAGACCCCTCAAAGCTCACTCGGTGGGACGACGAGATCGCGGAACGCGATCAGGGCGACCAGCCGTAGGCGTCGCCGAGAGCCGCCTGGACGTACTTGCGTGCCTGGTGGATGCGGGATTTCGCGGTGCCGAGCGGGATGCCGAGCTGCTCCGCGACCTCGTTGTAGTCGAGCTGGCAGATGTCGCGCAGCACCAGAGCCTGGGCCAGCTCGGGCTTGTCGGCCTCGAGCGCCTCCATCGCGTCGAGCAGGTCGAGCCGGGACCCGGCGATCACGCTGACCCGGCGCGGGTCGGCCCGCAGGTCGGGCAGCTCATCGGAGCTCTGCTCGGCGGCCCGGCGCTTCAGCGTGCGGTAGGTGGTGCGGGCGCAGTTGGCGGTGACGATATGCAACCAGGTGGAAAAACGTGCTCGGCCCTCGAACCTTCCGATGTTGCGGGCGACCGCCAGCAACGTATCCTGGCAAGCCTCCTCCGCGTCGTGGTGGTAGGGCAGGAGCCTCGCGCAGTGACGCAGCACGTCGGGCTCGATGCGGCGGAGCAGCTCTCCGAGGGAGCGGTGATCACCTTGGGCCGCGGCACGGGCCAGCTCTTCGGTCGTCTCGTCAAGCGCCATGTCGGAGCCCCCTTGGACCGTCTGCACTTTGCCTCGACCTACCCACCGGCCCATCTTATTGGGAGCGTTAAATTTTATTGACCCGCGGCCAAGTGCGCATCAGCGGAGAAAAACGGCGAGGGACGACCGCCGAGTGGCGGACGAGGAGTGGTGATGGGCAGATGAACACTGTTCTACTGGCCTCCAACCGGGGCCCGGTGTCGTTCATCCTGGCGGATGACGGCACTCTGACGATGCGCAGGGGCGGGGGCGGCATGGTCTCCGGCCTGTCGGAGGTCGCCAAGGACACCGACGTGCTGTGGGTGTGCGCCGCGCTCTCCGACGGCGACCGCGGTGCCGTGCGCCTCGCGCCGAGCGGGCGCCTGGACCAGGCGGGCTACGACACCGGCGCGGTGCGCATGCTCGACATCCCTCCCGCGACGTTCCACCGGGCGTACAACGCGGTGGCGAACTCCACGCTGTGGTTCGTCAACCACCTGCTGTACGACATCCCCAACTCGCCGCAGTTCGACATGCGGTTCCGCAGGGAGTGGGAGTCCTACCAGGACTACAACGCCGCGTTCGCCCTCGCCCTGGCCGAGGAGGCCGCGCACGGCGCCCGGGTGATGATCCAGGACTACCACCTGACCCTCGCCCCCGCGATGCTCCGCGTGGAACGCCCTGACCTCCGCATCGCCCACTTCTCCCACACGCCGTGGGCGCCCCCGGACTACTTCTCGCTCCTGCCCGACGACATCTCCGCCGAGCTGCTGTCCGGCATCCTCGGGGCCGACCACGCCGGTTTCCTCACCGCGCGGTGGGCCTCGGCCTTCATGGACTGCTGCGAGACCCTGCTCGGCGCCCAGGTGGACCGCGCCGAGCGCACGATCACCTACGAGGACAGGACGACGCGCATCGGCGTGCACGCCCTCGGGGTCGACGGAGACGCTCTCTGGGCCCGTGCCCTGGAGCCCGACGTCGAGTCGCACATGACGGCCCTGCGGGAGCGGGTGGGCGACCGCAAGCTCATCGTGCGGATCGACAGGACCGAGCTGTCGAAGAACATCGTCCGTGGGCTGTCGGCCTACAAGCAGTTCCTGACCGACCATCCCGAGTGGCACGACAAGGTGGTGCACCTCGCCTTCGCCTACCCCTCGCGCCACGACCTGCCCGAGTACCGCGAGTACACCGCGGCGGTCCAGCGCTGCGCCAAGGAGATCGAGGACCAGTTCGGCGGCGAGGACTGGGACCCGCTGATCCTCAACGTGGACGACGACTACGCCCGGTCGCTCGCCGCCTACCGCATGGCCGACGTGCTCCTGGTGAACCCCATCCGCGACGGCATGAACCTCGTCGCCAAGGAAGGACCGATCCTCGCGCCCCACTGCGCGCTGGTGCTGTCCAGGGAGGCCGGCGCGGCCGCCGAGCTGGGCGCCGACTCCCTCCTGGTCAATCCGTACGACGTCTCCGGCACGGCCAACGCCCTCCACGACGCGCTGATGCTTCCTGAGGAGGAACGCGCGAAGCGCGGCACGCGGCTACGCGCGGCGGCGACGGCCCTCCCCCCGAGCCGGTGGTTCGCCGACCAGCTCGCCGCCCTCGAACGCTGACCCGCCCGCCACCTCTCCAGTGCCGGGTTGCTCGCCCTAGGGCCATGCCTCCGAAATACATGCGGTGATACGTTCTGATCGTTCGAGTGCTCCGAGGCACGGGGGATCAGTGAGCTCGACCACGTCCGTCCGACCGCGCGCCCGGCTCACCAGAGACCGCCCGACGTGGCTCATCTACCTCCAGCTCGCGACCTTCGGCACCTACCTGTACGGGCTCTCCGCCGCGCTCCCGCTCCTCCGCATCGACCAGGGGGTCTCCCAGGCGGTCGCCGGGCTGCACGGCACGGCCATGGCCGTCGGCGGCATCATCAGCGGCATCGCCATGCCCAGGCTGACGTCCAGGATCGGCAGGCGCCGGGCGACCTGGCTCGGGCTGATCGCGGTGTCCTGCGGCATCCTCCTCATCGCGTCGACCACGGCGCTGCCCCTCACCCTGCTCGGGTTCGGCGTGGCCAGCGGAGGCGGCTCGATCACGCTGTACCTGGGCATGTCCGTGCTGAGCGACCACCACGGAACGGCCGCCCCCGCCGCGATCAACGAGGCCAACGCGGTCGGCGTCACCATCGGCATCGGCATGTCCTACCTCATCAGCGTGCTCGCCGACACCTCGCTCGGCTGGCGGGCGGGCATCCTCATCACTCCGGTCGCGATGCTTCTCCTGCTCGCCTTCATGGGCAGGGTGTGGGTGCCCGCCCTGCCGGTCACCGCGCCCCCGGAGCCTGGCACGACCCCAGGTCCGAAGACCCCGTACGGCTGGCGCTTCCACACGGCCTGCGCGGTGCTGTGCTGCCTGGTGGCCACGGAGTTCCTCTTCAACCTCTGGGCCGCGAAGCTGCTGGCCGACCAGACGGGCATGACGGCGGCGGCCGCGACCACCGGGCTCACGGCGTTCACCGCCGGCATCGCCGTGGGCAGGTTCGCGGCGGGGCGGCTGGCCCTGCGCATGGACCCGGCGCGCATGCTGGCCGGTGCGCTGGCGCTGACCCTGGGAGGCTGGACGGTCTTCTGGCTCAGCACTCAGCCCGTGTTCTCGTACGCGGGCCTGGCCCTCAGTGGGCTCGGCATCGCGGTGCAGTTCCCGCTCGGGCTGTCCAGGGTCATCGCCTCGTCCGGCGGACGGCCCGACCAGGCGGCCGCGACGGCCTCCATCTGGGCCGGGGTAGCGGTCGGCGTCGGGCCGTTCGCGCTCGGCGCCCTGGCCGACGGCTTCGGCACTCGCACGGCGTTCCTCATGGTGCCGCTGCTGATCGCGCTCGCGATCACCGGGGTCGCGCTCAGCTTCCGGTCACCGCGGCCCAGCGCGGCCCTCGGTCACCCCTGACGCGGGCCGGCCTCTCACCGGTCTCTCACGGCGTCCTTCTTACGGCCCTGCCTCACGGCGACCGCCTCACGGCGTCAGCCAGGGCGGACAGCAGCGCCGCCACCCCGGCGGGCCCGTCGACGACGACGTCGGCGCGCTCCGCGAGCGCGGTGACCTCCGTGGACGCGCTGCACACCGTCACGCCCGGCAGCCCGGACAGGCGTACCGCCTCGAACGCCGCGAGGTCGCCGAGGTCGTCCCCGGCGAAGAGCACGGACCTGGCGTCGCGTTCGGCGAGGAACGCGGCGAGCGCGTGCCCCTTGTCCATCCCCGCGGGGCGCAGCTCCAGCACCAGCCGTCCCGGCTCGACGACCAGCCCGGCCTCGGCGGCCAGCTTCGCCAGCGGCTCGCGCAGCGCCTGGAGCGCGGTCTCCGGGGCCTCAGCCCTACGGGTGTGGACCGCGAGCGCCCTGCCTTTGTCCTCGATCGTCACCCCCGGCTCTGTCCCGTCGGTCACGGTGAAGCCGAGAGACGCGAGCAGGCCGGGCAGCTCGGCGCGCACGCGCTCGACCCCGGGCGGGGGCGGCGGGGACGTCACCTCGCCGGCCTCCCAGCGTTCGAGACCGTACTGGCCGAGCACCACGAGGCCGGGCACGTCCGCGAGGCCCGGCCCTCCCGTCACCTCACCGTAGGCGACCGCCGTGGCCGCCGGGCGCCCGGTGACGAGCACCACGGCGCCCACCAGGCCGCCGAGGCGTACGAGCGCCGCGGCGGCGTGCGGGTCGACGCGGGCGTCGGCGGGGTCGGGGACGATCGGCGCGAGCGTGCCGTCGAAATCGAGCCCGATCACCGTTCCCGAGGGGTCGGCCTTGATGGCCGCCAGTCCGGCGATATCGGGCAACACATCATGAGTCACGCGATGAGCAGTACCCCGCGGATCACGGGCGCATGCCCAGACGGCGCGCCGCGCGCTCACGCTGGCGCGAGGCCCGCAGGCGCCGCAGGCGCTTCACCGTCATCGGGTCGTAGGCGAGGGCTTCCGCACGGTCGACGAGCTGGCCCAGCAGTTGGTAGTAACGCGTCGAGGAGATGTCGAAGGCCTCGCGGATCGCCTGTTCCTTGGCGCCGGCGTAGCGCCACCACTGGCGCTCGAACGCCAGAAGCTCGCGCTCCCGGCCGGTCAGGTCTCCGGGAGTGTGGGGGATGGGTGCTTCCTCGGGATCACTGTCACCGTGATCCGGTGCGGTGTCCAATGCTGACCTCCTCGGTCGGGCACGCGGGAGACGTGGACGGCAGGCCGGGCAAGGGGAAGGCGGGAGACGAGCGAACGAACGCCCTGGCGAGCGCGACCCTGAGCCACGACGCGCGCGTGCGGCCCGTGGCAATGGTAGTCGGGAATTCGCGGCTGTTCATGACAGTTCGGGAGACCTGCGGCATCGCGTAGCGGCGGAGCTCCGCGGGCGGCGAGCGGGACCGTCGCGCCGGGGGAGCTCCTCAAGCCGGTCCGAATGTGCCCCGATGCATCCGTGTTTCATCGAACCGGCCGAAAAGATAGATCGATACGGATGGCGATGTCTCGGCTACGCCCCTATGACACCACGTTCCTACGACGTAAAGTCACCAAGTGTGACCTCTGTCATCACGCTTCTCACCGATTACGGGCTGGAAGACGGATTCGTGGCGTCGTGCCACGGGGTGATCGTCGGCATCGCCCCGCAGGCGCGGATCATCGACGTCTGCCATCTGGTTCCGGCCGGGGACATCCGCCGGGGTGCCGCGATCCTCGCCCAGACCCTGCCCTACCTTCCCGCCGGCGTGCACATCGCGGCCGTCGACCCGGCCGCCGCGAGCGCCCGGCGCTCGGTCGCGGTGGAGGCGGGGAACCGCGTGTTCATCGGCCCGGACAACGGCCTGCTGTCCTGGTCGTTGCTCGCCTCGGGCGGCGCGCGGGCCGCGTACGAGATAACCAACGAGGAACTGTTCCTCACTCCCGTGTCACCGACCTTCCACGGGCGTGACGTGTACGCGCCGGTCGCGGCCCACCTGTGCGGCGGTCGCAAGGCCGCGGACCTCGGCCCAGAGATCCCGCTGGACCGCCTGCTGTCGCTGCCGGCGCCCACCTCACGGCTCGGTGAAGGAGCGGCCGAGGGCGAGGTGCTGTCGCTGGACCGCTACGGGAACGTGCAACTCTCCGTAACCGCCGACGATCTGGCCACGCTCGGCATACATGTCGGGGACACCCTGGCGGTGTCAATGGGGAGGCGGCAGATCACGGTGCCGTTCCGGGACACCTACGCCGCCGTGCCACCGGGCAACCTCGTCGCGTTCACCGACTCGGCGGGGCTGGTCGCGTTCGCGGTCAACTCTGGCGACGCGGCGCAGCGTCTCGGCCTGCCACCGGGCGCCCACGTACGGCTGGCGCGGGTGGCCGGGGTGTGATCCCTGACGGCATCCGGGGTGCCGGGGCAGGCCCGCGACCTCGTCCGCCAGGGTCGCTCCAGCCGGGGCTCCGCAATCCTTGCCATGGCATGACCGTTCGGGACCCTTATCCGTGTTCCCGCGATGGGTAGGGTCACAGCGGTCACACAGAGTAGTCACCCGCACGCGGGACGTTCTTGATCGAAGAACTCCTGTTCTCCAGGGGCTCGTGGTCCAAGGGGCTCCGCGACGGGTTTCCTTCGGGGGGAAACAACATGATTCGCCGTCTTCTCATCACCTCGGCCTGCGCCGCCATCGCCATCGCCGCGCCCGCCGCCGCCGCGTCCGCGCAGAGCTCCGCTCCGCGCGCCGGTCACTACCAGGGAAACGACATCGACACCGGACTGGGCCTGCACACGGGCGTGGGATTGGTGCTGGGGTTGGGGGTCAGCCTCAAGGCCAACGTGAACCTCAAGGCCAACGCCGACGTGGACGCCAACACGAACGTCACCACCGCGGCGGCGGGGTCGGTCACCGCGTCGACGGGCGCGAACACCAACACGGGGATCACAACGGGTACGGGCCTCGGTCTCGGCCTCTCGTCGGCCGGCCGCTGACCCCACCCGCACGAGCCGCCGTACCCGGCGCGTCCGCGGGGACAGCGCCCGCACGGGCGCGAGCCGCTGTACCGGCCGTAACGGAGAAACCCTCCACGGGCAGTGCCCCGTGGAGGGTTTCTCCGTCACCGGCTACACGTGGATGACGTCGTGCTCCTCCGCGAAGTGGCAGGCGCTCAGGTGGCCGCCCGCGCGGATCTCCAGCAGCGGCTCCTGCTCGGCGCAGATGTCCTGGGCCTTCCAGCACCGCGTACGGAAGCGGCAGCCCGACGGCGGGTCGGCCGGCGAGGGCGGGTCACCCTGCAGGATGATCCGCTCGCGCTGCTCGCGGCCCTCGGGGTCGGGCACGGGCACCGCCGACAGCAGGGCCTGGGTGTACGGGTGGCTCGGCCGGTCGTAGATGGCGACGTCGTTGCCCAGTTCCACGATCTTGCCGAGGTACATGACCGCGACACGGTCGGAGATGTGCCGTACCACCGACAGGTCGTGGGCGATGAAGATGTAGGCGAGGTTGAACTCGTTCTGCAGCCGCTCCAGCAGGTTCATCACCTGGGCCTGGATCGACACGTCGAGCGCGGACACCGGCTCGTCGCAGATGATCACCTCAGGCTGGAGCGCCAGGCCGCGGGCGATGCCGATGCGCTGGCGCTGGCCGCCAGAGAACTGGTGCGGGTAGCGGTTGACGTGCTCGGGGTTGAGGCCGACGACCTCAAGGAGCTCCTGCACCTTCCTGCGGCGGTCGCCCTTGGGCGCCACCTCGGAGTGGATCTCGAACGGCTCTCCGATGATGTCGCCGACCGTCATGCGGGGGTTCAGCGAGGTGTAGGGGTCCTGCATGACCATCTGGATGTTGCGGCGCATGCGCTTCAGGGTGGGCCCGTGCGCCTTGGCCATGTCGACGCCGTTGATCTTCACCTCCCCCGAGGTGGGGCGTTCGAGCGCCATGAGGAGCTTGGCGAGCGTGGACTTGCCACAGCCCGACTCGCCCACGACGCCGAGCGTCTCGCCGCGGTGCAGGTCGAACGAGACCCCGTCCACCGCCTTGATCGCGCCGATCTGGCGCTTCAGCACGATGCCCTGGGTCAGCGGAAAGTGCTTGACCAGGTCGCGAACCTCGAGGATCCGCTCAGCCGACGGTGCCATCGAGGACCTCCCGGTAGTAGTGGCAGGCGCTCCCGCGCGTCCCGCTGATCTCGTACAGCGGGGGCACGTCGGTCACGCAGTTGTCGCGACGGTACGGGCAGCGGGGGTGGAAGGCACAGCCCGACGGCATGTCGAGCAGGTTGGGCGGCAGCCCCTTGATGGCGTAGAGCTCCTGGCCCTTCTGGTCGACCCGGGGGATCGACTCCAGCAGGCCCTTGGAGTAGGGGTGGCCGGGGTTCTTGTAGAGGTCATGGACCGGGGCGTGCTCCACGATGCGCCCGCCGTACATGACGGCGATCTTGTCGGCCACGTCGGCGACCACGCCGAGGTCGTGGGTGATCAGGATCAGCCCCATGTTGCTCTCTCGCTGCAGCTCGGCGAGGAGTTCCATGATCTGGGCCTGGACGGTGACGTCGAGCGCGGTGGTCGGCTCGTCGGCGATCAGCACCTCGGGGTCCAGCGCGATGGACATCGCGATCATGATGCGCTGGCGCATGCCACCGGAGAACTGGTGGGGGTAGTCGTTCACGCGCTGCTTCGCGGCCGGGATGCGGACCCGGTCCATGAGCTCGACGGCCTTCTTCATGCCGTCTCGCTTGGACATGCCGCGGTGCACCCGGAACATCTCGCTGATCTGCCAGCCCACGGTGAACACCGGGTTCAGCGCCGACAGCGCGTCCTGGAAGATCATCGCGATGCGCTGGCCGCGGATCTGACCGCGTGCCTGGTCAGACAGCTTGAGCATGTCCGTGCCACGGAAGCGGATCTGCCCCTTGGGGACCCGGGCGGGCGGCATGTCGAGGATGCCCATGATGGCCTGCGCGGTCACCGACTTGCCCGAACCGGACTCGCCGAGGACCGCGAGGGACTCGCCGGCGTTCACCGTGTAGCTCACGCCGTTCACGGCCTTGACCAGGCCCTGCCGGGTCACGAACTCCACGTGCAGGTTGTCCACCGCGAGTAGGGGTTCTTGTCCCACTTCGTCCGACAGCGGGTGCGTGTCGACTGACGGGTTGTTCACCTTCGGTGCCCTCTCCTACCGCAGCTTCGGGTCAAGCGCGTCACGAACCGCGTCTCCCAGCATGACGACGCTGAGGATGATGAGGCTCAGGAACAGCGCGGGGAACAGCAGCGGCAACGGCGCCTCCAGGAAGCGGTTGCGCGCGTCCGCGATCATCAGGCCCCAGGAGATCTGGGGTGACTGAATGCCCACGCCGAGAAAGGACAGAGCCGCCTCCGCGGCGATGAACGCCCCCAGGTTGATCGTGGACACCACGATCACCGGCGCGATCGCGTTGGGCAGGATGTGCCGCATCATGATCCGCCCGGAACCGGCGCCCAGCGCGCGGGCCGCCATGACGTAGTCCTGGTGCTTGGCGGTGATGACCGACGCCCGCATGATGCGCAGGATCATCGGCCAGGCGAGCAGGGCCAGGGCGAGCACGACGCTGGAGATACCCGCGTTGTCGCGTCCGATCACGGCCAGGATCAGCAGGGCGCCGAGAATGGAGGGGATCGCGAAGAAGATCTCGGCGACACGCGAGAGGATCACGTCGACCCAGCGCCCGTAGAAGCCCGCGAGCAGTCCGAGCGCGCCGCCGACGATACCGGTCACCGCCGCGCTGACGATGCCGACGATGATCGACACTCTGGCGCCGTGGATCACGCGGGAGTACACGTCACAGCCGAGGTTGTCCGTGCCGAACCAGTGCTCGCCGTTGATGCCCTTGCGGGCCTGCGCGAGGGAGCAGGTCGACGGGTCCACGCCCACGGTGTCGAACAGGCCGGGGAACGCGGAGATGGCCACGAACAGCGCGATCATGACGGCGCCGATGATGAACACCGGGTTGCGCCGCAGGTCGTACCACGCGTCCGACCACAGGCTGGCGGGCCTCTTGCCCTTCGCCGCCCGGACAGGCTGCGCCGGTGCGGTCGCCGGGAGAGTGTCGTTACTCATAGCGGATCCTGGGGTCGAGTACGGCGTACAGCAGGTCGACGACGAGGTTGGCCACGATGTAGATCAGGACCAGGACCGTGACGATGCCCACCACCACGGGGTTCTCCCGCAGGTAGACCGACTGGAAGAGCTGCTGGCCGATGCCGGGCAGGTTGAAGATGGTCTCGGTGATCACCGCGCCGCCCATCAGCGTGCCGAGGTCCGCGCCAAGGTAGGTCACCAGGGGGATCAGCGAGTTCCGTAACGCGTGCCGTCCCAGCACGCGTCGCCGCGGCATCCCCTTCGCGACGGCCGTACGGATGTAGTCGGCGCGGAGCGTCTCCATGAGGCTCGTGCGCGTGAGCCGTGTCAGGTAGGCGATGGAGACCATGGCGAGGACGAAGCCCGGCAACAGGTAGCTGCGCATCCCGTCCTGCACGCCGGCGACGGGGAAGAAGTCGATGCCCGTGCCCAGCTTCAGCTTCACGCCCAGCACCAGCTGGAGAACGAAGCCGCTGACCAGGGTGGGGATCGACACCATCAGCAGCGTGATGGCGAGGATGAACTTGTCCTCCCACCTGCCGCGGCGCAGCGCCGCCCACAGGCCGAGGCCGACGCCGATGACGGCCTCGAAGATGAGGGCGGTGATGGCCAGCTTGAAGGTGACCTGGAACTTGCCCTCGAAGATGGTGGATACGGGAAGCCCACGGAAGGTGGTCCCGAAGTTGCCGGTCACGATGTCACGGAGGTAGTAGCCGTACCGGACGATGAGCGGCTCGTTGAGGTGGAACTGTTCTCTCATCGCCGCCGCGAAGACCGGGTCGACGCGTTTCTCGCCGGCCAGCGCCTGGAGGGGATCACCCGGTAGCGCGTAGACGATGGCGAAGATGAGGAATGTGGTGCCCAGCAGCACAGGGATCGCCTGTATCAGGCGCCTGATGACGTAGCGGCCCATTCTGTCTCCCGATCATTACAAAGGGCAGCCCGCCGCAACCAACTGGGCTGCCCTCGTGGGGTGGTCTCCCACTCCGGGTGGTTCAGGGTACCGAACCACCCGGAGTAGTCGACGTCAGGCCTTCTCTACGTTGAACAGGTCGATCCGCTCGAACGGGTCAATCTTGACGTTCTTGACGTGCTGCGAGTAGGCGCCGTTGGTCTGGTAGAAGTACACCGGGATGTACGGCAGGTCCTTGAGCACCATGTCGTCGGCCTGCTGGTAGAACTTGACGCCCTCGTCGAGGGTCTTGGCCGCGTCGCCCTGGGTGACCAGGTCGTCGAACGCCTTGTCCTTGAAGCCGGAGTAGTTCGAGCTGCCGCCGGACCCGAACTGCGGGCGGAGGTAGTTCTCCGGGGACGGGTAGTCCATGATCCAGGCCATGCGGAAGCTGCCCGGCCACTTCTTGGCGCCCAGGTCGTCGAGGATGGTGGCGAACTTCTCGACCGGCTTCGGCGTCACCTGGGCACCAAGGTTGGTGCGGAGGTTGTTGGCCACGGCCTCGATCCACTCCTTGTGGCCGCCGTCGGCGTTGTAGCCGATCTCGATCGCGCCCATCTTCGCGCCGCCGGCCTTATCGAAGAGCGCCTTGGCCTTGGCGGGGTCGTAGGTGCAGGCCTCGCCACAGGCGCCCTGGCGGTAGCCGGAGACGACCGGGCTGATGAAGTCGTCGGCCGGGACACGGGTGCCGGAGAAGACCGTCTCGGTGATCGTCTTGCGGTCGATCGCCATGGAGATCGCCTTGCGGACGTCCGCGTTCTTGGCGTACTCGGCACCGGTCTTGATCGGGAAGCCGATGTAGCCGATACCGGAGGACGGCTGCTCGATGTAGCGGTCGCCGAACTCGGACTTGGCCGTGGAGATGGCCTCGGCGGGCAGCTGGTCCATGATGTCCAGGTTGCCGGCGCGCAGGTCGTTGAACGCGGTGTTCAGGTCGGTGTAGATCTTGAAGTCGACCGCGTCGATCTTGGCCTTGCCCTCCTTGAACTCCGCGTTGCGGACCAGGGAGATCGTCTGGTCCGTGCCGCGCTTCCACGGCTTGGAGATCTTGAAGGGGCCGTCACCGATGGGGTTGGAGCCGTAGTCGGCCTTCAGCTTGCCCTCGGACTCGAAGGCGGCCTTGGGCAGCGGGTAGAACGCCGTGTAGCCAAGCATGGTCGGGAAGCCGGAGAACGGGTTCTTCAGCTGGACGGTGAAGGTCTTGTCGTCGACTACCTTCAGGCCCTTGAGGGTGGTCGCCGTCGGCGTCTTGCCCTCGCCCGGGTTCAGCTCGTCGTAGCCGACGATGCTGCCGAAGAAGTAGTTGCCCTCCTGGGCGTTGGCGCCGTTGGCGCTGTAGTTCCAGGAGTCGACGAAGTTCTGGGCGACGACGGGCTCACCGTTGTGCCACTTGTACCCGTCCTTGAGCTTGATCGTCCACGTCGTGGAATCGGGCGACTCGATGGACTGCGCCACGCGGTTGAAGGGTTTCTTGTCCGCGTCGTAGTCAACGAGGCCGACGAAAAGTGCGTTCAGCACCTCGGCGCCACTGGTCTCGGTGGTGTTGCCGGGAATGAGGTCGTGCTGGGGCTCAGAGATCTCGACCCTGACCGCCCCGGCGTTGCCTGCGCCGGCGGTGGAGCTGGAGCCGGACGTGTCGCCGCTACCGCCGCACGCCGCAACCGCCAGCGCGAGCAGCGCGGTCCCGGCGACGACCTGTGCGCCCTTGGTCACACGCATCGTGGATTAATCCTCCCTCTTAGGTGGGCGTAGGCACTGAGCCGCTCATGTCGCGCACGTCTCCTAGGGGATCCGACCCCGGAGTTCGGCGGACACGGTCAAGTCAGATGACGCCCTGCCAGTCGACCGTGAGCATCCCTCACTACTTCTCACCAGCGAGTCTCTGGCGCATTGCAGTTCGGTCACACGTGTCCCTGTCGGACGTCACACGCATACCAACTACGTTGTCAATAATGCCTTGATAAGGCACAAAGTCGTCACTAAGGTACACATCCCTGGAGTGTGGTCGCACCCCGAGGCATCTTTTGTCTCTACAGCCACGGCATTGCCTACCTGCGACGATGCGATGGGATAACTTTGACCGGCCCATGCCCTCTCATCAACCACGGTGATCAAGCGGCACCGCAGGCATCTCATTCACCCGGATCCAATAGAGTCCATGCCATGAGTCAGCCGGAATCCGCTCTCGCGGACTCCCGGGCGGGCGACCGGGCGGGCGGCTCCTCCCCCAACGGGAAGGAATCGCTGTCCGCGCTCGCCGAGCGCCACGGGTTGCGACGCGCCATCGCGCGTCCCAGTCTGCGCGTCTACCTGCGTCAATTGTGGGACAGGCGGCACTTCGTCTTCACGTACGCCACGTCGCGCAACGTCTCGAAGTACTCCGACTCGGCACTCGGCCAGCTCTGGCAGGTGCTGACGCCCCTCCTGAACGCCGGGGTCTACTTCCTCATGTTCGGCGTGATCATGGGGCAGAAGAAGGACATCACGAACTACACCGCCTTCCTGATCACAGGCGTGTTCGTGTACTCCTACACCCAGCGGTCGATCACCGGCGGGGCCAAGTCGATCTCCGGGAACCTCTCGCTGATCCGGGCCCTCCACTTCCCGAGGGCCGCGCTCCCCCTGGCGTACACCATCCAGGAGTTCCAGCAGCTCGCCATCTCGATGGGCGTGCTCGCCGTCATCGTGCTCGTCACAGGCGAGTCGCTGAGCTGGCTGTGGCTGCTCGTCCCGTTCGCCCTGCTGCTGCAAACGATCTTCAATGTCGGCATGAGCCTGCTCCTGGCCCGCGTCGGTGCGTTCGTCCGCGACATGAATCAGCTCCTGCCGTTCATCCTCCGCACCTGGCTCTACACCTCGGGCGTCTTCTACAGCATCCCGGCGCGCATGAAGGGCCAGCCCGGCTGGGCGCGCTTCCTGCTGGAGTTCAACCCTCCTTCGGTCTTCATCGACCTGGTGCGCCACCTGGTCCTGACCAGCTATCCCCACGACCTGGCCAAGCATCAGTTCCCTCACAGCAGCCTCCCCCAACTGTGGCTATACGCTGGCTTTTGGGCCGCCGTCGCGTTGATCGGCGGCTTCTGGTACTTCTGGCGGGCCGAGGAGAGGTATGGCCGTGGCTGAGCTGACCAAGGAGCTGTCCCAGATGGCCCACCCAGACGAGCACGCGCCCCAGCCCGGCGCGGCGGACGCGACGCCCAACGACGCGACCGAGCCCGGCACGCCCACCGTCATCGTCGACGACCTCCACATCGTCTACCGCGTGTACGGCGCGGCCAGCGAGGCCGAGAAGGGCAACGCCGCCAACGCCCTCATGCGCATACTCAAGCGCCAGGGCCGGCCGCAGATGAAGGAGGTCCACGCCGTCAAGGGCGTCTCCTTCGTCGCCCGCCACGGCGACGCCGTCGGCATCATCGGGCGCAACGGCTCCGGCAAGTCCACGCTGCTCCGGGCCATCGCCGGCCTGCTGCCCCCGCACAAGGGCTCCGTCTACACCGACGGCCAGCCGTCCCTGCTCGGCGTCAACGCCGCGCTGATGAAGGAGCTCACCGGCGAACGCAACATCGTGCTCGGCTGCTATGCCATGGGCATGACACCCGCCGAGGTCAAGGAGAGGTACGAGGAGATCGTCGAGTTCTCCGGCATCGGCGAGTTCGTGCAGTTCCCGATGTCGACCTACTCCTCGGGCATGGGCGCCCGGCTGCGCTTCGCCATCGCCTCGGCCAAGATCCACAATGTGCTGCTCATCGACGAGGCCCTCGCCACCGGCGACCGCGACTTCAAGCGCAAGAGCCAGGAGCGCATCCAGCAGATGCGCGACGAGGCCGGCACGGTGTTCCTGGTAGCCCACAACCTCGAAGTCATCGAGGAGACCTGCAACCGCGTCATCTGGCTCCACAAGGGTCAGATCAAGATGGACGGCGACCCGGCGACGGTGCTCGCCGCCTACAACGCCTGATCGTCTGATCGGCGGCGCACGGGGCAAGATGGGGGGCGACCGAAACGTCCTTCTATCGGAGGTCCACCGTGGCCAAGCAGCCGCCGATTCCCTATGACTACCTTCCCGAGGTGCCTTCGCTGACCGTCGAGAGCGACGACGTCAGCGATGGCCAGCGCCTTTCCGACGACCACGTGTTCAACGACTGGGGCATGCAAGGGCGCAACCTCTCGCCCCACCTGAGCTGGTCCGGCGCGCCGGAGGGCACCAGGAGCTACGCCGTGACGTGCTTCGACCCCGACGCCCCGACCGGCAGCGGCTTCTGGCACTGGGTCCTGTTCGACATCCCCGCCGACGTGACCGAGCTCCCGACCGGCGCGGGCTCCGGCGAGAACAAGGGGCTCCCCGAGGGCGCCGTGCACGGGCGCACCGACTACGGCAAGCGGGAGTACGGCGGGGCCGCGCCGCCTCCTGGCTCCCCCCACCGCTATCTCTTCGCCGTGCACGCGCTCGGTGTCGAGAAGCTCGGCCTCGACAGCGACACGCCGGCCGCCGTCGTGGGCTTCAACATCACCGGCAACACCCTCGCCCGCGGCTACATCGCCCCCGTCTACGAGACCTGAGAGGGGCGGGTACGCGGCTGGGGCTGCCGACCACTGGGCGGGCTAGACCGTACAGAAGTCCGAACGCGGCGGGTGAATCTGCTGACACCTCGCACGGCGTTCCACTATGATTCGAACGAAGATTCGATCTAAGGGAAACCGTGATGGAGTGGGGGCGCGGGGTGCGAGAGCTGGCGAACGCGATCGATAACCTGTCCGCCGAGGACCCGTCGGACATTCCACGTAGCCTGCTCGCCGAGCAGCTCATCGACCTGCACTGGCAGATGGCGCGCCTGCAGGCCCAGATCGCCCGCCGCACCTATGTGCGCAGTCCGGGCGCCTGACCACATCTGAAAGCTCCTGACACCGAGCTCATCGTCATACCGTTCGTTCGAACACCAGATCGGCCGGCGCCCTACCACGGGCACCGGCCGATCTGATGAAATCCGTCAGCGGGCGACCAGGCCCACCTGGCCCACCGTCACCGCGGGGTCGAACGGGAAACGCTCGGCGAAAGCAGGCCGGAGATCGCTGATCCAGACCGCGTCCGGGTCGTAGTGCGCGAAGAACGGCCGCCCGACCAGGCTCGGGTCACGGGCCTGGATGAGGTGCAGCACGAACACCCGCTGCCCCGCCACCTCGGTGACGCCGTCGACGCAGACCTTTCCCGGCGTCGACGACATCGACGGTCCTCGCACAGTGCGGCACAGCCCGGACACCCGCGCGTAGGCGTCCCGGAAGATCTCGTACGCCCGGGCCAGCGGGACGGCGAAGTAGTCCTGAGGGCCGGTGTCCCGCTCCACGAACATGTAGTACGGCACCATGCCCAGCGCCTGCTGGGCGCGCCACATCTCCACCCACGTGTCGGGGTCGTCGTTGATCGACCGGATCAACGGCGCCTGGGTGCGGATCACCGCGCCGGTGTCCCTGATCGCCCGTACGGCGGTGTGGACGAGCTGGGACTCCATCTCGCGGGGGTGGGAGAAGTGCGCCATGAAGGCCAGGTTCTTCCCCGACTCCACCACCGAGGAGAACAGCCGCAGCGTGTCGACGGCGTCCGGGTCGGTCACGAACCGCCCGGGCCAGTACGCGAGCGACTTGGTGCCGATGCGGATCGACTCGAGCTGCTCCAGGCCGAGCAGTGGCTCGATGTATCGCCTGAGCACCGGACCACTCATGATCATGGGGTCGCCGCCCGTGAAGAGCACGCTCGTGACCCGAGGGTGCTCTCGCAGGTAGCGGACCAGCCCCTGCGCGTCGTCCGACGCCATCTTCAGGTCCGGCTCGCCGACGAACTGCGCCCAGCGAAAGCAGTAGGTGCAGTACGCGTGACACGTCTGCCCCTGCTTGGGGAAGAACAGCACTGTCTCTGGATACTTGTGCTGCATGCCCGGCACCGGGTCGCTCCCGGCGCGCGGCATGTTGAGCTCCATCTGCCCGGCGGGATGCGGGTTGAGACGCATGCGCACCTTGTTGGCGGCCGTCTGGAGCTCGCCTGCGGACGCCTCCGCACGGAGCAGTCCGGCGATGCGCGACACATCGCCCTCAGGGAGCATGTCCTCCTGGGGGAACACCAACCGGTAAATCGGGTCGTCGGGGATGTCGGACCAGTCGATCAGCTCGTCGACGACGTAGGCGTTGGTCCGAAAGGGCAGCACGGACGCCACCGCCCGGATGCGCAGGCGCGCCTCGGAGTCGAATCCGCCCCGTTTTAGAAGATCATCCAGGTGTTTGGCCGTGTAGGCCCGGAATCCTCGCGTACCGGTCTGGGTAAGGGTCACTCGAGATTTTTCCTCTCTTGTGTGCTCTCCGGTAAACCTGATGCCCCTGTCATGCGTCTGCCACTTCTTTAACGGACGCGCCAGCGCGTCGACTCGGTTCCGTCCGACCGAAAAGCCTTGGTAAAACCTTCCGGATATCGCGACATATCTTGAGTTGGGTTACGCTGGCCATGTGAGCTCCCTTACGCCTTATGAGTCAGGCGACATCACCCAGCGCGCCTCCGACGCCGACCGCGATCGAATCGCCGCCGTGCTCGGCGAGGCGCTCGCCACCGGCCGTCTCACCAGCGTCGAGCACGCCGACCGGTTGGAGGCGGCCTACACATCGGTTACCATCGGCGACCTCGTCCCGCTGACCCGCGACCTGCCCGACATCGCCACACAACCCTCGACCGGGTTCAGCGCCGAGCAGCAAGAGGTCGCGGCGGTGTTCAGCAAGGTGATCCGCGGTGGCCGATGGGTCGCGGGGCGCCACACCGTGCTGCGCTCGACCTTCGGAGCGCTGATCATCGACCTTTCCGACGCCGTGCTGCCCGGACGCGAGGTCACCCTCGAGCTCAACTCGTTCTGCGGGAAGCTCATCGTGCGCGTTCCCGAAGACGCCCGCGTGATCGACGAGGGCAGCGCGATCTTCTCCAAGCGCCACGTCTCCGGCGGCGACCAGGGACGCGACGCGAACGGCCCCCTCATCCGCGTGACAGGCCGGGCGATGTTCGGCAAGGTCGTGGTCTCGCGGGGAGCCGCCGACTGGCACTGGCCCTGGCACGCGCGCTAGCCGACCGGCCCTGGCGCACACACCAGTCCACCTGGCCACCTACGATGCGGGACACACACTGATTCCGCACGAGGTGACCGCTTGGACGGCATTCCGCCGATAGCCCTTGACGCCATGGGAGGCGACAACGCCCCTGGCGAGATCGTGGCGGGAGCCGTACTGGCGGTGCGCGAGCACGCGGTGCCGATCGTCCTCGTCGGCGCGCCACGCGCGGTCTCCGACGCGCTCGCCGAACACGACGCCGCCGGAGAGATCCCCATCGTGCGCGCGGAGGAGACCCTCACCATGGACGAGGGCGCCCTCGCCAGCCTGCGCCGGCCCCGCTCCAGCATCGCCGTGGCCTGCCATCTCGTACGGCGGGGCGACGCCTCCGCGGTCGTGTCCGCCGGCTCCACGGCGGGGGTGGTGGCCACAGCAAAGCTCAGGCTGCGGGCCCAGCAGGGTGTGCTGCGCCCGGCGATCGCCGTCCCGTTGCCCACCCGGCCCCACCCCACCGTGCTCCTGGACGCGGGCGCGACCGCCGACGTCAAGCCCGAGATCCTCGTGCAGTTCGCCCTGCTCGGCGTGGCGTACGCCGAGACGGCCCTCCACATCGAGCGCCCGCGCGTCGGGCTGCTCACGATCGGCGGGGAGGCCGAGAAGGGCAACAAGCTCACCAAGCGCGCCCACGAGCTCCTGGCCGCCGTCCCCGGCCTGAACTTCACCGGCAACGTCGAGGGCCATGATCTGCTGAACAGGGTCGTCGACGTCATCGTCACCGACGGCTTCACCGGCAACGTGGCGCTCAAGACCATGGAGGGCGCCGTCCGCTACGCGTTCACCGAGCTGCGCGAGACGCTGGAGGCCGGCCGGATGGCGCGGTTAGGGGCGATGCTCCAGCGAGGCCGGCTGCGTGACCTGAGCAAACGGCTCGACCCGGAGGCGTACGGCGGCGCGGTGCTACTCGGCCTGAACGGCACCGTGGTGATCGCGCACGGCTCCTCCACCGCCAAGGGCATCGCGGCGGCGTGCGTGCTCGCCGCGACCCTCGCCCGCCAGGGCACCGTCACCCACGTCGGCGAGCGCATCGCGACCACCCACAAGTCACACCGGCTCTGGTGAGAAGCTTGGCCGGTCTGCGATCAGGGAGTCGAACACCCGCACTCGGGGCTGATGATCAGCAGATATCCTTGGGGCATGACCGACCCGCAGCTCGTGCTGATCGAGCGGGTCCAGCAGGCGCTGGCCACCGCTTTCGGTCCGGAGTACGCAGGCTCTGATCCGCTGATCCGGCCCTCCCAGTTCGCCGACTACCAGGCGAACGTCGCGCTGAGCCTCGCCAAGCGGCTGCGACGAGCGCCCCGGGAGGTCGCCCAGGCCATCGCCGACGCCATCGACGTCGGCGATGTCTTCGACAGCGTCGAGACCAGCGGGCCCGGCTTCCTCAACATCACGCTGAGCGACGACTGGATCGCCGCCCAAGCCGTGCGCACCCTCGATGACCCGCGCAGCGGCGTCGGCCTCACCACGCCCCCACGGACCGTCATCGTCGACTACTCCGCGCCCAACGCCGCCAAAGAGATGCACGTCGGGCACCTGCGCACCACCATCGTCGGCGACTCGCTGGTCCGCATGCTGGAGCACCTCGGCAACCGGGCCATCCGGCAGAACCACCTCGGCGACTGGGGCACCCCCTTCGGCATGCTGATCGAGCACCTCCTGGACATCGGCGAGGCCAACGCCATCGCCCGGCTGGAGGCCGGCGAAGGCAGCGAGTACTACCAGCAGGCCCGGGTCAAGTTCGACTCCGACGCCGACTTCAAGGAGCGCTCACGCCGGCGGGTCGGCACCCTCCAGGCCGAGGACCCCGAGACCATCCGCCTGTGGCACCTCTTCATGGACGCCACGATCCGCTATTACAACAAGGTCTACGCCACGCTGGGCGTCACGCTGACCGACAGCGACATCGCCGGCGAGAGCATGTACAACCCGATGCTCGCGGAGACCTGCGCCGACCTGGAGGCCAGCGGGGTCGCGGTGATGAGCGAGGGCGCGCTGTGCGTGTTCCCGCCGGGCTTCAAGGGCAGCGACGACAAGCCGCTGCCTTTGATCATCAGGAAGAGCGACGGCGCGTACGGCTACGCCACGACCGACCTCGCCGCCATCCGTTACCGCGTGCGCGACATCAAGGCCGACCGCATCCTGTACGTCGTGGGCGCCGACCAGGCGCTCCACTTCCAGATGGTCTTCGCCGCCGCGCGCCAGGCGGGCTGGCTGACCGACGACGTGGACGCCGAGCACATCCAGATCGGCATGATGCTGGGCTCCGACGGCCGCCGGTTCCGCACGCGAGCCGGCCAGTCCGTCAAGCTGACAGACCTGCTCGACGAGGCCGTCGAACGCGCCTCGGCCTCCATCGCCGAGCGGGACTACGACGAGGCGACCCGCTCCGAGATCGCCCGCACGGTCGGCATGGGCGCGGTGAAATACGCCGACCTGTCGGTCAGCCACGACAGCGAATACATCTTCGACTTCGACCGCATGCTGGCGTTCACGGGCAACACCGGCCCCTACATGCAGTACGCCACGGCCAGGATCCGCTCGATCTTCCGTAAGGGCGGCGTCGACCCCGCCACCGTCACCGGGCCGATCCTCCTCGGCGAGCCCGCCGAGCGTGACCTGGCCCTCCAGTTGCTGGGCTTCGGCAGGGTGGTCGAGCACGCCGCGACCACCGCTGAGCCACACCGCCTCTGCGCCTACCTTTTCGAGACCGCGAGCGCGTTCACCACGTTCTACGAGAAGTGCCCGGTGCTGAGGGATGACGTCGACCCCGCCACGCGCGCCTCACGTCTCGCCCTGTGCGCGCTGTCCCTGCGCGTGCTGCAGACCGGGCTGAACCTCCTCGGCGTCCCCGTGCCCGATCGCATGTAGTCACCCTGGTCCGGCCGCGATCCCATCTCGGCCGGACCAAGTTCCTCGCACCCGTCGGCGTGCCGCCGTACACGGCCGCGCCCGAAGAACTAACCTGGGCGCGGTCATGGGAGTGCCCGCCGAACCCTCGCCACCGGGGGCCTTCCTCACGCCATCGGGGAGCTGCCCGCCTTGAGCATGGATCTGACCGCGAACCCCGACGTCCCCGGGGCCGCGGAGTCTACGAAGCCACAGCGTCACGCCGGAGAGCTTCCGGAACACCAGCACCCTGACCCCCGTCAGGCCGAAGATCTCCCGGAACCCTTGGCAGAGCACCAGCCGGCCGGCGGGTCTCCGGTCTCCGCTGAGCCGCCGGACCGCGAAGGGGACGTCTCCGAGCTGCGGCGGTACGCCGAGGCGCTGTTCACCCATCTCGCCGCGGACGGCACCGTGCCCCAGATGCCTCCGGACATCCTCGACGTGCCCGGCTACTGGCTCGCCCCCGCCGTCGAGGCACTTCTGCTGATCCTTTCCGGTGAGGAGGCCCTGGAGCCGCTCACCCGCGCGGCGCAGCTCGACGAGGCCGCCACCTCCCTGTTCCTCTGCCTGTCGCTCGCCGTCAGCGGCCACGGCGACCGTGTCCACGCCTCCTGGCTCGGCACCGCGTTCGGCGAGCTGGCGACCGACCGCCCCGTGACACCCGACCAGCGTGCGCTCTGGGTGGCCGCCGCGCGTGGCGCGTACGGACCCGCGGGGAAGATCTTCGTACTTCGCAGGCTCGACGCCGCCGCCGTGTCATCGGCGGCCGAGCCCGAGCGCTGGCTGCACGCCCTCGTCCCGGGCGAGCCATCCGCCGCCGTGTCACCGGCTCTGACCGCTCTGCCCGCGCTCGCCGAGGTGCCGGAGCTGGTCCGGCCCGTCCAGGCGGCGGCCCAGCTCTCCCACCTGCTGGAACGGTGCACCGAGGTCACATCCACGCGCCCTCCCGTGATCCCCCGCTCCGAGCGCCCCGGTCCGTGGCCGGACGCCGAGCCGTTGACCGTGCTGCGGTGGCTCGTCGGGTCGGAGGAGCCGGGACCGATGGGTTCCCTGACGGGGCACCTGCTCGACGACGTCCAGCTGGGCTCCGACCCGCACCTCGCGGCCATCGCCTTCCACGTCGCCACACCGGTCGTGCGCTCGGCCGCCGAGGATCTCGCGCAGGCTACCAAGGTCGCGCCGCCCGAGGAGATCATCGTGCCGATCCTCGGGCACGACGTCATCCTCCGCCCGGAAGGAGCGGACGCGGCGTCGCTCGCCGCCGCGGAGGAGCAGATCAGGGCCGAGGGAGCGTCGAGCCTGTCCGGGCGCTGGCTCGTGTACGGGCCGGCGCTGCTGCCCATCGTCGCGGTGGTGCTCGCGTTCACCGTCTCCGAGCTGTTCGCCGTCGCCGGGCTGCTCCTCGGGGGGTTCGCGGGCTACCTGCTGTGGCGCCGCAACGTCCGCGAGCAGGCGGTGGCGCGCCGTGTCGAAGCCCAGGTGGCCGAGCTACGCGAGCAGGCCGAGGCGGCGGTGTGGGCGTTGCACGACTACGCCCGCGAGGCCGCCCAGCGGACGGAGACCGCCGCCGCGAACCTCACGGCGCTCACCCGCCTGCTCCGCCGAGGCCCCGCGGTGGCCGAGCAGCGTTCGTGACCAAGCGGTCGAACTGGTCGTGTTCGCCGGGCCGACCGCCCAGCGTGCGGGCCGCGAACAGCACGGCCAGCACGCCGAACATGAAGAAGACCGTGAACGCCCTGGTCTCGGACGTGGCCAGGCCAGGGATGTCCACGCCCGGGAACTGCGGCGCCAGAGCGACCCAGAACCACGGAGAGCGGGCCACCGAGCGAGGGTCGGCCAAGGTGGCGCCGAGCGGCAGCAGGATCACCAGCGAGTAGTGCCCGAACGCCGGGGTGAAGACGAGGAAGACCGTCAACATGATCATGCAGGCGGTCTCGATCAGCCTGAGAGGGGCCCCGGCCTCGGCTTCGCTGGGAGGCGCAGGAGGATCGGGAAGGCGCCAGCGCCACCAGGCGAGCAGCAGGCCCGCGATGGCCACCACAGCTCTGAGCAGCAGCGTGAGGTCGTACCCCACGCCCAGCCTGGGCAGGATCGACGCCAGGGAGGCGTCGTACGGCCTCGCGTACTCGTCCTGCCCATGGAGCAGGAACGGCAGCGTGTCCGACACGAAGCGCCCCGGCTCGGCGGTCAGCGGCAGGCAGAGAAGTACGAGCACCAACGGGACGACGACCAGGATGGCGAGCGCTCGGCGTCGCCCGGCGAACACCAAGAGGAGAGCGAGCGGCACGAGCATGGGCTTGAACGCTATGGACACCCCCGCGACCGCCGCGGCGGCGCTCCAGCGGTTCCGCGCGCAGAGCAGCAGCGCCACGGGCAGGGCGACGACCGCCACCGCACTCCAGTTCCCCACGGCCAGAACGCTGCGGTAGCCGAAGATCACGGAGATCCCCGCCATCCCGAGAAGACCGAGCCGGCTGCTCAGCCGTACGCCGCAGACGCGCAGGGCCGCCCACCACGCCGTCAGCATCAGCGCGACCAGGACGAACGGGAACACCAGCCGGATGGTGTGATCGTCCATCCATGCCTCGGCGAGCGCCGCCACCGCGCTGCTCGGAAGGTAGAGGAAACGCTCGTCGGCGTACGGCGAGCGACCGCTCAGAACGGCTCTGGCGGCCTTCACGACGTAACCGTTGTCCCGCTGGGCGCTGCCCCTGGCGATGACGACGGCAGCGGGAAGGACGAACACCACGGCCGCGACGATCCGGGCCGGCAAGGACGCCTGGGCCATCAACCACGAGGTGAACCCGTGGTCCGGGCAGTGACCCAGGCCGCTGTCCGAACCGTCGGCGAAGCCGGGGCCGTGGTGGCTAGGTGGTCGTGATCTCGACGTCGGCAGGGGCCAGGAGGAAGACCTTGTCGGCAATCCGCTCAATGCGCCCCTCGCACCCATACGTCAGCCCGGCAGCGAAATCGACCATTCGCGTCGCCTCAGCCATGGACATCCCCGCGACGTCCATGATGACGGCCTGGCCCTCCCTGAAGTGTTGTCCCACGGTAAGCGCATCGGAATACTTCCGCGGGCGGATCATGATGATCCGTGCGGGATCGCCACCCGACCCCCAGCGCCTGGCGGCCCGTTCGGACGCGGGCATCCGCTCATCCTCGTACTCGTCATGGTCGTAGGGCTCGTCGTACTGATCCCCATCGCCCAGGCCAAGGTAGCTCACCACCCTGCGCACTGCCCCCATCGGCTGTCCTTTCCGCGAGAACCGGCCATATTCGCCGTGCCCCGACACAAATGACCGTAACCGACGTATCGGCTGTGGCCGCGCGACACGCCCATGTGTTTTTATTTTGCATGGTTTTCGCTGGTGTTTCGACCGGTTATCTGGGGGTGGATAGGATCGTCGGCATGCGTATCTTCACCGTCGATTCGTTCACCGATCAGGCCTTCAAGGGTAACCCGGCGGCGGTCTGCCTGCTGGACTCTCCGAGATCCGGCGAGTGGATGCAAGCGCTGGCCAGCGAGATGCGACACTCCGAGACGGCCTTCGTGCTGGAGCAGGGGGGAGGCGCTCCGCGCTCCCTGCGGTGGTTCACTCCGGCCGTCGAGGTGGCATTGTGCGGCCACGCCACTCTCGCCTCGGCGCACGTCTTGTATTCCACCGGTGCCGCCTCCGGCTCGATCGAGTTTTCTACAAAGAGTGGAATATTGACGACCGATCAGCTTGATCACGGCCGTATTTCGATGGATTTTCCGTCATACCTGCCGACCGAGATTTCCCCTCCGGCGACGCTCGTCAAGGCGCTGGGCGTGTCGCCGGCATGGGTGGGGATGGGCCGCATGGACATCCTGGTCGAGCTCGAGTCCGAGGAGGCCGTCCGCACCCTGACCCCCGACATCGGCGCTCTGACGGCCCTGGAGGCGCGTGCCGTGTGCGTCACCGCCCGCGCCTCTGCCCCCTCGGGTGACGTCGACTACGTCTCCAGGTTCTTCGCGCCCAATGCCGGCGTTCCGGAGGACCCGGTGACCGGCTCCGCCCACTGCATGCTGGGTCCCTACTGGTCGGCCAAACTCGGCCGCGACGCCCTCGTGGGAGCACAACTCTCGGAACGCGGCGGCATCGTCCACACCACCCTGCGCGGCGACCGCGTAGAGATCAGCGGCACCGCCGTCACCATCTGGTCCGGCACCCTCCACGTCTGACCCATCCCAGCCGTGGAAGCCCACACCCTTATAACGCAGAAAAGCCACCCAGAGCCTGGGTGGCTTTTCCTGCATAACCATCATGCGAATGATTGTCCGGCGGCGTCCTACTCTCCCACACCGTCCCCGGTGCAGTACCATCGGCGCTGGAAAGCTTA